>JANLZB010000077.1:0-8175 GCA_031366005.1 Bacteroidota bacterium | reverse complement strand
GCAAAGCAACCGCGACTTCCTCACCAATGGCTTCACCGTTCTGCAAAATAATATTGACAAGCTTGAACAGGAAATGGCTGCCATATTACGAATGATGGAAGAAGAGAATGGCAATCCTGATATCTCTCCAATCACATTAAAAAACAAACTACAGAATCAGGAACAACAGCTAAACGTGCAACAGGAATTATCTGCACAGTTGCAACGTGAGAGCGGAGAGAAAAGTCAGGCATTCAACCAGCATAACATTCTTTTTCTTCAACAGCAAAACCGCATTCAGAATTTAACACGCGAACTTGGTTTTAAACATAATCAAAGTGCAACGCTTTTACGTAATAAAGAACAGTATGCGCAGGAACTGGAAGCAATAAAAAGTCAAACCGAACAATTACTGGGCACCATTGAAACCAGCAACGAAGATTTAAAACGCCTGCTGAATGAACGCGAGGAAATGGAATTTCAATTGCAGACTTTTGAAAAAGAATATTTTAAATCGAAAGGTGATATTGAAACAAAGGATAAATACCTGCATGAACTTCGCAGAAAGAAAGAGCAGGCTGATACTTTAATACAGAGTGTGCACGATGAACTGAATGAATTGAAATTGCAGATGAATTCGCTGAAAGAAAGATTAAGTATTGAATTCAGCATTGATATAAATGAGCTGCTTGATCAGGAGCCGGATGAAAATCTGAATGAAGAAGAGTTACGTCCACGTGCTGAAAAATTACGCAAGCAGATAGCTGACTTCGGACCGATTAATCCAATGGCATTGGAGCAGTATAAAGAAATAAAGGAGCGTTATGATTTTATCGTAAAAGAGAAAACCGATTTACAAAGCGCCAAAGAATCATTGCTGAAAACAATTGCAGAGATTGATGAAAATGCACGTACCGTTTTCATGGATGCTTATGTGCATGTGCGCGAAAATTTTATCCGTGTATTCCGCTCATTGTTTACTGAAGATGATAATTGTGATCTTATCTTAAATGATCCAAACAATCCGTTGGAAAGCGACATACAGATTATTGCACAGCCAAAAGGAAAAAAACCGTTGAGCATTCATCAATTGAGTGGTGGAGAAAAAACGCTTACCGCAACTGCGCTGTTGTTTGGTATTTATCTATTGAAGCCTGCACCATTTTGTATTTTCGATGAGGTGGATGCACCGCTTGATGATAACAACATTGATAAATTCAATAACATCATCAAAACTTTTAGCACCGAATCACAATTCATCGTTATTACGCACAACAAAAAAACCATGTCAGCTACTGATTTAATTTATGGAATCACAATGGCTGAACCGGGAGTAACAAGTGTGGTACCGGTAGATTTAAGAGAGTACGCGGAATAAATTATCCTCTGTTCTTTTTCATGATAAAATAATCACAAGCTTGATGCGGATTTATAATTGTTATATGTCATTATGCTGCGTCTTTAGTGATTGTATCAATTCCGATTCTGCAAAATCTTTAATCTCCCACGCATCTTTCAAAAAGTAATTACCAATTCTGGTTCTGCACAGCGATTGAAGATATGCACCAGCATTCAAAGCTTTTCCAAAATCATTTGCAATCGAACGGATATAAGTTCCTTTGCTGCACACAACTCTGAATTCAACAACAGGCAATTGAATATTTGTAATTTCAAATTCGCGGATAAGAATTTCTTTGGCATCCAGCACATGATCCTCTCCTCGCCTTGCCATTTTGTAGGCTCGCTGCCCGTTTACTTTTACTGCTGAGTGAAGCGGTGGAATTTGTAAAATCTTACCAATAAATTTTTTTGTTGCAGATTTTATTTTTGATTCATCAATATGACTGATGTCAAAAGTTTGTTCAACTTCTGTTTCTAAATCATAGGATGCCGTGGTTGCCCCCAAAAAAAATGTTCCGGTATATTCTTTTTCGTCTGCCTGGATAAATTGAATTTCCTTGGTTTTAGGCCCAGTGCAAATAATTAGTAAACCTGTTGCCAGTGGATCCAATGTTCCGGCATGACCAACTTTTTTAGTGCGGCAAAGATTCCTTACTTTTTTAACTGCATCAAAAGAAGTCCAGTCCTTTGGTTTATTGAAAAGCAAAACCATTCCTTCATCAAAAGGATTTGTAACTGGAACAATAGTGTCTTTCATGCGTTAATAATATCAATTGCCATAAAGGCACGAAGGCACAAAGTAAAACTTAGTGGCTTTGTGTCTTTGTGGCAAAATAAAAAGTGTGTTAAACAACTTTCAAATCAACACCAAACATTACAAGCAAAATGATGATGAGCCCAACTATAATTCTGTAATAGCCAAAAACTTTGAATCCATGTTTGGTTAAATAAGTAATAAAAGATTTGATAGCGAACATTGCAACAATGAAAGCAACAATATTCCCAACAATCAATAAACTTATTTGGTCGTGCTGAAAGCCAACTCCTTCTTTATAAAACTTAAGAAGCTTATACGCAGTTGCAGCAAACATTGTTGGCACTGCAAGAAAAAAAGAAAACTCAGCAGCAGTTTTTCGATTTAATTTTTGTAGTAACCCTCCTACAATTGTTGCTGCTGAACGTGAAACTCCGGGTATCATTGCAATACATTGAAATAAACCAATCTTAAAAGCTTTTGCATTTGTTATTTCCTGATTTTCATCAGATTTATTTTCTTTAATAAGATAATCTATAAAAACTAAAAAAACTCCTCCGGCAAAAAGCATGAATCCCACCACTAATACATTTCCTAATAAGCTATCAATATAATCATCTAACAATTTTCCAAATACCAAAGCCGGAATAACTGCAATAATCAGCTTGACATAAAAATCGAAACTCTGTAAAAATCTTTTCCAATAAAGCACAACAACAGAAAGAATTGCGCCAAGCTGAATTGCTACAGTAAAAGTTTTTGTAAATGGATTGTCAGCAATACCCATCAATGACGAGGCAATAATCATGTGGCCTGTAGAAGAAACCGGCAAAAACTCGGTGATTCCCTCTACTATAGCCAGTATAATGGCTTCCCAAAAATTCATCAGTATTTATTTCGCTTTTTTCACGATGGCATATATCTCGATGCCATAACCCAACAGAACCACTAAAGGTGCAAGGGTGATTCTTCTGAAACTAAAAATTTCTTCGTTGAAAACATTTGGATCAGTACTTTTTCCTCCTGACATCAGCATGTATCCAATGATAATTACTGCTAAACCAACTAACATGATGACATAATTTTCTCTGCCGAATGCAAAGGCAGCATCACCTGTTAAAGCTTGTTGCTTTGGTGGAACAGTGCTTTTTGCAGTTACCGGAGTTTTGGGTTTAGAAGTAGTTGCCATGATTATTGAGATACAAATTTTTAAAGATTAAAACAGCTCGTCAGTGCGCAAACGTAGGTATTTATTCACTGCGAACAAAGTGCAAAACACCGATACAAATATCCCTGAAACCACAATGCTGCCTGCAATAATACCCATCATACGGTAATCACGTAACAGCGAAAGCTCCGGAATTTGTTTCATTGTAAAATACATTACCACACTTAGTAAAATGATTGCCACCACTGCTCCGTAAAATCCATTCATAAATCCTTTCGTTATAAATGGTTTGCGGATAAATCCTTTAGTAGCCCCTACCAGTAACATACTTTTTATCAGTAAGCGTTTCGCGTAAAGCGCAATACGAATAGTGTTATTAATAAGTGCAATGCTGATGAGCAAAAGCAAAAAACTGAAGGAGAGAATTATTAGTGTTATGATGCGGAGATTTCTATTGATGGAATCAACCAATGATTGCTGATAATAAATTTCGTGCACTGCCGGATTTGTTGAAAGCAGCTGAATAAAACTTTTGATAGTGGTTGGTTCTGCATACTCTGCTTTCAAGTGAACATCTATGGAAGGATAAAGTGGATTGTATCCCAAAAAATTTACGAAGTCTTCACCCAAATCTTTTTTAAGCAAAACCGCAGCTTCCTCTTTGCTTACAAAATGGGTGTCTTTTACGTAAGGAGAACTGGAAATAACGTTGCTTAATTGCGCAATCATAATGCTGTCTGACTCCGGTTTTAAGATCACAGATAGTTCAATGTTTTCCTTTACATAATTGGAAATTTTATGAGCGTGTAACAGCAACACACCAAGAATTCCCAGCAGAAATAAAACCAGCGAAAGACTGATAATGGTAGAAAGCCGCGATGAGCGCTGTGCCTTACGGACAAGTCTTGAGTTTTCTGCCATTAGTTAATTTGAATGAGCGGCAAAAATATAAATAGGTGGTAATTTATTATCAACTTTAAAATAATTCTCAATGATTGACTGAATAAAAATTCAATCCGGGCATAAATCGAAAATCCTTTTTGTTGTAGGAGTGCAAAGGCAAATTGTAAATAATTGCCATAGCTCCAATAATTGCATCCGGTATTTGTAATGAGTTGTTTAGTTTATAATCATGCATTAATTCTGCTGCTTTAATTGACACCCGCTCATCAAAATGCAGAATATTATAATGTTTTATTTTTTGCAACATTTGATTCATTGATTTTTTATCGGGCATTCCACCAATCAGTTCCATATAAGTCACAACAGGCATTAAAACATTTTCATCCCCAATTGCTTTTACTTCCTCAATTGTATCAGTATAATTTTCAAATAAAGAAATGAAAATATTGGTGTCACAAATTACTTTCATATTCTATTTCCCCAGGTTTTTTTTCTTAGTTCAGTCTGGGTAATTTTTTTGTTTTTCCAAATTCCTTTTAAAGCAAGCACATCCGGATTTTTTGCGTAAGTCACTGGTATTTCAATTCCGTTATTTGATGGATGTGCCTTTAATCTTTTTTGGCTTACTTCATCAATAGGTTTTGCTTTCACATAAGAAAAGTTTTTAAGCAGTTCCATAAAAAAGGCGGCTTTGTTATCTTTTATTTCGAGCAGAAGTTTCATTTATTGTTTATGTAAATCAAGTAACAAAGATAGAAAATGAATACCAGGGAACTAGTATTAACAACACACTGCATTGCTCTATTCTGAAAGACCTGATTTTCCTATCTTCGTGCCTCAAAATTTTTAAGGCATAGTGGACTATAATTTCAGAGACGTAGAAGCTAAATGGCAAAAGTACTGGAGCGATCATAAATCGTTCAAAACTGATATTGATACAACCCGTCCGAAATTTTATGTGTTGGATATGTTTCCATACCCTTCAGGAGCAGGTTTGCATGTTGGACATCCGCTGGGATATATCGCTTCTGATATTTATGCACGCTTTAAAAGATTGAAAGGATTTAATGTTTTGCACCCAATGGGTTTTGATGCATTTGGTTTGCCTGCAGAGCAATATGCTATTCAGACAGGACAGCATCCTGCAGTTACTACTGAGCAGAATATTAAACGTTACAAAGAACAATTAAATAAAATCGGTTTTAGTTTCGATTGGGATCGTGAAGTACGTACCAGCGATCCTGATTATTATAAATGGACACAATGGATTTTTATCCAGCTGTTCAAGAGTTGGTACAATCGCAATTCAGACAAAGCAGAATCCATTGAATCGCTCATCAAAGTTTTTGAAACGGATGGAAATAAAAACGTAAAAGCTGTTTGCGATGATGATGTGGTAATTTTTTCTGCTGATGAATGGAAATCGTTTTCTGAAAAACAGCAACAACAAACTTTATTAAAATATCGCTTAGCTTATTTAAGTGATATGTGGGTGAACTGGTGTCCTCAGTTGGGAACTGTGCTTGCTAATGAAGAAGTAAAAGATGGTGTAAGCGAACGTGGCGGTTATCCTGTTGAACGCAAACTGATGAAGCAATGGTGCTTACGCATTACAGCTTATGCTGATCGTTTGTTGAATGATTTGGATTCGATTGATTGGAGTGAATCAATTAAAGAAGCACAACGGAACTGGATTGGAAGGAGTGAAGGAAGTAGTTTAAAATTCAAAGTTGCCTCACCCCTGCCCTCTCCTTCAGAGAGGGAGTTGTCTACCGCAAATGAAGAGGACGGGGATTTCGGTTTAAGAACTGCAGATTCAAAAGTGTATGATCCTTATTTAAAAAATAATTCCCGCAATAATAGAAAGGAACCTACTGAAACAGAAAAAATCATTTGGGAAAATGTTCGCAATAATAAATTAGGAACCAAAATAAGAAGGCAACATGTAATTGATAAATTCATTGCTGATTTTGTAAGTATCGAAAGAAGATTAGTGATTGAAATTGATGGCGGATATCACGAAGGGCAAAAAGAAGAAGACAAACTAAGAACAGAAGTATTCAATAATCTTGGTTTTAAAGTAATCAGGTTTACGAACGAAGAAGTGAAAAAAGGCACCTCAGGTGTTTTGAAACAAATAAAGCTTGAGCTTGATGAAAGGAAAGCCCTCTCTAAAGGAGAGGGTTTGGGTGAGGCTTTTATTGAAGTTTTCACAACCCGTCCTGATACAATCTTCGGTGTAACATTTTTAACACTTGCACCGGAACATGAATTAGTAAATCAACTTACTACTGATGAATATCGCAATGCAGTGAATGAATATCTTACTTATGCACGCAATCGCAGTGAGCGCGAACGTATGAGTGATGTAAAAAGAATCACAGGACAGTTTACCGGAGCTTATGCATTGCATCCGTTCACAGGAGAAAAAATTCCAATCTGGATTGGTGAATATGTGTTGGCAGGTTATGGAACTGGTGCTGTGATGGCTGTTCCCGCAGGTGACCAACGCGACTGGGATTTTGCAAAACATTTTAATCTTCCCATCATCGCCATCAATAAAGATGTTGACATCAGTGAAACAGCCGATGCAACCAAAGATGCGTTGATGATTAATTCCGGTTTCTTAAACGGAATGACAGGTCGCGATGCGATGAAAGCAGCCATTGCAGAAATTGAAAAGAAAGGAATTGGTAAAGGCAAAATAAATTACCGTTTGCGTGATGCCATCTTTGGTCGTCAGCGTTATTGGGGTGAACCCATTCCTGTTTATTATAAAGATGGAGTTCCTTATGTGATGAAGGAAGAAGAGCTTCCATTAGTATTACCTGAAGTAGATAAATTTTTACCTACTGAAACAGGTGAACCACCTTTGGCAAGAGCAAAAGATTGGAATTACGAAACCACAACAATGCCAGGTTGGGCTGGCTCAAGCTGGTATTATCTGCGTTACATGGATGCGCATAACGACAAAGCTTTTGTTGGAAAAGATTCCGTAAACTATTGGCAGGATGTTGATTTATATCTTGGTGGAGCAGAACATGCAACGGGACATTTATTGTACGTTCGTTTCTGGACAAAATTTTTATTTGACTTAAGATATATCCCAAAACAAGAACCTGCGAAGAAGTTGATTAATCAGGGGATGATACAGGGAGTGTCTGCTTTTGTTTATCGGCTTGAGTTGATCAACATTGTAATAACTTCTCCAAGACCAGTATTTATATCAAAAGGAATTTTAAATGCTTATATCAACAAAGAAATCACCACAAAAGATTTATTAAAAATGGTTAACGATAAGTTGCCTGGGTTTTGTGATATTGAAGCTGTAGAAGAAGATAAAAGAATTGCTATAAATCAAATTCATGTTGATGTAAGTCTTGTAGAAAATAATATTCTAAACATTAAAGGCTTTCAAGAATGGCGTGAAGAATTTAATGATGCGATTATTATCACTGGGCAAGATGGTAAATATATCTGCGGAAGCGAAGTTGAGAAAATGTCTAAACGCTGGCACAATGTTGTCAATCCTGATGATATCGTGGAACAGTACGGAGCAGATTGTCTCCGTTTGTATGAAATGTTCCTCGGTCCTTTAGAGCAAAGCAAACCATGGAATACCAATGGAATTTCAGGAGTTTCAAATTTCATCCGCAAGCTTTGGCGTTTGTATCACTCCCCTCTCCTTGGGAGAGGGTCTGGGGGTGAGGTGAAATTCGAAGTTAGTGGGGAAGCTCCGACAGCAGCAGAATTAAAAACTCTCCACAAAACAATTAAAAAAGTGGAAGAAGATATTGAGCGTTTCTCATTCAATACTTCTGTAAGCACGTTTATGATTTGTGTGAATGAGTTAACAGATTTGAAATGCAATAAACGTGCGATATTAGAACCGTTGTCAATTATTCTTTCTCCTTATGCACCTCATATTGCAGAAGAGTTATGGAGTTTGTTAGGTCATAAAGAAAGTATA
>JANLZB010000069.1:0-10093 GCA_031366005.1 Bacteroidota bacterium | reverse complement strand
CCCGGAAAGTATCTTTTGGTATTTGCTTGTATTGGATGGATTCACTTCATCCAGTGTTAATTTTGCCTGGGTTTTTATATCCGCTGGAGCACCAGAAAACATATTGACTACTTCATCAGCTTTGGCATCAAACAAAGCTTGCATCAATGGTGAGATGGGTTTTTCGCTATGAACTTTTTTTAATCCTTCAATGCTTTCAGCACATGCACGCAATCCTTCATCTTTCTTTTCCCACATTATATCTAAACCCTTTCGGTGAAAATTATAATATAATTGCCGGATAGGTTTGTAAATCGGATTGTTAAAATTTTCAGAAACCCAGTAACGATTACGGTTATTTGTTTCATATGATTTCCAACCCTTCTCACCAGCGTTTTGCATATTGGCAACTATTGCCTGAATTTTTTGATAATAAGGGCCACCACCAAGTAATGAATACGAATCATAATCAACAGCTAAAATTAAATAAGCATAATACGTTAATACTGCAACGAGATTGGGATTGCTGCTCGATTCATTAAACTCCAGGTTTTGAAATTCAATATAATGAAATGAAAAATCATCATCCTTAATATTTAACATTGGTGAGTTGTAAGAAGTTTTATAAACCGGTCTGCGTGAAGAAACCTGAATGGTTCCTTTAAACTCATCGGTAGAAACGCGTTCAGTAATTTCTATCTGTATACTGCATTCAATTTTTTCTTCACTCAGAAATTTATCGCTTGTCCATTTAGTGTTATTGATAAACTCATAAATGGCTTGCTGCAATGTGGTATATATTTTTTTATCACTGCTTTGAATGCGTGGTGTGAGCACCTGCACCTGGCAATTTAATTCCTGCGCATTGGTAATAATAAATGAGCAAAGCAGTATTAATAATAAGAATAACTTACGCATTATAAAGATGAATTATTTCGTTAACGATATCACGTGCAACTTCAGTTTTTGATTTCAACTCAAAGCTGGTAATATTTTTTTGTTTATCAATAAGAGTTATTTTGTTTGTATCGCCACCAAATCCTGCACCTGCATCTTCCAGCGTATTCACTACAATCAAATCTAAATTTTTACGCTGGAGTTTATCTATTCCATGCTTTATTGCATCTTGAGTCTCAAGAGCAAAACCCACCAACAGTTGCTTCGCTTTTTTTGCCTTACCCATTTCAGATAAAATATCTACAGTGTCTTTTAACTGAATGGAGTTAACACCAGAAGCTTTTTTTATTTTCTCATTTGCAGCAATTTCAGGAGTAAAATCTGCAACAGCTGCGCTCATGATGCTGATATCACTTTTTGGAAATGCTTTCATGCACGCATCATGCATATCATGCGCACTTTCCACTCCTATATAATTAAGGTACGATGGTTTTGATAAATTATTCGGCCCGGCAATTAAGGTAACATCAGCTCCTCTTCTTGCTAATTCATCTGCAATAGCAAAACCCATTTTACCTGACGAGTGATTGCTTATGTAGCGAACAGGATCAATATGTTCATGTGTAGGTCCGGCAGAAACAAGTACACGTTTGCCTTTTAATTGAGATGCATGATTAAAAAAATTTTGAATATGCTGCATAATATTTTCTGGTTCTTCCATCCTGCCTTCTCCTGTTAATCCGCTTGCCAGATCACCATTTGCAGGACCGACAATCAGATTGCCAAACGTTTTTAACTCCTTTATATTTTGTTGAGTTGAAGGGTGCATATACATATCATGATCCATTGCAGGCACAATCATAATGGGGCACCGTGCAGAAAGATAAACTGCATTTAATAAATTATCACATAATCCATGTACACATTTTGCAATGGTGTTAGCAGATGCCGGTGCAATCACCATTAATTCAGCCCAAAGTCCTAATTCCACATGATTGTTCCAGGTAGAATCATCTCTCACCATTTCAATCAGTACAGGATTGGCGCTAAGCGTAGATAAAGTAAGCGGGGTTATAAAAGCAGAAGCAGAAGTGGTCATTACGACTTTCACTTCTGCTCCTTCCTTTTTTAATAAGCGGCAAAGATGCGCTGCTTTGTAAGCTGCGATGCTGCCGGTAACACCGAGCACTATTTTTCTGCCGGCTAATTGCATTGATTAAAACGAATCCGGATTTTCCTTAGCAGGATTACGGTGATATATTTTACCATCCAGGTATTCCTGCACTGCGATCAAAGTTGGTTTTGGTAAACGCTCGTAGTGTTTAGAAATTTCAATCTGTTCGCGATTCTCGAAAATTTCTTCAAGATTATCACTTGCAGTTGCAAACTCTGACAACTTATCATTTAACTCTTCTTTTAATTCCGCAGAAATATGATTTGCTCTTTTTGACATGATAGCGAGCGTTTCATAAATGTTTCCTGTTTTCTCTTCAAAATTTACGAGGTCTCTCGTAACTGTGGTGTTTGCCGATGATTTGAATGATGCCATTTTTTATTTAAGTAATGAAATTATTAATATTTTATGGAATGATACTTAAGGAAGTACAATGCAAAGATATAATATAAAAGTGTACCTATATATACTAAGGAGTAGTACTAACAGTATCCTTTTCCTGTTTTTCCTTGAGTGCAGCCTGGGTTCCGGTATAAATCTTTTCTGCATCACGCAGATATTTGCTTTGGGGATAAGCATCTATCAGCTTAAAATAATTTTCCTGTGCTAACTTATATCTTTCGGCTTGTTTGTTTTCTACACTTTTCTGCGCATAGATATAAGATGATTTTAGTGCAAGAAATAAAGCTTCTTCACGATAAGTGGTACTTGGAAAATCTTTAAGCACATTTTCAAAAGCGACTATTGCTGCTTTATAATTTTCTGTTTTATAATAAAGTTTCGCATTAATGAATGCCTTGGTTTCAATTTTATAACGCAGCTCATCTATCAATCGGTTCGATTCCTCAACACGTGTGCTTTTCGGATACTTGTTAATGAACAATTGAAATTTTTCTATTGCATCTAATGTATTTGTCTGGTCTAAACTTGGTATCGGTGAATCGAGATAATAACAATAAGCATGCATGAATTGCATTTCTTCTGCATACTTGCTGTTAGGATAAGTCTGCACAAAATTATTAAAGTGATAAGCGGCCATTGCATAATCGCCCGTATAGTAATTTGAATAAGTATAATAATAATAAGTCTGCTCGCCTTTTGTTGTTCCTTTATAAACAGAAATTAATTCTTCAAGCAACTGCAATGCACGGTAATAATCCTTCTTTTGAAAATACTTTTCTGCATACGCATATTTTTTTTCCATGTCAGTTCCTTTCAGCACACGCTGATATTTACTGCACGAAATAAAAATCATCGCAACAGAAATTAACAATGCAAAATATTTTTTCATTTATGTTTTTTGTTTTTGATAAAAAGAAAATAAATAAATTCTCTCTCGTAAAATGCATTGCAAATGTATGTATTAAAAGTGAATGTGATGTTCATCATTTGATCATGCAGGTTAACAACGAAGTGTTGAAAACATTATTGCCGCAACTGTTTGATTGAATATTTTTGTGCAGATATTTCGCTCACAATTTCGAGGGCTTCAAAATATCAAAACGAAAATCGTAAATCAGAAAACGAAAATCGCGAAACAAAAAAAATCGAAATTTAAAAAAAACAAAAAATTAAAATGAACGACATCTTTGAAAAAATCGAGCAGAACAGAGGCCCGCTCGGTATGCATGCGAAAGATGCGCATGGTTATTTTACATTTCCAAAATTAGAAGGAGATATTTCAAACAAAATGATTTTTCGCGGAAAGGAAAAGTTAGTATGGAGTTTGAATAATTATTTAGGATTGGCAAATCATCCTGATGTGCGTAAAGCTGATGCTGATGGTGCAAAAGAATTTGGTTTGGCATTGCCAATGGGTGCCCGCATGATGAGTGGCAACAGTAATTATCATGAGCAACTTGAAAAAGAACTTTCCACATTTATGCAAAAGGAAGATACCATATTGTTGAATTTCGGTTACCAGGGAATGGTAAGCGCGATTGACAGTTTGGTTGATCGTCATGATGTGATTGTTTATGATTCTGAAGCGCATGCATGTATCATTGATGGTTTGCGTTTGCACATGGGTAAGCGATTTGTTTATCCGCATAATGATATTACATCTTTAGAAAAACAATTAGAACGTGCAACTAAATTGGTTGAAGAAACCAATGGTGGAATTCTAGTTATAACGGAAGGCGTTTTCGGAATGAGTGGAGATATGGGCAAGCTTGCAGAAATTGTAAAGTTGAAATCCAGATTTAATTTCCGTTTGTTTGTAGATGATGCACATGGTTTCGGCACCATGGGAAAAACAGGAGCCGGTGTTGGTGAGCATCAAAATTGCCAGGATGGTATTGATGTTTATTTCGGCACGTTTGCAAAGTCAATGGCATTGATCGGTGCATTCATTTCGAGTGATGAACAAGTTGTAGAATATCTTCGTTATAATATGCGTTCGCAGATTTTTGCAAAATCATTACCGATGCCATGCGTACTAGGTGCATTGAAACGTTTGGAAATTTTAAGAAGTCAGCCTGAATTAAAAGATCGGTTGTGGAAAATTGTAAATGCATTGCAAAGTGCTTTGAAAAAAGCGGGATTTGAAATCGGTAAAACAGAATCACCTGTTACTCCTGTGTATTTAAATGGAACCATTCCTGAAGCCACTAATCTCATTCTTGATCTGAGAGAAAATTACGATATCTTTTGTTCGATGGTAGTTTATCCGGTAGTACCAAAAGGAATTATCATGTTACGACTAATTCCAACTGCGGTTCACACACTGGAAGATGTTGAATATACCATCAAAGCATTTAAGGATGTAAAAGAAAATTTAAAAGCGGGTAAGTATAACGTGGACAAAATTGTCACTGCATAACAGTATGCGAAGAATTAATTGCGCAGATGAATTGCAGGGATTAAATAGTAAGTATTAAAGTTTAGTTGATGAAAAAAATAAAAGTTTCAAATAAATGTAACCTTAATAGTATAATAACAGTTTAATTCTTATCAATTCATTATTAACAATTAATTCAAACAAAAATGGCAACAAAAAAGAAAGCTGCTAAGAAAGCGGCAAAGAAAGGTGGAGCTAAAAAAGCTGCTAAGAAAGCTGCAAAAAAAGGAGCTAAGAAAGCTGCTAAGAAAGCTGCGAAAAAAGGAGCGAGAAGATAATTCTTCCCTCCATTATAAAAACGCCTCATCAGTATGATGGGGCGTTTTTATTTTAATTCCATTTGTATATTCGTACCCATCCAGATTTATTTATGTTTTCACTTCTCAAAAAACTTTGCGCTATTCATGCTCCCTCGGGTAATGAAATTTTAATGCATGACTTTTTATTAAATTATATTGACCAGAATAGATCAAACTGGAAAACACTACCTCAAATTTTTCATGGTGATGATTTTCAGCACTGCATCGTTTTAGTTTTCGGCAAACCACGAACTGTAGTTTTTGCTCACATTGATAATATTGGTTTTACAGTTCGATATGGAAAAGAATTAGTAAAGATTGGTGGGCCCAAACTGGTTAGCGGTTTCACATTGACAGGTGAAGATGCTGATGGAAAAATTGAATGTAAATTAATTACTAATGATGAGCGGCAACTCACTTATGATTTCAATCGCGAGATAAATCGTGGAACGGATCTTAGTTTTAAAATGAATTTCAGAGAAGATGATGAGTATGTACAAAGTTGTTATCTGGATAACCGGCTTGGCGTATTAAATGCATTGAACCTTTGCGAAACAATTGAAAACGGTGCAATTGTTTTTTCCTGTTGGGAAGAACACGGTGGTGGATCGGTACCTTATATTGCAAAATTTCTTTTTGAGAATTATAAAATTAAACAGGCATTAATAAGTGATATCACCTGGATAACTGAAGGAGTACATCATGGCAAAGGTGTAGTGGTTAGTATGCGTGACTCCGGAATACCACGCAGAGTTTTTGTAACCCGCATAATGCAATGTCTTGAAAAAAATAATATTCCATTTCAAATAGAAATTGAAAGTTCAGGCGGAAGTGATGGCAATGAATTGCAAAAACAACCCTACCCTATTGACTGGTGTTTTGTGGGTGCTGCTGAAGACTTAGTACACTCACCAGATGAAAAAGTTCATAAGAAAGATATTTATTCGATGATGGAAGCTTATAAAGTTTTAGTCTCTCAACTATAAAACTTTAGCAGTCAATATTCTTAACAATTATTACGTGCTCTTAATTTTATTTTACTTAAAAGCAAGCACATACACTTTTTAAAATTAAACTATACCTTGGGAAATTACATAATGCGTTAGCTCAGCGTTATTTTTAAAATGCATTTTATCAAGTATGCGTGTGCGATAAGTACTCACAGTAGCAACACTTAAATGCAACATGTTTGCGATTTCAGAAACTGTTTTGCCGGAAGCAATCAATTTTAATACTTCAAACTCGCGGTCAGATAAAATTGTATGTTGCGGTTTTTCATTATATAGATCAATACCACCTACCAATTTCTCAGCAATACTTTCAGTGATATATTTTCTGCCTGATAAAATTTTTTTTATTGCATTCACTAATTCTTCAGCAGCTATGTCCTTACTCAAAAATCCTGAAGCACCGGCTTTTAAAACCCTTATGGCATATTGATCTTCAGGATGCATACTTAATATCAAAACAGGATAAATATTTTCCTGAGCTTTTAATTGTTTTAAAATATCAAGTCCGCTTTTACCCGGCATTGAAATATCCAGAATTATTATATCATACTTCTGAACCTTGACTTTTTCAAGCAAATCATTTCCATTACCTACTTCATCAATAAAAACATTTGGAAATTCATCACTTAGAATCTGCCTGATTCCTTTTCGTACAATTGCATGATCATCAGCAATAAGAAACCTCATCTGTTTAATGTGTTAAGTTAAATTTTTGCAGAAGCTTTATTCTGGAAAATTACATTAAAAAGTTATTACTTATTCAAATCTGAAATTTTGTAATAAATTTTAATAAATAGTTCAAACTTTAATAACTGTGACACTGTTTAACCATTCAGTTATTAAGAGCGACTATGAACGAGAAGAATATTCAAAAGCAATTACCTGCACATATCCAGCAGCAGTTTGACGAAGAAATCAGGATGGAAATTCTGAGAGAACAAGCAGAAGATGAACTTAGACTAAACCCTGCATATCATTTGTTTTTTGTTAATTATAATGAAAGGTCAGTAGATACATTCATTAAAAATTATGCACGTAAAAAAGCAACGTATCTAACTAAAGGGCCTTCTTACATAAAGGCGCAGGAACAAGAGCAACTTAAATATAAAGTTCTGGCGGAAGAGGCGTTATGGGCTATTCAGCAAAAAAAATTATTTAATCTTCAGTGTCAGTGGCGGGCAGAGCAGGTTCGTTTAAAAGGTATTGAGCATTGTGCACAGTTTCAATTGTTATCTGCAAATATTGAGTTTTGTCCTTATTTAAATCCTGTTACACGTGCAGAAATAAATCTATACATAGAGTTTTTACATTCAGGTGAGGCAGGAGAATTATTCTGGTTAGATAACTTGCAGGATTATGAAACTTTTAAGGCTGAATATTTATCACGTCAACATGTGCATGATCAGGAACCGATGACAGACCGGATTCCATCGTGGTATAATTTCTATGATACGCATATGGGCACAGCTGAGCTAATGAAGTTACCTGATATAAGAGGAGAAAAAGAATATTTGTACCGTTCCGCTTTCAGAAAAAAACGTGCTGATCAAAACAAACAAAAGGGTAATGAACTGATGGGTGACTATCGTCCTTTTCTGAATGCTTACGATAATGATATCATTGAACATTTTATAAAAGAATACGAAGACGCTAAAGTGCTTAAATATTTTCGCGCAGTGGAATCAGTTGTAACAAGGTTTGAGCAAACAATGGAAGTGGATGATGCAATTGATATTTTGAGAAGCGCTGATGAACCGGTAGCAATTAACGGCAATGAAGATTGGCGTGAGGCTTTGATATTAGCAGCACGTAATTATGAAGTTTGCCAGGTTGCCAAAATATTACCTGCTGTTTTTGAAGAGTATCAGTTCAGAAATGATAACAGTATTAATTACCAGCAAAGCGATATAAGCAAGAAAAAAGCAGAGCACGCATTTGAAATGTGTGAGATAGCAAAAAACCAGATTTTAAAAGGCCGTGAAGTTTTGGGAGAAAAATGTGATATGAATTATTAAATAATTATTATAAATGAAATTCGCCTGTGATAATCTGGATTCGCATTTGATTCACTAACTCATAACCAACATTGATAACAATTGGTTTCTATTGCAAGTACTTTTTTTAAATTAAAGTAATCAATGAGTCAGCACCTTTTTTCCTCTACAAGAAAAAAAATAATTCACACCAAGATTGGCGTGAGTTAAATTATAATCGAAATAAAAATAATTGTAAATGTTTTTGGGGATATTGTCATCATATTTTGTAGTAGTGCTCGAGTATTGAAGTATGCCGAGATTGATATTGGCAGCCCAATGGTTATTCATAAAATAAGTAAGTCCTGGAGTTATACCAATTCCAATTTCTGATGTATTTCCTTTTAATGTAGAATTACTAATTGAAGGAAGACCTGTGATAGGATTAATATATGTTGATGTGTTATTAGTTTTAATGCTTCCGGAATTAAATTCCAGTTCTCCACTAAGGCTGTAGTACAATTTATCCGTGAGCTTATGATAATAATTAACATAAGGATTAATGCCAAAGTTACCAGTGGTAGTTTTGTGTTCGGAAGTATAACCAGGTGATGAACCGTTAACAGTGGTTGATTTAATTACATCACTTGAATAACCAATTCCGGTACCGATTGACCAGTTATTACTAATCATATAACCATACTTTGGGGTAAGATGGAATTTCGAATCAGTAAATGTATTACCGTTTCCCGCCTGCTTATTAGAGGTAGAATAATAACTCATATCTCCTCCTATCATTTGCATGCCTTTAAATAGAGATGGAGAACTTTCCTGCGCTTTGCTTTGTAACGATGCCATCGTAACTAAAACTAACAATAAGATTTTTTTCATGTACATCTTTTGATTTAATTATTTGTTGAGAAAGATATATTTAATTTGAATCGTTGGGTTATTTTTTTTGATCAAATTAAATGATTCCCAATAGCAGAGTTTATTATTGCTGAATCGAATTCCGGTACTGATTTTTATTCGCCAATAGAAAACTTTTTTCCTTCCAATGCCAGTTCTGTCCTGCTGAAAATATTTGAAGCTTCTTCAAGCAATGGAGTTAATTCTTTATATCGTGCTGAAAAATGCCCGATCAATAATTTTTTTACTTCTGCTGCCAAAGCAATTTGTCCTGCCTGTTTTGCAGTAGTGTGATAAGTTGCAGTAGCTCTATCCAGTAAATCATGTGCAAAAGTTGATTCGTGATATAAGAGATCTACATTGCGCACATCTTCAATTATATTTTCATCATAGATAGTATCAGAACAATAAGCATAACTTCCGGGTGCAGGAGGATTTTCCGTAAGCTCTTTATTACTGATTCTTTTTCCGAAATCATCAATATAATCTTCACCGTTTTTAATAGATGCATAGCTGGAAAAAGGAATATTATATTGCTGCAGCTTATGTACAACTAACTTTCTTGGTTTCGATTTTTCACGAAACAAAAACCCTGTACACGGTACCCTGTGATTTAATACGATGGAACGAACCTGCACATCTTCATCTTCCATAATAATTTCTGCACTATAATGCCTTACTGCATGAAATATTAAATTATAACGAAGGATAGTATTTGATAATCTTAGCTGTAATTCGAGCACATCCATTAATTCCTGTTGCCCGTAAATGTGCAGTTCTTTAGTGCGTCCCTGCAAATGAAAAGTAGAAAGCAATCCCATTAAGCCGAAGTAATGATCACCATGCAGATGGCTTATAAAAATATGTGAGATGCGATGATACTTAATCCGGTATCGCAACAGTTGCATTAATGTTCCTTCACCACAGTCAATTAAAAAATACCGCTCACGCAGATTGAGTAGCTGGCTTGATGGATGTCTGTTATAATTAGGAGTAGCAGAACTGCTGCCGAG
>JANLZB010000054.1:0-39002 GCA_031366005.1 Bacteroidota bacterium | reverse complement strand
AGGATCACATGCATCAGTAGTGCAAACATTGTTATCGTCATAGCTTATGGCGGTGTGGTAAACGCCCGTTACAGGATCACAGAAATCATTGGTACATGCATCATTGTCTGAATATGATATTGCAGTGTGACTTGGTCCTGTGATTGGATCACAAGCATCTGTGGTGCAGACATTATGGTCATCATAAGAAATAGCAGTGTGACTTGGTCCTGTGATTGGATCACATGCATCTGTAGTGCAGACATTGTGGTCATCATAAGAAATAGCAGTATGACTTGGTCCTGTTACCGGATCACATGCATCTGTGGTGCAAACGTTGTTATCGTCATAGCTGATGGCACTGTGATAAACGCCTGTTAAAGGATCACAGAAATCATTGGTACATGCATCATTGTCTGAATATGATATTGCAACGTGACTTGGTCCTGTTACAGGATCGCATGCATCTGTTGTACAAACATTGTGGTCATCATAAGAAATAGCAGTATGACTTGGTCCTGTTACCGGATCACATGCATCAGTGGTGCAAACGTTGTTATCGTCTGTATTTACCGGTGTATGGAAGACACCTGTGGATGTATTACAGCCATCTGTTGTACACGCATTATTATCATCGGTGCTTACAGAAGTGTGAGTTATTACTCCTGTTGAAGTATTACATGCATCTGTTGTACATGCATTATTATCCTCTGTGCTTACAGCAGTGTGAGTGATTGCTCCTGTTGAAGTATTACATGCATCTGTTGTGCATGCATTATTATCATCTGTATTAACTGTGGTGTGTGTGATTACTCCCGTTGAAGTATTACATGCATCTATTGTGCATGCATTATTATCATCAGTATTTACTGCAGTGTGAGTGATTGCTCCTGTGGATGTATTACATGCATCTGTTGTGCATGCATTTCCGTCATCGAAGTTAACCGATGTACCTGCACATGTACCAGAAGTACAAACATCATTTATTGTACATGGGTTACCATCATTACATGCTGTTCCGTTAGCTTTTGCAGGATTGGTACAAACACCATTTACACAAACACCCACATCATGACACTGATCTAAAGCAGTACAAACAATTGCTGTAAAAATTGCCGTTGCACTTTTATTTGCGTTCATCGTTACCTGACAAGTGCCTGTCCCTGTACATTCTGACCATCCAGCGAACACTGAACAAGCATCCGGTGTTGCCGTGAGAGTTACTCCTGTACCCGAAGGATAAGATGCGCTGCATGTTGCTCCGCAACTGATGCCGCCAGAACTGCTTGTCACTGTTCCGCTGCCTGAACCTGATTTAACAATTGTAAGTGTAAAGGTTGTTGTTGGATTTTGACTCCCTGAATTACCACCGTCAAATTCACCAACAGTATATTGACTGGCTCCTCTTACACGATACCAATAAGGTGTGTTTGCAGTTAATCCAGTTACTAACTTAGAACTCGTGGTTTGCCCTGAAACATACAAATTATCAAACCCTGAAACCATACTCGTAAAAGCTGCATCTGTAGCAACATCCAAACGATAGCCCGTTACACCACTTACCGTTGACCAGTTAGCAGTAAAACCTGTGGAGGTTACTGATGAAGCAGTAGATATTGTTGGTATTGACGGAATAGGATCAATCAATAAATTGCTAAAATTTACAGTATTAACACCTTGAAAATTTATACATTTAAAAAAACTTAGTGTCTGATTAGTAGTTGTAGCAGCTTTTTCATCTAATTGTTTACTTGTACCAACCCACACATCAAATTTATCATCAGCAACTGTTTCATAACTACCATCAGGTGCTTTGTAGGTCATCGTTCCTCCGCTATTATTTATAGCAAATAAAATAGTTTGACTTCCAGAAAATGTAGTGGTTCCATTAGCACTTCCTCCTATATCCCTTACAACAAATTCATTGGCATTTGCAGTACAATTAAAAGCTAATCTACTATGCGCATCCGAACTTGTAATGCTGGTAGTATTTGAACCAACAGTTGTACCGCCACCAACTGCAAAAACGGTTGCAGAAGTTGTGGCACTGGTAGAGGCAGTATTTGCAAAATCAAACCGTACTATTAAGGAAGAAGGGGGTCCTGAAAAAGCAATACCTCTAACAAAATCCCAACCATTTCCAGTTCTTGCAAGTGTAAGTTTATTACTAGCAATTGAAATAACTGAACCTGTGCCACTGGAATTAATGCCAGTAAATTGCGTACTTGAAGGACTCGCATTAATATATGTTGAATTGACCAGACTTGAATTAGAAAATGCACTAAGAGCAGTTCCAAATTGCTGTTGGAATAATTGCCCCACACTCCTCTCCACTCCACCAAAAAACAAAACTGCAAATGCCATCAAAGTCATTGCAGTTTTTTTAAAGTTTGTTGTGGGTTTTGTTAATGCAAATGCGTTATGCATCGCGTTAAGCATTTTACAGACACAATGGTTAATTGTTTTTGTCAGCGTAGTTAGCTGGTTGGAGTTGAGTAAATTTTTTTTCATCTTTTACTGTTTTATTAATTAGTGGTTTTTAATTTATTTTAAACCAGGTTGTTTATTTCAAAAACATTATCAATGTGATTGTATTCATTAAAATAAACGTGATGGTATGTTTAGTCTTATTTCAGGTTAAGAGGCATAATTGGTAAATTAATTTTCATTGGCATTGAAGTAGATGTTAAGTTGTTTAAAAAGTTCGATTGATTGCGATTTTCTTAACAGTAGGTTGTGTTAAGAACACTTTTATTACAACAGTTGGCAAAGAAAAGTTAAATAAGGATATAAAGCAAGCAAAACTTTTATCTTTTTAATAACAGGTCTTAATTTTTTTAAGATTAATGAGTTATTCAACTGAGTTATGGTTAAATGATGGAAACGGTTGTCGTTTTAATCTCCAACTTATTCTCAATTTTTTAAGAAAAAAAAACCGGCTCGCATAGCACGAGCCGGTTATCAAAATATTTTAAAAAATTTATTCTTGTTTAATAACTTTAATCACCTGCAGGTAGCTTCGGCTTTCATTTTCTGCAGTGATAAAATACATTCCGTTTTTCCAGTTGTTTTCTATACTAATGGATTGAGTAATGTTTTTGTAAGTAGCCAATACTCTTCCTGCCACATCACGAACAGTTACTGATAGCGCTTCATCACTTACCACATTTAATGTGAGCGTGCTGCCGAACGGATTTGGATAAACGGAAATTTGTTTTTCTATGTTATCACTTTCATTACCAAAACTGCTCCGGCAATTCCTTACCTTGTTCACTATTTTACCATGACATTCGGTTGTGCAACCCAGCTTGTCAGTTATAGTTACAGTATATGTTGCAGGACAAAGACCGGTAATAGTTGCATCAGTTGATCCGGTTGACCACAGGTAAGTAAACGGAGCTCCATTTCCTCCTTTTCCTGCAATGGTTAATGAGCCATTACAGAATCCACAGGTTGCATTTACAGTAGTGAATATATGTCCGATTTTAGGTTTACTCTTAAGAATAATTATTTTTGAAACTGTACATTGAGTTACAAGGTCAGTAACAGTTAAGGTATAAGTACCAGAACATATTGGACCTATCGGATTAGTAGTAGCTCCATTGCTCCATAAGTAACTGTAATTTCCGCTACCTCCTGTTACATTAACACTTATACTTCCGTTGCAACCTCCATAACATGTTGGCATAACTGGACGGCAGCCAATGTGTAAATGACAATTTGTAATTGCATTCACCTGTATGGTATAAGAACAAATGACCTGTGCACCACAACTGTCAGTTGCACTGAATGTGACTACATAAGCACCAGCCTGTCCTGCAGAAGGAGTCCAGTTAAATGCAGAGCTTACAGGGTTTCCCTGTACAGGTAAAGCCGGAGTAAGCGTTGCACCCACAGGAATTCCTGCTGAGTTAAGTGTAATAGTATCATCATTTAAATCACTGGCAGCTACAGTAAATGATACGGGCTGACCTTCATTAACGGTAAATACCGTTCCGCAGGTTGGCGTAGGTGAATCAAACTGGGGAGCAATGTTTACATCACAGGGAGTAGTTTGCGGAATAATATAAATCAGGAAGTCAACAGCCACCTGTGTTTTTACAGGAGCCGTGCTTGAACCAGCTCTGTCCTCAATAATAACCTGGATGGAATATAAACCACCCAGCACTGCATTGGCTTGTGTATCCCAGTTTACAAGACCGGTAAGGAAATCAATTGTTAACCCTGTAGGTTGGTTAAAAGAACTACCTGTGGCTTCAGCACCTGTAGCCAGTCTGTAAGTCAATACGGTATTAGGGTCAGGATCAGCAGCAGTAACCACAAAGCTTGCATTGGAAGCATAAGGCATGTTAACAATGGCAGGAAGGCTGCTTGAAGGAGAAGTATTTCCATTAGAAAGATCTACATAAGTAAGTACACGATAATAAGCACCCGGATTATTTAATTCAACACCTGTTCTGCAGCAACTGTTAATTTGTGCAAGCCAAGGACTTCCTGCGTTATTCGCAGTGCTGTAGTGATGATCAATAGTAGTTTTTGTAGTACTTCCGGGATCAAGCGCCTGAGCCAGGAACCAGTCATTCGCTACATCAACAGAAATAACTTTGTATTGAAGTGTGCCTGTTTGATTTCCATCGCCAAAATCAAAACCAGTTAATCCGATGGTTTCAGTAATGATATCACCTACTGCAACATAACCATCACCATAAGTTCCCGGATAATCGTTATCAGCTCTGCGAAAAGCATTTACCAACGTAAACCTAACATTATTTGCACCAGCTATTGGCTGCCAGGTAAGATGCCCGTAGCGGAAGTGAGTTGCATTAGCAACATCAGGTTTAAGTGTAAGCAAGACCGGAAGCAAAAGTGCTACCCATAGAAACAATTTGAAAGTGTACTTTTTTTTCATTTGATTTAAATTTAAGTTTTTATAGAGTGATAAAATATTCCTTTAAAGAAGTCCGGACAAAATTAGAGCAATATTATAATACCAGTCAAGAAGTATTTTTTTTATTGATGCAAAATAAAATTGCGGTCTGGTTTTAAGTTGGATGAAACAGAAACGGAATTAATTGGAATTATTTTGATTTTCCTGTACGCGTATATCTTTGATGCATGACAAGGATTTTTTTTATTCTCCAGTTGTGTGTTTTTTTAGCAAAGGCACAGGATAATAAAATACTTAATTATTATTCTTCACCATTAAATATTCCATTGTCGCTCGCAGGAAATTTTTGCCAGATAAGAACCAATCATTTTCACTCAGGAATTGATTTACGCACCTATGGTAAAGAAGGATATCCTGTTTTTGCTGCTGCTGATGGATTCGTTTCGCGCATTAAAATAAGTTCAGTTGGATATGGCAAGGCATTGTATTTAACGCATCCGAATGGAACGGTAACTGTTTATGGACACTTGAAACAATTTGCAGATACGATTGCAAAGTATGTTGAATTGAAGCAGCGTGAAGTACAAAAATTTGAAGTAGAACTTTTTCCTGACTCCAATCAATTCATTGTAAAAAGAGAAGAACAAATTGCGATAAGCGGAAATTCGGGAGGCAGCGAAGCACCACATTTGCATTTTGAAATAAGAGATCGTTACACAGAGGAACCAATGAATCCGTTACTATACGGAATACAAATACAGGATACCACCTTTCCGGTAATCACAAATCTTGCTGTGTATGAAACTAATTCAGGTGAACATAAAAGATTGATGGTGTATAAAACCCAGGCAGTTAATGATTCGGTTTATGAAGTAAAAGATACCATAAGAATACCTGGTAATTTTTCAAATATTAGTCTTGCATTTGCAGCTTATGACAAAGCGTTTCAACTGGATAGCAACGATGTAAATATTTATGGTGCAACACTGGTTTATGATGCGGACACAGTTTTTAATTTCAACTATGACCGTATGAATTTCAATGAAACGAAATATGTAAACGCTCACATTGACTATGAAGCCAAGATCACGCAGAAATTAAAATTAGAAAGGTGTTTCCGTTTGCCGGGAGATGGATTTTCTGCGTTTCATAAGGCAGGAACAGGAATAATAAGTTTTACAAATACCAATATTATAAATCCGGAATTGATGGTGAGGGATTTTCATGGACATACCTCTACTCTACTGTTAGAAATTGCACGAGACTCTGTGATGCAATTATTTTCAGATACTAATCAACATGCAATGCTTGATTACAATCAGGATCATTTTTTAAAGAGTAAGAATGCTACACTACTAATCACCAAAGGGAATCTCTATAATAATATTCCTGTTGAAGAAATTACTGAAATGAAAATAAAAAAATTTTATTCGCCATTGATTAAAGCGTTCAACAAAACGATACCATTACATAAAGGTGCGGAGATAAGTATTCGTGCAAAAAATATTCCTCCATCATTAAAATCAAAAGCGCTGATTGTTTCTCTCAATGAACAAAATAAAATTACTGGTGCTGCAGGAGGAAATTTTTATAAGGGATTGGTCACAACAAAAATATCTGCATTCGGTAATTATGCTGTAACGGTTGATACAACTCCACCATTAATCAATGAGATGGAAATTACTGTTGATAGTATTTGTATGTGTGCATTGTTAAGTGTTAAAATAACAGATGATTTATCAGGAATAGAAAATTATATTGGATGTATTGACAATGAATGGGCGCTGATGGAATGGGATAGAAAAAGCGATCAGTTACACTATTATATTAAGCTGGATTTAATGGGACCTCATCAACTAACCTTACAGGCGTCTGATCAAAAAGGGAATTGGGTTTATTATGAAAGATATTTTTGATTGGTGTAGTTTTCAGTTTACGGTTTACAGTTGGTTAACTAAACTGAAAACCGAAAACTGTCAACTATTTCAAGAAAACTTCCGTAGCTCCTGCTCCGTATTTCTCATAAGGTGCATCACTAAATCTCAGATAAGGAATGTTTTCTATTTCTGTTCGCAACGCATTTTTCAATCTTCCATTTCCAACACCATGTATAAAAGTAATCTTGTGTGCCTGGCGCAGTAATGCATTATCAATTGCTTTTCGAAAATGCTGTAATTGTATCGAGATGATCTCCGTATTGGTTAAGCCTGAAGCATCTTCAATCAGTTCTTCAATGTGTAAATCCACTTCGATAAAACCGGGAGCAATATTATATTGAGCAGATTGTTCTTTTGATCTTTTCAAAAAATTTGCAGATGATGTATGTCCTGCAACTCCTGAGTGCTGATCTGATTGAAATTTTCTTACCAGTTCGCTCAGATCTTCATCGGCTGTTTCTGCAAAGGAAATTAAGGTTGTTATTTTACTGAATGCTGCCACACCATTTATTTTTTTATTTACATGATTAAGATCAGGATACTCAACAGATAATTCTTTTGTCAATACCGGCAATTGTTGAAATAAATCCCGCTGATGAAAAAGCAATTGAACCTGCAATGATTCGGTATCCATTAAAACATCACGTTCAATTTCACCTAAGTTTATCTCATTAAATGCCTCCACTTTAGAGGATGAAATTCCAAATAACTTCCGGTTTGATTTCCTTGAAAAAGAATAAAGCACATCATATTTACTCTCATTCACAATAAAATATTTTACTGAACCTGTTAATACTTTATTTACTTCAGCTGGCATCAACACCAATGAAACTGAATCATTCAAACCTGTTAAAAGTTTTTTAAGTTCAGAAACTTCTGGAGGCTTAATTTTTTCCTCCGTTATTATCATCGGTTCAACATTATGATTTTTATTTTTCTGAGTAAATGAAATCTTTACTAACTCACCGGGAGTTGCCTCAATTGGAAATCCATCTTCAATTTCAACCATGTAATTTCCATTCGGCAGAATCTTAGATATTACTCCATCCTGCTTTTCATTGATAAAGCTTACCTGGTCTCCTGTTTCAAATTTTTTCATTGCTGAGTTAAATGAATATTGCTGCAAAAAACACTTATCATCACTCAGGAGCATGTAAATCTCCCTGCGAAGATTTAACAACTTTGTCCATAATGTATGTGGTGTGCTGAGGATATTTTTCCAGGGCTGCCTGTAAATCCACCATAGCCAATTGCACAGCTCTATACGCTTCTTTGTCTCTATCGGATAACATCATCTCAGCAAAAGCTTTTTTTTGATCTTCGTTCATTGATTTAAAAAATGTTAAATATTCTTTCTGAAATTATCAGCAACAACAAGCTCCTTGCTCCCCGAAGTATATTTATAAAAACCACTTCCGGTTTTAATTCCAAGATTGCCTGAAGTAACCATATTCACTAATAAAGGACATGGCGCATATTTAGGATTACCAAAACCATCGTGCAAAACGCGTAGAATACTTAAGCAGGTATCAAGACCAATGAAATCTGCAAGCTGTAACGGACCCATCGGATGCGCCATTCCAAGCTTCATCACTGTATCAATTTCCATTACTCCGGCTACTCCTTCAAACAAACTGTAAATCGCTTCGTTAATCATCGGCATTAAAATTCTGTTGGCAACAAATCCAGGATAGTCGTTTACTTCAACCGGTGATTTCCCAAGTTGCTTAGACAAATCAAAAATGGTTTTGGTTGTCAATTCGCTTGTATTATATCCACTGATTACCTCTACCAATTTCATCACGGGTACAGGATTCATAAAATGCATTCCTATTACTTTATCTCCACGTTTAGTTGCTGAAGCAATTTTAGTAATGGAGATAGAGGATGTGTTGGAAGCAAGAATACAATTTTGATTAGTATAAGTGTCCAGGTCACTGAAAATTTTTAATTTAAGATCTATGCGTTCAGTGGCTGCTTCCACCACAAGATCGGCAGTGGCTACACCGTCAGCGAGTGAAGTAACTGTAGAAATATTTTTTAAAGTGTTTGTTTTTATTTCTTCAGTAATCAATTGCTTTGCAACCTGCCGATCAAGGTTACTACTGATGGTTTTAATGGCTTTATCTAAGGGTTCCTGTGCAATATCAATCAGCACAACATTAAATCCATTTTGTGCAAACACATGAGCAATTCCATTACCCATTTGACCAGATCCGATGACAGAGATGTTTTTCATATTTTGTTTACAGTTTACTGTTTAAAGTCTAAAGTTTAATGTTTAAAGTTAGCTCGCGTAAGCCAACTTTAAACTTTAGACTTTAAACTAATTTTATTTCCCGCTTCTTGCCAGAATTGTTCTCACCGTATAAAACAATATTTTAAAATCAAGTGCCAGTGACATGTTTTCAATGTAGATAACATCATACTTCAAACGATGAATCATCTGTTCAACATTTTCAGCATAACCATATTTAACCTGCCCCCAACTGGTTATACCAGGGCGAACTTTGTGCAAGTGACGATAGTGCGGGGCGCATTGCATAATCTGATCAATAAAATATTGCCGTTCAGGACGTGGACCAACCAAACTCATGTCACCAACCAATACATTATAAAACTGTGGAATTTCATCAAGCCTGATCTTGCGCATCATCCTGCCAAAGGGAGTTACCCGCTGATCAGTTCTGCTGCTTAACATCGGAGTGCCGTTCTCCGCATATTGATACATCGACCTGAATTTGTAAATATTAAACGGGTTTCCATGCAATCCAATTCTTTCCTGCACAAAGAAAACGGGGCCTTTGGAGGTGAACTTAATGATGAGTGCTGTGATGAGATAAACTGGAGAAAGTATCACAAGGAAAAACAATGATACTGTGATATCAAAAATTCGCTTGAGTGACTGTTGCCATACCGGCATTAGCATAGGACTGATAATTATAAGCGGGCTGCCAAAGATAGAGGTCATCTTTACAGTTCCGCTCAATATATCATACATGTCAGGAATAATTTTTATAATGACATCAGTATCTTCCAGTTCATTTACTATATGACCAATGCTCTCGTGCTCTGAAGATTCAATGGCAATAATGGCTTCTTCAATATGGTGATCACGAATAATTTTTTTCAAATCTTCAAGACCGCCCAAATGCGGTAAAAAATCTTTCAGCAGTTTTCCATTGTTATGATCCACGTGAATAAAGCCCATGAATTTATAACCCTGGCTTGTGGCTTCACCTTCCAGCTCCTGGTAAAGTCCTAAAGCTTTCTGGCTGCTGCCGATTAGTAAAGTTGGAAATCCTATTACACGCCCTTTAATTTTTCTTGCAGTGATAGTTGTTATAATCAAACGAAAAGTTGCAGTGATAGTAAAATGTAACAGCAGCAAGGCGAAGAAAGTATCGTAATAGCTTTTATAAGATACAATAACATCATCAAGCAACAGCGCAAAAAAGATAATGAGCACACCAATGATTGAAACGTAAAAAGTTAAACCTATTTCGCGCAGACGCGACTTGCGGAATATATCATTGTAAGTACCCACCAAAGCATAAACAATAACCCATAACAACGGAAGCAATAATATTCCCAGATAAAAATGCTTATCAGGAGTAAATGGAATTTTATAACCATACAACGATGATTCAATACCCACTTTGCGATAGGTATAAAATAACGTCCAAGCTAATAATGCAGCAAACCAATCAGCCAACACATAAATAAAAATCTGTTTGCGCTTCTTCATCAGTTATGCAATAATTTAAAATTATCGAAATAAAAAGTGCCGGAAGTAATACCATCACTTAAAGCTGAGCGGCAATATATTTTAAAAGTAGAAGATCCATTCAGCGACCTGACTGCAGTACCTAAGCTGACATAAATTTTATTCCATGTAGGAGAGGCATTTACAAGAATAATTTCCCTGTCAGGATTACCTGAAGTCTGATCACCTTTTAAACCAACGAAGAAGGGTTGATCGCATTTATAATTTAATTCTAAATAAGAAACCGAAGCAGCAGGAATTTTTATCCCCTCAAACATTTCAAACCTGAAGGAAGGATTGTTGACATCCATCGTAATTTTTCCACTCGCATTACCTTCAAAGCGTTTCAAAGGATCGGTTTCGTAACGCAATGTATCTCCTGACACTGGCACAATACTTAAAGTACCATCTTCAAAATCTTCGATCCATCCCTGTGGAGATGTAAATAAAATTCCCGGGAAATAGCTGAAAACAACCGGTGAAGGAGGAGAAACGGTTGCCCCGTTAATCAATGAAATATCCATAGCTGCTCCCTGCATCAACCGGTAAATAGTATGAGTGGCTGCAATTCCGTTATCATATATACCGGGTAAAAATGAGAATGAGTGTTTGCCTGCATCACCCACCACAGGAAATAAAGCAGGCAGTTCATACACACCAATCATTTGCCCATCCATATATGCCCACACATCTTTTATTTTATTACTCGCAGTTCCCTGGTCCGCTGTAACTGCAACCTGTATGCTGTCAATTTTAATGTAAGTTGGTACCGGATCGTCAGGATTAATAAAATTGCACGATGCCAAACCTATCATCAGCGAAAGCTGATAAAAAATCCTGATGGCGTTTGTTGTCGTCATGTTTTTACTTTCTGCTTAATATTTTTTATGAAACCAGTGCCGGTAATGCTTTAAGCTTATCAGCAATCTGATGGGCAATCTGCAAAGCATTAAAACCATCTTCAATGGTTACCTGTGGTGTTTCATCTCTGTTTATACAATCAGCAAAACTTTCCAGTTCTTCTTTAATTGCATTGCTCTCTTCCACTTTTGGGTTTTCAAAATAAATCTGCTTGGTACCTTTTTCTGCACCAAGGTCAATGGTAACAGCCAATGGATCAATATCGCCTTCAACTTGTTTTAACCGGACTACTTCGGCATTTTTTTTCAGAAAATCAACAGCTATATATGCATCCTTTTGAAAGAATCTTGTTTTACGCATATTCTTTAAAGAGATGCGACTGGCAGTAAGGTTAGCCACGCAGCCATTGATAAATTCAATCCTCGCATTGGCTATATCCGGTGTATCACTCACCACCGAAACACCGCTGGTGCTTATTTTCTTTACAGGAGAATTAACAGTGTGTAAAACGATGTCAATATCATGTATCATTAAATCAAGCACCACTGAAACATCCGTACCACGCGGGTTAAACTGTGCGAGCCGGTGCGTTTCAATAAACATGGGATGATGAATATAATTACGTGCTGCCTTAAAAGCGGGGTTAAAACGTTCAACGTGCCCCACCTGAACCTTCACGTTGGCTTCTTTGCTGAGTGCAAGTAGTTTTTTTGCTTCTGTTAATGTATTAGCCAACGGCTTTTCAATAAACACATGTTTGGAAAGCCGCAAAGCTTTTACAGCACATTCGTAATGCGAAACAGTGGGAGTTACAATATCCACCACATCCACATCCTTCATCAACTGTTCAATGGTAGGATAAGCCCTGAAACCCATTTCCTGCGACACAGATGCTGCGGTGTCTTTATCAGGATCGTAAAAGCCGATCACCTCGTAAGCAGGAATTTCTTTCAACAGGCGGAGGTGTATCTTACCGAGATGTCCGGCTCCCAAAACACCAATTTTCAGCATCATTAAAAATTTTGCGCAAATGTAGAGAAAATGGGGTTTGTGGTTTATGGATTTTGTTTGACTTGTGTACAGTAATTGTAATCCTGGTCGTTGGTTAATACAAGCATTTATTATCTGATCTTTCTCAATGTATCATAAGTTTTAGAAACAAGCAATGCTTCTTCATCTTTTCTGGATTCCATAATAGATAACAAAGCAATATCTTCTTTTTGAGTGTCAGATAAAAAACTTGCTTTAATATTCAGTTTTTTTTGCCAACTCCAATAATAGCTTTGCTGAGGATGGAGTATCAACATTTATTACAACTGTGCTCATACAGCACAGTTAAAACTTTGATGAACTATTTAAAAAATTCCAAACCTCTGCGGTTTGGAAAATCTCGGAAGGTTTGAAAAAATCCAACAAAAACTATCAACTTGAAATTAAAAGATATACTTGCAAAAGCAATTTATTTTAGTTCGATTTAATAATTTATGAAAAAACTGCAACATACACTACGAACCGATAAGCAGGACCTTTTAATCAAAAAGCTTTTTCAATTCCGAAACCAATTCGGTTCGGCTATTTCTGTCCAGAAAAAAAAGTTGCTCGAAAAAATAAATCCAGAACAGATAAAAAACAAACAGTTGATGAATTTGCTTTACAATATGCTGTTGTTCTTACTGGCTTATCCTGACAATAAAACCATTTACACACTTGCAAAAGAAAAATTATTTGTACTTGAAAATTATGTGAAAGCAAATGAAACTATTCAAACCAAACTCTATAACACCGGAGTTACCGGCAGCGTAGTTTGCGCACAGTTCAGTTTTGAAATTGTAAAATGGTTACGGAAAAAGTTTAATACAGCGGTTTATTTGGATTCCATTGCTGCAGCTGACTCGCAAATAACTTATATTGTTTCTGCCGTGATGCCACAGGTTGAATCCGAAATATTGCAGGATGAAAACAGCACCTGGAAAGAATGGTTGAAGCAATGCACTGCTGAAGGAGAAGATTTGCTGGATACGTTGTTAAAACTTTTTGATCAATCCGACATACGCCCGGAAGTAAAAGATGAATTATGGAATGCATTAAATATTTATGTTACTGTTCGTTTGACAGAACATACCCGATTACCTGATCGTTTAACATCAACGTTTTATCATAAATCGCTGATAAAAAAAGGAACGCTTGATGAACAGGATGATGAAAAACCAGTTGAATTAAAACTCACTACATCCGAAGCGGAAAAAATAATTGAATGCGGAAGAATGATACTTGTGAGGCATTCAAGAGAATTTGATCCGATAAGTTTTTCAGAACCTCCATTCATTTCTTTTTACCAATTGCAACGTGGTATTTCCATTGCACTGCTTGGCATGCGTCCTGAAAGAAGACATCCTATTGACAGCTACATGGGATATATTGTTTTTAAAAATGGATTGCCCTTGTCTTATGGTGGATCCTGGATTTTATTTGACAGTGCACGTATTGCTTTAAATATTTTTCCTTCTTACCGCGGTGGAGAATCAGCCAATACATTTGAACAGATATTAAAACTTCACAAACACGTTTATCGTTTAAACAGATTTAGTGTTGATCCTTACCAGATAGGAAAGCACAACAGCGATGGAATAAATTCAGGTTCATTCTGGATCTATTATAAATTTGGTTTTCGTCCCATGCGTGAAGAGCTTAAACAACTTGCAGCATCTGAACAAGAGTTGTTAAAAACAACGAAAAATTACAGGAGCCCTGCATCGGTTTTAAAAAAACTGGCAAACGGAAGATTAGAATTGATTATGAACAAAAATTCTACGGTGCGATTTGATGCAACGGATTTAAGTATCGCATACTGGAATATTGTGAAAATAAAATATGATGGCAATAGAAAAATAGCTGAACAAGAATCGTATAATGAATTGTTAAAATTTATGAAAATACCGGAATTAATTAAAGATGAAACAGCAAAATATGTTATAAAAAACTGGAGCGTTATTTTAATGGCTGACTCATCAAAATTAATTTCTGACAAGTCTTTAACAGAAGTATTGAAGAAAATTTTTCATTTAAAATCACAGGGGAATGAAGAAGAATATATTCATCTATTACAGGATCATCAGCAGTTAAGTAAGTTGATTGAGGCAACTTTGAATTTTAATATTAATTCAAATTAATAATCCTTTATCAAGAATAAAATAATTACTTAAATAAAAAAACAATGACAAATCAAACACTCGAAATCAAAACAAGGATTCAGATTTCAAAACCTCCACATGAGGTATTTGAAGCCATTGTTGATCCGGCAAAAATGTCGAACTATTTCATTTCAAAAAGCAATGGGAGAATGGAAGAAGGCAAGAAACTGGTGTGGCAGTTTCCTGAGTTTGATATGGAATTCCCAATTCGTGTTGGCAAAATTGAAGAGGATAAATACATTTCTTATTACTGGACAATGGACGATATTGAGTTGTTAATAGAAATAACACTTGCTGAAACTGAAAACTACGGCACCATTATTACCGTTACCGAGAAAAGCAGAGACAATAATGAAGCTGGCATCAAATGGTTGAAAGGAAACACCGAAGGATGGGCAAACTTTCTTGCATGTCTTAAAGCTTATCTTGAATACGGAATTAATTTAAGAAAAGGAGCATATGATTTTATGAAAAAAGATTCAGCGAAATAATAAGTCAAAGACAAATTAAACCTTAATCGCAATCTCTTTAAAATAACATGACGTCCTGAGTTTCATCACTCCTAACAAAGAATTTTTGCGAGTGATCTTGTAGGTCCTTCCATCCATTTCATACTCATGTGCATGTGATGGCAATCCGTGAAAAACAATTTTATAATGCTTATAAGCAGGTTCAAAGTTGCCGGATGTTGTCTGAAATATTTTCAAAACATTTCTGCGATGCTGAACAACAAATTTTTTCACATTGAACTGGCCGTTACGATAGCCGTAATAATCTCCTGCATCTTCATAGATATAACTTACCTGCACTGATTTTGTAAAATAAACATGCAGCGTTAATTCTTCTATTTCAAATTCGCCCACATATTGCATCTTTGGATAATTCGGAATCACACTTCCCTCTTTAACAAACAAAGGCATCTTATCTAAAGGTGCGTTCGCCTCAATTTCCTTTCCGCCTGTTTCATGTTCATCATTCCAGAAGTTATACCACTTTCCTTTAGGGAGATAAACCAAACGTGTTTCAGCTCCCGGTAAACTCACAGGGCACACCATTATCTTATCACCAAACATAAACTGGTCAGAATGTTTTATCGAAAGGATATCAGTTTGATCATTCATCACCAAAGGACGAATCATTGGTGTGCCGTACATGGAGTGCTGCCAGAAAGCAGTGTATATATAGGGTAATAACTGGTAACGAAGTAAAATATATTTCTTGGCTATGAACTCGAACTTTGGACCGAATGCCCACGGCTCATGCGGCTCCGCTCCTGCATCATTACCTGCATAATGTGTTCTGCAAAAAGGATGAAACACTCCTACCTGTAACCAACGCACATATAACTCACCATCAGGATTACCTATAAAACCACCAATATCAGAACCTGCAAAAGAAATTCCACTCATGTTTAATCGCTGAACCTGCATATTTGCAATCCACAAGTGTTCCCAAGTTGCCATATTATCTCCCGTCCACACACTTGAATAACGTTGAGTGCCTGAATAACAAGATCGAGTAATAACAAAAGGCCGGTTAGGATACGAGAACTTCTTAACTCCCTCATACGTTGCACGCGCCATTTGCATTCCATAAATATTATGGGCTTTACGATGGCTGCACGGATCACCATCAAAATCATGGCGTACATCTTCAGGAAAAGTTCCGATTTCAAACACAGCAGGTTCATTCATGTCATTCCATACACCTTTCACACCCTGACGGATCATTTCTTCAAACAAACCGCTCCACCACCTTCGCACATCAGCATTTGTATAATCAGGAAAATTGCAGGTTCCGGGCCACACATCTCCTTCCATATATTCGCCATCAGCACGTTTGCAGAAAAAATCATTTTTTACTCCTTCCTGGTAAACCCAGTAATCAGGATCAACTTTAATTCCCGGATCAATGATCACCACAGTTTTAAATCCTTTCTCTTTTAAATCACCTAACAGCTTGGCAGGTTTTTGAAAACCCTTTTTATTCCAGGTGAAACAACGGAAACCTTCCATGTAATCAATGTCAAGATAAATTACATCACAGGGGATTCCGCGGGTTCTGAATTCATTCGCAATTTCACGCACTTGTTTCTCAGGAAAATAACTCCACTTGCATTGATGATAACCTAAAGCCCACATCGGAGGCATCTCAGGAGTTCCTGTTAACCACGCATATTGCTCGGTTACATTTATCAATTCAGGTCCATAGATGAAATAATAATTCATCTCACCACCACGCGCCCAGAAACTACAGACATCAAATTGCTCTTTTCCAAAATCAAAAATGGTGCGGAAGGTATTATCGAAAAAGATTCCGTAACCAATGCCATTATGCAAGCCAAGATAGAATGGAATGTTCTTGTACAACGGATCCTCATCTTTTTTAAATCCGTAAGTATCTGAACCGTAATTTTCAAATCGCTTGCCGCGTAAATTCAACTCAGTCGGTTTATCACCCATTCCAAAAAATGTCTCATCCTCTTGAATCTTCTTGCTGCAATAATTAATCTTACCTCCTTTCTTAATATAATGTTGCCAGTGAAAACCAGTCTCATCCTCATTAATAATATTATATTGCCGATCAAGAATTGTAACCTTAAGATTTTTACGATATATCTGGATCACGAGGTGCTCTGTCATGATATCGAATTTCAAACGGTCTTCATATACTGAAAGATTAGCAGGTTTAGGTTGTAAACCTTCCACAACTGCATAAGAAAAATCACGCTGGAATTTATTCTCAGGCGCATAACGAAATCTCACAATCTTATCGGATAATAATATAACCTCTAAACTGGTATCGGCTGTATTGAAATAAAAAGTATTTCCTTCCTGTTTCCAGGATGTTACGTCAGAAGGATAAAACTTTATTGAATATTTATCTTTTTTAATCTCCATAAATTTATTAACGGGTGCAAATATCTTCAATGGGAGACATTGTACGGATTTTATTAATATTGGTTGTACACGCCACATTGTTAATTGAGGCGGTGAAAATAGAAAACCGTTCGTCATTGCGAGGAACGAATCAATCTTTCCATAATGAGAGATTGATTCGTTCCTTACAATGACTGGTTATCTCCGTAACATTTATTTTTGCCGCATGTTATCCAATCCGGTTACTGCTTCTGTTCAGTCAGCGCTTACGACTGATTTAGTGCGCAAAGCATATCAATTAATGTGCACTGCCAAAGAAATGTCGGTGATTTACGAGGAGAAGTCTGCTATTACTGCAAAATATGTTCATGCTACTTCACGCGGTCATGAAGCCATTCAGCTTGCAGTGAGTATGCAATTAAAACCACAGGATTTTTTAAGCGCTTACTATCGTGATGATTCGATGTTGTTAGGAATCGGATTGCAGCCTTATGAATTGATGTTGCAACTGATGGCTAAACGTGATGATCCATTTTCAGGAGGAAGAACGTATTACTGTCATCCTAGTTTAAGGCGCGATGACATGCCAAAGATTCCACATCAGAGTTCAGCAACCGGAATGCAGGCAATACCAACTACAGGAATTGCAATGGGGATTCAATATCTGGAACGGCAGGGAATTTCTCCTTATCAGGGAGAGGATAAACCGATTGTGGTTTGTTCGCTTGGTGATGCGTCTGTAACTGAGGGAGAAGTAGCGGAAGCATTTCAGATGGCTGCACTAAAACAGTTTCCGATTATTTATTTAGTTCAGGATAATGAGTGGGATATATCAGCAAAGGCTTACGAAACGCGAGCAATGAATGCTTATGAATATGCGCGTGGCTTCAAAGGTTTGGAAGCTATCACAATGGATGGAACTGATTTTTTTACTTGCTATGACACGATGCATAAAGTAATTGATTCGGTTCGCAAAGAAAGTCGTCCTTATTTAGTTCATGTTCGTGTACCTTTATTAAATCATCATACATCAGGCGTGCGCAAAGAATGGTATCGCGATGATCTGGAAGAAGCTTCACTGCGTGATCCGCTGCCACGTTTCCGTAACCAGCTTTTGCTTGAAGGAATGAGTGAAGAAGAATTGCTAATCATTGAAAAAAGTGCTTATGACACTGTCCGTTTTGATTTTGAACAAGCATTAAAAGCAGAAGATCCAAAGCCGGAAGATTTATTTAAACATGACTTCGCTCCTACTCCAATTACAGAAGAAAAAGGTGAACGTTCACCGGCAGGTAAAGAACCAACTGTGATGGTGGATTGTGCATTGTTTGCCGTGCAGGAATTAATGGCAAAACATAAAGAGTGTTTATTATATGGTCAGGATGTTGGAGGAAGATTAGGCGGAGTATTCAGAGAAGCTGCAACACTCGCTGATAAATTTGGGGATGATCGTGTTTTCAATACTCCGATACAGGAAGCATTTATAATAGGAAGCACTGTGGGTATGAGTGCTGCAGGTTGCAAGCCCATTGTCGAAGTTCAGTTTGCTGATTATATATGGCCCGGTTTAAATCAATTATTTACAGAAGTAAGCCGTTCGTGTTATTTAACCAATGGAAAATATCCTGTTAGTTGCATCATTCGTGTTCCGATTGGTGCTTATGGAAGTGGTGGTCCTTATCATTCTTCAAGTGTTGAGAGTGTGTTAACCAATATTCGAGGAATAAAAATTTGTTATCCTTCCACCGGTGCTGATTTAAAAGGATTGATGAAAGCTGCATACTATGATCCTAATCCTGTGGTGATGTTAGAACACAAAGGTTTGTACTGGAGCAAAATCAAAGGCACAGAAGAAGCGCGAACCATTGAGCCATCAGAAAATTATATCATTCCATTTGGAAAAGCAAGAATGGTCCAGGAAGCAGATCCAGCCGCCAATGAAAATACACTTACTGTTATTACTTATGGTATGGGTGTATATTGGAGTCGCAATGCATCAAAACAATTTCCCGGTCAGATTGAAATAGTTGATTTGAGAACATTGTATCCGCTGGATGAGGAAGCAATTTTTAATTCAGTAAAAAAACATCATAAGTGTTTAGTAGTAACTGAAGAACCGGTTAACAATTCTTTCGCACAAGCCCTGGCCGGACGGATTCAGAAAAACTGTTTCACATATTTAGATGCACCTGTTGATGTAATTGGTGCAGAAAATTTACCGGCTATTCCGCTTAACTCTATTTTAGAACATACCATGCTGCCCAATGTTGAAAAGGTGGCTGAGGTGATGAAGACTTTGCTCTCCTATTAATCAGGCCTATTACAAATGACAAAATATAAATTAGATCGAACCGCATTTAAAATTCAAACATTTGAAGAAGCTTCTGATACTTCTGCTGATTGGAAAAACAAAACATTTGTTGAACGACTTGCAGCCGCAGCTTACTTAAACAGTGTAGCATTTAATTATCCTTTAGATAATCCACCGCGTTTAGACCGCAGCTGTTTCAGTATGAGGAAACACTCATTTTAAATGTAAAACTCCAATTATTTTTACAGGTAAAAATACGTTCGTTTATTTGTAACATTCGTATCGCATTTGTTAATTAGTATGTATTCAACATTTATTCGTAACATTTGTATCGCATTCGTTAATTAGTATGCATCCAACATTTATTCGTAACACTCGCATCGCATTCGTTAATTAGTATGCATCCAGCATTTATTCGTAACATTCAAATCGCATTCGTTAATTAGTATGCATCCAGCATTTATTCGTAATATTGGTATCGCATTCGTTAATTAGTATGCATCCAACATTTATTCGTAACATTCGTATCGCATTCGTTAATTAGTAACCATCCATGTTAAAACTAAAGCTCCCCACAGATCCCCGCTGGGTAAATATTGTAGAAAAAAATATTGAAGAGATATTGACTGACCATGCATACTGCGAGCAGAAAGCTGCAAGCAATGCAATCACCATTGTTGTAAAAAATCCGGAGAAAACGGAAATGGTAACTGCACTTTTAGAATTAGCCAAAGAAGAGCTTACTCATTTTCAAATGGTGCATCAGAAATTAACAGAGCGTGGTTTTGTTCTTGGCAAAGAAAGAAAAGATGAATATGTAAATCTTCTTTATGATTTTATGCGCAAAGGCGGTTCACGTCAAACTCAATTAATTGACCGTTTACTTTTTGCTGCCATGATTGAAGCCCGTAGCTGCGAACGATTCCGTATTCTTTCTGAAAACATAAATGATCCTGACCTTGCTTCCTTTTATCGGGAGCTGATGATCAGCGAAGCCAACCATTATACCTTATTCATTGGCTTTGCACATCAATATGCTGAAGGCGAAAATGTGGATGCACGCTGGCAGCAATGGCTGAGTTATGAAGGAGAAATAATCAGCAAGTTTGGAGTGAAGGAAACGATACATGGATGAAATGAGTAAATCTCGTAATTGTTTTTATAACCATTTCTATTTCTTACCGTTAAATGGTTACTATTTATGAGAAAACTCAGTTCGCATTTACTGCTAATGCAAATATTTTGTTTAGTCATCCCGCTAAAAGCAACCACATATACAGCTACCAGCAGTGGAAACTGGAACAGTTCCAGCACCTGGTCGTCAGCTACGGTGCCTTCAAATGGAATTACTGTAACCATTCCTTCAGGCATTACTGTTACAATGGATATTGTATCTTCCACTTTTACCTCCATGGCTGTAAATATAAATGGTACCCTGGCATTTAATAATGGTATGAAACTGAATGTGGACTGCAATAGCCGGGTAACAGTGTCATCGACCGGGCAACTTACAGGGGGAAATCCAGGCTCTAAAATTGTTGTATGCGGCACCACGGTTTGGAATGGAGGATCACCCCTTTCAGGACCGGCATCCTGGGGTTCAGTATTGCCTGTTAAGTTAGTGAATTTTCATTTAGAGAATTCAGTTAATTCAGTTAAACTTAATTGGATCACAGCTTCTGAATCTGACAATGATCATTTTGTAATTCAACGGTGTGTGGTAAAAAATGAAATAGAAGATATTGGTAAAGTGACAGGATCAGGTAATTCAAATGTGTACCAATATTATTCCTTTAGTGATAATTCTCCACCATCTGTACAATCCTATTACCGCTTAAAACAAGTGGATTTTAACGGCAGTACTAATCTCAGCAGCTGGATTGAGAATAGCCATAAAACTAATGCGGACAAGATTAATTTTAATCCTAATCCGGCAGATAGGCTATGTACTATTACTTTAAACAATACCTCATCCACTATACCATCCAATACTTTGACAATTTACAACCAGAAAGGAATTATAGTATTACAACAACCATTTAACACAACTGCCACCATCAACATCAGCCAGCTAACCCACGGCATTTACATAGCTGAAATAAAAGACAAAGAAGGAAGCAGAGTTGTGGGGAAAGTGGTGAAGGAGTGAGAGCCCGTCATTCAGGAGGAAACCTGTCATGTTTGAAACATTAAAGCCTGATAACGTAAATAGCTTGTTTTAATGTAAAAGGCTCTTATATTTTCAAACATGCTCTGTTGATTTACAAACTTCCATACCACTATCTGACAAGTTTCCTCCTGAATGACGACAACCTATTTTATTCCCCCTTACCATTTGGCAGATAGTAAAACATCCTGTTGAACAGAAAGGAGTGTTTTAACTTTAAAAGTCATAAAACTTTTTCAATTTCTTCCATTGCTAAATCAAAATCAATGGCTGAATCAGGATTAGCCTGTGCTTCGTTAATTCTTTTTTGTAATACAGCTATGTGCCAGTCAGGCAGATCTTTTGTTTTTGATTTGGGTGTTTTTACATCAATAAAGCTTAAGCTTTTTAAAAAAGTTAACAATGCCTGACCGCGGACAACGTCTTTTATTTCTAAAGTAACTTATATACTAAATATTTAAACAAAAGTAGAAATAATTACGGTTTACGGTTGAAGAAGTAAGTGACCAAAAAATCTATTGCTCATTTAACTTTTTCTCTTCCACCTTGGCTTCCAGGTTTTCTTTCTTAATATCAATCCTTATCATATTATAAAGACTCATATAAATATTGGCAATCCACACCAGTGAAAAACCACTAATCAAATATCCTCTCCAGTCATCATATAACAATTGATAATGAGTGATGATGAGCATAAACATGGTTACATAATGGCTGAAACAATATTCACAGGTGAAAACATAGAAGAATTTTCGTGCTAAAAGAGTTTTTCTATCCTTGCTGCATCTCACACAGTATTCTCTCGGTTCTCTGAAAATTTCCTCGTGAGTAACAGTCCAGGCAATACACGCAATGGGGATTGCAAGAATTAACAGATAAAATAGTTGTTGTGTTAGTGTCAAGATATTGTTTCGTTAATTTAATTCAATATTGCTAAATTGTTGAATTGCTATTTAACCAGTTAACAATTCAGCAATATAACAATTTAACATTTTAACAATGATATCCGGGTTAAGAAAACCTTATGCCAATGCTTTAAAAAAAAAGCGCAGAATTAATTCCGCGCCTTTAAACCTTCGATCATGAGGTCGATTAGGGTCTTCAATTCTCAGTTAACAACCAAAGGAAATGTGAGATAATAATTTGAGATATAATACTATAAGCGGAATTCAAAATATATAACAAACGTAAAGCATTAATTTCTAATACACAAAACATTTCTCACATTTACAATAAATAAAAAACACACTTTTGCGATGTGGCATCGCTTTCACGACAAATAAGAATTTTAATAGCCAAAGAAATAAGGCTGGAGCTGAAACATAAATTCAGCTTTTCAGGAGTGCTTATTTACGCGCTCAGCACCGTTTATATCTGCTACCTCAGCTTTAAACAGATTATTGATCCTCCCACCTGGAATGCTTTATTCTGGATTGTGATGCTGTTTGCTGCCACTAATGCAGTTGCAAAAAGCTTTATGCAGGAGAGTCGCGGACAACAATTATTCTATTATACCTTGCTGGATCCGCGTGCGGTTATCATTTCAAAGTCAGTTTATAACATGCTGTTGCTCACTGTGCTTTCAGCCATCAACTACCTTAGTTATTCTTTACTATTAGGCAATTCTGTTCAGGATCCGTTAATGTTTGCTGGATGTATGATCATGGGCAGCTTTGGGCTTTCGATAGTATTAACTTTAATTTCAGCTATTGTTAGCCGTGCAAATAATAGTGCAGCATTAATGGCGGTACTTGGCTTTCCCATTCTTATCCCTTTACTCATCACCATTCTTAAATGTTCTCATAATGCCATTGATGGATTGGGTTGGTATGTTACGCAGCCATATTTCATCGCATTAATAGCTTTGGATATTATGATACTCACACTCTCTTATCTGCTGTTTCCTTACCTTTGGCGTGATTAAACAAACCCTCTTTTGAAGCAGAATTTACTCAGGACAAATTGGTGGAAAGCACTCTCCATCATACTCTTATTCTACACCATCATCATGGGATTCCTGGGCACTGTGCCGGCAATGCCAATACTGCACGAAACCATTCGTAATCTCTATTTTCATGTTACCATGTGGTTTGCAATGATGATAATGATGCTGGCAGGATTAGTGCAAAGTATTTTCTATTTGAGTAAGAACAAACTCTATAATGATCTGCTTGCTGAGGAATGTGCCCGCACAGGTATGATGTTTGGCACTGCAGGATTACTAACCGGAATGGTGTGGGCTAAATATACCTGGGGTGCTTATTGGGTTAATGATCCACAGTTAAATGGTGCTGCTGCAACAATGCTGGTGTATGCTGCTTATTTTATATTACGCAATGCCGTTACTGATGATCATAAGCGAGCAAGGCTAGCAGCAGTGTACAGTATTTTCGCTTTTGCAATGATGATGGTGTTTATCATGATCATACCAAAAATGGGAAATGTAGATTCACTTCATCCCGGCAAGGGGGGCAATCCGGGATTTAAAAGTTACGACCTTGATAAAAATATGCGTATGGTATTTTATCCTGCCGTTATCGGTTGGTCGTTGCTGGGCACTTGGATAATGACTTTGCGTGTACGTTTAAAACTGATTGAACAAAAAGAAACTTATACTGCATGAAAAAAATACTTTTATTCCTTTCCTTATTTTGCTGTACAACTGTTTTCGGACAGACAGAAATGGCAGACACCATGCGAAGCAATGGAAAAATTTACGTGGTAGTAGCTGTGGCATGTATTGTGTTTTCCGTTATTACAATTTATTTAATTTTGATAGATAGAAAAGTGACAAAGCTTGAAAAAAGGAAATGAAAAAGATTCACATCATAGGTATCATCGTTATTGCAACAGCGCTTGCAGTTATTGTAAGCACCATCAGCAACAGCAGTACGTATGCGCCTTTCAGCGAAGCAACTAATCATCCCAACTCTACTTATCATGTGGTGGGTAAATTAAACAAAGACAAACCTTTTATTTATAACCCTGAAACCAACGCAAACCTCTTTGGCTTTTACCTGGTGGATAATGAAGGTCATGAACGAAAAGTATTATATAATGGTACCAAACCCCAGGATTTTGAACGCTCAGAACAAATTGTGGTAATAGGTAAAATGAATGGTGAAGATTTTCACTGCTCACATATACTGATGAAATGTCCGAGTAAATATAATGGTAACCAAAATGACATTAATAAAGCAAATACAGGGAGTTAAAACACTTCTTGAATTAGTAAAATTTTTGATTAACAATAATTTTCATCTTTACTTCTCAACCTCTTTTTAACAATGAAATATTTCATCCTGATTTTCTTAACTTTTTCTCTTTTTTCCTGCCATTCATACAAAACACTTCAGCATGCTATTGACCATCCTGATAATGTTAAAAAATTAAATCTTAGCAAAGCAGGTCTTAAAACAATTCCTCCTGAAATCGGCAGGTTAAAGAATCTTGAAGAGTTGAATCTTTATCAAAACCAGCTTGAAAATATTCCTGCTGAAATAGGTTCTCTTACAAAATTAAAAAAACTCGTGTTGAGCAATAATAAGCTGAGAAGCCTGCCAACTGAAATCGGGAATCTTGAAAATCTAGAAACACTTTCACTCAAATACAATGATCTCGTTTCCTTACCTTCATCAATGAGTAAGCTTACTAAACTTGATTACCTGGAACTTCAGAATAACGATCTTACTGAGTTAGGTGTGATAACAAATCTTCACCAGTTAAAATATTTATATCTCGAAAACAACAGCTTATCACGCATTGATGAATCCATTGGAAATTTAACAATGATTATGTTTTTATACATCGGACAAAACCAGCTTAGCAATGATTTACCTGAATCAATAGGTAATCTTAATAATTTAACTGAACTGGATGTAGCTGGTGCGGGCAATGGTTTGCGATTGCCTGAATCATTAGGAAACTTAAGAAAACTCGAACGCTTATATGTTGACAGAACAACTGTAATCCCTTATTCAATTAGCAAATATCAATCGAGGTTACATATAATTATTAAATGATTATCCGGATTGCTGAGTGTTACAAAAATTTTTCTGTTTGTCAAATGATTGATTTTTAAATCATAGATATGAACAACATCTATCTCTCACTTTTAACAATAAACTAATCTTACATTTGCCTCATGCTTGATACTTATCGTCACCAGGGTTTAAGAAAAAAGTTGGTTGAAAGCGTTCGTGCAAAAGGAATTGATAATGAAGCAGTGCTCGAAGCAATTGGAAAAGTGCCACGGCATTTGTTTATGGATAATGCATTTCTGGAATATGCTTATATTGATAAAGCTTTTCCTATTGACTGCGATCAAACCATTTCTCAACCTTATACAGTTGCTTACCAGACACAATTATTACTCTTAAACAAAGGAGATAAGGTGTTGGAAATTGGAACAGGAAGTGGTTACCAGTCAAGTGTGCTTTATGAATGTGGTGCCAAAGTTTTTTCAATTGAAAGACATAAACCATTGTTTGAAGCAACACGCAAAAGACTGATGGATTTAGGTTACAGTATCAAAACTTTTTTTGGTGATGGCTTTAAAGGCTTGCCATCCTTCGCTCCTTTTGATAAAATTTTAATTACCTGTGGTGCTCCGGAATTACCAGTCGTTTTACTTGATCAATTAAAACCTGGTGGAATAATGGTGGTTCCCGTTGGCCCTCAAAGCGAACAAGTGATGACTATAGTTTTAAAAAAGAACAATAACGAAACGGAAATTATTGAACTTGCTAAATTTCGTTTTGTACCAATGCTGGGACAGAAAGTGAGGTGATGTGAACAAACAATTTTCTTTTTTATTAGTTGTGATAAATGAGACAATTTCCTTAACCTTCACCAAAATTTATCAAAATCATTTTTTGATTAATGAATAACAAAATCTTATGGCAAAATATATATTAATACTTGGAGTATTAATTGCAGAAACTGAAACTAAATTAAACGGGCAAAGCATTAGTCCTGTTCAAACTGACCGTCCTGATCAAACAGAAACTCCATTTACTGTTCCTAAAAACCATTTTCAGATAGAGAATGGTTTTTTATTTGAGCAAACTGATAACAATACTCAGTTTTATACAGAACCTTCCACACTAATAAAATATGGACTTAACGACCATTTTGAATTAGGAGTAATAACGGAGATAGCAACCATTAAATCAAATGAAAATATTACGGGATTAAGTCCGGTTACATTTCGCTTCAAGGAAAAGATAACAGATGAAAAAGGATGTTTGCCCGTTACTTCTTTTATCGGTTATTTAACCGTTCCACGTTTGTCAAGTAAAAATTTTAAAGCAACTTACCTTGCACCTGCTTTCAGGTTTACAATGCAACATACATTGTCAGACAAATTTTCTTTGGGATATAATCTGGGTGCAGAGTGGAATGGAGAATCACCGGAACAAATATTTATTTATACTTTAACAACAGGTTATTCCATTTCAAATAAAATAGGTGCATATGTTGAATTATATGGTTTTGCTCCTCAATCATCTAAAGCTGATTACCGGTGTGATGGCGGATTAAATTATTTATTACAACCAAATATCTTATTCGATATTTCAGGAGGTTTCGGACTTACTGATAACGCACCCGATTATTATTATGCATTAGGATTCTCTTTTAGATTAAGAGACTAAATATTTTACAGAAGCTTAATCATCAATATCCAAAAATTTCCTGCAATTCTAATTCTGTTACCGGTCCTACTTTGCCAAGCGCTTCGAGGTCAATCTTATCATGATTACCCAATACCATAATATTATAATTATTGCTTTTGATATATTGTTTGTGGAAATTATTCAGATCAGTGAGTGAAAGCTTTGGAAGTTTTGCATAGATATCTTTCCGGTAGTCATAATCAATACCTAATCTTTTGTAAGCATCATAAGTAAAAAGAATATCGCTTTTGGTTATTCGTTGCGTTTCTATTTCCTGAATAAGAGAAGTTTTTGCTGCAGTAAATCCTGACTCAGAAGAAGGAAAATTACTTAACAGATCCATCAGTCCCGGCAATGCCTCAGGAATTTTATCCGCTTGCGTGCCGATGTATGCATAGTTATAATAAGAACGGTCTTTAAACACAGGTTCAATAATCCTTGACGAAACAGAATATGCTAGCGCTTTACTCTCACGTAAAGTCTGGAATACAGGTGATGCCATGCTTCCTCCAAAATATTCATTGTAAAGTCTTAATTGTGGTTGAATGGATTTATCAAATCGTGGACCTTTACTGAAGAGTTGTATTTCCGCCTGTTTCATATCATAATTTACAAGGAAAACCATATTTGCAGAAGTGGGATATTCCATAAAAATATGGGCTGGCAAAACAGCCAGCAAACGATTGGTGATGATATGTTCCTTATTCAGCAATTTAACAAGTGTAGTTGTATCAGCAGGACCGTAATAACTTATCCGGTGCTCATAAGTTGTTAATGTTTGCAGCAATGAAATAAGATCATCCGGTTGCATTGATTTGAGCTCTGCTTCGCTGATTATATTAGTGAACGCAGACAATGGGCCATACTTGGCATAATATTGCATACCTCTTAAAATGGTTCCTTTGTTAAGCTTTGCATCTTTTCTGCGCTTAAATACATCCTCTCTTAACTTCCAGAATGCATCATAATCTTTTTTGGGATGATTGATTATATCTTCAAACAACGGTAAAGCGGCTGCGAAATTCTCACTCAAACCACTAAGGCTGATATAAACCTGGTCTTCTGATGAAAACACATTGTAATCACAACCCAACTTAAAAAACTCCTGTTGAAGTTCACTTGCAGTATGGTTGTAAGTACCGAGATATTTAAGATAGTTTAAAGCGAGCCCTATCTTTTTATTTGAATTAGTTCCCATCTCAATGATGTAGTATAAATCAAAAAGATTATTCTCTTTATTCTGAACATAATTAACAGGAATGTTGCTGTTGAGTTTTAATCTTTTTATTGCTTTGTTAAAATCAATAAAAACTGGTTCAATTGGTTTTACTTTTGATGTAACAATGTTTTTAAGAAAAGGAGATTGAATATCATTATTGGTTACTACCGGAGTAATTTCGGGCTTCACTACTTTAACGGTATTAACATCCTTACCTGTTCTTTTATATACAACTACATAATTTTCCTTATATGATTTCTTTACAAAATCAATTACCTGCTGTTTGGTTATTTTAGATAAGCGGTTAATTCTATTTATCACATCTTTATAATTCAATCCAAGAATTTCAGTGTTCAACATTTCTGATGCCCTTGAACGGTTGCTTTCATAATCACGTGCTTGCTCCAGCTTAAGATTATTAATGATGGCTTCAAGAATCCAATCAGGAAAATTGCCAAATTTTATCTGGTTAATCTGTGCAAGTAACGAATCACGCACCTGCTCCAATGATTGTCCTTCACGTGGACGGCCGCTCAATACATGTGCGCTGTAATCTTTTAATATCATTGTGTAAGAACCTGAACTCAGCACTTTCTGAGCCTGGTTAAGGTTAAGATCAAGCAGGCCGGCTTGCCCGTTGCTGAGGATCATATCCACGATGGTGATTAAATCCGCATCTTCTGAATCAGCACCTTTAAAACGAAATCCGAGGGTCACACTCTCAGCATCAGGACCTAATATTTCTTTAATAACAGGCTTATTAATCGGCTCTTCTGCAGGAGATTTAAATTCAGGAATTGGCTTAGGTAGCATCTTTCCAAAATTTTCATCTATTGCTTTAATTGCTTCATCAGGATTAATATCACCGCTAAGCGCAATTACCATATTATTTGGTACATAATAAGTCTCCAGGTACTCACGGATTTTTTTTAATGAAGGATTTTTAAGATGCTCAACTGTTCCTATCGTTGTTTGTGTTCCATAAGGATGATGTTGCCATAAGCCTGCAAAAAGTGCTTCCTGAACTTTACGGTTATCATTATCCAATCCACGGTTTTTTTCTTCATACACTGCTTCCAGCTCTGTATGAAAGATGCGCATCACAGGGTTACGAAAACGTTCTGCTTCAATCGCAATAAAATTATCCAGCTGATTTGCCGGAACATCATTCACATATACTGTTTGTTCTACAGATGTAAAAGCATTGGTGCCTGACACGCCAAGTGTATTCATCATCTTATCAAACTCATTGGCAATAGCATATTTAGAAGCCTCGTTACTCACCGAATCAATACGATGATAAATGGTAAGTCGTTGCATGCTATCAATGGTTTGTCCATAAATATCATAGAGATTATTAATAGTATCAAGCAAAGGTTTTTCTTTACCATAATCCAGCGTTCCATATTTATCAGTCCCTTTGAAAAGCATGTGCTCAAGATAATGAGCAAGCCCTGTAGCGTTTGCAGGATCGGTTTTACTTCCTGCCTTCACTCCTATCATAGATTGAAAACGTGGTTCATCTTTATAAACGGATAAATAAACTTTTAATCCATTTTGCAAAGTATAAATGCGTGCTTTAAGCGGATCACCGGGGATGGATTCATAAGTATATTGCTTACCTTTACTGATCGTTTTTGTTTTTGCAACTGGTGTTTTTTTTTCCTGTGAATACGAGGTCAATACCGAAAAAGAAAATACGGCTGCTATAATAAATTTAAAATATTTGCTCATAAATTTTGTGAATAAGATGGACAAAAGTAGCTAATCCACTCTCTTGATTACTCAATCAAAAATTCCGATTTTTGTGAAGTGAAATTCCCAAAACAATTATTTTTTATTGCCTCTTTATTCCTCACCCAATTAAATAGCCTTGCACAAAAAGAAAGTAATAACTGGTATTTTGGAAACACAGCAGGAGTTACTTTCAACAGTGGTTCTCCTGTAGCTGTTACTAATGGATCAATGAATGCTATTGAAGGATGCGCAACCATCAGTGACAGTGCGGGCAATCTTTTGTTTTATACCAATGGCGTAAGTGTATGGAACCGCAATCATGCATTGATGCCAAATGGTAATGCAACTTTAAATGGTAGTAATGCTGCAACACAAAACGCAATCATTGTTCCCAAACCAAATAATTCAAACGTCTATTACATTTTTGCTGTGGATGCTGACGGAGGCCCCAATGGATTAACTTATTCTGAAGTTACCATGTCAGCAGCAGGAGGTTTCGGTGATGTTACTACGTTGAATCAATCCTTATTAGGTGGATCAAGTATTTGTGAAAAGATAACCGCTGTTCAGCACTATAATTTGCGCGACTATTGGGTGATCACTCATAAATGGAACAGCAATGAGTTTGATGCTTTCCTCGTAAGCCCTTCCGGAGTTAATCCAATTCCCGTAATTACTTTAATTGGAAGTTCTCATTCGGGACTTGTAGAGAATTCGCACGGTTATTTGAAAGGATCTCCTGCAGGAAATAAAATCGGCTTAGCTATCACTTCAAATAACGCGCTAAATACAAAAGCAGAAGTTTTTGATTTTGATAATACCACCGGCACATTATCAAATGCAATATCATTAACAGGATTTGCATACACTGTTTATGGCGTAGAATTTTCACCCGACAGCCGTTTTTTTTATGTCGCCACTTCAAATGATACTGCGAACATTCACCAGTTTGATCTGAATGCCGGCAGTGCTTTGCAAATTGTACAATCAGGTCAGGTTCCTATTGCGGTGTACAATGGTTTTGTGTATGCATTGCAGTTGGGGCTGGATAAAAAAATTTACGGAAGTCAGAGTTTCACTTCGTTTCTTGCCGCAATAAATAATCCTGATGTTGCCGGTTCCGGCTGCGGATTTACTCCCAATGCAGTTAGTCTTGCAGGACGGATTGCACAAGGCGGATTACCCAATTTTATACAGCACAATTTTATTATTGCTGATTACACTTACGTGGATACATGTTTTAATAACGTATCCAACTTCACAGTTGATTTTGATAACCCGGATAGTGTTCGCTGGGACTTCGGTGATCCGTCAAGCGGAATTAATTCTTCTACTGATACTATAGCAACTCATGTTTTCAGCGCTCCCGGAAATTATAATGTGTCACTCATCGTTCATTACAGAGCATTGGTTGATACAGTAATTAAAACTGTACATATACTTCCCTCACCACAGGTAAATTTTGGTATTGACACTTCCATGTGTGAAGGACAGTTTATCAATCTTGATGCAAGTTCATCAGGAGCAACTTCCTATTTATGGCAAGATAATTCAACGGGCAGTAGTTTTCATGTGGATACTACAGGAACTTATTTTGTTTTGGCAACACTGAATGGATGTGTTGGCGGAGATACAATAAACATTCTTGATAATGCAATTCCTGTGGTTAACCTAGGCGTTGATACCACCATCTGCGAAAGCGTATCTCCATACCAATTGAATGCACAAAATCCAGGAGCAAATTATTTATGGAGTAACGGATCTACAATCCAGATTCTCGGAGTGATGCAATCAGGCACGTATACCGTAACTGTAACTGTTAACGGTTGCAACAGCAGTGATGCAGCAGCTGTAAATATTTCGTTAACTCCAAATGTTTTTTTAGGAAATGATACCACTTTATGTGAAGGCTTTCAGCTATTTTTTAATGTTACCAATGATAGTTCAACATATCAATGGAATGATGGATACGTTGGATCAATCCGTTTTATTGATACTCTGGGAACTTATGCAGTAACAGTTACCAATAACCACGGCTGCAGCGCTTATGATATTGTACATATTGATCTGCAGTTCGAACCACAGGTTTATCTTGGAGAAGATACAACTCTTTGTACGGGTCAGCCGATATTGCTGGATGCTACTAACTATGGAGCAACTTATCAATGGCAGGATGGATCAACAGGACCTACATTTATTCCAACGCAAACAGATATCTATGGTGTGAGTGCAACCAACCAGTGTGGCATTGCCTCTGATTCTGTGAGAATAGATTTCAGGGATTGTAATTGTTTAGTGTATGTGCCAAAATCATTTACACCAAACTCAGATAATAAAAATGATGTGTTTAATTATGAATATGATTGCAATGAGTTTACAGTTTATATGCGCATTTTTAACAGGATCGGCAAGTTAATGTTTTACAGTGAAAATCCTGATGTGGGTTGGGATGGGAAATACAATGGAAAACCTGCAGAAGAAGGAGTGTATGTTTACCAATTACATTATTCCGGTTATGGTGACGGCAAGCTGGATGAACGATCTGAACGGGGAACTTTTTTATTAATGAGATAATTTTTTAAAATAATACTGCACTTGCTTATCACTATTATTGGAACCGGAAATGTTGCCAATGCATTGGGAAATGCTTTTATAGAAGCCGGTCATATTATCGCACAGGTGTATGGAAGAAAAAAAGAATCAGCAAAAAAACTTGCGATAAAATTAAATTCTGAAGAAACAGATAACCTTGAAAAATTAAAACTTGGCAGTGATGTTTATTTGTTTTGTGTAAGTGATGATGCAATAGAAAAAGTAGCGGATAAAATTTTATTAAAAAAAATTTTCTGTGTTCATACAAGTGGTGCAATGCAAATGAATGTGTTGAATAAGTTTATGCAATACGGTGTACTTTATCCATTGCAGACAATATCAACCAAAAGGAAATTAAATTTCAAAGATATTCCTGTTTGTATTGAAACAAGCGATAAAAATGCTGAAAAGAAACTTAAAAATTTAGCAATGAGTATAAGTGAAAATATTCATCACATTAGTTCTGAACAAAAGTTGTACTTACATCTTGCGGCAGTGTTTGCAAATAATTTTACAAACAATCTTTATTCAGATGCAGCAAACTTGCTTGAAGATCATAAATTATCTTTCAGATTTTTACACCCTCTGATTTTAGAAACTGCATTAAAAGCAATTGAAGCTGATCCGCGTAAAGTGCAAACAGGTCCTGCTGTCAGATTTGATCGCAACACAATTAAAAAACATTTGCAACTGCTGGAGATTTATCCCGATCTGAAAAAAAGTTATCAATTGCTAACTAAACAAATTCAGCAAAAAAACAAGAATTAAATTCCCTTAAATGAAAAATTTTTTCTCCATCAACAATAAGTCATTCATTTTTGCTTTCCGGATTTTGTTAGGAAGTATTATCGTGTGGTATTCCCTTTATTACCTGAATGACAACCATAAAATATGGGCTTTGATTTCTGTTATAGTAGTAACGGATCCTGATATTGACAGCTTGCGGTCAGCAACAATTTCCCGTATCATAAATACAATAGCAGGATGTGCCATTGCATTATTTTTTATGTCAATTACCGGAGCTAATTTTTTCTCATTGCTTGCAGCACTAACTGTAAGTGTTTTAATCAGCACGTCATTTAAAAAATATCCTGCAAGCTGGAAACTTGCGCCTGTTACAGTTGCAATTGTAATGGTGCCATCTATAGCAGAGGGAGTTCCATGGAGTTTATCAATGGTGGTTGCATTGCAACGAACTGCAGAAATATTATTCGGAACATTGATTGCTTATGGACTCGGGAGATTAATTTCTGCAATCAAACAAAAATATTTTCTCCAGCCCCATTCCGCTAATGAAAACATTAAGCTTTAAGCATTAACCGATTTTATTTATAAGCTTCTAAAATTTTTTTCAGGTTTTCTAAAGTATCGGCTTCTTCAACAGGTTTATCTTTTCTCCATCTCAATATTCTTGGAAAGCGAACTGCTATTCCTGATTTATGTCGTGTGGATGCATTGATACCTTCAAATCCAACTTCAAAAACAAGTTGTGGTTTAACTGTACGCACAGGTCCGAACTTTTCTAAAGTGTTTTGCTTGATGAAACGATCCACTTCTTTTATTTCAGCATCCGTTAATCCCGAATATGCTTTTGCAAATGGAATAAGTTTATCATTCTCCCAAACTGCAAACGTGTAATCGGTAAATAATTCTGCTCTTCGTCCATGACCTTTCTGTGCATAAATTAAAACAGCATCAACACTTAAAGGATCAATCTTCCATTTCCACCAGTCACCTTTTTTTCTTCCTGTTAAATACTGCGCTGATTTTTTCTTTAACATAAATCCCTCTGCAATATTTTCACGTGACAGTTTATGTAACTCTTTTAGTTGATCCCATTCATTAAATGTAATTAATGGTGATATGCGGAATGAGGATACAGGTTCAGTTTGTTGAAAAACATTTTCTAATAACATGCGTCTTTCCTGCTGCGTTTTACTTCTTACATCTTCTCCATTCCACTCCATCAAATCATAACTTATAAAAGCAACAGGCGCTTCTTCTAAAATTTTCTTTGTCAGGTTTTTTCTTCCAATGCGTGTTTGCATTACATTAAATGAAAGTGGCTTGTCATCTTTATAACACAACAACTCTCCATCTAATACAGTATTTTCAGGAAGATAATTTTTCAATACATGCAATTCAGGAAATTTATCTGTCACCAACTCTTCTCCCCTGCTCCATACATAAAATTCTTTGTTACGATAAATAATTTGAGATCGGATTCCATCCCATTTCCACTCAGCAAACCAGTCAGCAGGATTTCCCAAATCATCCAATTCACCTTCTAATGCATAAGCGAGATAAAAAGGATATGGTCGCGATGACTGATCACGAATATTTTCAGAATGAATTAAATCCTTATAAGAAATATCAAACGGGTTCCAGTTTCCCATTACACGATGCGAAATAATGGAAGGATCAACACCTGCACCTTCAGCAATAGCACGGATAACCAATGTTTGTGAAACACCAATCCGAAAACTTCCCATCAGTAATTTATTAAACACAAAAATTTCATAAGGAGAAAGTTGCTTCCATGAATTGATGATAAAATCTTTTTTTTCATCATCACCTGCATTGTTTAATTTTTCAAGTTCATGAAACCATTGGCTTAATGATTTATCTGATGTGTATTCAGATACAGGTAACAGTAATGAAATAGTTTCTGCAAGATCACCTACGCTGCTATAACTTTCACGGTATAACCATAAAGGGATTTGCGCCTGTTCCATTGCCCACTCCTGTACCTGGGCAGATTTAATTTTTCGTGGTGGTCTTCTTCCTGTGAATAATGCCAATGCCCATATTTTATCTTCATCAGGTGCTGTTACAAAATATCCTTTAAGCAACTCAACTTTCTCATTGGTTTTGTTTGTGCGATCGAGCTGAAGAAAAAGTTCAGTAAAACGTTTCATGCACCTTCAGCAGTTAAATTATTTTCCTCTTCTGTTTCATCACCATACATGGTTTTTACCTCTGCAGCATTAATGCCTTTTTCGTTCAGCCATCGCGAAAATGTATCAGTGTAACCATGTGTAACATAAACTTGTTCTGCACCTGTTTCATTTATTGTTGCGTTCAATTCATTCCAGTCAGCATGATCTGATAAAACAAAACCACGGTCAATTGCTTTGCGATTTTTCGCACCGCGAATTGCCATCCATCCCGAACAATAACCAGTGCTGTAAGGTTCAAATTTTTTAATCCATGGGGTGTTCAACACCGAGCCAGGCGCAAGAATTAATGATCCTTTAAAACGATTTTTATCTGTGGCAGAAGTTATCAATTCCAATGGCGGTAAATCATACCCTGCATTTCTTAATCGCTCATTCAAATTAAAAACAGCTCCATGCGCAAATACAGTTTCATCAAAAGGTTGAAGATTTTTAATCAATCGTTGCATCTTTCCTAATGCATATCCTATCAACACACTTGCTTTGCCTTGTAATTTATTTTGTTGCCACCAATCTTTTATTTCACGCATTACATCTTCCTGTGGTCTCCAATTGTAAATCGGCAAACCAAAAGTTGATTCAGTAATAAATACATTGCATTTAACAGGTTCAAATGGAACAGAGAAATTATCATTCTGTAATTTATAATCACCACTGGCAACCCATACTTCTCCGTTATATTCAACTCTTACCTGCGCAGATCCAATAACATGACCTGCAGGATGTAATGAGAAATTCACTCCGTTGATAGTAAACACTTCTCCATACTCTACATTCTGTAATGAAATGTTTTCTCCTAAGCGCATTCTTAAAATCGGTTCCGAGTCTTTATGAGCAAGGTAATGTTTGCAACCAAACTTTGCGTGATCGCCATGTGCATGAGTGATGATTGCACGTTCTATAGGCTTCCAGGGATCAATATGCACATCAGCCTGAGGGCAATAAATACTAGTGGATGTAAATTTTAACAGTGATGACATAAATAATAATAGTTAAAGCTATAAAACTTAATGCCCACTATAACCATCAGTAATAAAGCTTTATTTTTGATAAAAATTGAGAAATGAAAACCGTAATTTTAAATATCCCTGGCAAGGATGAAAATTTTTTTATGGAGCTATTTAAAAAGTTTAAATTAAAAGCAAAGGTACTTTCCGATGAAGATTTAGAAGATGAAGCATTAGGGAAATGGATAGAAGAAGGCATGAAAAGCGAAGATATTCCAATCGAAAAAATTTTCGAATTGCTGGATAAAAATGGAATTAAGCGCTAAAGGAAGTTTTTATCGTGATTTATCTTTGATCACAAGTCGTGATTTAAAAAAATTAGTTAAGGAAAAGCTATTACAAATTCAAAATGCAAATCGTATTTCTCAGATTAGCAATTTGAAAAAGTTAAAACAATATAGTGTATGTTATAGAATAAAAATTGCAGAAGACTACAGAATAGGAATAATTATTCGATCTAAAAAAGTTACTGTTATACGTTTTGGTCACCGCAACAATTTCTATAATAAATTCCCGTAAAAATTATCAAGCAAAAAATATTAAAAATGGAAACTCTCACATTAAAATACCAAGAAGTAAAAAATTACATTGCAGGGAAATTTACTAACGGTGCTGACAAAACATTAGAAGTTATTTCTCCGTCAACGGGAAAAGTTATTTCTACCGTTCCGCTTTCAACGGCACAACAATTAGATGATGCTGTTAAATCTGCGCAGGCTGCATTTCCTGCATGGAGCGCAACTCCAATTAAAGAACGCGTGCAAATTTTTTATCGTTATAAAACATTGCTTGAAAAAAATATGCTTGAGCTTTCAACGCTTGTGCATGAAGAGAATGGTAAGACAATAGATGAAGCAAGGGCAGAAGTTGAAAAGAGTATTGAATTGACGGAGTTTGCCTGTTCACTTCCACAATTAATTTCAGGAGAATTACTGGAAGTAAGTAAAGGTGTTGAATGTCGTGTGGAGCATAAGCCACTTGGCGTAGTAGCTTCTATTGCTCCGTTCAATTTTCCAAACATGGTTCCACATTGGACAATTCCAAATGCAATTGCACTCGGAAATTGTATGATATTAAAACCGAGTGAACTAGTTCCTATTTCCTCCAATCGCATTGCCGAACTTTTAAAAGAAGCAGGTTTACCTGATGGTGTTTTTAATGTTGTGAATGGTGATCGTGAAATTGTGGAAGCAATATGTGATCATCCCGGAATTGAAGCAGTATCGTTTGTTGGTTCAACCAAAGTTGCAAAGATTGTTTACAAACGTTCAACATCTAACTTAAAAAGATGTGTTGCATTAGGCGGAGCAAAAAATCATTTGATTGTAATGCCCGATGCACATCCTGATATGACTGCATCAAACGTAACTGCAAGTATGAGTGGTTGTGCTGGTCAGCGATGCATGGCTGCAAGTGCGATGGTGGCTGTTGGGCAAATTGATTTTATCATCAATAAAATTTGTGATGAAGCAAAGAAAATAATTCCCGGAAAAAATTTAGGAAGTGTGATTAGCAAAGAAGCCAAAGAAAGAATTGAACGTTATATCACCGAAGCAGAAAAAGCAGGTGCAAAAGTTTTGGTGGATGGAAGAAATTATAAAGTTGATGGAAATGAAAATGGTTTTTATGTAGGTCCAACGGTGATTGATTTTGTTACTCCTGAAATGGCAATTGCGAAAGAAGAAGTATTCGGTCCTGTGCTCGCGATCATACGTGCAAAAGATTTGGATGAAGCACTCAACATTGAAAACAGTTCTAACTATGGAAATGCTGCTTCAGTATTTACACAAAGCGGAGGTATAGCACGACAAGTGATGGAACGTGCAAGTGCAGGAA
>JANLZB010000045.1:0-49743 GCA_031366005.1 Bacteroidota bacterium | reverse complement strand
GCGGTGCGCCTCACCCCCGGCCCCTCTCCAAAGGAGAGGGGAGTTGCTCCGATTCGTGTTTTGTACTAACATGTTAATTAGTGTTAATTAGTGTGATTAGTGGCTTCAAACAAATCAAACTGTCCGCCACTCCTCACCGGTCTTTTAAACAATGTGAAATCATATTCCGGCATCGCTCTTCCGCTCATGTATTTCTTTTTTGCCATTGTAAATAACTGCCTGATGCTCTCAGCAATTTTTCCTTCGCCATGCATGCGCGAACCCCAGCGGCTATCATTCACTTGTCCGTCATGGCATTCTTTAATCTGGTTCCAGACCTTATCAGCAGCATCTGGAAAACTTTTGTACAACCAATCATGAAAAATATTTTTTATCTCTCCGTTCAACCTAACAATCGTGTAACCTGCGGTAACTCCTCCGCGGTCAGCCACTGCTTTTATGATGTCAGGAATTTCATCACTGTTCAGTCCCGGAATAATCGGTGCGGTCATTACTCCTGCAGGAATATTATTTTTTGAAAGCTCTTCAATTACACTCAATCTCTTTTTTGCCGTGGCTGTTCGCGGTTCCATTAATAAACGCAACTCTTCACGTAAAGAAGTAATTGAAATCATCACATGCACGAGATTGTGTTTGGCAAGTTCGCTCAGCAAATCAATATCGCGAAGCATCAACGAATTTTTGCTGATTAAACCAACAGGATTTTTGTACTCGAGCATTACTTCCAAGAGCGAACGCGTGATTTTATACTTGCGTTCCAGTGGCTGATAACAATCGGTGTTGCCTGCAATGGAAATTACTTCTGGAGTGTAATTTTTATTGTCAAAATGCTTTCGTAATAATTCAGCAGCATTGGGCTTTACAATTATCTTCCGTTCAAAATCCAAACCTGCGCTGAAGCCATAATAATTATGCGTGTTGCGTGCATAACAATAAATACATCCATGCTCACATCCCTGGTACGGGTTCATGCTGTTCATCATACCCACATCAGGACTGGTTACTTTATTCACCATTTTTTTAGGATGTTCAATATACACCTGCGTTTTTTCATCGGTGATCAAGGGCTCATCCAATCCTTCAATATGCTCAGTCACCACTTCGTGTTTCATAAAACGGTTATGACTCTGCATCTGCGCACCACGGCCTTTGAGGTAATCTATCTCGGTTATCAATCTGTTTTCTTCTTCTTCCATTCTGCAATGATTGTATTACGATCAATTTTGTGATTGCAATATAAGCACTATATTTGCGGTATTGCAATAAAATTTTCACAAACGCTCAGATTAAATTGATTTACATGGATAAAAAAATTTACCGTCATTGCGAGAGGCTGCGTCATTGCGAGGAACGAAGCAATCTGTTTCATAGTGGGAGATTGCTTCGTGACTCGCAATGACGGGACTTTATTACTTCACTACTCAAAACCTCATCACTTAAAAAATGCATTTCAGCAATAACATACGTCTCTTACGCCAACGCAAGCAATTCACGCAGGATTTTATGGCGAGTGAATTAGGACTTTCACGATCCACCTTAAATAGTTATGAAAACGGCACCATTGTTAATCCAACTATTGAAGCCCTCATTTCTTTTTCGGAATATTTTAAAATGTCCATTGATACTTTAATTAAAATAGATTTTACCACGCTGTCAGAAAGTAAATTGAAAGAACTGGAATTAGGACATGATTCTTTTATTAAAGGCTCCAAGCTGCGTGTGCTCGCCACAACTGTTGACGCGAATAATAAAGAAAACATTGAAGTGGTTCCTGTAAAAGCAAAGGCAGGGTATAAAAACGGTTACGCTGATCCTGATTTTATTAAAAAGCTTCCCACGTTTCAGTTACCTATTTTATTTAATGACCGTAAGTATAGAATGTTTCAAATTACCGGTGACAGTATGTTGCCGGTGCCGGATAAGAGTTGGGTGATTGGTGAATACTTAGAAAATTTTTATGATATTAAAGATGGAAGTGCTTATGTGTTGCTTACGCTCGATGATGGAATTGTTTTTAAAATTGCTTATAACCAATTGCGTAAAAAGAAATCGTTGTTACTTAAATCGCTCAATCCTGAATACGATCCTTACGAAGTACCTGTAAACGAAGTGCGCGAAGTATGGAAATTCTGCAATTATATCAGCAGCGAACTACCTGAACCGCAACAAGCCAAAGAAGAATTGTTTTTAAAAGTGCTGAAGTTGGAGAAGGATATGAAGAAGATTAAGGGAGCGATGAAATAAAAGTTTGAGTTATGAATTTTGAGTTATGAATTTTATCTCGCTTAAATAAACCAACCAGCTTGTCAATTACAGATTTGCATTTATTTGCAAAAATGGAATCGTATTCCAGATTTACATATATTTGCAAAAATGGAATTGAGATGGTTAGCAGATTAATTCTTCCGACAGCCAAACAGACGTTTACACAGTTCAGGGCATTGTGCATCACCGGGCCACGGCAAAGCGGAAAAACTACATTAAGCAAACAGTTATTCAAGGGTAAGCCTTATCTGAATTTTGAAAACCCTTCCGTTCAGCATGAAGCAGAACAAAATCCTGTTGCATTTTTAAAACAATACCGTGCTGGTGCTGTGCTGGATGAAGTGCAGCGTGTGCCACATATTTTCAGATACTTGCAAGAGGTTTTAGACAACAATCGCAAACGAGGTCAGTTTATACTTATCGGTTCTAATAATTTTTTATTGCAGGAACAAGTGTCGCAATCATTGGCTGGCAGAGCAGGTTATTTATCGTTGTTGCCTTTCAGTTATGCAGAATTGGTTAAAGCAAAGCTGGATGATAAAGATGTGAATAAGCACATCTTAACAGGCGGCTATCCTGAAATCTGGAATGAAAAACTGAACCCTCATACATGGTTGAATAGTTATGTGCAAACGTATGTGCAACGGGATGTGAGGTTATTAAAAAATATTTCTAACCTGGCAGTATTTACACGGTTCATTTATTTATGCGCACATTATGCAGGACAAATTTTAAACCGTGATGAAATAGCAAAGCAGATTGGAGTGGATACAAAAACCATTCTTTCATGGCTGGGGTTGTTAGAAAACAGCTACCTCATTTTTCAATTACAGCCGTGGTATAATAACCTGAACAAACGCATCATAAAAAGCCCTAAGCTTTACTTTAATGATACCGGCTTGCTTTGCTATTTGCTTGGAATAAAAAGTTTGACTGCACTGAAAAAAAATAATTCTTACGGAGCCATTTTTGAAAACTGGGCGATTTCTGAAATCAAAAAAAATAATTGTAATGCCGGGCAAAACGACCACATGTATTATTTCAGAGACAGTGCAGGCAATGAAGTGGATCTCATTATTGAGCGGGATGGAGAACCGATGGCAATAGAAATAAAAGCTTCGCGCAAAATAAGCAGCGAAATGTTGAGGGGTTTAAACTACTGGCACAAATACCAACCGAAAAGCCATTGTGTTTTATTGCATGGAGGCAATACTAACGAAATGATAAATGAAAACATTGGAATTGTTCCGTGGACAGAGGTGGGGAATTTATAGACAATTCCAGATTTGCAATTTCTTGCAAAAATGGAATTGATAAAACAACAACAGTGAGAGAACATGCTTCATTCGTGAAGTGCGACAACACTCACTCCAAAAATTCAAAAATATTTATTCAATGATAAGTTACCTGTTGGGGCTACTATAATAATCTGCAGTTTATCTGAATTTTGAATAAAGAATAATTGAAATAGCTTTTCCAAAAAAAAATGAGACCTCCAAATTATTTTTTTAAAAATATTAATGACCACCGTTTTTCATTGGTAATTTCTTCCCCCTGTCAGGGTTCAAAACACTGACAGGGGTAAAACAAAATTTGGTAATTAAGAAATCTTATCGTTTAATTTGCGGCCCCAAAAACATTGTAATCAGAATTGAATGGCAGATAATTTAGTGATTGTTGAGAGTCCCGCAAAGGCAAAAACCATTGAAGGTTTTCTTGGAAAAGATTTCCAGGTGAAGAGCAGCTACGGACATGTGCGCGACCTTGTGAAGAATGATAAAGGAATTGATATCGCAAATAATTTTAAACCTCATTATGAAATTTCAAGCGATAAGGCGAAGGTGATTGATGAGTTGATAAAGCTTTCTAAAAAGGCAAAAACAGTTTGGCTCGCAACTGATGAGGACCGTGAAGGAGAAGCTATATCATGGCATTTATCGGAAGCGTTAAATCTTAATAAATCAAATACCAAAAGAATTGTTTTTCATGAGATCACCAAGAACGCAATAAAAGAAGCAATCGAAAATCCGCGCACTATTGATATGCATCTGGTAGATGCACAACAGGCACGTAGAATTTTAGATCGCCTGGTAGGTTTTGAATTGTCACCTGTGTTATGGAAAAAAGTGAAACCATCTTTATCCGCGGGTCGTGTTCAATCGGTTACTGTGAGATTGATTGTAGAACGTGAACGCGAGATCGAAGCATTCAAATCCGTTTCATCTTATAAAGTTGTAGCTAATTTTATTGTTAAGGATGAGAATGGAAATACTTCTTTACTTAAAGCAGATTTATCTAAGAAATTAGAAAAGAAAGAAGATGCAGAAGCTTTATTAAAACGATTGACCGGTGCGCATTTCTCTATTGAAAATTTAGAAGTAAAGCCGGCAAAAAAATCTCCTGCAGCTCCGTTTACTACATCCACATTGCAACAGGAAGCAAGTCGTAAATTAGGTTTCTCAGTTGCACAAACAATGGTGGTTGCACAGAAGCTTTATGAAAGTGGGAAGATTACATATATGAGAACTGACTCAGTAAATCTGAGTAAAGACGCACTGGAAGCAGCAAAAAAAACCATTACTGAAAATTATGGAAGCAAGTATTCACATACACGACAGTATAAAACAAAATCTGCCAATGCACAGGAAGCTCACGAAGCCATTCGTCCATCTTATTTTGATCATCCAACAGTGGAAGGTGAGCGCAATGAGCAACGCTTGTATGAACTGATCTGGAAACGTACGATTGCATCTCAGATGAGTGAAGCACAATTAGAGCGTACGGTGGTGACAGTTAAAAATGATAAATCATCGGAAATGTTTACAGCAACCGGTGAGGTGATAAAGTTTGATGGATTTCTTCGCGTTTATTTAGAGAGCAGCGATGATGAGCAATCAGAAGACAATGCTGAAGGATTATTACCACCATTAAAAATCGGTCAGAAACTGGATGTGAGAGAAATAATTGCAACAGAACGATTCAGCTCTCCACCTGCAAGATATACGGAGGCAAGTCTTGTAAAAAAATTAGAAGAGTTGGGTATTGGTCGTCCTTCTACTTATGCGCCTACAATTTCAACAGTGCAGAAAAGAGGTTATGTGGTGAAAGAAGACAGAGAGGGAAAGCAGAGAAATTTTCAGGTGTTGCAATTAAAGAATGATCAAATAACAAAAGAAGAGAAAACAGAAAATTATGCTTCTGAAAAATCAAAACTTTTTCCAACAGATATTGGAATGGTGGTGACAGATTTTCTTACCACAAATTTTGGAGAGGTGTTGAATTATAATTTCACTGCAACGGTGGAAAAAGAGTTTGATGAGATAGCCCTTGGTAATTTGCCCTGGCCTGACATGATTAAACATTTTTATGTTCCTTTTCATGAGACCGTTGAAAAAACAATTGAACATTCTGAACGTGCTACAGGAGAAAGAGAATTAGGAACTGATCCACAAAGTGGTAAAAAAGTAATTGTGCGCATCGGTCGTTTTGGTCCTATTGTGCAAATGAATAATGAAGAGGATGAGAAGCCAAAGTATGCAAGCCTTCGTCCGAACCAACGGTTGGAAAGCATCACACTTGATGAAGCTTTGGATCTTTTTAAATTACCTCGTAATCTTGGTAAATATGAAGATGCTGATGTAACTATTGCAATTGGACGTTTTGGCCCGTATGCAAAACATAACAACGCATTTTATTCATTGCAGAAAACTGATGATCCCTATGAAATAACCCTGGATCGTTCCATTGAAATAATTGAAGCTAAGCGCAAAGCTGAGCGCGAACGTGTTATAAAAGTTTATAAGCACAATGACGAAGATGTACAAATACTGAATGGAAGATGGGGACCTTATTTAACTATAGGTGACAACAATTATAAGTTGCCAAAAGACAAAGAACCATCTCAATTAACTTTAGCTGATTGCTTACATATTGCTGATAACACCACTCCGTCTCAAAAAGGATTTAAGAGAGGAAGATTTGCTAAGAAAGCTACAGCAGAAAAAACAGAAGCAAAACCACTGAAAGCCGCTGCCTCAAAAAAACCTGCACCGAAAAAGAAAAAAGCTGCTAAGAAATCCCGATGATAGAAGATTACTTCAATCCGGCAGATATAAACCTCTCCAATTTTGAAGAAGGAAATGATACTTTATTTAGTGTGTCAAGTATTTATTCTGCTAAAGGAAAATTTCCGCAAATCAATGGACATAAGATTGCCATCATTGGTGTAAATGAAAATCGTGGTTCGCACATTAAGCAATCAAAAGAATGTAGTGCTGATGCAGTAAGAACCAAATTATATAGTTTAAAAAAACATGCAGCGTCTATTGGAATAATTGATTTTGGAAATCTTATTCCCGGAGCAACTTTAGAAGACACCTATGTGGCTATTGCAACTGTAGTATCTGAATTATTACCATTAAAAGTTATTCCTGTTGTGATTGGCGGTTCACAGGATTTGAGCTTAGGTCATTATGGAGGTTATAAAAAACTGGAACAAATAATAAACATTGTAAGCATTGATCCTTCTTTTGATTTGCAAAGACCTGAAGACGAAATTACTTCCGAGTCTTATTTAGGAAGAATAATTCTTGAGCAGCCGAATTATTTATTTAACTATACCAATATCGGATACCAGACTTATTTTGTTGGTCAGGAAAATATACAGCTGATGAACAATTTGTTTTTTGATACTTTTCGTTTAGGTCAGGTACAAACAGATATAAAAGAAGTGGAACCAATAATGAGGGGCGCTGACTTAATAACTTTTGATATAAGCGCAATAAGACAAAGTGATGCACCCGGAAGCAGTAAAGCTTCACCAAATGGATTTTATGGAGAGGAAGCTTGCCAGGTTATGATGTATGCTGGTGTGAGTGACAAGTGTACCGGATTGGGCATTTATGAATTTAATTCTGAAAAAGATAGAGATCATCAAACAGCACATCTCATTTCGCAAATGATCTGGTATTTTATGGAAGGTGTTACCAACAGAAGAGTTGAAATGCCATTAATAAATACAAGCAGCTATATTACTTACCGTGTTCCTGTTCAAAATATTGATCAGGAAATAACTTTTTTAAAAAGTAAAAAGAGCGTTCGCTGGTGGATAAAACTTCCTATTGATCCTGTTAAAAACAGATATGCAAGTCATCAATTAATGCCGTGTTCTTATAAAGATTACCAACAGGCATGTAACAATGAAGTTCCGGAGAGATGGTGGAGTTCGTTGCAAAAACTAAGTTGATATTCAAAAATAATTTTATTTTTGCTTCTCCAAAACATTAATAAACATTTGCAAAACATATTCACAACTTTCTTTACAAATTGGTGGTTTTGTTTATTCAATGATTATTTACTTACTTTAGCCCCCGAAAAAAAAGCAAGCAAACCAGGCATTTTATGAAAAGAATTATACCAATTATAGCATTGAGTATTCTTAGTGTTTCAGCGATAGCGCAGCAAGACCCTCAATTCAGCCAGAATATGTTTAATAAGTTGTATGTAAACCCTGCCTTTGCTGGAAGCAGCGAAGCAATTTGTTTACATGCTCTTTACCGTGCTCAGTGGGTGAATTTTGATGGAGCTCCTAAAACATTTGTGTTTGGTGCAGATGCCCCTTTGCTGGATAATAAAGTTGGAGTAGGATTAAGCATTTCAACGGATGATATCGGTTTTGAAAATACCTTGACCGGAAAGCTTGCCGGTGCATACCATTTTGCAATTGGATCAGGTAAATTAGGTGTAGGATTGGATTTTGATTTTCTTCAGCATTCCATCAGTGGTGATTTTAAAGCACCTGATGGGAACTCTACTATTGATCCTGCAATTCCACAAAAGTCTGTTAACGGCAGTGCTTTTGATATGGGTGGAGGTCTTTATTTTCATTCAGAAAAATTATACATTGGAGCTTCTGCAACACATTTATTGGAGAGCCAGGTGAATCTTGATAAATTTAAAAATACATTTAAGCGTCACTATTATGGAATGATTGGTTACAGCTTTGACTTAAGTCCTTCATTGGCACTTAAGCCTTCAATCTTTGTTAAAAATGTAACTGATAACACAACTGCGGATTTTAATCTTAATCTCCATATCAATAATCGTTTTTGGATTGGAGGCAGCTATCGTTTAGATGATGCAATTGTTGCAATGGTTGGAATGAACATTACTGATAAACTTCGTTTTGGTTATTCTTATGATATTACTACTTCTAATATTAAAACTTATAGCTCAGGATCTCATGAAATAATGCTTGGATATTGCTTCACTACTAAAAAGAAGATTCCGGCAATCATAAGAAACGTAAGGTTCCTATAGTAATCGTAGAAATAATACTCGGACAGTAACTTAATTTTGTATCAAACGTATATCATCGTTACATCAGTCAAAATAAAGTCAAACATTACACGTTCGATGATAAATTATTCACAGAGCGAAAACAAAAGCACGATTAGCATGAAAAATCTCCTTATTGCTTCCTTTGTAGTTCTCTTGTTAGCAAGTTGCGGTAGTGGTAATCGCGGACAGCTTACCGGAGTACCCGGACGGGAAAAGTGGTACCAGGCAGATCCTTATGGAATGGTATTTATTCCACAGGGCTCTTACAACATGGGACCTAATGATCAGGACGTTCCTTATGCACAGGTTTCACAGGCAAGAACTGTAACTGTGCACGCTTTTTATATGGACAACACCGAAATAACAAACAATGAATACCGCCAGTTTACTGATTGGGTTCGCGATTCATTGGCACATCGTTTATTAGGCGGTGATCACATCCTTGAAGAAGGTGAATATGGTGAGCATATTAACTGGAGTAAAAAAATAAAATGGGATGCTGAGGAAAATATAGAAACACTGGGAGAACTTTTCCTTCCCGAAAGTGAGCGCTACTACAAGCGTAAACAAATTGATACGCGTAAACTCATTTATGAATATTACTGGCTCGATTTACAGGCAGCCGCACAACGGACCAACCGTCCACAGGGTTTGATAGACCGTTCAGTTTTTATTAAGAAAGAAACACTACCCATTTATCCTGATACACTTTGCTGGATTCATGATTACACTTATTCGTTTAATGATCCTATTACAAAAGCATATTACTGGCATCCTGCTTATGATGATTATCCTGTGGTGGGAATTTCCTGGAAACAGGCACAGGCATTCTGTGTTTGGAGAACACAATTGCTGACTTCCTATCTTGATGATAATGGTGAATCAACTGTTCAGGATTTCAGACTGCCAACTGAAAGTGAATGGGAATACGCTTCACGCGGAGGATTACAAAATGATCCATATCCATGGGGAGGACCTTATATTCGAAATAGCAGAGGTTGCTTCCTTGCAAACTTTAAACCTTTAAGAGGAAATTATATTGATGATGGTGGCTTTTATACTGTAAAAGCCACTGCTTACTGGCCTAATGATTACGGCTTATATTGCATGTCAGGTAATGTGGCCGAATGGACCAGCAATGCTTATGATGAATCGGCTTACAATTTTCAGCATGATCTGAATCCTGATTATACTTATGAAGCAAAAGATTCTGATCCTCCTGCGTTAAAACGTAAAGTTATTCGTGGAGGTTCATGGAAAGATATAGGATATTATCTCCAGACAGGAACACGTTCTTATGAATACCAGGATACTGCAAAATGTTATGTTGGATTCAGATGTGTGATGGATTTCTTAGGACGTGATAAATCAGATTTCTGATTTATTTCTTAGCAATAGTCCTTATTGATTAAATTCAACAATAAAAATAAACCAAAACAATTATTTATTAATTCTAAAAACTAAATTAAACTATGGGATTAGCGCAATTCACCCAGGGCAAGGGATTTAAATTATTAATGGCTAAACTTTATGGATGGGGAGCTTCCGTTGTTATCGTAGGAGCGCTCTTTAAAATCCAGCACTGGAATGGAGCCGGCTTAATGCTTACTGTGGGTCTTCTTACTGAGGCTGTTATTTTCTTCTTTTCAGCATTTGAACCACCTCATGAGGATGTGGACTGGTCGTTGGTTTATCCTGAATTAGCTGGAATGCATGAACCTGGAGGAGACAAGAAAAAGAAAAAAATTGATCCTGTTGCACAGGAGTTAGATCGTTTAATGGCAGAAGCTAAGATTGGTCCAGATCTCATTGCAAGCCTTGGAACCGGATTGAAGGCTTTAAGTGAAAATACCGGTAAGATGGCTCAATTATCAAATGCGACTGTAGCTACCGAGGACTATATGAAAAATGTTCAGGGAGCTTCTAAAAATATCTCGGCTTTAAGTCAGTCGTATGAAAAAGCAACTACAGCTATGAATAATCTTAGCACATCAAGCGAAGATGTAAAAATTTATACTGATCAGGTAAAAGCTGCAGGAAAAAATATGGCTGCTCTTAATGCAACATACGAATTACAATTGCAGGAAGCAAGCACTCGTATGAAGGAAACTACTAAGTTTTACGATGGCATTTCCCAATTATTAGGCAACCTGAATGCTACTGTTGATGATACCAAGCGTTATAAAGATGAGGTAGCTAAACTTGCGAAAAATCTTGGTTCACTCAATACCATTTACGGTAACATGCTTTCTGCCATGAATGTCAATAAGCAATAAGCACAATAAAAGTATCAATCCAAAACACTTTAATCAAATACCCAATATTTAAACATGGCAGGTCAAAAATTATCCCCGAGGCAAAAGATGATCGGGATGATGTACCTGGTGCTTACCGCCCTTTTAGCACTTAACGTTTCCAAAGAAATTATCAATGCATTTGTAACCATTGATGATGCTTTAGGAGTTACAGTCACTAACATTACAGGGAAAAACGCCCAGGCTTATAGTGCATTTCAGAAACAATTGGAACATGATCCGATAAAAACCAAGCCATATTATGATAAGGCAATGAAAGCTAAACAGCTTTGCGATGGTTTAGATAAATACATCCTTTCATTAAAAGATACACTCTTACGCAAAACGGATGGTGTTGAAGCAGGAGTAAAAACACCTTCTTCACGAGAGCTGGAAAAGAAGGATGACTATGATACTCCAACATTATTAATGTGTGGCAGTGAAAATAATGGTAAGGGACATAAGGCTTCTGAATTAAAAGAAAAGATAGGCGAATTTAAAAAGGCAATGCTTGCAAATCTTGATGAGAAGGACCGTCCAAAATTTGCTCAGCGTTTTGAAACATTATTTAATACAAAAGATCCCGATCCCAAAGAAGTTGAGGATGGAAAACGTACCTGGGAAATGGCAAGTTTCTATCATAACCCTGTTGTTGCAACAGTTGCACTGTTAACGAAAATGCAGACAGATGTTAAGAATGCTGAGTCAGAAGTTGTAACGCACTTATTATCTTCCATCAACGCAACTGATTTTAAATTTGACACACTTGCTCCACGAGTAATAGCTCCTACAAGTTATGTTTTAATAGGACAGGAATATAAAGCAGATGTTTTTCTTGCAGCTATGAGTTCAACTTCTGATCCTGAAGTCCTTGTGGGAGGAAGACCTATTCCAGTTGCCGCAGGGGTAGGAACTTATACCGCACATCCTACAACTGATGGAGAACAAAAATGGGGCGGTATTATCAAGATTAAAAATCCTGATAATACGATCGGTGAATATAAATTTGAATCATCTTATATAGCTGCCAAACCAAGCTCTACAGTTTCTGCTGATAAAATGAACGTTGTTTATATTGGAGTTGATAATCCAATGTCAATTTCAGTTCCGGGTGTTGCTGCTGATAAAGTAAAATTTACTGCGACAGGTATAACTTTAACTCAAGATCCTAAATTAGGTAAAGGCCATTTTGTAGGTCGCGCATCTACTGTTGGGGAAGCAATTGTTAGAGTAAGTGCAGAACTTACTGCGGGCAAGCCGCCATTGCCAATGGGAGAATTCAAATTCCGGGTAAAGAAAATTCCAAATCCTGTGGCTAAGATTGCTGGTAAAAGAGATGGTGCTATTTCTAAAAATGTTTTGGCAGCACAGTCCGCGATTATTCCTGAAATGGAAAATTTTGATTTTGATCTTTTCTCAAAAGTAAAGTCATTTAAGATGAGCCGTTATGGTAAAGGTCGTGACCCGATTGAAAAAAGCACAGATGGTAATGTATTAACCAGTGAAATGCGTGATGTCATTAATCAATGTCGTGCAGGGGATAAAATTCTGTTTGAGTATATCAAAGCAACAATGCCTGATAATACGGTAAGAGATATTAATCCTATCATACTCACAGTTCAATAATATTGAGAAGCAAACGTTACAGGTTGTAACAATAGCAATAAATAGTCGTTAAAAGTTAAATAAATCTACTCCGATGAAAAAGGGAATTCTTGTCATAGCGCTGATCATTTTAAGTGCGATTACGTATGCCCAAAATGTTTTGGATGGGGTGTATGTAAAAGAAAATAATCCGGCACGCAAGGTTGTTTCTTATTACAATCTGCGGGAAGCTGATGTTATGTGGTCAAAGAAAATATGGCGGCATATTGATTTGAATGAAAAGATAAATGCTCCTTTACGCTATCCCAAAACCAGTGAGACAAAAGATCGAAAAAATCTGATCAATCTCTTGATGGATGCCATCAAAGAAGGAAGTCTTACTGCTTATCGTTCAGATGATGATGAATTTACTTTTCCAATGACTGCTGCTGAGTTTTCCAAAGTTGGAGGATCTGATTCTATGACTACCACAGTAACTAATCCGGATCCACCATATAACACTTATGATACTATCATCTACCGGGCATTTAATCCTGATGATGTGATACAGTATCGTGTTAAAGAAGAATGGTTTTTTGACAAACAACGTTCAATATTGGATGTACGCATCATAGGAATTTGTCCCATGATTTTAGCACGTGATCAGGAAGGAAACCTGATTGAAGGAGGACAGAAAAAATTATTGTTCTGGGTTTATTTTCCTGAGGCAAGAAGAATATTTGCCAATGCAGAAGTTGCAAACCGCTTTAATACTTCACAGCGTTTAACTTATGATGATATATTTATGAAACGTATGTTTAACAGTTACATCATGAAAGAAGATAACGTTTATAACCGCAGAGTGGATGATTATAAAGCAAATCCATTGGATGCATTATTAGAATCAGAACGTATTAAACAGGATATGATAAATCTTGAACACGATCTTTGGGAATATTAGAACAAAAAATCCCATAATGAAAAACTCCGGCAATCACACCGGAGTTTTTTATTGTTATTAGTTGAGTAGAAAATGTTTGGTAATTTTATAAATCTGATTTCAATATTCCATTATCCAATAAATACTTTTTGATAGGAGGGATCTGCTTAACCCGCTGTTATCGGCTTTTCATTTCTCGATATTTTTTCAGTCACAAATTGCAGGTCTTTAATGTTAAGCTGTAGCGTAGTACGGCCATTAAAATTGTTTTCTTCAATATGATAAACAACATCAAAGCACTCATTTTGTTCTACCTGCGGATGATGATGTCCTAACTGAAATGCGATACCATCATAGGAGCCTGGTGCAAATTCTGATTGAGTAATCGTAAGTTTTAAATGATTGTTGCCCACTATGCGTCCTCTTCCGTTATCGCGTACACCATCACTTCTGAAAATTGGAGACATATTGCCAGGCCCGAATGGAGCAAACTGTTTTAATATTCTAAAAAAGCGGGTTGTTATTTCTTTCAATTGAAGAACGCAATCCACTTCTATTTCACGGGTAAGCATACGCTCCTCTAAACTTGATGACACAATCTGCTCAAACCGTTCGCGAAAAGTTTCAATATTTTCTTCTTTCATGGTTAAGCCTGCCGCATACATGTGACCGCCAAATTGCTCCAGTAAATCACTGCAACTTTCCAATGCATTATAAATATCAAAATCTTTAACAGACCGGCCCGAACCTGAAACTACATCATTGTTTTTGGTGAGCACAATGGTAGGGCGATAATATTTTTCTGTCAACCGGGAAGCAACTATCCCAATAACTCCCTTGTGCCATGATGGATGATAAACAACTGTGGTTTTTTTGTTTTTGGAATCAGGATTATCTTCAACCTGCTGCAATGCTTGTTCAGTTATGATCTGGTCTAAATTTTTTCGTGTTGTGTTATGATCATCAATACCATCACCCAACAAAGTAGCCACATCTGCATTTTTAGAAACAAGCAATTCAACTGCTTTATTTCCATGTTCAATACGTCCTGCAGCATTTATTCTGGGTGCAATTGTAAATACGATATCACTAACACACAATTCTCTTTTGAAACCACTTAGCTCCAATATTGCTTTGATGCCGGGCCGTGGCTCCCGGTTTAATATTTGCAAACCATAATAAGTAAGAATTCTGTTTTCATCAACTATAGGTACAATGTCAGCGGCAATGCTCACTGCCACCAGATCGAGATATTGTTCAATCTGGTTGAAAGGCATATTGTTTTTTTGCGCTATAGCTTGAATAAGTTTAAAACCAACTCCACAACCGCTGAGTTCCTTAAAAGGATATTCACAATCAATTCTCTTCGGATCTAATACAGCAATTGCATCAGGAATTTCGGCTCCTGGCCTGTGATGATCGCAAATAATAAAATCAATATTGAGTTCATTGGCGTAAGCTATTTTATCAATGGATTTAATGCCGCAATCAAGCGCAATAATCAGTGTATAATTATTCTCTTTAGCCCAATCAATTCCCATTTTTGAAATTCCATAACCTTCGCGGTAACGGTCAGGGATATAGTAAGTAGTATTTCCATGTAAGGTCTTTAAAAAAGTGTACACCAGCGAAACAGCTGTTGTGCCATCCACATCATAATCACCATACACTAAAATATTTTCTTTCTGGCGGATCGCTTCTTCAATTCGTTCCACTGCTTTATCCATATCCTTCATCAGAAACGGATCATAAAGATGCTCCAGCGAGGGGCGAAAGAACCTACGTGCTTCTTCAAAAGTTGTGATGCCACGCTGTACTAATAAATTTGCCAGGATTGAATTAATTTTTAATTCTGCTGCCAAAGCATCAACAAAAACGGCATCACCTGCCGGTTTTAAAACCCATTTTTTCTGCATGGCATTATTACGGTTGTATTGACAACAAATATAAGGCGATTGCAACTTTGCATCCTAACACTATTTAAAAGTTATTGACAGGCAACAGCAATTATTATTTATCAATAGCGTGTTGTATAATGCCTTTACAGAATGAAAATTGTGAATGTTGTTAAGAAATATTTTTATTTCTCTTATAAATTAATTCCTGCTCCCGCCTTTGCTCAATCCTTTAATTAATTTTAGGCACTTAGATATTCATAATTATGAAAATACATTTCAAATGGTTTGTGTGGTGTTTGTTAGTTACGGGTTGTGCCAGCAATTCATCTCCTAAAAAAGTTCCTGTTGTGGGTTTTCTTGATTTTATTGAAGATGCTACCATTGCACTTGCCAAAAAAGGGTTTTTTGATGCACTGGAGAAAAACGGATTCTCTGAAAAGGATTCCACAATTAAAATAGTTTATGCAAATGCGCAGGGAGATATACCTACACTTGGTCAGAGTTGTGATTTAATTCTTTCAAAAAACCCTGCGCTGATTGCAACTAATGTTACGCTATCTACAATCACCGCTGTTCAACGTACCAAAACAATTCCTGTTTTTATGATGGTTTCTCCTCGTCCTGATTTAGCAAAACTTACGGATGATAAAGGAAATGCACCGGCTAATCTTTTTGGTGTTTATGAAACATTGGATTATCTTGATACTGCAATAACACTTATAAAACAATTAAAGCCTGATGCAAAAATTGTTGGTACTATTTATAATCAGGCAGAGCTTCAATCACAGGCTGCATTTGATAAATTGAAAGCTGGTTGTGATAAGCTTGGATTAGAATTAAAATATCTCCCTGTCAATAATTCATCTGAAACGCAATTAGTGACACAATCATTGTTAAATAAAAATGTAGATGTGTTTTTTGCGTTGCCCGACAATGTAATATTTGCTTCGTTTGAAACTGTAGTTAAAAGTTGTAATGATAAAAATATTCCCATTTTTACAAGCGAAGCAGGTCTTGTAAGTCGTGGTGCAGTTGCAAGCTTTGGCGCTGATTTTTATCAGTGGGGTTATCAGAGTGGTGAACAGGCAGTGGCTTATCTGAAATCATTAAAGGCAAAAAATGAAACAGGTCTTCCAAAAAATTTAAACCCTGAAATTGTTAGCGTTAGAAAACGCGTTTACAATCCAGAAGCTGCTGCACGATTTAATATTCAACCCGGAAAAGATTTTGTCCCCTTTAAGTAATACTGTTCGCCTCACCCTCTTTCCCGATACATCGGGACTCTCCAAAGGAGAGGGAAACCGTCAGCGACAATTATTAATCTGCTGTTTGCTTTTCAAAATTTACAACTTATGGATTTTTTAAGCACTGCGCTTTTACAAGGATTAGGTTATGCGTCTTTAGGAATTGGTATTTTTTTATCGCTGCGTATTTTTAATATTCCTGATATAACTACGGACGGGTCTTACACGTTAGGCGGAGTTATCACAGCTACATTTTTAGTTTCAGGTGCGCATCCTGCTTTAGCGTTAGTCGCTTCTATTGCTGGCGGAATGATTGCAGGCGCTTTAACAGGAGTCATTCATACCCGTCTAAAAATAAATCCATTGCTTGCGGGAATTTTAGTGATGACTGCTTTATATTCCATCAACCTTTTTATCATGGGCCGTTCTAATCTTCCATTAATTAATGTTAACACAGTATTCAGTTGTATTTCATACAATCTTCTTCAACAGAATTATTGGGTAGTGATGTTATCGTTCGCTGTTATTCTCTTACTCTTTATCACCTGGCTTTTAAAAACTGATTTCGGAATTGCCATGCGTGCAACAGGTAACAGTGAAGCAATGGTACGTTCAATGGGAGTGAATACAAACCGAATGAAAATTATTGGTCTTGCACTGGCAAACGGATTAACCGCAATCAGCGGCTATCTCATAACACAGTACCAGGGATTTGCTGACATCAATATGGGAATCGGAATTGTGATTTCAGGATTAGGTTCAGTAATGATTGGTGAAGCATTATTAAAACCTTTTTTACAACGCGGACTTTTATATCATATCATCGCAGTGATAATAGGCAGTGTTTTGTTTAGAGTAATACTTGCGCTTGCACTTTCGTTGGGATTAAATCCTAACTTTTTAAAACTTGTTACAGCGCTCATTGTGCTTCTTATTGTAGGTATCAGTAATGCACGTAAACAGCCTGCAACATGATTAAGCTGGAGCAGATAAATAAAAAATTTCATAAAGGTTTGCCCAATGAGAGTGTTGCCATTCGTGAGGTTTCTTTAGAAATTGAACAAGGAGAATATGCAATTATTGTTGGTGCCAATGGAAGTGGTAAATCCACACTGTTAAATTTGATTGCAGGAAATATATTTCCTGATAACGGTAAAATTTTCATTGATAACACAGATGTTACTTCCTATAAAGATTATCAGCGAAGCAAATTTATCAGTCGTGTTTTTCAAAATCCTTTGCAGGGAACAGCTCCTGATTTAAGTGTGCTTGATAATTTTCGTTTGGCAGCATTACGTACACAACGTAAAAAATTAATTTCAGGAATCAATAAAAAATTTGAACAGTTGGTTAAAGAACAAATCAGCGTTTTAAAACTGGGGTTGGAAAACAAATTGCATCAGATGATGGGAACATTATCAGGTGGTCAAAGGCAGGCATTAACATTAGTAATGGGAACAATGGCAAATTGCAAGCTGATGTTGCTGGATGAACCTGCAGCTGCCCTTGATCCACGCAGTGCTGCACTGGTAATGGAAAAAGCAAATGACATTATTTTAATGAATAATTTAACTGCAATACTTGTTACACATAATATGAAAGATGCATTGAACTATGGTAATCGTTTAATTCAGATGAAAGAAGGTGTTGTAGTTAAAGATTTAAATAATGAACAGAAAAAAAATATTTTACAAGAGGAATTATTTAATTGGTTTAACTGAGTAATCGCATATAAATTAAATTTCTTTTTAAGACGGAAAGTATATTTTTACACTCCCTTATATTTTATGATATGAATAAAGAAGTTGCAAATGCTGATGTGGCAATTCAGGATATTAAAGATGGAATGACGCTGGCACTTGGCGGATTCGGTTTGTGTGGAATTCCTGAGAATTGTATTAACGCTCTTGTGAAAAAAGGAATAAAAAATATAACATGCATCTCAAACAATGCAGGAGTTGATGATTTTGGTCTGGGACTTTTGTTGAAAGGAAAGCAGATTAAAAAAATGATTTCCTCTTACGTTGGAGAGAATGCAGAATTTGAAAGACAAATGTTAAGCGGTGAACTGGAAGTGGATTTGATCCCGCAAGGAACACTTGCTACAAGGCTAATGGCTGCCGGTTATGGCATGCCCGCAATTTTTACACCTGCTGGTGTCGGTACTGAAATAGCAGTAGGAAAAGAAGTAAGAAGATTTAAATTTAATGGAACGGAAAAAGATTACCTGATGGAATATGCTTTTGAACCTGACTTTGCAATTGTAAAAGCATGGAAGGGAGACAGCAAGGGCAATTTAGTTTTCCGTTTAACCTCACGCAACTTCAGTCCATTGGTTGCGATGTCAGGAAAAATTACCATTGCGGAAGTAGAAGAGCTTGTACAACCCGGAGAATTAAATCCAGATAACATACATGTTCCAGGTATTTATGTGCACCGGGTTTTCAAAGGAAGTAATTATGAAAAGAGGATTGAACAACGAACGGTAAGGAAAAAATAGAACGCAGATAACACGGATTGTTATGATTTACGCTGATAAAATCATTGCTAATCTTAATCATCATAAAAATCAGCGTTCAACATTTTTAAATTATGTTAGACAAAAACGGAATCGCAAAACGCATTGCACGCGAAGTAAAAGACGGAATGTATGTGAATCTTGGAATAGGCATTCCTACATTGGTAGCCAATTATCTTCCTGAAGGAGTTAACGTAACGCTGCAATCTGAAAACGGAATTCTTGGAATGGGACCTTTTCCTTTTGAAGGCGAAGAGGATGCTGATTTGATTAATGCAGGTAAACAAACCGTTACACTTTTACCCGGTGCTTCCATATTTGATTCTGCACTTAGCTTTGGAATGATACGTGCACAAAAAGTTGATCTCACAATTTTAGGAGCAATGGAAGTGAGTGAAGAAGGTGACATTGCCAACTGGAAAATCCCGGGTAAGATGGTGAAAGGAATGGGTGGCGCGATGGACTTGGTTGCTTCTGCAAAAAATATTATTGTGGCCATGCAGCATGTAAACAAAGCAGGTGAATCAAAATTGCTTCCTAAATGTACATTGCCATTAACCGGAATAAAATGCATAAAAAGAATTGTTACCGAACTTGCTGTGGTTGATGTAACTCCTCAAGGATTTAAATTAATAGAACGTGCTCCTGGAATTTCTGTAGATGAAATAAAAAATGCAACTGCAGGAAAATTAATTGTTGAGGGAGAAATTCCGGAAATGGTAATTTAAATTGTTAACGTCATTGCGAGGAACGAAGCAATCTGCAGCTATGAAACAGATTGCTTCGTACCTCGCAATGACAAATAAAAACAACATCACAACTAATGACTCAACTCTCCATCATAATCCCTATCTATAACGAAGAGAAGAATATTCTTCCGCTTTATACTCGTTTAAAAAAAGTTGCTGAAAGTATTTCGCCTTCGCATGAACTACTTTTTATCAATGATGGAAGCAGAGACCGTTCAATTGAATTGATTCGTGATTTAGCCGGAAAAGATAATGCAGTTAAGTACATCAACTTCAGCCGCAACTTCGGCCATCAGATTGCAGTTACTGCTGGTTTGGATCACACCAAAGGCGAAGCAGTAGTTATTATAGATGCTGACTTGCAGGATCCTCCGGAATTGATTGCTGAAATGTATGCTAAAATGAAAGAAGGATTCCAGGTGGTGTATGCAAAAAGAAGAAGCCGTTCAGGAGAAAGTTTTTTAAAAAAATATACAGCTAAAAAATTCTACAGGATACTTGCAAAAATTACTTCCATCTCCATCCCGGTTGATACCGGTGATTTCAGAATCATGGATAAGAGAGTAGTGGAAGTTTTGCGGCACATGCCTGAGCAACAAAAATTTTTACGTGGTCAGATTTCATGGATAGGTTTCAACCAAACGTATGTTGAGTATGATCGTGGTGAACGTCATGCAGGTGATACAGGTTATACTTATAAGAAGATGATACGTTTTGCATTGGATGGTATCACCTCCTTTTCAAACCTCCCGTTAAAGTTTGCAACAGCAATGGGTTTTCTTGTTTCCATCATTACTTTTTTTGTCAGCATTTATGCATTGTATTCACGGTTCATTTCGAAGAGTTATGTTCCGGGTTGGACATCATTGATGCTTGCTGTAATGTTTATTGGTGGTGTTCAATTAATTTGCATTGGTATTATTGGCGAATACATAAGTCGCTTAAGTGCCAATGTTCGTAACAGACCATTGTATATTATGAGTGATAGCAATCTGGAAACCATAATATAAAATTTATTTTTTCAGATATTTGTAAATTAAAGACAATAAAAATGAAACATGTATTATTACAAATAAAGGATAGCAAAGCAGACTTTATTATGGAGTTGCTAAGAAGTTTTTCTTATGTTAAAGCCAAATCTTTAACACCGGAAAATGCTCAGTTAACAAAAGAGATAAAAGAAGCAGTTGAAAATCTTAATCTAGTTAAGAAAGGAAAACTGAAGGGCAAACCAGCCAGAGATCTTTATAATGAATTATAATGTTATTTCAATTCCTCCTTTCGACAATCAACTTAAACGATTGGCAAAGAAATACCCATCATTAAAAAAAGAGTTTCGTGAATTATTTGAAAGCCTTGAAAAAATTCCATTTCAAGGTAATTCACTTGGAGATAATTGTTTCAAAATAAGATTGGCAATTGCATCAAAAGGAAAAGGGAAATCCGGGGGAGCAAGAATCATTACTTATGTGCAAGTAGTTCACTCTAATATTTACTTATTGACTATTTATGATAAATCAGAAAAAAGAGGATTGACCGATCGGGAATTAAAAGGATTATTGCAATTTATTAATCCTGATTAAATTTTTTTCTTTTATCAATGCTCAAATCCAAACTTACCCAACTTTTTGTTGTCATCATTTTAATCACCGGTTGGCTTTTTTATTTTTATCATGACTTAATTCTTTCTCCAAACGATTATCTCACGGCTGACTGGGGAGATGGGGTAAAAGCGTACGCGGTTTTTATCGGTCATATTAAAAACGACAGCACCTACACCAACTATCAAAACATGAATTATCCTTATGGACAAACACATATTTTCACTGACGGGCAAACCGGAATTGCAAATACATTTAAATTTTTATCTCATTACTCTTCTTTTTTTATTGATGATGCAATTGGTCTGTATAACCTGATGATGATTTTTTCTTATGTAGGTTGTGCGATATTTCTTTTCCTGATTATCCGAAGATTAAACATGCCTCCTTTGTTCAATATCTTAGGAAGCATTTGTATCACTGTTTTGTCTCCACAAATTTTTCGAATGATGGGACACTTAACACTTTCTTATGTTGTGTTTTTTCCTTTGTCATGGTGGCTGCTCATTAAATTTACAGAGAGCAGAAAGAAAATTTTATTTTCATCATTGATAATACTCAACAGTATCTTTTGGTTTTTTGTGCATCCTTATTATGTAATGATCATTAGTATTTTTTATTGCTTCTGGTGGATCATTTCACTTTTACAAAACAAAAATTTAAGAACGAAAGCAAATTTTTTATTTTTCTTTTTACATGTAGCAGTACCATTAATCATCACACGGCTTTATGTTTTTATAGTTGATATACATGTCTTCCGTTCTGAGTCTCCGATAGGTTTTTGGGAAAGCTATGCAAGATGGAATACGATATTCATTCCTGTGTTACCACCATTCCTGAATTTTTTCAAGATCTTTCTTCCAAATCAAGGTGAGGAGTTTTGGGAGGGATGGGCATATATTGGGCTGCCGGCAGTAATTGTCATGTTGTTTTCTTTATTTAGAATTATTCGCTATATGATTCGTAAAAATTATCGTTTGATATTGAAACCTGTTTTACCTGATTTTTTAAAAGCTGCTGTATGGGCTTCTGTTTTTGTATTGCTGTTTTCAATGTGTTTGCCTTTTAGATTAAAAATGCAATTTCTCGTTGACTGGTTTCCATTTCTAAAACAATTTCGCTCATTAGGAAGATTTGCATGGGTGTTTTATTATGTGTTTACAGTTTATAGTTTGTATGTATTATATCTCGCTTACCGCTTTTGCAGTTCACGAAACAAAATAATTGCTTTTTGTTTTCCTCTTATTTTCTTTAGTGTTTATTTAGCAGAAGCATATCATTACCATACTCCGGTAAGTAAGTCAGCAGTTCAGGGTAAAAATTATTTTAATCAGAAGTTTCTTCCGGATGATTATCGTGAAGTCATATATAAAATAAATCAGATTAGAGCTAATTACCAATGTATTATTCCTTTACCGTTTTATCATATAGGATCTGAAAATTTCAGTAAGCCCATTAGTGATGATATGCTGCGTTCAAGCCTGGTAATTTCTTATTGGACAAACATGCCACTGCTTGCTAACTCTGCAGCACGTTCACCGGTATTGGAAGCAAAAAATATTTTTCAGTTTTTCAGTCCGCCTTGCATACATAAAGAAATTGAAAAAGATTTACCAAACAAAAAATCATTTCTTGTTTTTTTAAATAAGGAAGAATTGAATTTGAGAGAACAAGAATGGAAAAACAAATCAATTAAGATTTTTGAAAATAAAAGTTTTGAATTGCATGAGTTATCTTATGATGATGTATTTAAAAATAACAGCAATGAATTGATTAATGATTTCAGAAAAATAAAACCTTCATTATTTTCTTGCAACGGATTTTTATGTTCATCAAAAACGGATACCGTCATTTATAAAAATTATGATGACCGTGAAAGTAAAATAACCTATCAGGGAAAGGGTGCATTGCGTGGATTAAAAAAAGAATACACTATTCTGTTACCCGAAACTAATTACAAATTGTTGAGTAATAAAGATTACATCCTGAGTTTTTGGTATTATAATAAAGATGAATTACGATTACAGACAAGTGGAATTTTTAAAGAAACAGACGCTGCAAACAGCGAAGAGATTCAGCGGATTTCATTTTCACCTGACAGGAGTATGGTTATTGATGGTGACTGGTCGCTGGTTGAAATCAAATTTCGATTGAAAAAAAATGATTCACGCATTACTGTGATTTTAGGTGGTAATGATGATTCGGATCAGGAAATATTTATAGATGAGCTATCTATCAGAGGAGCAGATATTGATTTTTATCAGACAGATAATAATGGAGATCTGATTGCCAAAAACACAATTCCCCTTAAGAATAATTAATAAGACATCGCACTTTAGTTGTAACAAATTACATTTGCCCCCACAAAAACAAAGTATGATTCATCGCTGCGCCAAACTCTTAGTATTCGGAATGTTTTTAACGATTCTTTCCTGTAATAAATCTCAAAGAGAAGGATATTATTTTCAGGATTTTGAAAACGTAAGTCAATGGTTTGCTGAAGGCGCAACACCACAAATCACAAATGAAATAGCGAGAAGCGGTGAATTTTGCACCAAGATGGATTCTTTAAACCCTTACAGTCAGAGTTTTTCAAAAAAAATGTCTGAAATAAAAGCGAAGGGATATAAAAAAGTAAAAGTGAAAGTGTGGGGTGCAATAAGCAACACATCCACACGATGTAAATTAGTGGTTTCGGTTAACATTAATGACCAGGTACTTTTTTGGAATGGAATTCCTTTTAATCAGTTTATTTCAAAACCCAAATCATGGGGACTTATTACTACTGAAGTTGATCTTGAAAAATATCCGGGTGAAGGATATTTCAAAGTATATGCTGTGATAGATGGTAAGGAAAAAGCATACATGGACGATATGGAAATTCAGTTTTCAAAATGATTTGTATCATTTGAAATATATTTAAACTAATTTATTTCTCTGTTTTAATTATCACAACAATCGAACTACAAGTCATTTTTATTCTTGTAATAGATATCATAAACCTTATCAATAAACCCCCAGCCAAAGCGGTTCAGATTGGGTACGGTAGAAATAATTATTACAAATTCCCGTTGCTCAATTTCTTTTTGAATATCGAGTTCGCTCACGTAAATCCAATGATCGGTAAATTCATTGTGCGCCATATTAAAAGAGCCCCAATTATAAGATTTTGGTGAAAAGGTTGATTTTACAAACCCCACTTCAACTAAATTATTGTAATAACTATCAGAAACTGTTAACACATCAGGTTTTATTTTTCCTGTTGTGTCAAAATGCATAATGGGAAATGCTGTTTTATATGCTTTGATAGGAAATAATAAATTCATTCCATCCGATAAGTCCTTATCGTTTTTTGGAATGGTGTCTCTAATTTCCGCATTGAACATTTTAACATTGCTGTAATTTTTTCCCGAAATTCTTTTCATGTTTTCCATTAATGTATCAGCTGCAATTGCTACACTGTACATGCTCCAATGTGTACCTCCCTGTGGATATAAAGGATACCTGGTTTTGTTTTTATGATCGAGAAACCATTTGTTAAAATCAATAAGATTTATTTTTTCTGCCAATAAAGTTTTACGATATGTTTCATAATTATTCGGTAATTTTTTCTCAAGGATTTCTTTGTACTTATCAGGAAGATATTCGGGAAAAAAGTCAGCTTTGCCCGGAGCTAACAGAACAAGAAGATGAATTCCTTTTTTACTTAATGTATCCTGAATTTTTTTCAACTTGACGCATTGATCGCTGATCCGGTCTTGTCCAACAAAATCTTCTCCGTCATATGCATCAATATAAAAATCCTGAAATAACTGATGATCTTTTCCTACCAAAACATTGGAGGCGTGCACTTCATCATATAAAGAATAAGCAATCTGATTATAGATTTTCACAAGAAGGTTTCTATATCCAGCCTTATATTTATAATACTCATTGTACTTTTCCTGAAACTCTCCGCTCCAAACGGTGCTTTTATTGCATTCAGGTGTAGGAGGTATATTGTAATCTCCATATAGCGAAGCATCACTTAACAATCTCAATTTCTGTTGTATCAATGGCAGGCACAACAGCATCATCAACAAACAAAAAATAATGTATTTCGCTTTGTAAAACATTTAAAATCTGAAATAGATAAATGGATTAAAGCCTGTAACTGTTACTTCTGCTAAACTCCACACGAACAGACATGAGCAAGCAATGGATAAAAAAACAAATCTCTTTTTTGTCAATAGATTATAAAATGCTAATTGTTTTTCTTCAGCATTTTTTACAGCACCGATAAAAGAAAATATCAAAGCTGCAATTGAAAGTATTATAAAACGATGACTTAAATTAATGTCAAAAGACTCGGGTAAAGAAAACATTTTATCTAAATATTCTATAGCCTGAGTTAAAGTAGCTGATCTGAAAAAAACCCAACCAATCATTACAATAATAAAAGTTATCATAATCCTGAAAGGACTTGCCAGCTTAGATAACAAGCGAATTAAAAAAATGCGATCTAAGATTAAAAAAGTTCCGTGAAATATTCCCCAAACAATAAAATTCCATGACGCTCCGTGCCAGAAACCTGAAAGCAGAAATACAATCCAAAGGTTGATATACATACGCCTGGTTGAAACTTTATTTCCTCCTAATGGAATGTATAGATAATCGCGCATCCATCGGCTTAATGTGATATGCCATCTTCTCCAGAAATCAGTGATGCTCTGTGCAATGTATGGATTGTTAAAATTTTCTGGAAATATAAAACCCATCATTCGCGCCAGGCCAATTGCCATGTCGGAGTAGCCACTGAAGTCGAAATAAATCTGGAATGTATATGCCAATACTCCCACCCATGCTTCCAATGTGGTGATGTCTGAAACTGATTTATTAAAATACTGATCTGCTACCACCGCCATTGCATTTGCAATGATCACCTTTTTTGATAAGCCGATAATGAAACGATATAACCCTAAAAGTTTATTGTCAATTGTTTCCTGGTTTCGCCTGTCTTTTATCTGATCAGCAATTTCATTAAAACGAATGATGGGACCTGCGATCAATTGAGGAAACAATAAAATATACAATCCATAATCGGTTAATTTTTTCATTGGCTCCTTTACTCCCCTGTAAACATCAATGATATAACTTAACTGATGAAACGTAAAAAAAGAAATTCCTATTGGCAAAGCAATGTTGAGTACATTCATTTGACTAATGTTCAATGCATCAAAAACAGTATTAACATTTGCTATAAAAAAGTTTGCATATTTAAAATACATCATCATTCCAACACTTATTACAATAGAGAAAATAAGCAGTGCTTTTTTACTCTTTGCATTTGCTTTATATATGGCTTTAGCTAAAAAGAAATCCAGAAGGAGTGAAGCCATCAATACAAAAACAAAACGTGGTGCACCCCATGCATAAAACATTAAGCTGGAGAATACAATGGTGTAATTACGGTATTTAAGCGGGGTTATAAAAAGCAGTAAAAGAAAAACCGGTAAGAAAATACAAAGGAATAAATTGCTGCTAAAAACCATACTTAGTTATTCGGTGTCACTTTTTTAGGATTGCAGCCATTGATGATTTGTGAGCGAAACTAAATAATAAATTTCAACAAGAGCAAGCTGTTTTTTAGTCTATAACTAACGTCTCCTGATTTTAAAAGCTGCAGCTAATATTCATCAATTCCTTTGTATGCATTAGCAACATCAGGTTTTTTGAGATCATAAGGGTTCCATCGTTTGTTTCTTATAAATACATCCCAATATGCTTTTTGTGTCATCGCTTCCCAGTGTATCTGACTTTTTTTAAATTGATACGTCTGGTAGATATTAAGAAAAATAAAAAATGCAGTTAAGCAAAGTCCCGTTACTAAAAATTTTGACTCCAGTAATTTTTTAAAAAACAATGCGAGGGAAATGGATAAATAAGGATAAAAATCAACCATCGTTCTTTGTGAAAAAGTTCCTCCATACCACCAGCACCACCAGCTGAATGTTACATAAACGGTTACAATAAGAAGAATTATTAATGTATAGAAATACTCAGGAAGATTCTTCTTAAGAAATAACATACCTAAAATGCTAAATGTCATTACAGGAGTATAAAGAAGCCATCCTTTACGGTAGCTGAACAATCCTTCTGCTATATGTGGATTGCTAAAAAAGAAACTTTCTTTCTGATAAGAATAATAAACCCAGTTACCCGTAATGTAATGCCAATACAATAGCTGAGGCAGAAACATCAGGAACGAAGCAGATAGAATCAATAATAAATAATGGAAGTTACTTTTAAAAAATATTAATTTATTTTTCAAAGAATCGCGGTTATAAATTTGATACAGAATAAACACCAACGCAACGAGTACATTTACAGGCCTTATTAATACAATTAAACCCCCTGTTAGCCCTATCAGTACAGACTTTATTACTGTTGGCTTGTTATGCCATTTTATGGTGAGGAAAAGAAAAATGGCGCCAAGAGTAAAATTATAACCATGTGTAAGCAATGCCTCCAGCGTGCTTTGGTAAAAGAGGTTGGTGCCTAAACCAAGTGTCAACAATGTTAATGCAACAATCTTTTCTTCAAAATATAATAACAAAATCTTTCGGAGAAAAATAAAACCAATTATAACATAGATAATAGTTCCAAGATATAAGGCAAAACCATAAGGAATAGAATAACCATTGGTTTCATATCCTAAAAGTTGTGCAAAGCCATGTCCGATAAAAAAGAATGGAGAATATAAAATTGACATTCCACAAGTCATTTTAATTATGGTATTTCCGTTAGGTGCCTTCTCAGGCCAGAAATGATTTCCTTCTTTTCCACCATCAGTAAATGTGAGTTTAATATCATGATGAATAAAAATTGCAGGCAAATAGGAATAATAAAATATTACATCCTGGTCAATAAAATTCGTTTGTTTGAATCGCTTAAATTCCAGGAATTTCCATAAAAAGAAAATGGAAATAATTATAATCGCAACACTGGATAGTTTTTTTGGCAGCATGATTTTTTGATCAATATTTTTTTTTCAGAGGTCATGGTAAATATACTGAACCGGAAATAATAGAAAGTTCCGTAGAATCGGAGATAATCTTTTATTCTATGATTGCATCCTTTAAGTAAGCTATTATATTTGCCAGTGTGCAATTAAAACCGAACACAAAAATCCTGACTTATCTCTGTATTACAAAATCAACTGCCCGAAAGCAGTTGCGCTTTATAATGTTGGTGTTGTCCATTCTGTTTTTCTCCTGCAAAGAATCTCCAAAGGTGCAAAGTGGTCTTTATTTTAAAAACAATATAGAGTCTTCATTGGGATGGTATAGAGATGTAACAATTTTTAAATCTAAAGATGCGCATTCAGGAGAATATGTTTCCAAAATTGACTCAGTTACAATTTATAGTCTTGGATTTAATTTGCCTCTCTCTCTTGTTAATGAAAGATTCCTTCCGGTTACGGCAGTAAAAGCATCGGTTTGGGCAATGTTTAAATCCAGGAGTGCAAAAGGTGCATTAATTACCGAGCTTAAAAAAAACGATTCACTCATTACATGGCAATCAGTATGGCTTCAGAATTACTCCCATGAAGCCAATAAATGGTATAAAGTAGAATACATATTAAATCTTAAAAAGAATGATTTTAACAATAACGAAAACCTCTTCCGTTTTTATGTAGCGAATGATAGTAAGGAAGAAATTTATTTAGATGATTTTGAAGTGGAGTTTGTTAATTAGTGTTTGATATGAATAAATTTCTTAAGAAAAACATTTACTCAAAATTATCTTTTGTAATCATTCTTATTTATTCTTTAGTTTACTTAAAAATAAATTGCCTTGATAACGGAAGATGGAAGTATATTATAAGTGGAGATGGTTTGGGCTATTATGCTTATTTGCCTGCTGCATTTATTTATCATGACTTCACATTCAAATTTGTTAATGCGGCAGATAAAGAGCTGAATAAAGAAGTGGGAGTGCCTCCTGATTTTTTTATGAAAGAAGTGGATCATGAAAAAGTAAATAAATATTTCGCAGGAGTTGCACTGTTATTAATGCCTTTCTTTTTTGCAGCCTGTATACTAAGTTATCTGTTTAATTTTCCTGTTGATGGTTATTCACTGCCTTTCCAGTTGTCTGTTTTTTTTGCTTCCGTCTTTTATCTTTTATTAGGGTTGTATTATGTGAAAAAATTATTAGACAATTATAATATATCAGATCGCATAATAGCATTTACTATGATTGCCTTTGCACTTGGTACAAATCTTATGAATTATTATCTGCATGAACCTTCACTTTCTCATGTGTATTCTTTTTCATTAATTGCAATGTTTTGTTACTACTCAAAAATTATTACAGTTGATTTCAAAAACAAACATTTATATTTCTTGTTTGTTATTATATCATTAATAATTATTTGTCGCCCTGTAAACGGAATTGTGCTTTTATCTTTTCCTTTCTTTTCAATAAGTTTTCATTCATTCATTTTAACAGTTAAAAAAATTCTCAGCAAAAAAAGGATATTAATTTTTGGACTGTTAACACTACTATTAATAATTTTTATTCAAAGTTTAGCTTATTATATTCAAACAGGGAAATGGTTTGTGTATGGATACAAGGAAGAACATTTAGATTTCCTGAAACCCCAATTAGAAACTGTTCTGTGGAGTTACCGTAAAGGGTTATTTATTTATACTCCACTTGTCTTCCTTTCGCTTTTTGGTTTTTATTACTTGTTTAAACAAAATATATTCAATGCGATTGTATTATTTCTTTTTCTTTTTATAGTCGCTTATGTTATTTCATGCTGGACTAATCCTATTTATGGATATGGTTTTGGATTGAGGGCATTTATTGAATTCTATCCATTTTTTATGATACTCTTTGCTTTTCTTTTAAGTAATTCATTGCTTGGTTTTAACATTGCCTGGGTTATTATTACCTGTTGTGCAATTGTCTTAAATAATATTCAGAATTATCAATACATCAATATAATACTACACGGGGAGAATATGGATAAGATTAAATACTGGAAAATATTTTTAAAAACTGATAAGAAATACATGGGAGTTTTATCCAGAAACTATGGTGATATTATTCCAGAAGATGAAATATTAAGTACAAAAACATTTTTTAATAATTTCGATAGTGATGAGGATTGGGGTAATAAGGACAGCTATTCTAAAGACTATCAGTATTCCGGTAAGTATTCGAGTAAGGTGTTTCGTCCGGATTATTATTCACCAGGATTTGATATTAAGCTTTCTGAATTTTCTGATTCACTTCCGGTTTACATCTTCGTTAGCTGTCAATCATACCTTACTTCAGAAAATTGTTATCCGGAATTAATTATAAGTTTTGAGAACCCGCAAGGAGGGTATAGTTACAACAGCTTTCCTGTTTATTTCAGAGCTGACAAAATTGATGATTGGTGCGAAACAAAATGTGGGATTCGTTTTCCTGACCAAAGAAAATCAAAAGATGATATTGTAAAGGTTTACATTGTCAACAACTCAAAAAAACCTTATTACATGGATGATTTTAAAATTGAAATCAAAACATTGAAAAAAAACTATTAATCCAAAGTTTATTTCTGGAAATCATAAAGCCATTTATTTTTTGAATAATTATTTCTTTCTTTTCTGATCAATCATCCAAATAGCATTTATCTTAATCATTGAATCAAGCGGGATTTTATTTTCTAAAGCTTTCTGTTTTAACGAAGCCATTGTGTTTGTATCTGAACGAATCAATTCTTCAGAACTTTTTATTTCTTCATCATCATATTTGTTTTCAAAACCTGCTCCGGTGAAGGTGTCATAAGCCCTTTCAATAAATCCCCATCCTAATTTAGGCAGGTTTGCATCAGTAGATAAAACTACAATTGCATCTTGCTTAAGAATCTCGCTTTTGAAATCAATTGTATTTACATTAGTGGGTTTTGTATAGTTATCCGGAAAAATCTCATTATTATAATACCAGAATTTAGTGTCTGCAAATACATTACCTGGCATTCCGGAATTAAATATTCCCCAGTAATAACTGTCTGCTACAAAAAGCGCTTTCGGTTTTATTTTAGTTGCGTTAATTGTGTAAAAAATTTCAGGATAAGCCAATGGATAATTGCCGTCAACCGGAAATAAAAGATTTAATCCCTGTTCAATATCATTGTCATAAAATTTGGGGATGTTAGATAATTCAGGATTCGAAAATGCGATGTCAGGCAGATCAATGGTGCGCAATTTTTCGATGTAGTGAACCATTGAGTCCATTGATAAAGTGAAACCATAATAACTCCAGTGCATACCCAGTTTTGAGTAAAGAGGATAAGGAGAAATATTTTTCTGTTGAATGAAATAAGTGTTAAAGTCAATGTAATTTATATTCATTTCTTTAGCAAAGCGGAGATATTGAGATAAGTTAGTTGTGTCTGGTTTTGATTTTAATGAATCAGGAATAAATTCAGGAAAAAAACTTCCTTTACCCGGTGCAAAAACAAGTATCAAATCAATATTTTTTTTCTTCAATAAATCCTGAACTGTCTTGAATTGAGTTATCTTTTTCTTTATTTCAGCTTCTCCCACATAATCCTGACCGTAAACCGCTTTGATATAACCGCGCTCATACAGGCATAAATCTTTTCCAATTACTGCAGTGCGCGCTTTTGGAATTTTAAAAAGACTAAAATAGATTTGATTATTTAAGCGGACGAAAAAATTACGGAAACCAAAATTTTCATTAGCAAATTTTTCAAACTGTTCCTGATATGTTCCTTCAAACCAGCCATGCCTGGAAAATACCGGCTCAGTTGTATATTGAATATCACCAAACAGTTCACCAACTTTTGGTAAACGAAAAATGTTATACACTAATGGAAGTGGAAGCAATGTGATCACTAATAAAAAAAGTATTTTAGATAACCGCATTGTTTAGTGTTAAAATCTGAAATAAATAAATGGATTAAAACCGGTAGCTGTTATAAGACTAAGTGAAATCATGAAAAGACAAATGGAAACAGCGAACATTATTGAGTATCTCGTTAAAGAATATTCTTCAAAATAAATTTTTTGTTGAATCTTTTCTCCCCAGGTTGGTAGTGTAAAAAACGAAAAGAAGAACGCAAGAAACAATACAGGATAGAAATCATTCTGCAATTGAATAGTTAAATTATTAAAATCAAAGGCATACATTTTTTTAATGAATGTAAATGCTGTTGAAATATGTTCAACTCTGAAAAGCACCCAGCCTGTTATCACCACCAGGAAAGTAAAAATAATAGATGGAACTTTTCCAATCTTGTTAGTGAATGATGAGAAACCAGCACGTTCAATCACTAAAAAAAATCCGTGATATACTCCCCATAAAATAAAATTCCATGATGCACCATGCCATAGCCCTGATGCAAGAAACACAAACCATAAATTAAAATACAATCTGAATTTTGATTTTACTTTGTTTCCACCTAATGGGATATATAAATAATTGCGCATCCATGCACCCAAAGTCATGTGCCAGCGTCTCCAGAATTCTGTGATGCTTTGAGAGATGTATGGATTATTAAAATTTTCAGGAAAACGAAATCCTAGCATTTTACCTATTCCGATTGCCATGTCTGAATAACCGGAGAAGTCAAAATAAATCTGGAAGGTATAAGCTAAAGCACCAATCCATGCAGTACCTGTACTGATCGTAGAAGGATCTAAACTGAAAACGTAATCCGCCTGGGCTCCTAAGGTGTTTGCAATAATTACTTTTTTAGAGAGACCTAATACAAAACGAAAAAAGCCTGTCAGACGATGATCATAAGAATCATATTTACTTCTGTCAGTAATCTGATCTGCAATTTCATGATAACGGATAATAGGACCGGCAATCAGTTTAGGAAAAAGAATAATATACAATTGATAATCCCAAAAATTTTGCAAAGGCTTATGCACTCTTCGATAAACATCCACCACATAAGTGATGGTTTCAAAAGTGTAAAATGAAATACCAATTGGTAAAGCAAGTTTAATCCATTGAATCTCTTTTATTCCAATTGCATCAAGAATTACATTTGCGTTTTCAACAAAAAAATTTGAATATTTAAAATAGATCAGCAAACCTAAATTCGTCATCACCGAAAAAATCAAAATGGCTTTTCGTTTGTTTTTATTGGATGAGTTGTTCATCCATTTTACAAGATGAAAATCAATAAACGTTGTGGAGATAATTACAAAAATAAATTTGGGTGCTCCCCAACTGTAAAAAACAATGCTGCCAACAAGCAGAGTAATATTTTTAAATCTTTTAGGACTTAAATAATAAATGATTAAAAATGCAGGTAAAAAATAAACCAGAAAAAATGAACTGCTAAATACCATATATTATTTTTAAGTTGGGATATTCAAAATTACTTATGATATTTAGTTATTTTTTTTTCGGAAAATCATCAACAAGTTTTCATCATAAATTAATTCATACTTACCTGAATTTTTTTGCTCATCAATTTTTTTAGTCAATTCATCTTTTGTTAACGGGTAAGTATTGTCTGTCATCAAAAGCACAATATAGTCTGAATCACTTCCATCAGGATACTGGTAAATATAATTGCGGAACGACAGGTGTGGGACGATCTGACTTGATGCACTCACTTTTGCACTGTCAGGAATAAGTTTTAACGCCTCATTGATTTTTGTTACATCATAATCTGTTTTATAATGTGACGGACTATAAAACCGGCTATTGTCAGCATTGTACCACAATGAAAGACGATGATCTAATGATGATATGGTTGCAACAAATGTCATTGCACAAAATAAAATCGCCAGCGGAATCTTCTTGTCCGTTTTCAAGCTGCCAATCCAGTTAAATAGTGCAATAGATAAAATAGGAACAAACTCAATTGAATATTGTGAATTCAAACCCCAAATGGAAAAATCATCGTTGAATAATTTCTGCGCATAAATAGGAATCAGCATTACTAAGTATTGTGGGCGTAATAACAATACAAAGCCTCCTGAAAGCAAAACCATATAATGCAGTTCTTTTTTAATTCCATAGGTGTCAGCATTATTAAGATGGTTCTTAAAAAGCAATTTAAAAGTATAAACCGGTTTGGTAAAAATGGTAGTAAATGCCTCTGTAAAATTGCTGCCTAAAGCGGCATAATTAAAATGACGGTAAACACGATTTGCATTTGCTAATGAAGGGATAACCAGTTTTACAGCAACAATAAAATAGATACAACTTAGTATTGCTAAAAATGCAGCAAGATTTCTTTTGTCTTTGTTTTTATAATTTAACAGTACCAATCCTGCGCAAATAAAACTTGACCATAGCGCCATATTTTCTTTGCCGATGAGGATCAATAAGAGTAGCAAGACTGATAACTTTTTATTTCCTTTTTCAAAAGCGATAAAAAACCAGGGAACTATCATTGCAGCAACCACATTGTCGTGGTAATCGAATGCTAAAGCAGAATAGATTCCCCAAATCGAAAAAAAATGAATCATTGCCAGCAAGGGCAACCAATCATTTTCAGGTCGCTTAAAAGTGAAATATTTATATACGCCAATGCCGCCAAATAAGATGGCAATGATTTGAAATATAAGCATGGTGTAGGAGCCAAAAATCCAATAGAGCGGAGAAACAATTATAGGATATAAAGAAAAATGATCACTTAATATATTGGTGAATTGCGGCTGCATAAGCATGCAATCATTCCACCTGAAATGCGCATAATCATAAATGGCATTATTGACTAATCCAAGATCGAAGGCATAGGTTCTGAAATTGTAATGATTGATTAATGAAATGGATGAGTAAACAATTGCAAAAACAATTATTACTAAAATAAATGAGGTTCTTTTAGTCAATGAATAAAATTTTAAGATCGTGTTGTTTCAAAATTTCTATCATCATCGCTGTTGTGTTGCAGATTAACGTGACTTGCGTCAATTTGCGAAAGTAAAATTATTTTAACCACTGATTTTATGTATATCATTAACACAACACAATATTAAATCACTTCTTTTATTGATTGCACTCGCCAATCGGTTTTAAAAAAATCAACAATTAGTAATACAATTATCCCTGTTGTAAGCCAGGTGAGATGCACCAGATTTATTGCAAGTGTACCATTCAGATAATTCAGGTAAGTAATGGTTGAATTAATAATCAGTATCAAAGGAATAAACCAAAACCGTTTGAAATAAAATGCAAAAATCAGCGATAAAACATCTGCCAGGTAAAAATATCGTTCGTGCATGTGAGGCAGAAAAAAAGGTGTTATCAAAGAGAAGATCAACGTGAGATGAATTATCTGCTCTGCATTTATTTTTAAATTTCTTTTTTTGTTTATGAAAACAACTGCAACACATAAAGAAAGGTTGACAAGTGCTGTCAATATTATCCCCATCGAATTCCAAAATGCAGAATTGCTTTCCGCGTTTGGAATTAAGTTATAAATAGTGGGTGCATTTAAAACTAACGGATCAAATGGTTTTGCCTGGTTGAAATAAATAAATAATAATTCATTAAAAGATCTGCCTGCCAAAAAGGAGGGAAGTATAGTGAGAATGTAAACTGCAGGAACTATCAAAACATATTTCCAGTATTTCGGATTGCTGATTGTAAATAAAATGAATAAAGGAAAAATAAATATTGCCTGTAGCTTAAATGAAAATGCTAATCCAAGAAAAATAAATGAAGGCAGTGGTTTTTCCATTGATAAATAAGAAATGGATGCAATAATCATTGAGGTGTAGATGACATCACATTGTCCCCACCACGCACTGTTTAATATCACGGTTGGTGTCAATAAAAATATTAATCCTGCTTTTAAACTATATGTAGTCTCGTTTGCTTTACGCAACACAATCTTACAGATGAAATAAAAAGCAACAATTTCAAATATGAAAGAAAGAATTTTTATTGCATACAATGAGTTTGAAGCAAGCAACGTCATTACTCCTATTAAATGAAGATACAGTGGTGGATAATCAGAGAAGCTATCTGCAAATGCATTAATAAATCCGGCATCTGAAATGTAATCATACCATCTGCTTACATAATGAATGTAATCAGGAGATTCACGAATGATAAAATATTTTCTCAGATACATTGCCTCTAAAAAACCTGCAACCAATAAAAAACAAGTGAGTAGTTTTTGATAGTTGTATCCTGAAAACCTGTTTAACTTCATAGATTTACACTTCCGGGATAAGTCTCTATCAATTTATAATATTTTCAGACAGGAAAAAACAATAGATGTTAAGATGTGCGAAAGTAAAATTATTTTAGCAACCTTTTAATTCACAAATTAAAAGCAGGAACCAGAGAAAAATATGATTTCGGGAAAAAAAGTAGTAGTTGTTTTACCTGCATATAATGCAGCACTTACACTGGAAAAAACGTATAGTGAAATTCCTTTTGACGTTGTTGATGATGTAGTGTTGGTGGATGATAACAGCAAGGATGATACTATTGAAGTTGCAAATAAGATTGGGCTTAAGCATATCATCAGGCATGAAAAAAACACAGGTTATGGAGCTAATCAGAAATCGTGTTATAAAAAAGCTTTGGAATTAAACGCTGACATTATCGTTATGCTTCATCCCGATTATCAATACACACCATTGTTGATTACGAGTATGGCAAGCATCATAGCCAATGATTTGTATCCGGTGGTTTTTGGTTCGAGGATTCTTGGCAAGGGCGCGTTAAAGGGCGGAATGCCTTATTATAAATATGTGGCAAACAGGGTTCTTACATTGTCGCAAAATATATTGATGAATCAAAAGCTTTCTGAATATCACACCGGTTACCGTGCATTTAAAAGAGAAGTATTGGAGACTATCGGTTATGAAAAAAATTCTGACGATTTTGTTTTTGATAACGAATTTGCAGCGCAGGTTTTTTTTTATGGATTTGAAATAGGAGAGATAACCTGTCCGACAAAATATTTCAAAGAAGCATCGTCAATAAATTTTCAAAGAAGTGTTAAATATGGTTTAGGAGTTTTGCGTGTTGCCTTTCAATATTTCCTGGCGAAAAATAAATTGTATTCTGCAAAAATTTTCAGGAGCGAAAATTAATCTCACCATTATTTTATTCAATCACAGTCACTGGAAATAATGCCTGACAATAAAAAGGATTTATTAAGCAAAGTGTTTTTCATTGTAATGTTGTTGCTAGTTTATTTTATCCTCAACTATCAGGAAATTCTTTTTTTGCGTCCTATGTCCATTCATCAGTGGGCGCAATGCGATCGTGCATCTGTAGCACGAAATTACGCACAGGACGGAATGAATTTTTTTAAACCGCATACGCATTTCCTCAGCAATACTAACGGAGTTACTGGACTTGAATTTCCAATGATGAATTACCTCGCTGCAATCTGTTATAAGGTTTTTGGTTTTAATGAATTTTGGTACCGGGCTTTGTCGCTATTATTTTTATCAATTGGCTTGTTCTTCACTTTCAGGATTGCAGAATTATTTTTAAAACAAACACTGTTTGCAGCATTAATTACCTTAAGCTGGTATTTATCTCCGGTGCTTTGTTATTATTCGCCTAATTTTTTATCCGATGCAGCAAGTCTTGGTTTTATAATGTCAGCCTGGTATTTTTATTTCCGTTACCGGGTTCAACACACAAATAAATTTCTTGTTTTGTTTTTTCTCTTCGCTGCTCTGGCATCATTGATCAAAGTTTCTTCTGTGATGAGCATTGTTGTGATCGTGATTATTACGTTAATGGAATATTTTTCAAACAAGATTATTTTGTTTAAGAAATTATTACAAGACGCAAATGTTAAACGCAGTGGAATTCTGATTGCTTCGCTGTTTATTTTCTTATTGGTAATTGCGTGGTATGGTTATGCAGCTACACTAAGCAATAAAATGACAGATAAAATTTTTCTGGTGGGTACAAATGCTCCTCAGTCATGGAGCGATTTTCCCTGGGTTTGGAATGATGTTAAAAAATTATTTCTCCCTTACTATTATCATTGGACCATGTATTTGGTTTATGCTTTTTCATTGTTTGTTTTATTTTTTCGTTTCAAAAAAATGCATCCGTTATTGCGATTTATAACACTTGGACTTGGAGCCGGATTAATTTGTTATGTCTATTTGTTTTTTAACCAGTTCCGGCAGCATGATTATTACATAATTGCATTGCTTCCTTTCTTTTTCTTTTTGTTGATTACGGTTATTCAGTATTTGCAAATGACTGTTAAGCATCAAACGAAGTTTAATTACCTTGTCTCTGTTTTTTTTCTTTTTATCTGTTGCATTTCTATCTGGTGGAGCAATCTTTATTTACAGGATAAATATGCTGACGATCATTTTCCTTATAACAATATTGAAAATTATATGGAGAGTTTTGGCGTTAAGCCCACTGACAAGGTGATTACACTTTATGATAACAGCTTTAATATCCAGCTTTATTTCATGAACCGAAAAGGATGGAGAATAGAGAAGGGGAAAATTGAAAAGCGGCTTGAAGGATACATTAACCAGGGAGCAAAATTTATAATTGTTAATGATACTTCAGCCTTGAATAATGTTGTGCTGAGGCAATATTTAAAAAAGGAAACGGGAGAATTTCTCGGGGTGCATATTTTCAGCATACAATAGTTTTACATTTAATATTCTAAATTCGCGCCCCGCCAATGGACGTTGAAAATTTTTTTGAGTTATTTCTGAAAGAGCTGGAACAGCATCCTGCCCTTAGGACTTATTATAAGTTTCTTGAAAGCAAATCAGGTTTTGATTTCCGCAAAGCTTATTTCTGCCAGCGACTGCAATACATTTCAGATCAGATAAAAAATAAAAATTCAAAAATCTGGGACATTGGTTGTGGTTATGGCACTACAGATATTTTTCTGGCGATGAATGGCTTTGCTACTTATGGTTCAACACTTGAATTTTATTTTAAAGAAATTCCGCAACGGTTAAACTACTGGAAACAGTTTGGCGATGTAGCATTGTTTAAAACAGGTTATGAAAACCTTTTTGATATGGAACAAACACCTGAAAATTGTGATTATATCATTTTGCAGGATACGCTTCATCATCTTGAACCCATTGATAAAGCACTTGAAATTTGCAGCAACTCATTAAAGTCAAATGGAAAATTAATTGCAGTTGAAGAGAATGGAAGTAATGTTGTGCAAAGCCTGAAGTTATATTTACAACGTGGCAATAAACGCATCATTGAAATTTATGATGACACTTTGAAAAAAAATATTATTATCGGAAATGAAAACATTCGCAGTCTTAAACAATGGGAGCATGAATTTTCTGCTAAAGGTTTGAAGATTGATAAAGAACACTTGCAATATATCCGTTTGTATCCGCCATCTGTTTTTGGATGGATGAAATATGATAACACTCTGCAAAGCGAACAACGCATCTGGAAAAGCAATTCCTTTTTAAAGGAATATTTCTTCTTCGGAATTAATTTTACTGCATCAAAAAATTAAACCGGCATGACCTGCAAATCACTTTCGATAATTATTCCTTGTTATAATGAAGGTCCCACTGTCCATCACATTTTAAATAAAGTGAAAGATGTGGAACTGATTAATTCAATCACCAAAGAAATAATTATTGTGAATGATTGCTCAACGGATAATACCAAAAGCGTTATTGAAAATTATATTCAAAACAACAGCGATATTAATTTCCGTTTGCTGAATCATGAAATAAATAAAGGAAAGGGAGCTGCCATCCACACCGGGATAGTACACGCTACCGGTGATTATTTAATTATTCAAGATGCAGATCTTGAATATGATCCAAAGGAATTTAATCTTTTGCTGCAACCGGTTTTGGATGCAGATGCTGATGTTGTTTATGGTTCAAGATTTATTGGTGGCAACGCACATCGAATTCTTTTTTTCTGGCATACCATAGGTAATAAATTTCTTACATTTTTATCAAATATGTTTACCAATATGAATATATCTGATATGGAAACCTGTTATAAACTTTTCAGAAGTGAGATTGTAAAAACAATTGACCTTAGAGAAAAACGTTTTGGTTTTGAACCCGAGGTCACTGCAAAAATTTCAAAGATTCCTGATATCAAAATTTATGAAGTAGGTATTTCATACTACGGTCGTACTTATAAAGAAGGAAAAAAAATTAACTGGAAAGATGGTTTTCGCGCTATCTATTGTGTTTTGAAATACAATCTCTTTTCATAGATGCACAATTTTCAGTTTAAAGAAGTTGATAAAGAAGGTTGGGAAACTTTACTTGCTATTTCAAAAGCTGACCGTTTCAATAAGTGGATGTATGAAACCATTAAGCCATATATTAAAGGCAATATCCTGGAAATTGGTAGTGGCATTGGTAATATCTCACAGTATTTTTTAGAAGATCATCAGCAGATTTCAATCAGCGATTTACGCGAAAATTATCTGGATTTTTTGCGTGAGGAGTTTAAAACAAAAGCAAACCTTAAAGGAATTCATAATATAGATTTGATTGATCCTGCATTTGAACAAAAGCATGGTGCTATTCTTAATTCATTCGATTCGGTTTTTGCATTGAATGTTATTGAGCATATTGAAAACGAGCAATTGGCTTTGACAAACTCCAAGAAGTTATTGAAACCCGGTGGTACGCTTTTAATTCTTGTTCCAGCTTTTCAGGGATTGTATAATGTCCTTGACAAAGAGCTTTTTCATTACCGCAGATATACCAAATCTATGTTGGAGAAGAGGATGAAAGATTCGAGCTTTGTTGTGACGAAGAGTTTTTATTTTAATGCTTTGGGGATACCTGCCTGGATATGGGGAGGATGGGTGACTAAATCGAAAACTATTTCCTCTAACCAGATGAATAATTATAATAAGCTCGTTCCTATTGCCCGGTTTTTTGATTGGATAATGGGTAAACAATTGGGGCTTTCTGTGGTAACGGTGGCAGAGAAGGTGGGGTAAAACGAGTATGAAAGAAAGCTATTAAGGAATTGGTTTAATGAGATCAGGACGGAGTTTTGAATGCATGATAGATTATTGAGAACATATTACAAATGCATTCGAATTAAGGTTAACTAACGAGATTAAAAGACACTGTAAACTGTAAACCGTAAACTGTTAACTATTTATTTCCATCTCACCTTGCTTAAATGAAAAGTTTTTCTACTTTTGCGTCCCCTTTTAAAAAGGGCTAAAATTTAAAAAAGTGGATTCTTTAAGCTACAAAACGGTATCAGCCAACGATAAAACAGTTACTAAAAACTGGATTTTGCTGGATGCCAACAATCAAATTCTGGGCAGATTTGCCTCTAAAGCAGCAAGTATGCTCAGAGGTAAAAACAAGGCGAATTTTACGCCTCATGTTGATTGCGGGGATAATGTGATCATTATTAATTCTGAAAAGGTTAAGATGACAGGGAGGAAATGGACGCAGAAGGAATATGTTTCTCACTCTGGTTATCCGGGTGGTCAGCGTCATATAACACCTGAAAAACTGATGGCAAAAGACCCTACCAAAGTGGTTGAAAAAGCTATTTACGGGATGATTCCTAAAAATAAGCTAGGCAATGCTGTAAAGGGAAATTTATATGTGTATGCCGGAAGCGAGCATCCTCACACTGCACAGAAGCCGAAAGAAATTAATTTAAGTACCAAATAAGACATGGACATAACACACACAATAGGTCGTAGAAAAACAGCGATTGCACGTATTTACATGCAGCCGGGCAATGGTTCTATAACTGTTAACGATCGTGATTACAAAGCGTATTTCACAACGGGTCCTTTGCAATACATCATCAACCACGCTTTTGAAATATCGAATACTAAGGAACAGTATGATGTTAAAGTAAATGTTGCCGGTGGAGGTTTTACAGGTCAGGCAGAAGCTATCCGATTGGCTGTAGCTCGTGGTCTTTGCAAGATCAATACGGAACACCGTCCTCCATTAAAAGCAGTTGGCTTGCTTACACGTGATCCGCGTGCTGTGGAGCGTAAAAAACCAGGTCAGAAAAAAGCTCGTAAGCGCTTCCAGTTCAGTAAACGTTAATTCCTTAATACCACTCATAAATCAGAATGATAAACGTATCACAAGAAGATTTGCTGAATGCCGGAGTACACTTCGGTCACCTGAAGCGCAAATGGAATCCAAAAATGGCTCCTTATATTTTTATGGAGCGCAATGGAATCCACATTATTGATCTCAATAAAACCCACGTGAAACTGGAAGAGGCTGCAGCTGCCATTAAGCAGATTGCAAAATCGGGCAAGCGTATTTTATTTGTTGCAACCAAGAAGCAGGCGAAGGAAATTGTTGCTAATGCTTCTAAAGCTGCTAATATGCCTTTTATCACTGAGCGCTGGCCGGGTGGTTTCTTAACCAATTTCGCTACCCAGCGTAAATCAGTAAAGAAAATGGCGAACATTGATAAGATGATGAGTGATGGAACGTTGGATAACGTTTCTAAGAAAGAGCGTTTGCAGATTTCTCGTCAGAAAGGTAAGATGGAAAAAGTATTAGGTTCAATTGCTGACCTTAACCGTTTGCCTGCTGCTTTGTTTATTGTAGATGTGGTGAAAGAGCACATTGCTGTTGCTGAAGCGATAAAATTAGGAATACCTACAATTGCTATCTGTGATACTAATTCAGATCCTACAGTAATTGATTTTCCGATTCCGGCAAATGATGACGCTACAAAGTCAATTGATTTAATCATGAACGTAATGGTTAAAGCTGTGGAAGAAGGAATGGCTGAACGCAAAATGGATAAAGAACAGGAGCGCGAGAAAGAAGCTGCTACTGAAGAGGAAGCAGGAGAGCGTGAAGAAGTTGCTGTTGCAATGGGTGATGAAGAAGGTGGTGAAGGCGCTCCGGCAGAAGGAGAAAAACGCAAGCCGGGAAGTGGTGCAGGCACACGTGCACGTAAAAAGAAAACTCCATAAAAATCAGTATCAAGTATCGAGTAGTGAGTATGGAGAAATATTAAAAGCTCGATACTTATTGACTTGATACTAAAATCTCGATACTCGATACTAAAATCTCGATACTAAAAAGATGACAACAACAACAATATCTGCTGCTGATGTAAATAAGCTGCGCCAAATGACTGGTGCAGGAATGATGGATTGTAAAAAAGCTTTGACTGAAGCCAATGGCGATTTTGAAGCTGCTATTGATAACCTCCGTAAGAAAGGACAAAAAGTAGCTGCTAACCGTGCTGATCGCGAAGCGAAAGAAGGTTACATAGCTGCCCGTACAAATGATAAAGCGACTAAAGGATATTTAGTTTCGATAAGCTCTGAAACTGATTTCGTTTCTAAGAACCAGGACTTCGTAAAATTTGCTGAAAGTGTTTTAGATATAGCTATTAAGAATGATGCTAAAACCATTGAGGAAATAAAAGCTTTACCGATGGATGGTGTTACTGTTGGTGATAAAGTGCTTGACATGGTAGGTAAGATCGGTGAAAAAATTGATATCACCCGTTATGAAGTAATAGAAGCTCCGAAAGTGGTGGTATATGTTCACCCGGGAAATAAAGTGGTTTCAATGGTAGGTTTATCATCTGCAACTGCACCTACCGAAACCGGTAAAGATGTGGCGATGCAAATTGCTGCAATGAATCCGGTTGCTATTGATAAGGATGATGTGGATGCAAAAACTTTAGAGCGCGAAATTGAAATTGGTAAAGAACAAGCACGGGCTGAAGGCAAACCTGAAAATATGATTGAGAAAATTGCAATGGGTAAGCTCAATAAGTTTTACCAGGAGAACACGTTGCTCAACCAAAGCTTTGTGAAAGAAGATAAAAAAACAATTCGCCAGTATCTGAATGATACGGAGAAAGACCTGACTGTAAAAGTCTTTAAACGAGTGCAGTTAGGATAAGATTAGGTTATAAAATTAAAACCCGGTTCTGAAGAATCGGGTTTTTTTATTTGTTCCAATTTTCAAGTTTCAGATTTGGAATGTCACGATAATGATTTTCGTTGTTTGTCACCAAAGTAAGTTCGTTTTCAATGGCAATACCAGCAATCAAAATATCTGAAGTGCCAATAATTATTCCTTTTCGTCTTAGATCAGCATAAATACCTCCCGATATATATGCAGACTGTTCAGAGATATAGATGATGTTGTTATTAGATGCAAAAGTTTCAAAGTCTCGCAATTGCTTTTCCGCTTTTTTGAATTTCAATCCGCCAATGATCTCGTAATAAGTGATGATTGAAATATTGATCTGCTCAAACTTGCTGAGATATTTATCAAAACGATCCACAACAGTTGAATAACCCTTGAAATAGAAGGATAAAATATCCGTATCTATAATTGTCTCAGACACCCATTAATTTATTTGCCGGTCGTTAGCACGGTTAGCATGCAAATTTGTTGTGAGGTTCATAAAAATTTCTTCGTTTAGATCTTTCCAGGCTCCCACTAATTTCAATGTTTGCTCTTTTGAAGAACTGCTTTTACCGCTTTTATTTAAAAAAGCAAGCAATTCCGAGAGCTTTGCAGCAGATAAATTCTGAATAGATCGCACTAAATTATTTCTAAGTCTGTTTTTTACATTCATAATTCAAAAATACAAAACAATTCAACCTGATTTCCGGTTATCTTTATTCAGATTGCTAAAGTATTGCAGTGAGAATAATATATTTGAACTATCAATGTCATCTAAAGAGCTATTTGAACGCATCAATTCATTGCCTGTTGAATGAAAGTCGCAGGTTATTAATTTTATTGATTTCTTAATCTGGAGAAATGAAAAGTTGGAAAAGAAAAAAAACTCCATTGAAAAAGCGAAAATTCGGAAGCGCATAAGAATTATTAAAAATAAATCTCTCCTTTGCAAATTATGAAATACAAACGCATCCTCCTCAAATTAAGTGGTGAATCCCTGATGGGTCAAAAACAATTTGGTATTGACAACAATGTGCTTACCAACTATGCCGCAGAAATTAAATCTGTTGTTGACCTGGGAATTCAGGTTGCCATTGTCATTGGCGGAGGAAATATTTTCAGAGGAATACAAGCAGCAGAAGGAGGAATGGATCGGGCACAGGGAGATTACATGGGGATGCTGGCTACTGTAATTAATAGCATGGCATTGCAGGCTGCGTTGGAAAGCGTAGGTATTAAAACAAGATTGCAAACTGCAATAAAAATGGAATCCATTGCTGAACCTTTTATCCGTAGAAGAGCGTTACGACATTTAGAAAAAGGACGAGTTGTAATTTTTGGTGCAGGAACCGGCAATCCATATTTCACTACTGATACAGCTGCTTCATTACGTGCAGTGGAAATTGAAGCAGATGTAATTTTAAAAGGAACACGTGTGGATGGAATTTATTCAAGTGATCCCGAAAAAAATAAAGACGCGGTGCGTTATAAAAATTTAAGTTTTACTGAAGCCATAGCCCAGCAATTAAAAGTAATGGATATGACAGCATTTACTTTGTGCCTTGAAAATAATTTACCAATCATTGTTTTTGATATGAATGCAGTTGGTAACCTAAGCCGCATTGTTAAAGGTGAAGAAATAGGAACATTAGTTCAGGCATAACTCAGTTTACAGTTTACAATTTACAGTTTACGATTGTCGTCCGATAGCAACTGTAAACCGTAAACTTATATTTTTGCTCACATCCAAATATCAATATTATGACTGCTGAAGACTTAAATAAAATAATTGTGAATACAATTGAGCACATGAACAAAGCCATTGCTCATCTTGAAGCAGAGTTGCAAAAAATCCGTGCCGGTAAAGCAAGCCCTCAAATGCTGGAAAACATTCTTGTGGATTATTATGGAGCCAATACTCCTTTGAGCCAGGTTGCAAGTGTTAATACACCTGATGCGAGAAGCATAGTGATACAGCCGTGGGAAAAAGGGATGATTGGTCCTATCGAAAAAGCTATCATCAACTCTAATATTGGTTTGACTCCGCAAAATGATGGAACCCTCGTGAGACTTAATGTACCGCCTCTTAGCGAAGAGCGCAGAAAGGAATTGGTGAAACGTGCTAAGTCAGAAGGAGAAGTTGCAAGGGTGAGTATCCGTAATCTTCGCAGAGATGCAAACGAACATATTAAAAAGTTACAGAAAAGCGGTTTGCCCGAAGACCTTGCAAAAGATGCAGAAAATAAAACCCAACACATGACGGACGATTACATTAAAAAAGTGGACAAGCATCTTGAGACAAAAGAAAAAGAAATTATGACGGTATAATTATTATAGTGCATCTAAAAATTCATCAATTAATCCTTTCTCCCTTTGGAGTTTTGCGATGTAGCAAAATGTTTGGAAAGAGGTTGCAAAAACTGAATTTTTAGAACTGCCCTCTATAAAAAGATACAAGCGAGCGCAAAGTGAATTTTACTTTGCGCTCGTTTTTTAAAAGTTATGTATGGGTAGTGCATTTAACCGCTGCCGGAAAAGTGAAGGAGCCTTGAGCAGGATTGCAAAAGCCACCGGCAAGTCTCTGATAGTGGCACGGAATGATGAAACAGGTGCGGGCAAGACAGTGATAGCTGCAAACAAAGTTGAAACAACCGCCAAGAAGACCGTAATAACCACAGGCAATGGCGTAAGAGCTGCATGCAAAGGGGCAACAGCCGCAAGCAAGACTGTGATAGGTATAGGCAAAGTTGAAACAACCGCAAGCAAGACTGTGATAGCTGCGGGCATAAGTGAAACTAATGCAAGCAAGAGTGTGATAGACAAGAGAAAAAATGTGGTTGCTGTAACTTATGTGTGAATCAATTAGTTAGTAAGGGGACGAAAAAGCCCTTGAATATGCTCTTTTTAATCTACGCATCCTCTTCGGGTATGTTGTGGAGGTTGTTAAAAGCGTAGAAAAATATACGATTAGTGGGGCGTCCCGATTGGTCTCAAGTATTGAACACGGGTTGTGTACTGAATGTTGGTGAATCCTATAAGGATAGTAAAAGCGTAGAAAATTCTACGCTCAGTAGGGGGGCGTTTAGAACGTGATGCAATCGAAAAATTACCTTTTTGCAAGATCAGTTTAGATATTTAAAGTGCTATTAAATTTCATTGTTATCAATATGATTTTGAGGGTTCAAAACCTCCGCCATTCTCGGGACTTTGAAGTTTTGACATTAAGATAGATTTTTATTCTGTTAACATTTTCAAAAACCCGGTAAACACTTTTTCAGAAAGCAACACTATTTCCCTTTCATATCTTGAGATTAATTTATTGCGCGGGAATGAAGGTTTTGTATCGTATTCAATGTAATTGAATAACCACGCATCTTCCGGGATTAGAGGATTTTTTAACATTCGCTCCAAATTAAAATGCTTCTTCACTTTAGTTAAAAACATGTTGTCCCTTAAAGTTATTTTACCTGAAAAAGAAATCGCATTAGAACTTTTGTAATTGATTAAATCGTTTTTTAATTTATCTAATTCTTCAATAGTTAAGTAACGGCTAACAGCCCAATAGATTATTTTTTGTGGATGGTATTTCATTTAAAATGCCAGCTATTTAAGTAATAACTATGAGAGTAGAAATTTATGCTTAATTTGCCAATATTTCTTTTAATTCATAAGTATCTTTTCTTTCTCCGGATACATTATTAATAAAAGTTTTTTGAATTATTTTACCGGAACACGCATCTCCAATTTGCAGTGATTTCACCGCTTCAAGCAGTTGCATTGGAAAGTGAATTTTGGTTAGTTTCTTTTCTTCTTCTTCCTGTATTTCTATGATGCCTTTCAGGCTTTGCGTAATGAGCTTTCCATTGAATTCAATTTCCTGTGGATCATTGATTTGAATTTTCGAAATGGAATTATTTAAAGTTTGCATTTTTGCTCTATTGCCCTCCCACATATATTGTTTTTCATCAGGTGATTTCCATTGCAGATCAAATTCCAGACTATTTTTAATTGTTACGGATAAAAGTTCGTTTAGCTTTTTAATTCCATTACCACCCATTTTACCGGCAGATTCCAACAGGTGAATACCATCAGCATTTAAAATTTCGAATGTATTAATCAGGGCGTTTTCAATTATAGAATTGCCAAACAGGTCTGGATTTGTTTTGGCTGTAATAACAATAAAGGTTGAACCTGGAACTGTTCTCTCAAACTGTAAATCAATGGTGTCTTTTATTTGTGCAATGTATTTTGGACCTGTTTTGTTTCCAAACTGGTATTGCCGGGAAGTTTCTGTTAAGCAATCAGAAAGCACTTTGGAAATAGTGCCGAATAAGTCAAGCGGGATTTTACCATAATTAGCTGCTTTACCTCTCAGGCGAATACTTAGTAATTCTTTTTCTCTGTCGCCTTTTTCTATTGTCAGGTTAGCTCTTAATTCGTTTAAGCGTTCGCGTGTATTTTGAACAATGCCGCGATTGAATAAGCTGGCAGGATTGATCTTTACCTCTGCTTCATATTTGGCAAGCGTCTGTTCGCAGGTGCGAATTAATTCCTCGGTGCGCGCTATGCTAAACATTTGTGTTAATGATAATTTTAAAAATTCCTTTTGTATTTATCTGCCTGCTATCGTAGCCAAAAGTTTTTGTCCATTCCTCGATTTGTTGAGGATCATTTTTGTCTATAAAATAAACATCGCAACTGAACCTGCTCCTTACACCCTCTCTGTTAATTACGAGCTGCTCAAATAATTCTGCTTTTCTACCCCTCAGCCCATCCACATCATTTTTGCTTATCAGCAAAACAATGTCAATATCATTTGGCTCAGGGTGCTCTGTCGTGAATGAACCATCAATCCAAAGTTCGCAATTAATTCCAATTGAACTGAACTCGCGAATATAATATTGTAAACGGTCAATCAGGTATTTGCGATGTTCATTCACGCCAAAAGGATGAAGAAAAACCTGATCCAATTGCCAAAGTGCGATTTCCTGAAATCCACTTGTTAATATAGGAGGGAATTCCTTTTTAAACATTCAATAAAATGGATGTGTACAAATTGTAAAGGAGGGTAAATGTAATAATTTGATAATTGAAACGGGGGGCTTTATTGCAATTTTTATTGATGGCAGGGTTTAAGTGGAAATAACACTTAAACCAGATAAACTTTCTGCTAAGTTGGAACACTTAGGTGATACGGGGGGCTGCCGCTGCCGCTGGCTCTAAAAAACTTTTGATTTCGGCAATATGGTAAGTCTTGAGCGAAAAAACAATATTCGTTTTGTTCATCATTTCAAAAGTAAGATAGGAAATTACTTGTCGTTCTGTTATCACATTCCGCTTGATTTCCGAATAAGCAAGTCCAAAAGAAAACGAAGAAAACACAGGGTTCCTTCCAGAAGAACGTGCTTGGATTGATGAACTTATTAATCATGGTTAT
>JANLZB010000073.1:0-51783 GCA_031366005.1 Bacteroidota bacterium | reverse complement strand
ACACAGCAACCTCTCCTTTATTTCATGCAGGATGGAAACCGGAAGATTGGTGTGTTGTGCGGTGAAGGATATTGGAAATGGAGGTTGAGTGATTTTGAATCAAATAAAAACACAACGCTTTCCACTGAATTGATTTCAAATGTTATTCAATATCTCTCTGTAAAAGAAAACCGTTCACCTTTTCGTCTGAATGCAAAAACAAATTTCAGAGAGAATGAACCACTTGTGTTTGATGCAGAGTTATATAATGAAAGTGATCAGTTGGTAAATACTCCTGAGGTGCGAATGAATATTACAACTTCATCAGGCAAGCAATTTCCTTTTACTTTCAGCAGAACGGATAAGGCATATACGTTGAATGCGGGATTGTTTCCGGTGGGACAATATAAATTCAGAGCGGAAACAAAATTGGGCGATAAGTTGTATGCACAAAATGGTGAGTTCAGCGTGAGTGCTTTACAATTAGAAACAAGTAATACTGTTGCAGATCACCAGTTGTTATATGCTTTATCAAACCGCACGGGAGGACAACTTTTTTATCCAAATCAAATGGAGCAATTGTTAAAAGCGATTGAAGCAAGAGAAGATGTGAAACCCGTTTCGTACCAGCATAAAAAATTAAAAGACCTGGTTAGTATGCCACTGATTTTTGTGCTGATACTTTTACTTGTAAGTATCGAATGGTTTTTGAGAAAGAGAAATGGGTCTTATTAGGAATGCTGAATTATGAGTTATGAGTTATTAATTTTAAATTTCAATTCAGTATAACTCAAATTATTTTTGATTTTACAATCAAGCACTCATTTTTCAATTAAGCATATTATGGCTAAATCTTGAAAAGGAAATTAAAATTCCAGCGCCTTATACTTCCATAAAACAAAAAACCCTGGTCAAATGACCAGGGGAGTTCGCAATTGTTTTGGATTTTCTGTGAACTTATTTTGCAATTTCAAAACTTTTAACTGACATTGTTTTATTATCCTGCTCCACACTGATCATATATTTTCCATTCTCAAGGTGAAGATTATTTACATCAATAATATTGATACCACTATTTACTTTAATGGCATCCATTTTTGACATTTCCTGTCCTAACAAATTACGCACACGCATTGTAACCACTCCTGCTTGTTCCATATTCATCTTCACAGCAAAGTTGCCATTACTGGGGTTAGGATAAACGTTTGCTATCACATCACCTTTTATATTCTCAATCACTGAAGTTGCAGAAAAGCCAACTCTTAATTGATAAGTAATATCACTCTCAAAAGAATATCCACCAAAATTTTCCTGTACACGCAATGCAATAATATAAGGCTGAACTCGTGCCTGACTGAGTACAGGAGTCCAGCTAACTGTTCCGTATGAATTACCTGATAAATTAGTTACACTGAAAGTAGCCGGGTTTGATGCGAGTTGAAATGACTCACCATGAGCTGTAATTTCAACTGGATTATTGTCATTATCATTAGCTGTAATATTTAAAGTAAAAGCACTTCCCTGTGGAATATCAAATTGTTTACCGCTATAAGGAAAAGTATTACTGCTTCCGGTAACAACAACAGGACTATTGATGGATGGAATCACAATTATCTGCATGTCTCTGCGTATTTCACCAATTGCCACTCCAGCACGATATTCAGTTACTAATACACTTACTTCAAAATGTCCGAGCGTGTTTGGAAGAAATGAAATTTCTCCTGTTGCAGGGTTCATACTAAAGGGCATTGAAGAATCAGAAGGTGGTAAAGTATAACCTGCTACATAAGTGGCACTTGAACTTAGCGGAACATCCAAAGTCCAGGCAATTGAATCACCATCAACATCAAAAGGAAGAGGGTTATAATTAAATGCAACTAATTCCTGTGCAATGGGTATGGGAGGATTTAAAAACGAAGGAGATGAATTAGAAGGATCAGCAAGAAAAGTGTTGTGAAGGTGAAATGATTCTCCTCCTGCACTTGTCATATTTAAAATTGCAGCATTACGGCAGCAGTCTTCATACCACACATCATAAGTTCCTGCTGCAGGTAATGTAATTGTATCGGTATATGTGTATTCCTCTACTCCATTACCGAATACCGTAGGGGCTGAAAGAATAATCATTTTGTCGAAAGACCATGTTCCGCCAATCTCTGTATAGTGAAACGTAGTGATAGTACCCATTGGAATACCAAGTGTATCACGATAAGCAGTGAGTGTAATTTCATAAGTTAACCCGCCAAGGTTACGTGAAGTAATTTGTCCTCCCATTAAGTGAGAAGCAAAAGATGGTGCATAAGAAATAATGCACAACATAAGTACAAGTAAATTTTTTTTCATGATGGTTTTGTTTGTTTTGAATTTAGTGGAGTAAAAATAAACTTTATTTTAATAGAATAAACATTTAAGAAAAAAACTTGACAAACTACAGTTGTTCCTTCGAAATTTACATTTGGTACCCGAACAATATTTCTTTGTAATATTGAGGATTGCTAGTCCTCTCACTCTGATCATCATGAAAAAATCAATATTATTTCTTAGTTTGATATTATTAAATATTTCCTTTCAAAGCAAAGGACAAGTTTATATGGAAAACTTTGACAGTGGAACTATTAATATGACAAGTACCGGTGTACCGGGATTTAATGTTACTAATGCTTACCGCCAAAGCCTTCCTAACAGTATGCATGGAGTTTTTGATGTGGGAACTGAGGTTACGCTTACCACACCTGATTTTTCAACAAGCGGAAATCAATTTGTCACTTTGCAATTCAATCATATTTGCAAAACATCTTTTTTTGATTCATGTGTTGTAGAGTTATCCATCAATAGCGGATTATCATGGACACAGTTAAATAGCGCTACCTGCAGTTATTTAGGTACTTCTCAAAATTTTGCTACTACAAAATGGTTTGGTGCATTCTCCTATCCTGTTTGGGATGTAAACAATGCAACCACTATGAGTAACACCTGGTGGAAACAAGAATTGTTTGATATTTCTACACTTTGTGCCAATCAGCCAACTGTAAGAATCCGATTTAGGATGAAAGATAATAATGGTAATGGAATGGAAAATTTTTATGGCTGGATGTTGGATGATATAAAAATATTTGCTTCACCCTGTGAGTTGCAGCCACCATCAGTAAATATTTTATCAGGTCCATCAGGAACCGTTTATCAACCGGTGAACACTACTATTACAGCTTATGCTAATGATAATTCAGGAATTATTTCTTCCTCCCTACTCTATTGCTCAATTAACAACCAGGCTTTTTTGGCTTTGCCTTTCAATAATACTTCTGACAGTACATACTTTGGTAATTTGCCTTCAGTAAATATCGGAGATACAGTATGCTGGTTTATTCAGGCAATGGACGTTTGTAATAATATAACCACTACACCTCCGATCTGTTACTATGTAAATAATACACCTTGTGATTTAGTTGCACCGGATTTTACGATTTTATCAGGTCCACAAAATGTATCAACTCCATCAGCTGACAGTGTAACTGTTTATATTACTGATAACACTAATATTATTCTCAACCCATTACTTTATTTCCAAATCAATTCTGGTTCGTTCGTTACGGTTGTGTTGAACAATATTTCTTCTAACACTTATTCTGCAGTTATACCAGCTGTAAATGCCGGTGATTATGTTTGTTGGTACATAGAAGCAACAGATAGCTGCGCTAACACTGGTGTATCAACACTCAATTGTTTTTATGCATTAAATCCTGTTACTCTACCCTACGCTAATAATTTTGAATCAGGAAGTTTAGGCTGGGTAAGTAGTAGTGTCAGCGGTTCCACATGGCAACTCGGTTATCCTGCATTTGGTGCAACTACCGGAACCCATAGCGGTACCAATGCCTGGGACGTTGAATTGTCAAATGCTTATCAAAATAATTCTAACAGTAGTTTAACCTCGCCCATTTTTGATTTTACCGGAGATAGCAATGTAACACTTTCCTTCTGGCAAAATTATTTTACCGAAGCTAACTGGGATGGTGTGAATTTAGAATACAGTACTGACGGAAATTTTTGGAATATATTAGGTTTTGTGAATGATCCTAACTCAGTGAATTGGTATAATTTACCTATTATTAATTCTTCAGGATTGCCAGCATGGAATAATAATTCCGGTGGATGGATCAAGTCATCTTACAATTTATCTGCTTTTGATAATGCGCCATTCATGCAATTCCGTTTTGTTTTTACTTCAGATGCATCTGTTCAGGGTGATGGACATTCAATAGATGATTTCAGGATCAGTATTCCTATTGCAGTTGATGCAGGCGTCCATACACTTTATACGCAACACTTTTTTACTGCAGGAACAACATCTCCATCATGGCAGATTGCTATTTATAATTATGGTTCATTAAGCGTGGGAAATATTCCTGTAAATATTTCCTTAAACGGAAATATAATAAACTCCTTTACTTATACCGGAACTATAGCTGCCGGTGACTCAGCCATTGTAACTGTTAGTGGATTTACTGTTCCTTCAGGCATTAATAGTTTATGTGCTTATACAACTCTTACCGGTGATGGCGATTCAACTAATGATAGTAATTGCATTACCATAACGGGGATTCCGGTAATAACCCCTCTGTATTCTGATAACTTTGACAATGGCAATGTAGGATGGTTACCAGTTACAGTGGGAGATTCAGCAACCAATTGGGAACTCGGTACTCCTGGTTTCGGTATTCCTGCCAATGCCCATTCCATTCCATATTGCTGGGATATTAATATTAATGCACTCTATGGTCCAAGTGCTGAATGTTATTTGTATTCTCCTTATTTCGATTTCAGTTCAGCTTATTCACCTTATGTTTCTTTCTGGAACAATTACAATACTGAAAGCGGTTGGGACGGAGTGCGTTTAGAATATTCATTTAACGGAGCTCCCTGGTCAGTTTTAGGAACTATGGGTGATCCGAATGCAATCAACTGGTACACTTCATCGAGTATTAATTCTTCTTTTCTTCCTGCATGGGTCGGACAATCTGCAGGATGGGTACAAAGCAAATATGATCTTGCAGGTTTTCCTCCCACATCAATATTACAGTTCAGATTTGTGTTTACTTCGGATGTTTCAATAGTTGCTGATGGCTTTTCAATGGATGACTTTTTACTTTTCAGTGCTTATTCAACTGATGTAGGAGTAAGTGCAGTAGTAACACCAGGTGCTGCTGCTGGTGCACCTTTATACACTCCGGTAGTTTTACGTATTAAAAATTTTGGATACACGCCTGCAGGTAATTTTGATGTGACTTATCAGGCAAATGGAACATCACCGGTAACGGTTACTTACAATAACTCATTGTTGCCGGGAGATTCAGTAGATATCACACTTACCGGATTTACAACCATACCTGGCATCAATACAATAAAAGCTTACACCAGCATGAGTGCCGATTTGTATCATCCAAACGACACGTTAGATTATTCATTTTATGCTGTGTACACCACAACACTTCCGTTTACGGATAATTTCGAAGCAGGAAATATCGGTTGGATTGTGGAGCCATCTGTTACAGGTACTTTATGGGAACTCGGTATGCCTGGTTTTGGAGTCACCAATTCAGTTCATTCAGGTAATGCATGCTGGGATGTAAATCTAAACTCTCCATATAATAATGCAGCGGTTACACGGTTGGTTTCTCCTGTATTTAACTACTCAAACAGCATCTCCTCAAATTTAAAATTCTGGATTAACTATAACATGGAGTATGGTCAGGATGGAATGCGATTAGAATACACAACTGATGGTGTCAATTACAATCCGCTTGGAACTTATAATGACCCTAATGGGATTAACTGGTACGACAATAATAATGTAGTTGCTTTTGGCGCACCTGCCTGGAGCGGTAATTCACTTGGATGGAAGCAGGCAATCTATAACACCACTTTTTTAAATGGTTCTACTTATGTTAAGTATGCGTTTGTATTCCATTCTGATGTTAATCTTTCTGGCGATGGTGTTTCAATTGATGATTTTGAACTGAATGAAGTGGTTGGCTTAAATGAGCAATTCTCCAATGCACAAATATTTCTTCACCCTGACCCTGCAACTATTGATTTAGGAGTAACAATAAATTCCTGTTTACAGAATGGAATCTTAAGTGGTAATGAGATTACTTTTAATATTATGGATGCGATGGGAAGAGATGTGATGAAACATACAGCGATCTGTCAAAACAACATTATAAAAACCAAAATTGATATTGTATCACTTCCTCAAGGAATCTATTTTATCAGTCTGAAAACTTTAAAAGGAATGATAATTCAAAAATTTATAAAGCAGTAATATATCAATTGTTCTGCATCAACTTATTAATTAAAAAGTGAAACTCCGAAGCGATAAAATGCTCCGGAGTTCACAACCTAACCAACCTGAAAAATAATTTTATTGTTTGTAAATTCTCCTTGACAATCTTGCGTCTGCAGTTGCTAATTGAAGAATATAAATTCCTTTTGGTAATTCAGCTACATCAAAATTTTCTGAATGTCTGCCTGAAGCCTGATTATTTGAAATTAAAGTTTTTACTTTATTTCCAATTACATCATACAGTTCAATATTCAACATTGTAGATGCAGGTAGTGCATAATCAACATTCAGGTTTCCATTTGAAATATAATTATTAATAAATGAAATCGAAGGAATTGTTTCTTCGTTAATTCCGGTAGTTGTGCCCACTGCTGTAAAGTGGCCAACCATTCCCATAGAAGAATGATAAATGCAGATGTAATCATAGCTTCCCGGAACTGTTACAACATAGCTATAAGCGATATGTGTAGGGTCAATCATTTCATTCCATGCAGCAGCACCGGAAGGAATTGTGGTGGATGTAATAGTATGATATCCTGCCGGATTATGCCAATACCACATAATTGTGTCTCCAACGTTCACTGTAAATATGGAAGGATTAAACTCATTGTCCTCCACTTCGACCATAACCATTGCCGCATGCGTTTGAGAACTTGAAGTCATTAGAGAAACTGCTAATAAGCAAATAAGATAAAATTTTTTCATTGTTTTTCTGTTTTTTTTGTTTAAGAATTATTATGAAAACAAATTTAATGTCGCAGTAAGTCCTGATGAAATCAAATATTCTGATTTGGGATATAGTATAGCTGAACCGGATTAAAAAGACACTTAAAGGAACATTGATTTGTAACTATTTTTGTAATGAGCACTACTTACATAAGAAATGAGATTATCAGTTATAGCAATTTTTATTTTTTTCACTTTTAATTTATATAGCCAAAATATTTTCAGGTGTGATAATGGAACAGTTCAGTTCAGATCGGATGCGCAGCTGGAGTTGATAAAAGCATCTTCCAATAAATTAGCGGGTGTGATTGATACAGCAAAAAAAGTTTTTGCATTTGCAGTTGTCATTAATTCTTTTGAAGGTTTTAATGGTGCATTGCAGCGTGATCATTTTAATGAAAATTATATGCAAAGTGATAGATACAAGAACGCAACTTTTACAGGAAAAATAATTGAAGATCTGGATTTCAGCACACCCGGAACTTATGAGGTGCGAACCAAAGGTGTGCTTTCAATACATGGTGCGGATCAGGAGCGGATTATTAAATGCACAGTAAAAATTATAAATGAAATTATTTCAATTGATTCACATTTCACAGTTTTTTTAAAAGATCATAACATTAAAATACCAAAAGTGGTGCATGAAAATATCGCTTCTGAAATTGAAGTGGAAGTGAAAGCTGATATGAAAAGCGAAATGCGGAATAAATGATGCGGATTTTAAATCTATTTTTTTTTATTTGTATTACGAAACTTTCTTTTTCTCAACCGATAAAGTTTCAGCAATTCCTGGTTGACAAGGAAAATACAGATACAAAGTACAATGACGTTTATTTTGATCGCGATGGCTTGATGTGGGTTGCCACTTCAGATGGGCTATACCAATTTGATGGAGAAGATTTTTTATTGTTTACCGTTAATATCAAATCATTTGAAAATGATGTTACAACAATTTTTCAGGATAGGAACAAAGTGATATGGACAGGTTATAAAAACGGAAAGATTGCGCTTTTAAAAGATGACAGCTTAAAACTTTTTAATCCTGAAGAAGGTTTGCCCGTTAAATTAATTACATCAATAACACAGGATAGTAAAGGAGTAATGTGGTTTACAACAGCCGGTGAAGGAGTTTATTTTTTACTTAACAATCGCCTGTATAATATCAATGAAGATGATGGCTTGTCGGATAATTATACCTATAAAGCGATTGAAGACAATAACGGCTATGTATGGATTGGTACTGATCAGGGTGTTACGATTTGTAATGCATCAGTAAAAAACAAAATCATAAAAAAACTCGATTATAAAAGCGGTTTGCCTGATGAAATTGTAAGGGATATGTTTAAAGATGTGAATGGAAACATATGGTTGGGCACCCAGGAGAAAGGTATTTGTAAATACAACTTCAAAGAAAATAAAATTGAGATTCTTACTTCCATGCTAAACTGGAACTATGGACAAGTGAATAGTATTAATATTTCGGATAACGAATGGTGGATTGGTACTGAAGATAACGGTTTGATAAATTATAATTTAAGAAACAAAAGCTTAACTCTTGAATATAAATTAAGTGAAACAGAAAAATACAATAACATAAGTTGTGTAGAAAAAGACAAGGAAGGAAATGTATGGGCTACCTGTAATAATGGTTTGATTAAGTCAGCCGGAAATGCGCTTTCATTTTTGAATAAGATAAAAAACAAAAATCTTAATTTCATCCATACTATTTTAAGCAATCAAAATAACCAGCTTTTTTTTACTCCTGATCAACAGCTGACAAGACTTACACAAACTGATAAAGAGGAAAGCATAAAAGAATATCAGATTACCAATTCTAAAAAACTCATTGATATTGTAAGTCTGTACGAAGATAAATGTGGATATATCTGGGTAGGTACAATGGGTGAAGGATTGTTTCGGGTAAATCCGGAAACAGGTGTTAAGCAAAAGATAAGCGGTTTAAATAGCATTGAAAAAGCAAATGTATTATCCATCGCTGCCAGAGACAATGAATTGTGGATTGCAACTTTAAGCGGGGTGGTTAAATGCAATCTGCCTGATGATTGCAACACTGATTTTCTGAATGTGACATTTTCAAGTATGGAATCACAAAAGGAAATCGGAAATTACTTTGTGTATAAAGTGTTCGTTGACTCAAAGAAAAGAGTTTGGATCGGTACTGATGGAAAAGGATTAACCTGTTATGATGGAACCAACTTTATTAATTATAATAAGAAAAATGGTTTGACAAGTGATGTTATCTATTCAATCACCGAAGATTCAAATGGAAATATCTGGTTCAGCACACTCGAAGGCGGCATTTATAAATTTGATGGTAAAAAGTTTATCAATTATACAGTTGTAAATGGGCTGAGTGAAAGCACTTCAAGCAGCATTATTTATGATGGCAACAATCATATTGTTATTGTAACTCATAAAGGAATTGATTTGCTGAACACCACATCAGGAATGGTTGAAAATATAACGCAGGAGAATTATTTGGATAAAATTGAAGCGGATCTTAATTCAATTACTAAAGATGATTTTGGAAATATCTGGATTGGAACACAGAATGGAATTATAAAATTTAATTCAAACTTCAGATCAATGTATTCAGCAGCCGTTCCTGTTATAAAAAAAGTTATGCTGTTGGCTGATGGTAAATTTGTAAAACCAAATACTACTTTAAAATATCACCAGAATAATATCTCCATTGATTTTGCCGGGTTATGGTACACTAATCCACGTCAGGTAAATTATCAGTATCAGCTTGTCGGTTATAACAAACAATGGATTACAACAAAAGATAAAAGAATTATTTTTTCTGATTTGCAACCCGGGAATTATCAATTTAAATTAAGGGCTTCAGCAATAAATAATTTTGAAAATGCATCTGAAACTACTTTTAATTTTTCAATAAGCAATCCTATATGGAAAGAAATATGGTTCCGTATAAGTGCAGTAATTTTAATTACCTTTCTTATCCTCTATTATTTAAAAATCAGAGAACGTAACATAAAAAGGTTACAGACACTCGAGAAAGAAAAAATAAAATTTCAACTGGATACTTTAAAAAGCCAGGTTAATCCGCATTTTCTTTTTAATAGTTTTAACACATTGATATCTATCATTGAAAAAGACAAAGACATTGCTGTTGAATATGTAGAAAACCTTTCAGCATTTTTCAGAAACATAGTAACTTATCGCGATAAAGATTTTATAACTCTTGATGAGGAGATGAAATTATCCGCTGCTTATTATTTCTTACAACAAAAAAGGTTTGGAAAATACCTGACGATGAATGTAAACATCGAAAAAGAAAAATTGGATATGCTGGTGCCACCACTTGTTGTACAGATATTAATTGAGAATGCCATAAAACACAATGCGGTATCAAAGGAAACAACACTTACCATTGATGTGTTTACAAAAGACAATAGATTAATAGTAAAAAATAATTTAAATGTTAAGCGCTCTATAGAAGCTTCAACACAAACCGGATTGGAAAATATCATTAACCGTTATCGGTTGTTAACCAGAAATGAAATTGAAATAACAAAAACTGAAAAGGAATTTATAGTTTCTCTCCCGCTAATAGAAATCAAAACATGAATATATTAATCATTGAAGACGAAGAGCCTGCATCATCACGCCTCGAAAAACTATTAAGAGATATTGAACCTTCGGTTAATATTTTAGAGGTAATAGTTAGCGTTAAATCCGCCATAAAATTTTTTAAAGAAAATAAATGTCCTGATTTAGTGCTGATAGACATTCAGCTTGCTGATGGAATCAGCTTTGATATTTTTAAAGAAGTGAAGGTGGATTGTCCATTGATATTTACCACTGCTTTCAATCAATATGCGCTTGACGCATTCAAATTAAACAGCATTGATTACCTGCTGAAGCCAGTTAAAAAAGACGAACTCGCTGCAGCAATAATGAAATTCAAAAAACAGGAAATTCAGAAGCCAGGTGTGAACATGAATGAGTTGCTTGAGTTTTTCAACACTAAGAAAAATGAATATCAAAAACGTTTGATTGTACGTTTTGGCGAACAGATAAAAGCTATTGATATTGAAAATGTCGTGTATTTCTTCGTTGAAAATAAAATCACTTACCTGTACACAAAAAACAAATTGCAATATCCGGTAGATCATAATTTAGATGAGCTTGAAAAAATAATTGATCCGCAGATTTTTTTCCGCATCAACAGGCAGTTCATTGTTAATATAAATGCTATCGAAAAAATGGTGACTTATTCCAAAGCCCGTGTTAAGATTACACTTAATCCACCCTCACCACAGGAAACCGTTGTAAGTGCAGAGCGTAGTGCTGATTTTAAAATATGGCTTTTAGGAAAGAAAAATCAGTAAGCAATAACTCTATTTTAAATATTAATTATTACCACTTAGCAACATTTAGTTCGATTTCTTTAAATGAGTAACGAAATTTGCATGTATGAATTACAATAAAATCAGAGTGTCTCACAAAATAATTCTTGAATTTTTACTGCTTGCAATAAGTCTGTTTCTATTGTTATTGCTTGTCGTTTGAAAAACTATTTTTAGCAATACGAATAAAAAATTATTCTTTCACAACCCTGCCGTTGTAAACAGTCTTTTCATTGGTGAGTTTATAAAAATAAATTCCGGGAGTAAGCCACCCGGCATCTATTATAGCTTCACCATTATTAAAAACAATTTTCTTTGATTGAATTACTAACGCTCCCGAAAGGTTATACATCTCGAAATAAAAGTTATCAGAGTTAATTTTACTATTGGAAAAGCTAAGTATAAAGTCAGAAGTGAAAGGTTGTGGATAAATTACCAGATCTGAAAAATCTCTTTCACTAATAGTTTCATTTTCCCTTGCACAATTATTAACTGTCACTTTCACGAATGATGAGAATTTAGTGCAACCGGCATTATTTGTAACACGCACCCGGTAACTCGCAGCGGTATTTGCAACATACGATTGGTGAGTAGCTCCTGTTATTGAACTGGTGTTAAACCATTGATAAGCATAACCGCTTCCGCTATTTGCAGTTAATGTAACATTGCCGCCCTGGCAAAACGTAAGTGGACCTGACGCAGTTATTATTGCAGAGGGTGTGTTTACAACAGGTATAACTTTGGCAGTGGAAGCTTTAGAACAACCAGCAGTATTAAATGTTTCTACACGGTATGATCCACTTGTTGAAGTCACATAAATTCTATTTGTAGCTCCGGGAATATCAACTGTATTTTTTTGCCATTGATAAGTTAATCCAGTACCACTGTTACCAGTTAATGTAACAACAGTATCCTGGCAAATATCAAATTGGTTAGATAAAGTAAATGACGCTGAAGGCAATGGAGCACCTGCAACGGGAATTGCTTTGGCAGTAGCTGCTTTTGTACATCCCGCTGCATTGGTGGTGATAACACGATAAGATCCGCTTGACGAAGTCACAAAAACCCTATTGGTAGCACCCGGAATATTTATCATATTCTTTTGCCATTGATAACTTAAGCCAGTGCCTGTATTTGCTGTTAATGTTACAATCACGTCCTGGCAATTATCAAATTGATTGGAAATAGTAAACGTGGAAGTAGGAAGCGATGAAGTTTTAATTATTGTATTGGCAGAGGTAGTACTGCAGCCATTACCTGTATAAATTACTTTGTATGTACCTGCTGCAGTTGTATTATAGATTGAAGCGGTTGCATTGGAGATAGCAATATCATTATTATACCATTGATAAGTACCGGAGGAAGAATTACAAACCCCGTTTAAAAGTTGATTAGCACCACTACATATTGTAACTGTACCCGCAGGATTAATAGTAACAACCGGAGAAGAAAAAGTTGCAGTTACTGACGAGGCAATTCCGCGGCAGCCATATTGATCAGTAACAGTTAAACCATAGTTGCCATTAGTATTAACATTAATGGTTGCTGTAGTCTGACCTGTAGTCCACAGATAGGTGGATGCAACATTACCAGAAGAAATCGCAATGGATTGCCCCGTGCAGGCCTGTAGCGTTGGAGCAGAAATAAAAGCATTTGGCAAGGCATGTATTGCAAAGGAAACTGTATCTGACGATGCGGAGCATCCATTATTGCTAATAGATACACTATAATTATTATTATCTTTTATATAAATAAATTGTTGTGCAACTCCATTATTCCATATAGGGTTAGCATTACTGTTTGTACTAAGGCGTATTGAATCTCCTGCACATAAGTTCGGTTTATCAGCTGTAATAACTGGCTTTGCAAGATTAATCACCGTTATTGTAAAAGGATCTGAAACAGCAGTGCAACCGTTCGCTTCTGTTATAGTAACAGTATAATTTCCTTGTGTGCCGGTGGTAATAGTTGATGTTGTTTGTCCGTTATTCCATAACCATTGCACTCCGTTATTATTTGAATTGCTATCAATGCCAAGTACAGTGGATTGTCCGGCACATAAGATAGTTTTACCCGCAGTGATCAATGGCTTCGAAGGGATATAAAAATTGACTGGTACTGATGAGGCAATACCAACGCAGCCATACTGATCAGTTATCGTTAAACTATAATTACCATTTGTATTTACATTGATACCAGCTGTTGTTTGTCCTGTTGACCAGAGATATGACGATGCGGAACTACCTGAAGAAAGTGTAATGGATTGCCCGGAGCATGCCTGAAGTGATGTAGCATTTATGGAGACCGTTGGTAAAGAATGCACAATAAAAGAAATGGTATCTGATGAAGCAGTACATCCGATATTATCAGTGATGGTCACACTATACTCATTACTATCATGTATGTAAATAGATTGCTGTGCAACTCCATTATTCCATACAGGATTAGCATTACTATTTATGCTAAGGCGAATGGAATCTCCTGCACATAAATTTTGTTTATCAGCTGTAATAACGGGCTTAGCAAGATTAATAACAGTTATAGTTATAGGATCTGATACAGCAGTACAACCATTTTGTTCTGTTATCTGAACAGTATAATTTCCAGGAGCTGATATAGTAATCGAAGAACTGGTATCACCCGTAATCCAAAGCCATGCAGCGCCACTGTTACAATTTAATGATAGATTACCTCCATTGCAAAAAGACGTTAAATTATTCGTTGAGTTGATCACCGGCTTATTGGCATTGCCATAAACGATTGCAATAGCATTGCTTGTTATAGTTACATTATTGGCAGTAGTTACATTTAAAGTGTATTGACCGGGAGTTTTTGCATAAAACGATTGATCATTAGCTCCGCTAATCAGTACTCCATCCACAAACCACTGGTAAGACGATCCAACACTGGTTGTGGTAAGATACATTGAATCCGACTGACATAACGATGTTGAACTGCCAGCTGAAATTGAAACATTTTCTGAAATATTAAATTGATAAAAAGAAGGAACCCCAATATTTCTGCTATTTAGAAGCCATGGTCCCTGATACTCGTTAGTAGTTCCGGCATAAAAAATACCTGGCAGGTAAGTTATGTTTGTTGCAGAAGAAGAAGCGGAAAGCTGAAGTTTGATCGTATCACCGGATGAAGAACCACTCATTACAGTGGCAGTGCCATTCAGATAAATATAATCTTTTAAATCATATCCGTTAATATTGGCAGGCCACAAAACCTCTTGATCAAAAATTAATGATAATTCAGTCTTATCACTTTTGCTGTAATAAGCTGATAATATATTGGGAGGATCACTTTCCGGAATGGCGGGTTTATTTATAAAATCATCACATAGCTTAGAATATAAATGCTGTGCGAAATTTTGGTATCCAACAGTAGTAAAATGGCAGCCGTCAAAATTAGGGAGACCCACAGTGGTCATCAAAGTTACATCAGGATAGATGCTTGCAAATGTTCGTAATATTTCGCGTGTTTGCTGGTGATAAATTGTTGACTGCGTAATTATGCAACCCGGCCGTGTTTGTACAACCACTATTTTTAATTGACTATTGTAATCCTGCTTCCAGGCATTGTGTAATTGATTAAAACGGCTTGCATACAATAAATAGGCAGTGTCGGTATCGCTTTCTCCCTGATACCAGAATAATGCTTTTGCTTTTTGAGATATGGCAGCTTTGTTTGCACGATACAACAATCTTCCATAATAAGAGGTAAGATCAGCATGATTCACTTTTGGCAAGTGATCAATTACACGGCTACCGGTCCGGCTTCCATTGATGATACAAACCGGAATTCCCGAAGAATCTGCAAGCATTTTTCCCAACCGTAAAGCCCACACACCAATGCTGACATGACTGTTTCCATTAGCACCATTGCCCAGTCCCCAGCTTGTATCTGCTTCACATGCAGTATCACTGTTACTCTGTGTACCAAATGAACGAACCCATAAATATAAAGGCTCACTACCAGGTCCGTTAGGAATAGAAGTTGCATTACTCTGACCATTGATAAGGTATGCATCACCTGAGCAAACACTATCGACTCTGTAAACCAAAGAAGCAATCGAATTGTTAACCAGGTACATTTTGAAACGGTGATGACTTTTTTCAGCATGTATAGAGCGACTGTAGTAAAAAGACGCATTGCCATTATCATAAGTTAACGGAGCTATTATACTGTCAATTAAAACACCATTCTTATGCATAGTAAAAACAGCACTGCTGAAACCGGTTGTGGTGATTACTCCTGAAAAGTTTACCAAAGCAGAATCATTTGCATCTCTCGGATAAAGCTGGAGCGATGATGGCCTTGCACTAAAACTCACCTGTGCATTGGCCGTCTTTTCTCCAAAAATTAATAATACAATAAATGTTAAAAATAATAATCTCATATGAGGGGAGTTCAGCGTCTGATAAAGTTATTACACTCTCTGCAAATATAGCATAGACCACAGAAAGCTGAAAGTACATTTTTAAACATTTTCATTTACGTTTAATTATAAAAGTAGGGAACTATAGGCTAATTATGGCCGATATTTCTTTCAATCCTGTTTATTGGTTGGTAAACAATCAGTTTTTGACTGAAATTTCTCCTTAAATGAACAATTACAAGATTTATATTCTAAAGAGCAATGCTTTCATTACGCACAAAAAGAAACATGAATCAGCAGAAAAATTATTTTATTACGCAACCAACTTTTTTTAAACTAAATCCTTTTAATTGGATTCACTTTTATCTGCAGAGTGGGTGTATTTACGCCATTTTTCTATTACTGATGAAAAATCATCTGGCAATGTGGATATAAAATGAACACGTTTATTGAGTGTAGGATGTAAAAAACCTAAAGTGTGTGCATGTAAAGCATGACGTGGCATTATCTCAAAACAATTTTCTATAAACTGTTTGTATTTGGTAAAAACCGTTCCTTTCAGAATGCGATTTCCTCCATAGGTCTCATCATTAAAAACCGGGTGACCTGCATATTTCATGTGTACACGGATTTGATGAGTCCTTCCTGTTTCTAATTTGCATTGTATTAAAGTTACATAACCGAACCTTTCAATTACTTTATAATGAGTAACTGCATGTTTGCCATGTTCACCATCCGGGAATGTATCCATTATCTTCCTGTCAGAAAGATTACGTCCAACGTTTGCCGTAATGGTTCCTTCCTCTTCTTTAAAATCACCCCATACCAGTGAAAGATAGAGCCGTTCAATTGATCGGTCAAAAAATTGTTTGGCAAGATGAGTCATCGCCTGCTCCGTTTTTGCAACCACAATAAGTCCTGAAGTGTTTTTATCAATTCTGTGTACCAATCCCGGACGAAGCGTTTCCGATGCCAATGGCTTCCCGTTAAGATGAGGATGTAAATGATGAACCAGCGCATTCACTAAAGTTCCGCGGTAGTTACCATACGCAGGATGAACCACCATTCCGGGAGGTTTATAAATAACTATTAGCTGATCATCTTCATAAATAATATTTAACGGAATATTGTCAGGATAGAGCTCAATTTCACGGGGAGGATGGGCCAGCACAACTGATACAACATCACCTGGCTTTACACGATAATTGGATTTAACACTAATTCCGTTAACTAAAATGGAACCCACCTCTGCAGCATTTTGAATTCTGTTGCGTGAAGTATTTAATAAACGATTAGACAAAAACTTATCTATCCGCAACAGTCCCTGACCCGGATCCGCAGTTATTCGATGATGTTCATATAGCTCATCCTGTTCACTGATTTCAATTTCTTCTTCTGTCATGTTTTGAGATTAAAATATATGTATCAAATATCAGGTATAAAATATTATGACACTTAATGAAAGAAGAATGTTTTAATGACTGATCAATATTTTTTTGGTGATCAATGATTGACTTTTATCATCTGATAAATTCAGTAAATAAAATCCATTAGCCAGATCTCTTACATCAATTTTAAACTGATGGTTTACTTTTTTACTCAAAATAATGCGACCGGTTACATCTCTCAATTCAGCATTACTGATGGATGTATTAACAGCAATATTACACTGTATAAAATCACTTACCGGGTTTGGATAAACAAACACGTCAGAAATGTTTTCATCCGGCTCATTTAATCCAAGAAATAAATTCGCACCACCCATCACAGCCCGTATCATGAAGGATCCATTTGCAACACTAACATTGGTCCACGAGCCTGAAACATTAAAAAACATTTTTGAATTGTTTGCTGTATTACGATCAAACCCCAGATGCAAACCATCAGCAAGACTTTGTTTAAAACCGATATAGATAGTTCCCGTAACAGGTAATGGTGGTATTACATAAGTTGCCATTCCATCAATACTATCTGTGTAAACAGGTTTTAAATTTTGCTCCTGATAAAGAATTACCTCAGGACTTAAGCTGCTCCAGATTTTAAGTGTGAAGAGATAGTTGCTTACATTCAGATTCTGTTGCACAAATAACATCCTCACTGCTCTCAGTGTATCCGGTTGAACCAAATCAAAACGCATAGCCAATTGTCCGCCAGGAGAATTTATGAGATCATAACCAATTTCAGCAGTGCCATCATCGTAGCTGTAATAATTATTATATTCATAACGCCACACAACTGAATCATTGCTGCGGATATTATCAGGTGCTACATAGTTGGATGGGCCAAGAACTCGCGATAATTTATGTACAGAATAAAATACGGCACTGTCAGGATTTGGGGAAGTAAGATTATTAAGTACGCTGATGGTTGATATCACATGATGATCATCCGCCAGTGGATTTACAGTTGCATTGACAGCTGAATCAGTAAATGCAGCAGTTAAATCTTCTAATAATACTTTATCACTGAAATTAGTGAAGTAAGTTTCTGTCTGACTTAAATTTTTATAATGATCATCAAGCGTATTGATAATATAAGTTCCCTGATTATTTTGTAATTGCTTCCATGGCATTGATGAATATGGATAGGTAATAGAAACATTCCTGTTCACAATTGAGAGCTCTTTAATATCATTATCAAATCCACCGGATCCATATTCTTTTAAAATAATATAATCCAGATGCCAGAGATCAACAGCACCAGAAAGTGAACCATAAGCTCTGAAACGAAAGCGAAAATCATTTTTAAAATAAGTAGAGTCAAGCAAAGGAATATTTACTTTCACAAAGAAAGTATCCTGATTCCCTGTTATTCCGCCTTTAACAAACCATTGCTTAACCCATTGTCCGTTTTTAAAAAATTCAAGAATCAACGAGTCAGGGGTATCCGGCTTTTCACCCCAACCTTGTTTCTCATAAAAAAAGCTGAGATAAATACTATCAGCAACTGAGTATAATGCGCCACCGGGTTTATTGTATAGATTAATGGGTTTGGATGTGAGTGTGTCAGCTGATCCCTGTAAAAAAGTATTAACAGGATCATAAGCATTTCCATAAGCATCAGCACCATCAAAAGTTGCCACTCCAAGTGTTGGAGGATTTCTTGCGATATCTGTATTTACAAACACTGCCATGTCAGTCCATAGCGACTGATCAGGATAAATGCCGGGTTTGGAAAAATCATCAATAAAAGGTAAAGCCAATGTATCAATAACTGACTGAACTCTTTGCTGAAATTCTTCAGGATGATGGCGTAAATAATTTTTTATAGAAGGATTAAACCGCATTGGAACCAATGCTTCCTGCTGCGCAAAAACAGAGGAGGAAATAAATATTAAAAAAATAAAAACTTTTATGTGATGGTTCATTGCTGTTAATTTTATTTTACTTGAGATACAAATCAATTGATTCACCTTGTTTCAGATTTATGCTTTCACCCTGTGCAGGGCTTTGTTTATATACTATAGCGTTAGAAGAATCACGCACATTCGAATCATATATTACCATGCCCTGTGTCAAACCTGAACCCTTCAATACAAATAAAGCTTCATCATAACTGAGCCCTACAAGATTCGGAATTGAAACTTCAGTATTACCTATGCCGTCACCCAGAACAAAATCAATGGTTGATCCTTTGGGAATTTCATTACCGGGCTTTAAGGGTTTACCATTCATGCTCATTTCAAGCACAGCATTTTTTGCCAGGTCTGCCTTATAAGTTATTGTTCCCGCTTTCAAACCATAGGAACCAAGTATGGCTTCAGCCTGCCTTTGTGATACATCAATTAAATTTGGTAAGTGAACTTTTGGAGGAACAGTTCGTGTAATAGTAACATAAATGGTTCTGTTTTCCTTAACGTGAGAATTTGGTAATGGATCCTGTTCCACCACAATGCCTGGAGGTTTATCCAAAATAAATACAGAAGAGTCTGCCACTTTATAAGAAAGATTTCTGTCTTTCAAAAAATTTTCTAATTGCGAAAGTTTCATGTCTTTCAAGTTAGGAACGGTAACTGTTTGTCCGTGTTTTGTGTATGCCCCTAACCAGTTATAAGTAAAAACAAAAACGAGCACAAGAAAAAGCGTTGCAAGCAACAGCTGCACAACAAATGTTTTTGATTTTAAAAATGCGATTACATTCTGCATAATAATTAATTTAATACACGTGCATTTTGATTTGATTTCCTGAAACCGAAATCCAGAATCCTGTCAATAAATTCATAAGGTTTATAATGAGCAATTGCAGCCTGGTGGAAAATACAGGTAGCAGGTGTCATTCCGGGCAATGAATTCACTTCAATAAAAACAACTTCCACTTTTGCATCTTCAAAAATCCTGACAAAGGCATCAATGCGTGCATAGCCTTCAATATTTAATAACCTGGCAGCTTTTTCAAAAACCGCTTTCACTTGTGCTGAGATGGATTGATTTTCTTTACCATTATCATCATAACGGGCCGGAGTAATATTCTGGCCTTGACCAGCTAAAAATTTTTCTTCTAATGAAAGTACATCACCTGCCGAAAGTGCCTCTGATGCTTCAAATATTTCGTATTGCATTTTTCCCTGTTCATCATACAACGTTAAAAGTCCACCGGTTATTTCTAAAAAATGTTGTGCATCATTTGCAGTTATCAATTCTTCTAACAAAACAGTTTGTTTGCGTGGAAATTCTTCTTTGGGTTGAATGCGTAAAATTTTTGCATCAGCTGAGTTCAGTTCTTCTTTATTGCGGAAGGCAAGCTCAATATAAGCTTTTAGTTCCTCATCATTCCTGATAATTTTTACAGCACTGCTGCAACCATCATCCACAGGCTTTGCAATAAAAGGAAAATTAAAATCATTTTTGATAGATGAATAAAAAGCTTCTTTATCGTTTTGCCATTCGGAAAGATTTACCATTTTATGTCTGGCAACTTTAAATCCATGCTTTCGCAGAATTTCATTGGTCTGGTATTTATCAATTGTGATGCGTGAAGAGTCAGGACCGGAACCATTATAAGGCAATCCAACTTTTTCAAGCTGTTGTTGTACTGCACCATCTTCACCGGGACGACCATGCAATGCGATGAATACTCCATCAGCAATCTCTGCCAGGTTGTGATATGATAACTTAACAGGTGCTTCCAGATTGGAAGCACTTGCATATTTCTCGGTAATATTATTTGCCTTCTTTATTATTTCATTAACAACAGGATGAATATTATAATGCTCAATCTTTTCTAAAATATCATCTGCATTATCCTTTAATAAAATATTAATCGGAATACGATACATCAGATGATTGTTTGCATCACCACTTAAAAATATTGGTATAGGCTGATACTTATCAGAGCTGGAAAGCTTTTCATAAATATTTCTTCCGCTCTCCACTGATATATGCCGCTCAGAGGAATAACCGCCCAGTATTACTGCAATTTTTATTTTATCAGATTGATGCGACTGCTGCTCCTGCATGTTTCTATCCAATTGCTCAAGCAGCGTATAAATTTTATTGTATTGTTTAAAATCTTTAATGCGTGCAAGCAGCGAAGTGCGTATGATATAAGTAATAAACTGTGATGGATTCAAACCGATTTCTGCGGCTTGGTGAAAGAAGAAAGAGCTCGGCATCATTCCACTTGTAGTGTTGGGATCATTCAAAAGAATTTTTCCTTCTTCCGTAATAAAACCATCCAATCGTGCATACACATTAAACGATAACGCTTTAAATAATTCTTCGCAACGGTTTCTTATCTTGTTAATTTCCTCATCGGGTAATTGTATGGGAGTAATTTTTCTAGATAAGCCAGGTAAATATTTTGAACGGTAATCAAACAACTCTTTTCCTTTTCTTATTTCAGTTGGCGGTAATGCAATCGGCACACTGTTATCATTTTCAATTACAATGCAGGAGAATTCTTTTCCATTGATAAACGCTTCAATTAAAACAGTGCTCTCCCCTTCCACTGCTTCGATAAGAACTTCTTTTTCCTGCTCACCAAATAAATGCATCAATACCGAAAGTAATTCTTCAGGATGATAAATAACACGGTTACCAATCTTTACCGGTATCCCAATTCCTTCTCTAATATCACATAACTCACGAACATATTGAACATGCTTATCAAAATCCATCGCTTCCCATTCACGATACGTGATCACTCTTATAAAAAAACTTTTATTTACTGCATTAATAAATGACTGCTCATTATTTTCATGCAACACACTCACACCAATACTCGATCCCTGGTTAGCTGATTTAATTACACAAGGAAAATTTATTTCATTGTCAATCTGCTTTAGAAATTTTTCTTTTTGTGATTGGTTAAACCAATCATTACGATCAATAGTTATAAAACGCGGCACATCAAAACCTGCATTTTTCATCAGTTGTTTCTGCACTGCTTTATTCATCCCGATTGCTGATGAAAGAATTCCCGAACCGGTATACGGAATCCGTAAAAACTCAAGCAAACCTTGTATGCGCCCATCCTCACCGTCAGCTCCATGGAGGCATAAAAATGCAAGATCAATTAAAGAATTTAAAGCACTTGGTTCAACTTTTGACCCGACTTTATTAATGAGTTTTATCTGTTCATTGATATCAGCATTGCCAAGACTTTCTGCATACACCTGGTATTCGTTAGTGGATGGAGGTAGAGATTCTGCAGGTGGATAAAAATCGCGGATGCTGCCTTTATAAACGTATTCCCAACTGAGAAGAATTATATTTCCAAAGCTGTCAATAAAGAGAGGAATAGGTTCAAAGAGTGATTTATCCAGATTATCATACACTGTCCTGCCACCTGCAAACGACACTTCACGTTCACGTGAAATACCGCCAAATACCACTCCTATTTTAAGTTTACTCATTAGGATTCAAAAATAGCGGATTAGTGTTTAACTGATAAGAAGCGTTAAGTAAATAAAACGCAAAAAAAATTTGTTTGCGCATTTTACATCTATAATCGCGAAAACTATAAACCTGATTTCGCCTATTTTTGCGCCCTCAATGCGAACAGTTTCCTTTCATACATTAGGCTGCAAGCTTAACTTTAGCGAGACATCCACTATTGCCCGTTCCTTTCGTGATGCAGGATGGAAGCGTGTGGAGTTTCATGAACCTTCAAATGTTGCTGTAATAAATACCTGTTCTGTAACAGAAAATGCTGATCGCGAATGCAAAACAATTGTTAACCGTGCATTGGCAACAAATCCTGAAACATTTGTTGTAATTGTGGGTTGTTATGCCCAGCTTAAACCTGAGTCAATCGCAAATATTCCCGGTGTTGACTTAGTGCTTGGCGCAACAGAAAAGTTTAATATCATTTCTTATCTCGCAAATGTTGAGAAACGAAATAAAGCAAACGTAATGGCTTGCGAAATTGCTGATGCCAATGTTTTCATCAGTTCGCATTCATTAGATGATCGCACACGCGTGTTTTTAAAAGTGCAGGATGGTTGTGATTACAGTTGCTCCTTTTGCACCATTCCTTTAGCAAGAGGCAACAGCAGAAGTGATACTTTGCAACATATAGTGGAACAGGTAAATCTGATTGCAGAAACCGGAGCAAAAGAAATTGTGCTTACCGGAGTAAACCTTGGTGATTTTAAAAATAACGGCTCCCATTTTTATGATTTAGTTCAGGCATTGGATAATGTTGATGGTATCGAACGCTTTCGTATTTCATCCATCGAACCAAATTTGCTGAACAACGAAATCATTTCATTTGTTGCACAATCAAAAAAGTTTGTTCCGCATTTTCATATTCCATTGCAAAGTGGTTCAGATAAAATATTAAAACTGATGCGCAGAAGATATTTGCGCCAGCTATATGCAGATCGTGTTGCGACTATTAAATCATTGTTGCCGCATTGTTGCATCGGTGTGGATGTGATCGTTGGTTTTCCCGGTGAAACGGAAGAAGATTTTCTGGAAACATACAACTTCTTAAATGCACTAGATATTTCTTACCTGCACGTGTTTACCTATTCTGAACGTGATCATACACATGCACTCACATTGGATAGAGTAGTACCCATCCATGAACGTAAAAAACGGAATAAGATGCTTCGCATTTTGTCAGAAAAAAAATTACGAAGTTTCTATCAGCAACAGCTTGGAAAATCATTTAACGTTTTGTTTGAAGCCGGTCATCATCCCGATTCATCGGGAGGAATGATGCATGGTTATACTGAAAACTATGTGAAAGTTAAAACAACTTATGATCCTTCACTTATAAATCAAATAATGGAAGTGGAATTAAAAGAAATTGATGAGGACATGTCTGTAAACGTTACCATTCTTAATTCTGCATCCTTAATTCTGAATTAAAAAAAGTGTACCCTACTATCTCTGATTTATTACAAGACCTTTTCGGGATTCACATTGCTCTTCCGATACAAACCTTTGGTTTCATGATGGCTTTTTCATTTTTGATTGCTGCATGGATTATGTCATTAGAGCTAAAACGAAAAGAAAATTTAGGATTGATTAAACCTTTTACAAAAAGAATTGTTGTGGGCTCGCCTGCAACTGTAATGGAACTTTTCTCATCCGGTTTAGTTGGTTTTATTATTGGTTTCAAAGCAGGATATATATTTAATCACTACACTGAATTTGTGAATGACACACAAGGTGTATTACTATCTTCAAAGGGAAATTTATTATTTGGAATTGCAATAGCTGCATTTTCTGCCTGGCTTCGTTACCGTGAAAAAGAAAAAGAAAAATTAGCAGAACCCAAGTATGAGGAAATAACAATGCATCCTTATGAGCTGGTCGGCAACATTACCATGCTTGCAGCAATTTTTGGAATTCTTGGTGCTAAGATTTTTCATAACCTTGAAAATATTGATGAATTGATGCGAGATCCGCTTGATGCATTAATATCATTCAGCGGACTAACGTGGTATGGAGGATTTATTTTCGCAACCATCGCCATTGTATGGTACGGACGCAAGCATAATATTGCTGCTATTCATCTTTCTGATTCAATTACTCCTGCACTGATGTTAGCGTATGGAACAGGTCGTATCGGTTGTCATCTTGCAGGTGATGGAGATTGGGGAATTGCAAACCTGCATCCAAAACCCGACTGGTTAAGGTGGATGCCTGACTGGGCATGGGCTTATAACTATCCTAACAATGTAATCAATGAAGGCTTGCCAATACCCGGTTGTGAAGGCCGGCATTGCCACATGTTGCCTGATGCAGTTTATCCTACTCCATTATATGAAGCCATTGTTTGCATTTTACTTTTCTTTTTTCTCTGGAGCATTCGCAAAAAATTAAATGTGCCAGGTTTAATGACAAGTATTTATTTATTGTTAACAGGCATGGAACGTTTTTTAATTGAAAAGATCCGAGTCAATAACAAATACCACCTTGGTAGTTTTGGAATTACTCAGGCAGAAATAATTTCTTTTATAATGATGATTATAGGAATAACAGGAATTATTTATTTATCAAGAAAAAAAAACCAACGCATTATTCAATCATGAACCTGGAACAGCTTTGTAAATCTGTTAACTCCATTGCTTGTGAAGCAGGAGCTTTTATCCGTGAGGAAAGAAAAAATTTTAAAGCATCATTTGTTGAACACAAAGGAATGAATGATCTTGTTTCTTATGTAGATAAAAATGCAGAGCAGATGATTGTAAAATCATTGCAGCCATTGATTGATGAAGCTGGATTTATCACCGAAGAAAATACATCAAACATTGTAGGTAAACGTTATCAATGGATCATTGATCCGCTTGACGGAACCACAAATTTTGTACATGGCTTACCACCTTTCTGTGTAAGTATTGGCTTAACAGATAATGGCAAATTATGTCTCGGTGTTATTTATGAAATCAATTTAGATGAATGTTTTTATGCATGGCGCGCGGGTGGTGCATGGTTGAACGGAAAAAGAATTTATGTCTCAGAAAAAAATGCTTTGAAAGATTCATTGCTTGCAACAGGATTTCCTTACACCAATTTCAGCCGCATGAAACCCTACATGGAAGTATTTGATTTTTGCATGCGTAACACACATGGCTTACGAAGATTAGGTTCAGCCGCTGTTGACATTGCCTATGTTGCGTGCGGACGCCTGGAAGGTTTTTATGAATATGGATTAAATGCGTGGGATGTTGCCGCAGGTGCTTTCATTGTTGAGGAAGCCGGAGGAAAAGTCTGTGATTTTAATGGTGGAGATAATTTTCTTTTTGGAAAAGAAATTATTACAACCAACAAAGGAATTTATGAAGAATTTCTGTCGGTAGTAAAAGAGAAATTTAATTCCTAAGTAAAGTTGTCATTCTGAAAGAAACTTGTGTAATAGTTAGATAAGAGTTTTTGTTTGCAAAATAGTTTGAGCGAAACATTTATTGATAAATTACCTTTCTGAGTTAATAAACTTAATGATGCTATAACACAAGTTTCTTTCAGAATGACAGCAAGGAAATAAATTTATTCAATTTCTTCTTTTCCCGGCAATTCCTGTTTTTGAGAATGTGTTTTGTGCTTGAGCACTTTTGCTTCCACGTAAAAAATAATTTCCTCTGCAATATTTTTACATTGATCCCCTACCCTCTCTAATTTTCTTATCGCACTCAATGTATATAAGCTTTGGTTAATTCTATCCTGGTGCGCACGGATGAACTCTGCGACAGCCATATTTGCCTGTTCGTTTATCTCATCTAAAATTTCGTCCTTCTTGAAAACGCTTCTTGCCAATGCCGTATCTTCTTTATCAAAAGCATTCATCACATCCACAATCATTGCATTTGCTACATCAAACATTTCAACTATCCTTGTTGATTCCACTAATTCTTTTTCCGGTTCTAATTTAATGTCGAGCACAAATTTTGCAATGCCATCAGCAATATCACCAATTCTTTCAAGGTTTGAATTAATTTTTAATGCTGCTAAAACAAATCGTAAATCAACAGCGAGTGGGCTTAGCAATGCGATGATATTTTCACAGTCACGATCTAACTTCAATTCAAAACCATTCACACGCTTTTCGTTTACCATTACTTCCCGTGCTAAATCTTTATCCAGGTGGACTAACGATTCTTTGGTTTTCTCTAACTGGTTTTTTACCAGTGAGAACATTTCAAGCATGTCCGTTTTGAGACTTTTTATTTCAATATCTAAGTGTGTCATTTTTTTTGTGATGAAGTAAATAAATTAAGAGATGAGGTGATGACGTTTATCCAAACCTTCCTGTTATATAATTCTGCGTTCTCCTGTGTGCGGGATTAGTAAATATTTTTTTCGTTGTATCGTATTCAATCAATTCTCCAAGGTAAAAGAAACCGGTGAAATCACTAACTCGCCCTGCCTGCTGCATGTTGTGTGTAACAATAATAATGGTATAATCTTTTTTTAATTCGTAAATCAACTCTTCAATTTTTGCAGTGCTGATAGGATCTAAAGCAGATGCAGGTTCATCCATTAATAATACTGACGGTTCAATTGATAAAGCACGTGCAATACACAATCGCTGCTGCTGTCCGCCTGATAATTCCATTGCTGATTTTTTCAGTTTATCTTTCACTTCGTCCCACAATGCAGCCTGATGCAATGAACGTTCCACACGTTCTTCAATAAATTTTTTATGAGTGATTCCATTCACACGTAAACCATACGCTACATTTTCAAATATTGATTTAGGAAAAGGATTTGGCTTTTGAAAAACCATTCCTACACGTTTGCGTAATTCTTCAATATGGATTTCGCGACTGTAAATATTTTTTCCGTCAATCAAACATTCACCTTCAATCTTAACATCATCAATCAGATCATTCATACGGTTAAACAAGCGAAGAAATGTTGATTTACCACAACCGGAAGGTCCAATCAAAGCAGTGACAGTATTTTTTTCTACAGCCATATTGATTCCCTTCAGTGCATGAAATGAACCGTAATATAAATGAACGTTTTTGGATTCTATCTTATGCATACTATTATAGGGAGTTGGGAGAAGGGAGTAGGGAAATGCGCCTCATTGCGAGGTACGAAGCAATCCGTTTCATAGCATGAGATTGCTTCGTTCCTCTCAATGACGATATGCAGGTAACTTGCAATGACAGTAAAACCATTCGTTACATTCGTATCCATTCGTTAATTAATAACTTAATTTATTTTATATTTCTTTCCTAAAAATTTACGCAATGCATTTGCAAGTAAATTTAAAATCAGTACTATTAAAATCAAAACTACAGCAGTACCATAAGCGATTGGTCGCGATGCTTCAATGTTTGTACCACTGGTTGAGATCACATACAAGTGATAAGGCAATGCCATCACCTGATCGTAAATGCTTGTTGGGAGTTTTGGTAAGAAATAAGCTGCAACTGTAAATAAAATCGGTGCTGTTTCTCCTGATACACGTCCAATACTTAATATCATACCTGTAATAATATTTGGTAACGACATTGGCAACACTACCCGCGTTATCGTTTGCAATTTTGTTCCACCTAATGCATAACTCGCATGACGGAATCCATTATCAACAGCAAGCAATGCTTCTTCTGTGGTGCGAATAATTACAGGTAACACCATTAAACCTAATGTGAGAGATCCTGCTAAAATGGAATCACCAAATTTGAGTTTATTAACAAACAAAGCCATTCCAAAAAGTCCGAATACGATAGAAGGAACTCCGGCAAGATTATTTGTCATCAGCTTAACAAAACGCTTAATGATTCCTCCGCGTGCATATTCCGTGATGTAAATTCCTGACATCACACCAATCGGGAAGGCAAACAACATGCTTCCGGCAATTAAATAAAGCGTGCCAATGATAGCAGGATAAATTCCTCCTTTGGTCATACCGTCTTCCGGCATCTTTGAAATAAAATCCCAGCTAAGCGCACTGAATCCATTAAATAAGATAAATCCAAGAATGGAAAATAAAACTGCAATCACCAGGAAGCTCAGCACACGAAACAACCAGAAAGCAATTTGTTCTTTAATTCTTTTGTTCATCCTCTTGATGCTTTTCTTTTTCTTGAAATCAACTCAACCCAGATATTAATTACCATGGTGATAATAAACAAAATGCAACCTAATGCAAATAATGCTTTGTAATGTACTCCCCCCTGAGGTGCTTCCCCTAACTCAGCAGCAATTGTCGCAGGAATAGTGCGCACAGGTTGCAATAAAGTATGAGGTATCACAGCCGCATTACCTGTAACCATTAGCACAGCCATTGTTTCACCGATAGCGCGGCCAATTCCCAGGATGGCAGCAGAAGCAATGCCTGACCTGGAATAAGGAAGTGTAACACGCTGAATTGTTTGCCAGCGGTTTGCACCTAATGCAAGGCTTGCTTCTTTCATGGCTCGAGGCGTATTTCTTATTGCATCTTCTGAAACAGTAATGATAGTAGGCAATGCCATGATGGCTAAAAGAATACTTCCTGTCAAGGCAGTTTGTCCTGTATCTAAATGAAACATATTTTGCACCAAAGGAACTATGATTACTAATCCAAAGAAACCATAAACAACAGATGGAATTCCTGCCAGCAATTCAATAACGGGTTTTAAAATATTACGCATTCTCAGGCTTGCCACTTCTGCCATATAAATTGCAGTTGCTAATCCGATAGGCAATGCAATAAGTATCGCGATAAAACTCACCCATAATGTTCCAAGGATAATTGGCAGCACACCTAACTGCACAGCAGGCTGCGCAGTGGGAAACCATTCTTTACCAGAGAGAAAACTACCTATTGAAACATTATCAAGGTTGATTAACTTACTATGAAAGTCTTTTGCCATGTATTTTTTTGAAAACACGGCAAGCATTCCAGGGTTTTTATTCAGGAGAGAATCAATTTTAAGAGGAAGCAATTCAAAATTTTCTCCCAGTTCATCTTCGGTCAGATAGTTTTCAATGTAACTGTTGGAGAATAACAAGATAGAATCATCACTGCCACCCAACTCTTTCCAGTGCGTTATCTTCTGATCAAAAATATTTTTTATTTGTTCGGAAGAAATATGTTCAACAGCATTATTAGGATTTATTGCAATCACATTATCACCTTCCAATGGTGATTCATTAAACAACCCACCTCCTTCCTTGAAAAGAAAAATAATGATAAGCAGTACTGTAAGCGTTGTTACAGTACTGCTTATCATCAAAATAAATTCAACTATACGCTCAATTACTTTTTTCAAATCAGAATAAATTAATCTGCATTTCTATTAGACAAAATGCGAAAATTAATAAAGATAAAATTAGTTCAGTGAAACATATCCCACTTTGTCAACAATTTGCTGACCTGTGGTGGAAAGCACATAATCAACAAAGGGCTTTACATTTTTTTCCACTTTGGTATTGTAATAAAAGTAAAGCGGACGAACAACCGGATATGTTTTATTCTTTGCATTCTCTACTGTGGGCTTCACATAATTTTTGCCTTTATCATAAGATACAGCAATGGGCTTAACTGTTTTTTCTAAGTAAGCCAGGCCCACATAACCAATTGCTCCTTTTGTTTTTGAAACGGATTGAATGATGGCGCCTGTTGCAGGCATATTTAAACAACCTGAGGCATAATTCTTTTTACTCATTACATGCTCTTTAAAGAATTCATAAGTACCGCTTGAAGTTTCGCGTGCATAAGCTATTATTTTCATATCATCACCACCCACCTGTTTCCAGTTGGTGATTTTACCGGTGTAAATATCTTCCAACTGCTCGCGTGTTAACTGGTTTATTTTATTTTCATTATTCACAACTACTGCAAGCGCATCATTAGAGATAATTACTTCTTTATATGATTTACCAGCATCCTGCAATTTCATGCGCTCATCCATTTTAATTTTACGCGAAGCCATTGCAATATCTGTTGTTCCATCCACTAATGCGGCAAAGCCTACTCCGCTTCCACCGCCAACAACAGTAATGCTTGTCCCGGTTTTTGATTTCATAAATGTTTCTGCTTCTTTCTGAGCAAGCGGAAGAACAGTATCACTTCCCTTTACAACAATTTTTTGGGCGTTGCTTGTTTGAACAGTTAATACAACTGAAGCAAGTAACAAAATTGATTTAATCTTTTTCATTGTGTTTATTTTTATTTTATTGTTTGTGAATTAAAATTTAATCTGCATACGCAGCGTGAATAAATTATCATGAAGGTCTTTAGTGTATCCCGGTAAGTTGGCACTCGTTTCATTTTTTACCATATCATAATAAGCAGTAAATTTTATATTAGCATCCCAGCGATAAGCCAGACCTAAACCAAGAGTAGAAAACTTTATATCTGCTGCTCCTGTTTTAGCGGTGTTACTGCTTTTGGTTGCTTTACCAATTTCATCTCCTTTCACATCTGTATTAGGATCATACCAATCATATTTTACAATTAACTGCAAAGGGGTTTGCATTAGATTTTGCAGAAAGTAAAAATACGCACCGTTAAAATTTCGCGAATATAAATCGCTTACTATAGTTGATGAGGTAGTAATAGTTTGATAATTGCCTGACGTGTCTTTAACAACAAATGTATTGTTGACTGTAGTTGTAAAAGGCGCAGAAGGGCTTGTTGTTGTACCAGCAGTTCCAGGTTGTTTGCCCTGTATATATTCTCCACGCAAAGTGGTGATTCCGGGTAACCAGTCAAAACTAATTTGTGCATCAAAACCCACATAATTTCTTTTTATTGGTTTTCGTGCTGCCACTGATGAAGCAACATCTGCTTTTTTTACATCAATGATAAAACCTTTTACACCCAACGAATCAGCTCCGTATTTATAACTGTTAACCTGATCCTGGCGGAAGCCGCCATCATAATATGAAATACCTAAACCATATTTGAATTTTTCAGAAGCCGTGCTACGGTTGATAGATAAGTGACCAATAAAATCTTTGAATTTATCAAAATCACTTGCATTAATTCCAGGTCCGGGTGCGCCTGTTCCATTAAACATTCCTCCTTCAAATTTTATCCATTCCCAACTACCACCTTTCTTACCTTGAATAATCAATGCTGCGCCTAAATCCCGTTCTCCGGGAAAAAGTATCTGCGACATTCGTGCACGATCGGGTGATTCGCGAAGACTGGATGAATAACCAATTTCAAATCCAAACGGACGATCGAACATACCAGCCTTAAGACTGAACCATTTCGTCCAGGGATCCAAAATTTTAACATACATGTCTTTAATTGCAACACCTTTCTCGCTCACATCCACTTGAAATACACCTTGTGTTAAATTATTTTCATAAGTAACTTTTAAACGTGATTCGCGCAACTGAAACCGTTTATCAACTCCTGACGCAAAATTTCCTCCTCCGAAAGAAGGCTCTCCTGCCGAATCAGCCCACTGAAACTGCGGCTGTATATACCCGGTGATTTTGATTTTTTTTAATGCTTCAAGATCAAAATAATTTTTTGCTACAGTAGCTGTGAGTGTGTCATCCGATTCCTGTGCTTTAATTTGTTTTGTCAGAATTGCAAATGTTAAAAGACAAATTAATTTGAGTAGTGTTTTTTTCATTTTTAAGTTTTTCTTTCCGCTGCAAAGAGATTAAAGAATTATTAGCCTCAGGTTAGGGATATGTTATCTAAATGTTAACAATCAACATCTCTTTGAAGATTAAGAATCTTTAAACGTTCTTTCATTTAAAAATCTATGCCACAGCAGTTAATTGAACATTGAGCGCATTAAATAACAGTGTGATAACTTTTCTCTCAAATCTTTTTTCCTGAATCCACTCCACCCACTGAATACCACGTACAACATTTGTAATAAAAACTTCGTCCGCACTTAATATATCTTCTGCTGATAAACTTTGTTCAATGGCTTCAATGTTTAATTGCCTGGCGCAAATAAAAATTTGTTTTCGCATTACTCCGTCAGCACAACCGTCAGATAACGGAGGAGTGATAACCTGGTTATTTTTTACAATGAACAAGCTGGAACCGGTTGCTTCAATGATTTTATTATGATTGTTAAATAAAATTACATCATCCAATTTATTTTCTTGTGCATAAATTGAACCCAATACACTTACATTGCAATTCAATGATTTTATTGTGGAGATGGAGGACGATGACTTGGTTTGATCTCTATAAAAATCAAGCTGTAAACCTTTATCATTTAAAATATAATTGCTTTTTAGTAACGGTTGAATGATAATTGTGTAACCTGTATTATTTTCATCCGGCAAATAAGTTCCGTTGCTATTGCGAAACATAATGAGCCGTACACGCGCACTTTCCTTAATTTGATTTGCGTTAGCTAATGCTTTAACTTTTTCCTGTAATGATTCAATGGGAAAAGGAGATTTCAATTTTAATAATGAGCATGCTTTTTTTACACGTTCAAGATGATCATTAAAAAAATTAATTTGATTGTTTTGCCAACGCATTGATTCAAAAAATCCATCACCATATAAAAATGCACGGTTGTTTTGAAGAAGTTGCAATTCTTCTTCGCTTAGTATTTTTCCGTTATAATTCTGCTTCATTCTTAGAGATTGCTTCGTTCCTCGCAATGACGTATTTTTTTAATTCAAAATCAGCGCTCCATTAACCTGTTAAGAAAATAAATAACAATGGAGGGTTTCAAAATTATTGTGAAGAGTATTCCAAAAACAGCTCCCCAGAAATGAGCATCATGATTAATATTATCCTGCGCACGTTGTCCTGATCTCCATTCATAAAAAAGATAAAGCGGACCTAAAATAATTCCGGGAATACCAAGAACTCCGAATAAATAAACCTTTTGCCAGGGATCAAAAAGAATGGCTGCAAATAAAATTCCTGATACAGCACCGGATGCTCCCAACGAATTATACCATGCATCATTTTTATGTTTTACATAAGTGGGAGCGCTCGAAATAAGTAAGCCACCCATGTAAAGCAAAACAAAATAATAACTTGCTTTTTCATCAAACAAAGCACCATAATAACTTTCAACTGCCTTACCAAATCCAAAAAGCACAAACATGTTTACAAGCAAATGCATCCAGTCAGCATGGATAAATCCGCTGGTAAAAAACCGGTACCATTGTTTCTGATTGTTTACGAGATAGGGATTAAATATCCACTTGCGCATTAATTGTTCATTGGTGAGTGCAAGAATGGAAAGCAGTACGGTTATTCCCAGAATTATTAAAGTCATAAGATAAATAGTATGCTTTCAAAAGTATATTAAATCAGATTGCGTTTAAATGATTTTATTTACTTTCACCTCACTGACTAAGATAACTACTTCCTAAAGTCAAGAAATGAAAATCTGGAATTTAGCCCCTGTACTGCGTTTGTTAATTCCTTTTACCGGAGGAATAGTCCTGCAATTATTTTACCCGTTCTCTTTTGAAATTTTAATCACTTGTTTACTTGTTTCACTTTCCATTACGTGCATTACATTTTTTTTGAAAAGCACACTTTTACAATGGAAATACCGGTGGATAACAGGAGCGAGTATTACCATGTTGTTTTTTTCCATTGGTTGTATTCGCTCTTATACAGAGAAAGAAACTAATCAGCCTTCGCACTTTCAATATCATAAAGGAACGTTTTTCCTCGCAAGCGTTGATGAACCATTGGTAGAAAAAAATAATTCCTATAAAACTGTTGCAAAAATTTTAGCAGTGAAACAAAATAATGTTTGGAAAAATACAACAGGAAAATTGTTAATTTATTTTTCAAAACAAGCGTTTGACACTACTTTGTTTTATGGTGATTGTTTCGTGTTTGCATCTCCTCCACAGGCAATCCCTCCTCCGCAAAACCCTGAAGAGTTTAATTACAAACGTTTTCTTTCTTTTCACAATGTTTATCAACAGGTATATCTTGCTCCTAAAAAATGGGATCACATTCATAAAAATATTGGTCAACCCATTTTAAGTTCAGCTTATCATTTAAGAAATCATCTCATCAGCATATTACATACTATGATTCCTGAACGGAGGGAGTTTGCTGTAGCTTCTGCACTTGTAATTGGTTATGAAGACGCATTGGATGCAGAGTTGATTAATGCCTATGCAAGCAGCGGAGCTTTGCATGTTTTATCTGTTTCTGGAATGCACGTGGGAGCAATTTTTATAGTGCTGACATGGCTGCTCCGTTGGATGAAACGCTGGAAGTGGGGTGTAATTTTACGTTTCATTTTATTGCTTTCATTTTTATGGTGGTATGCATTGATTACCGGATTCTCCCCATCAGTATTACGATCAGCTGCCATGTTGAGTATTGTAATTATCGGGCAATGGTTAAAAAGTAATTCAGGAATTATGAATACGCTGGTTGTTTCCGTTTTTGTATTGCTTTTATACAATCCTTTTATGATTACAGAAGTGGGTTTCCAGCTTTCTTATCTCGCTGTGTTTGGTATCGTTTATCTCCATCCGAAATTATTTCCGCAATTAATTATGCCCAACCGGCTTTTGCATCAAATATGGACAATCACGTCTGTTTCACTCTGTGCACAGTTGATGACATTCCCATTAGGGCTGCTTTATTTTCACCAGTTTCCAAATCTTTTTGTAGTGTCCAATCTTATTATCATTCCTGTGACAACTGCAATTATTTACGGTTGCATTGCACTGATGAGTTTCGCATCGGTGCAGTATGTTGGAGTTATACTTGCAAAAATTTGTGCATTTGCAATATGGTTTGTTAATCAGACTGTATTGCTGGTTGATCGGATACCGTATGCCGTCACCAATGGAATTTCAATAACGGTTTTAGAAACGTGGCTCATTTATGTAATGATATTTTTCGGTTTGTTTTACCTGATGCAAAAACGAGCAATCATGTTGCAAGGTTTCCTGCTTATTTCAATCCTGTTGGTAGTACTTCAAATTCAGGAAAACCTTAAGATTAATAAGCAGCAGCGAATGGTTGTGTATAACATCAATAACCATTCAGCTATTGATCTGGTAAATGGTCGTGAAAATATTTTTATTAGCGATACGATATTGGATCAGGATAAAAACGCATTGCGATTTCATATCAGGCAACACTGGTGGAAAAACGGATTGTATGCAACGGTGATGCCTGCAATGTTTGCGAAAGCAGAAATAAATAACGCGTCAGTTAATTATTTTTATGATCCTCCATTTCTATTTTTTGCTGATCAAAAATGGGTTCATGTGGATAGTTCTTATGCAAATAAATTATTAAGAGTTAATGTGCCATCACAACCGTTAAAGGCAGATGTTTTATTGCTTAGTGAAAATGCACATGTCACGTTAAAACGTTTAAGTCAATTTATTTCAGCATCACAAATTATCATTGATTCATCCAATAAGAAATGGAAATCGGAAAGGTGGATGAAAGAAGCGGATTCTTTAAAATTAAATTGCTATTCCGTTCCCGACAAGGGGGCGTTCATACAAGAACTTAACCAGTAAAATCTTTTAAACTAAAGATTTCTTTTACACGAATTCCTTTTTCAGTCCGTTGAAGATTACAACATTCAATTACAGGATCATGCTCAAAAAATAAAACATAGTTTTTATTTGCGGCTTCATTTAAAAATTCTGCTTTCTCCTCCATTGTAATCAATGGACGTGTATCATAACCCATCACATAAGCCAACGGAATATGTGCAGCCGCAGGAATTAAATCCGCCATGTATGCAACAGTTGTTTCTTTGTATTTAATCAATGGCAGCATCATTCCATCAGTATGTCCGTTTGCATACATCACTTTAAAACCGGGATATATTTCCGCTCCTTCAGTTGTAAATTTTAATTGACCACTTTCCTGTATCGGTAAAATATTCTCTTTCAGAAAGCTTGCCTTCTCACGTACATTTGGTTGTATTGCCCATTTCCAATGTTCATCGTTGCTCCAGTAAATAGCATTCTTGAAAGCAGGTTCATAACCACTACGCACTTTATTATAACGAATACTTCCACCGCAATGATCAAAATGCAAATGCGTGAGAAAAACATCTGTAATGTCATCAAAACCAAAACCATTTTTCTTCAGAGATTTTTCAAGCGTATCATCACCATTCAAAAAATAATGAGAGAAAAATTTTGCATCCTGTTTATCTCCTATTCCATTATCAATTAATATTAAACGATCGTTTAATTGCACAAGCAATGAGCGCATAGCCCAATTGCAAAGATTATTTTCATCTGAGGGATTTAATTTGTTCCAGATGCTTTTGGGAACAACGCCAAACATTGCTCCACCATCTAATTTAAAATAACCAGTGTTGATTGAGTAAAGCTGCATAATTTTTTATCATTATTAAGATTTAGAAAATAACATGAAATATTACTGTCAGTATTCTACCAATTTTCTGACTCTTTTTCAATATCCTCTAATGTTGAAGTCCGACCATTTTTTATATCATCTTCCGATGCCTGAATTCTTTTCAGCAATTGATCTTCTGTTAAGGGCTTTAAAGAGTCTTCATACTTTTTTATGAATGTTGATTTGCGAATTTCCTCCACCTTATTAATGATTGCTTCGTCATTTAAAGCAGCAAGCCATTCTATTAAAGACAACTTTTTTCTAAGCAATTCCATTATCATTTATTTAACACAAATTTAAAAAATATAGAAGCATCAAAAATGTTTTTTAAAAGAATAGAATAACTCTTACTAATATTGTCACTCTTTAATTGTTTAGTAAATGAAAGTACACTTCATTGCAATCGGGGGAAGTGCCATGCATAACCTTGCTCTTGCATTACATCATAAAGGTTATCAGGTTTCAGGTTCTGATGATGAGATAAATGAACCATCTAAATCCCGGCTGGCGAATGCCGGAATATTACCCTCAGCGATTGGCTGGTTTCCTGAAAAAATTAATTCCTCATTGGGTGCAATCATTTTAGGTATGCATGCACGCGCAGATAATCCTGAGCTGTTGCGTGCGCAGGAATTAGGTTTGAAAGTTTATTCCTATCCTGAATATTTATATGAGCAATCAAAAAACAAAACACGTGTTGTGATTGGAGGAAGTCATGGTAAGACAACCATCACAGCAATGATTTTACATGTCTTAAAACATTGTAATAAATCTTTTGATTTTATGGTGGGTGCGCAGTTGGAAGGTTTTGATACAATGGTAAGTTTAAGTCATGATGCACCAGTGATGATATTAGAAGGTGATGAATATCTTTCCTCTCCTCTTGACCGCAGACCAAAGTTTCATTTGTATAAACCCAATATCGCATTGATAAGTGGCATTGCATGGGATCATATAAATGTGTTTCCAACGTTTGAAAATTATGTGGAACAGTTTAGGGTTTTTGTAAACCAGATTTCCGGTGGTGGAACTTTAATTTACTGTGAAGAAGATATTGAAGTAATAAAAATCTGCGAAGCCGCATCAAACAACATTCAAAAATTTCCTTATCATATTCCAAAATATGAAATAAAAGATGGAATAACATATTTGCCAACTGCTGACTGTGAACAGCCCACTCCCTTATTTATTTTCGGTCATCATAATTTGTTGAATCTTGAAGGAGCACATTTGGTTTGCAAAAAATTAGGTGTTACAGATGATGAGTTTTATAATTCGATACAAACATTTAAAGGTGCATCAAGACGATTGGAATTAGTTGGAAGAAGTGAATCATTGGTTATTTATAAAGACTTTGCTCACTCACCATCCAAACTCAAAGCAACCACCGAAGCAGTGCGTGAACAATTCAGCAACCGAAAATTAATTGCCTGCATGGAGTTGCATACCTTCAGCAGTTTAAATGAAAATTTTCTTGAACAATATAAAGGCTCAATGAATAAAGCGGATGAAGCAATTGTTTATTTCAATCCGCATACCATCGAACATAAAAAACTAAAACCGATTTCGATTGAACAGGTTCGTTCTGCTTTTGCACGAAATGATATTAACGTGTTTAATGATTCAGCTTTGCTGCAACAATATCTACAGCAAAAAAATTACAAGCACGATGTTTTGCTGCTGATGAGTTCCGGAAATTTTGACGGGATAAATATTAATGAATTCGGAAAAGAATTAATTGCTAACGCAACCCACGCTCACCCTTTAATTCCCTAAAGGGACTCTACGCATCATTGTCCCCTTTCAGGAGTTAGTGGCTTAATTATTCATTGAAATCAAAAACTCCTCGTTTGATTTTGTTCCACGCATACGTTCCAGCATAAACTCCATTGCTTCTGTTGAATTCATATCTGCAAGGTGATTACGAAGTATCCACATTTTTTGTAAAACGTCTTTATCGTGCAACAAGTCATCTCTTCGTGTGCTTGATGAAACCAAATCAATAGCAGGGAAAATACGTTTGTTGGAAAGCTTGCGATCCAGCTGCAATTCCATATTGCCTGTTCCTTTAAATTCTTCAAAGATCACTTCATCCATGCGTGAGCCGGTATCAATCAAAGCTGTTGCAAGAATTGTTAAAGAACCTCCATTTTCAATCTTACGTGCAGCACCGAAGAAACGTTTTGGCTTTTGCAATGCATTTGCTTCAACTCCACCTGATAATACTTTACCTGATGCAGGAGCTACAGTATTATAAGCACGCGCTAATCGAGTGATAGAATCTAAAAGAATCACCACATCATGTCCACACTCCACCAAACGTTTTGCTTTTTCCAAAACAATGTTTGCAATTTTTACGTGACGATCAGCAGGCTCATCAAATGTGGATGAAATCACTTCAGCTTTTACACTGCGAGCCATATCGGTTACTTCTTCAGGACGCTCATCAATTAAAAGAATAATTAAATATGCTTCGGGATGATTAGCAGCAATTGCATTTGCAACTTCTTTTAACAAAACTGTTTTACCTGTTTTTGGTTGCGCCACAATTAATCCACGCTGACCTTTTCCTATAGGAGTAAACAAATCAATTACCCGTGAAGAATAATTACTGTTTCCATTGTAAAGATTAAATTTTTCGTGCGCAAATAATGGTGTTAAGAAATCAAACGGTACACGATCACGAACTATTTCAGGATCCTGTCCATTGATGTTATTCACTTTTATCAAAGGAAAAAACTTCTCACCTTCCTTGGGAGGACGTACAGCACCACTAACAGTATCACCGGTTTTTAAACCAAAAAGCTTAACCTGCGATTGAGATACATAAACATCATCAGGCGATGCGAGATAATTATAATCTGAGGAACGTAAAAAACCGAATCCATCGGGCATAACTTCCAACACACCTTCGCATGCAATGGCATCACCAAAATCGTAAACAGGTTCATTACTTATACTTGGAATGGGTTTGCGTTCACGCAACATTGCTTCACGTGACATCATAGGGTTTTCTCGCATAGGTCGTGGTTCTGATGATTCAATATTCATATTTACATCTGCAGATTCCGTACCGGCAGGAGGTTGATTAATGGTTTCAATTTTCTTTGGGACACTTCGTTCACTTCCGTGAGAATAGGGTTGATAAACAACTTTGGCGGGCTGCTCATCCTCCGGAACAACGGGAATAATACGCTGACGTTTAGGACGATTATTCGGATCTGAATTTTCTGTATTTGGAGCCGGAGAAGCAGCTGGTGCAGAAGGCTTTTCCTTTTCCACATTTTGTTTCACTTCTTTTGATTCACGTGCAGGCTTAGCTTCTTTTGTTTCCTTTGGTTCTGCTTCTTTCTTGCGTGAACGTGTTGGTTTCTCAGCAGGAATATCTATCCCCAGTTTCGCAAAATCAATTTCAGGATTGAGTGCCTGATGATCTAAAATTTTGTAAACAAGGTCTTGCTTTTTGAGATTCTCGAAATTGTCAATATCTAATTTCTTAGCTATTTCTTTTAACTCCGGAAGGAGTTTTTCATTTAATTGAATGATGTCAAACATTTGTAAAATATACTTTTAGTATTTATGCGTTTATTGCATTATTAAGAATTGTTCTTGGGCTTTTTTAGGGGTAACCTTAATAAACAGGGGGAGCTCGTAAATAAAGGGATTAAAAACTGTAATCCGGCATTCGATGATGCAATAATACACCTTAAACGTATGCAAGCCAAATTTAGTTGCACAGGATATAAAGTTTTTTTTCAACAAGCTTATTGACATCTTTGCCATTAATTTTAAAATTATGCTTCAACGAATTCAATCTGTTTATCTCGCATTAGTGATCTGCTGCTGTATTTTTTTATGTTTCTTCAACTTGTTTGTTTTCCAGGTACCTGATGGAATATATCAATTAAGTATCATCAAAACTTCATTCATAAGCGATGCCAAAATATCGGTACTGAGTTATAACTTTCCATTGCTGCTTATTAATATTTTAATTGCAATCTTAACACTGGTTACCATTTTTAATTATGCTAACAGAGCGTTGCAGTTGAAGTTTATTAATTTAATGATCACTTTAGTTTTAATCTTAATTGGAGTTTTATTTTACAATTACCGCCAACTGGTTAGCCTGTCCGGTACTTCAAATATTTCTTCTATAAAATGGATTATAATTTTTATGCCAATTCAATTGATTTTTCTTTTTCTTGCCAGAAATGGAATTAAAAAAGATGATAACCTTGTGCGGTCAGCCGACAGGTTGAGGTAGTGTACCTCTGAGACCTAATTCAATCACTTCCAGGTTTTCTATTTTTCCCTGGTTAATCTCAAATCGTACTATTGTCCGCATTCTGTGAAATCCATAAATACCTGCGGCACCTGGATTAATATGTAATAGTTTGAGAACGGGATCTCGCATTACACGCAGAATGTGCGAGTGCCCGCAAATAAAAAGTTGTGGTTGCTCATTCATTATTTCCTTTTTTGCATTAGGATTATATCTTCCAGGATAACCTCCAATATGTGTTATGAAAACCTTAAGACCTTCAATAGTAAAATGATTATTTAGAGGATATACTGTTCTCAATTTTGTGTCATCAATATTTCCATAAACTGCACGTAAAGGTTTTACTGCACTTAAGCGATCAGCAGTTTCCAGATTTCCGATGTCACCAGCATGCCAGATTTCATCTGCCTGTGAAGCATGTTCTAAAATTGATTTATCAAGATAACCATGTGTATCTGATAACAATAAAATTTTTTTCATCTCTGACGCAAAGAAATATCAATTCCACTTTATTAGGTTGTTTCAACTTTCTTTGTATTGAATTTTATAGTAGGATTTTGAAACAAACGATTACTTCATCAACTCTTTCACATAAACTTTTTTATTCCATTCGTTCAGTTAACGAAGAAATGGAAAAGTGGGATTTTCCTTCCAGCCTTTTATTGGAACCCAAATATCTGCACGCACTTGAAGAATCATGTATCAAGGGAATGGAAACTATTTATGTTTTGATATATGAGGATAATGAAGCAGTAGCACTAATTTATTTCCAGGCAATCAATCTTGCAGCAAAAGAGTTAGGAAGTATTATTCATTTAGATCCTTACGGGAAATTTTTAAATCTGGTAAGTGATAAACTGAACCGCCTTTTATTCAGTCATGAACCAGAACAAGCAAACTGGTTACTGGTGTGTGGCAACATGAATGTGAGCGGACAATATGCATTTACTTGTTTACACGGATATGAAAAACCATTGTGCCTTCTGTTACCTGAAATAATTTTACATATTAATCAGGAACTGGAAAAACGTGGAAAGCTCTCAGCAATTATTGTGAAAGATTTTCCATTCTCAGATGATCCCCTGCAACCGATCCTTGAAAAAGAAGGATTTATTCGTTTTGTAATGGATCCGATTATGGTAATTGATCATATTAATGATTGGCAAACATTTGATGATTACCTGAATGCCATGTCTGCAAAATACAGGTTACGTGCAAACAATGCCATAAAGAAAATTGCAAATCTCACAGAATGGAACTTTGAACTGGAAGAAATAGAAAAAAATGCAGAACGAATAAACGAACTTTATCTCGCTGTGCAGCAACGCTCACCTGTGCGCGTTTTAAAACCAGACGTAGCTTGTTTTATTCAGTATAAAAAACATTTAGGTAAAAACTTTCTCTTCAAGGCAATTTATCATGATGAAAAGCTGATTGCATTCATGACCGGAATTTTTAATGAACATGATTATGAAGCTCATCATATCGGGATAGATTATCACTACAACAAAGAATATGCATTGTATCAAAATATTCTTTACCTCTTTATAAAAGAAGCTATCAAGGTAAAAGTGAAAATACTTTCATTTGGAAGAACAGCATTGGAAATGAAAACCACCGTTGGCGCTAAGCCTGTTGATCATGCTGCTTATATGCGGTTAAACAGCCGGTTATTAAATAAACTTGTTAAACCATTTTTGCCTTCAGCCCCACCTTCCAACTGGATTCCACGCGATCCTTTTAAAAATAATGATTAAAAAAATTTAGTCAACGAAAGGTTCTGACAATTCAAAAAAAATTGTTTGAAGTGATAAGTAAAGTTTACACTGATTTAAATTTCTCTCAAAGAGAAAAACATTTGTTATTAAAAAGTAACAGTTATGCGGTCGGGATCAATTTCAGCAGGACGAACAGTCATCACCGGAATCTTGGATTGATTAACAACTTTGGTTGCATAAGTTCCAAGTAAAAGTCCTGCTATTGATGCTTCCTGTTCAGTCATGATGATGATGAGATCAGCATCTGTTTCACCTGCCAGTTTCAAAGTCATTTTAGCGCGGTCGTCACCACTAATAAATTTGCTTTCGCATGCTACACCGTGTCCGGCAAGAAAATCAACAACCTGTTCAATTTTTATTCTGAATTTTCTTTGGTAATCCTCATTGTTTGATTGCATTATTCCTGCAACAAAAACATGTGCGTTGTAACGCAGCGCTAACTCCAAAGCAAAATTTACTTTCTGACGTGATTCAGGCGTATCATCTATTGGCAAAACAACGCGTGTGAATCCAATATTTTTTGCATGTGCCTGAACAGAAATTACAGGACAATGCGATTCCATTACTACTTTGGATGTATTACTTCCCAATACAGAACTTGAACCACCCGTTCCATGCGTTCCCATTACAATTACATCAGCATGACTCTGCTTGGCAACCTGCACAATTTTTTTATAAATTTTTCCTACTTCCGTTATCACGTTTACTTTAATGCCGTTTTCACGATGAAGCTTATCAGCCAGTTCCTGCAATTTTTCATTGGAAGCAGACTCAACTTTTTTCTCAAATCCACTTAATGCATGACTGATAGCGCTGGTAAAAGTTACTGTTTCAACAATATGAACAAGCGTGATTTCGGCTTTAAATAATTGGGCCATGAACACTGCATGGTCAAGGCTCAGATCAGCCGTTTCAGAGAAATCATACGGGATCAAAATTTTTCTTACGTGGAAGTCCTTATTCATTGGTTTGAGGTTATATATTAGGATATCACAAATTCAGTTGTGTTTTTTCTTTCCTGTGGCCGGATGCTGCAAACAGGAATTGTTGATTCGTTAATAATTTTTTGCGAAGCGGTTCCGATGAAATATTCTGTCCATACTAATTCTTGCTGCGTCATGATAATAATCAGATCTGCTTTTACTTTTTCTGCATATTTCAGCACTTCTTCCGCTATATCATTACCACGAATGAACTCCCCTGTTGTGGCAATATTGTGTGAAGATAAGAAATCTACAACCTGATCCAATTGCCGCCTCAGCTTATTTATAAGAAATTCATCGCCTGTATCCACCACAGTCATCACTTTGACTGCAGACCCAAAAAATTTTGCGATCTCGATACACTTATCTACTTTTTCTTTGGTTTCTCTGCTAAGATCAAGCGGAAGCAGAATTGTTTTACAGCCCGGGCGATGTTCTTTTCCTTTGATTGTGATGACAGGACAGGGTGCTTCATCAATTACTTTACGTGCATTGCTGCCGATAAATTTTTTACGCAGTGTTGACTTACCATCCGTGCCCATGATGATAAATGCTGCATTTAATTCTTTCGCTAAATTGTTTATCTCATCGTAAATTTTACCTTTTTCAATACATGTTTTTACTTCAATTCCTGATTTTGCCCGTGTTTCATTTGCGAGTTTATCCAGCTTAGATTGTATTCCGGCTCTCATCAATTTCTCCTGCTCTTCATCTGAATTAAAAACATGTCGTAAGGAAGTAAACAAATCCTCATCCATTACATGCACCAATGTTATATCTGATTTAGTAAATCGTGCAAGATTATAACTCTGACCTAAAGCGATTATTGATTGTTCTGAAAAATCTGTTGGAACTATTATGTGGTTTTCAAACGTGTTCGGCATATTTTAACTTATTCTATCTCCCTGATTTCATTGCAAAGTGATTTTAATATTTCTTTGTAACGAAAAGTAAAATTTATTCCGCAAAATTATTGATTAAAATGAACCAGCAAATTCCAGAATCTGAGTTGATCCTTAATAAGGATGGCAGTGTGTACCACTTAAATCTTTTACCTGAAGATATTGCAGGCACCGTTATCAATGTTGGAGATCCTGACCGTGTGAGTATGGTGAGTGGGTATTTCGACAAGATTGAAATGAAAAAACAAAAACGTGAGTTCGTAACGCACACGGGCACTTATAAAGGAAAACGTATCAGCGTTCTTTCAACCGGTATCGGAACGGATAATATTGATATCGTTTATAACGAGTTGGATGCATTGGTAAATATTGATTTAAAAACAAGAACAATAAAACCGCAATTAACAGCATTGAATTTAGTGCGCATCGGAACATCCGGATCATTACAGAAAGATATCGCAGTGGACTCATTCGTTTGTTCTGAATATGGTTTGGGTTTAGATGGCTTGCTTAATTTTTATGAATTGAAAAATGATGAAGAAGAAAAAATTATTATTGATGCATTCAGAAAACATTATCCCAATGAAGGGGTTTTTGCAGAGTCATATCTTGCCAAAGCCTCATCTATGCTGGTGGATAAATTAAGTGAAGGAATGCATAAAGGAATCACCGCATCATGCTCTGGTTTTTATGCTCCGCAAATGCGCGAGTTAAGATTGAAACCCAGCCGAACCTATATGATTGACAAACTGAGTTCATTCCAATCAGGAAAAAACCGTATTACTAATTTTGAAATGGAGACAGGAGCCATGTTTGGTTTGGCAAAATTATTAGGACATCATTGCTGTGCTGTCAACCTTATTGTGGCAAACCGTATTGCACAACAATATTCAAAAAATGCAGAAGCTAAAATGCATGAAATGATTCAGGTTGTTTTGGATAGGGTATAATTTTTTTTTAATTATTTCTTTATACTAAACTCCGTCACAATCGGATAGTGATCACTTAATCTGGAATTAATTTTTTTATAACTGTTGCATTGCAATCGTTCATCATGCAAAGTATAATCAATTCTGAAAAATGGAACCGCACCTGAATATGTAACACCAAATCCATTTCCCTTTTCCACAAATGCATCACATAAATCTTTTCTCAAAACCTTATAGGTGTATGAATAAGGAGGATCATTAAAATCACCACAGACAATAACAGGATAAGGTGAAGCAAGAATATGTGCTTTTAATTCATCAGCTTGTTTACCACGTTTAATACTTCCTTTTTTTAAACGTTTCAAAATAGATTCACTTCTTTTCACTGCTTCCTCTCTGCTGGTGCTGTCAGGTTCTTCTAAAAATTTAGTGTCTTCTTCTTTGAAATGATTTGATTGCAGATGCGCATTGTAAACTCTTATTGTATCATCATTCACTTTTATATCTGAATAAATTGCAAAGTTGGTGTTGCCTTTTACAAAGATGACAGTACCCCGATTGATAACCGGGTACTTTGAAAAAGTTGCAAGTCCCCAATGATCCACTTTATGTAAACTTATTCCATACGCTACATGACTATTTGCTTTTAAAAGTTTTTCAAGATCTTTTGTATTTTGAAAATTGCCTTCATCACGTGTATAATATTCCTGGAAACAGGCAATGTCAGGATTGGCTTCTTTCAACATGTCGAAAATTTTTGCACGTGTTTTTAAATTTCCTGTCCAGTTATATAAATCAAATAACCGCACATTATAGGTCATTACTTTTAACTGCGATTGTTTTTTTTCTGAGAAAATATGCATCTGAAAAAACAATCCCGGCTTAGGATAAGTAATTACAATTGCAATAAGTGAAAGCAAAATAAACCGGTGAAACTGTATCAGCCAATAAATAACAAAACCAATATTTAATATTAACCATAACGGATAACTAATAGCAATCAATTCAAACAGCCATAGCTTAGATGGGTTAACCGCAGCCCCGAAATGGGAGATTAATAATGCAACAACAATCAATACATTCATCATCAGCATCAAACGATTTATGCTCCCTCTTATGCTAAAACTTTTTTGTACTGATTCGTTCATAGATTATACGACAACAAATTAAATCAAAAATTGCATGATGATTTTATTTGTTTTGTTAATCAAACGTCATCATTGTCTAAGTATTTTTGCATGTTCATAATATGTCTTACGAATACACACTTGGTTTTTCTCCCTGTCCTAACGACACTTTTATTTTTGATGCTTTGGTTCATCAACGATTTCCATCACCGTTAAGGGTAACTACTCAATTACTTGATGTGGAACAGCTAAACGAAAAAGCACGCAAAAAGGAATTAGACATTACCAAAATCAGTTTCAATGCCTATGCTTTTGTTTCTGAACATTACCAGATTCTTCAATCAGGAAGTGCGTTGGGCCGCAATTGCGGACCTGTATTAATCAGTAAAAAGAAATATGGTTTTAGTGAGATTAATAATTTACGAATCGCAATTCCCGGAAAATATACAACTGCAAATTTGTTGCTAAGCATATTTGCTCCGGATGCAATAAATAAAATAGAAATGATTTTTTCTGCCATTGAAGATGCAGTGCTTTCGGGAAAATCAGATGCAGGATTGATCATTCATGAAAACCGGTTTACCTATCTGCAACAGGGATTGTTAAAAATTGCTGATATGGGAGAATTATGGGAACAGAATTTTCACGCTCCCATTCCCTTAGGTTGTATTGCAGTGCGCAGGAGTTTACCTGAAATAGAAAAGAAAATGATTGAAGAAGCAATCTTTGAAAGTGTAAGTTATGCTTTTGAAAATCCACATGCATCACGTGCTTATGTGCAACAACACTCTCAAGAGATAAGTGAAGAAGTTCAGCAGCAACACATCAAACTTTACGTGAATGATTTTTCAATAGATTTGGGCGAAGAAGGTCAGCAAGCCATTCGCAAATTATTTGCAGAAGGACAAAAAGCGGGTTTACTTCCTTTGTTGAATGAACCAGTATTTCTTTAAAAATCTTTGGATGCAAAATATTTCATCTCCAAAAAAATGAGACGCAGATTTACAGATGGGAACAGACTCGAATTAATATGGTTACTGGATAAGATTTTTGACTGCGTCAGGATTAATGTTATCAATATAATGGTATTTAAGAATACTAATCAATATAATCTCCATACAAATTTGTTCCCATCTGTAAATCTGTGGCCCCTTTCGTTCGGAATTTATTTTGTTCCGTTTCAGCTTGTCTTGCCTAAGTTTTTTAATAACAAAATCATATATACAAAATAATGATCGTAATCACCGGTGCAGCCGGATTTATTGGAAGCTGTTTAGTTCAAAAACTAAATAACGAAGGACGTGAAGATTTAATTCTTGTAGATGATTTTTCTGATCAAAACAAAGCACGTAATCTCTCCGGCAAAAGGTTTTTGCAAAAAATTGAGCGTGAAAATTTTCATCAGTGGTTAAAAGAAAATGCAATTAATGTATCGTTCGTTTATCACATTGGCGCACGCACTGACACTACTGAATTTGATGTTTCCATTTTTAATCATCTCAATCTTGATTACACCAAATCAATATGGAAAATCTGTTCGCAGCATCGCATTCCGTTGGTGTATGCTTCTTCCGCAGCAACTTATGGAGCCGGTGAGTTGGGTTATGATGATAACCATGAAATCATTTCAAAATTAAAACCATTGAATCCTTACGGTGAATCAAAAAATGATTTTGATAAATGGGCATTGTTACAACCGGAAGCGCCACCACTATGGATTGGTTTAAAATTTTTTAATGTGTATGGCCCGAATGAATATCACAAAGCACGCATGGCATCCGTTATATTTCATGCATTTAATCAAATACAAAAAGCAGGAAAAGTAAAATTATTCCGTTCACATCGTGCTGAGTATAAAGATGGATGGCAACTGCGTGATTTTGTTTATGTGAAAGATGTGGTGAATGTATGCTGGTTCTTTCATCAGCATCAAAAACATTCAGGTATTTACAATCTGGGTTCGGGCAAAGCGCGTTCGTTTTATGATTTGGCAGCCAATACTTTTAAAGCAATGAACCATGAAGTGCAGATTGATTTCATTGACATACCTCAGGACATTCGCGATAAATACCAGTATTTTACCGAAGCCAATATGCAAAAGTTAATCTCCATTGGTTATTCCAAACCCTTTACCACGCTGGAACAAGGCGTTAATGATTATGTTACAAAATATCTCCTTCCTAATGCCTATTTTTAAAGCCGTATGTTAAAGCTGTTTACCCAATCTAAAGTGGTGCGTTACCTGCTCTCAGCAGGAGTGGCAACCCTTGTTGATATTTCTGTTTATTTTATTGCTTTTAATTTTATTTATCATAAGCAGGATATCACGTTGTTCAACTCATTCGTGGTTACCGCACCCACAGCAGCATTGCTTCTTTCTTACACAGCAGGTTTAATAACTAATTTTTTAATCACCAAATTTTTAGTGTTTCATGAATCAGATTTAGAAACACACAAACAATTATTTCGTTACATACTGGTAGCGCTTGTGGTGCTTTCGCTGAATTATGTACTGATGCGTTTTCTTATCCGCAACCTCGAATGGTATCCTACTATTGCACGCGCTTTCTCAGCAGTCAGCATAGGTATGATTAGCTTTATCATTCATAAAACTTTTTCTTTCCGCGTAAGCAAAGAAAAACGAATGGCGTGATTTATTTAATGTGAGTTATGATTTTAAAATAAAATGATTTTTTGTACATATAACAGCAAAATAAGGTAATAAGGTGGATGTTAAACCTGAATGGTTTTTCTACTAAGGTTAAAATCTTATTGCTGAAAAAAACCTTAGTAGAAAAAAATACCCTTTAATAAAAAATCTTATTATTTTATTAAACAGTCGGATAAATCCATAACTCACGTTATTTATTTTTTCTCTAATAAGATTATCTGCTGCTTTAATTCCGCATTTTCTTTTTTCAGCAATTTATTTTCGCGTGATAAATGTGAACGGTCACTGCATTTAAAAAATGTTAAAAACAAAATAATGATGCATCCTATCAAGCTGCCGATGAAAACTATTTTGTCCCATCTTGTTTGAAATTTTAATGAGGGCATCCTTCTGTTTCCCTTTATAAAAAATAAAATCAGTTGTCGTGAATCTTATTTACCATCACCTGGTTCCTGTGATTCACTCTTATTAAGATTTTCACTTATCATTTCTGTTTTCTTTGTTTCAGCGTTAGTAAGCTGGCTCATCACCTGCCCGCCAAAATAAAATGCTATCACCATTTGAAATGCAGTTAAAAATTGAGAAATATGATGTTCATATTCCGGGGTGTTGAGCGTGAATATTTCAAGTAAAATGGCAACAAACATAATGGTGAGTGTAAGTATTCCTCTCAATGTCCCTTTCGGAAGACCTAATGTTTCACCGCTGTAAGGATTCGGATTGCTGGTATCCCATTTGCCCAGGGTATATTTTCTTGCCAGCACTAAAAAGAAAATAATAAGTAATGCAGCCCATGCAATTACAGGGATGTATAAATACAGAATTTCATTTTCTTGATTTATCATGATGTTAATTATTTAACGATTAGTAATGTTGCAATCACTCCGATGAGCATACCAGAGAGTCCCAAATTCCATTTGTTATGTTGCACTCTGGCAAGTTTTATTTCAGTAGCTTCCAGTTTGTGGTCAGTTGAATCCCACAAGTTATAATAGTGATGATAGAGGTTGCTGTAAATTACCGTATCACGAATATAGATCTGTTCTTTTTCTGACCGTAATAAATTCTCAGTATTCAGTAATTCTATTTTTCTTCGTGCAAAATCCAGTTCATTCACACTGTCCTGGTAAGCTAACATCTGTACTTTCTGCAAAATAAATAAAGCCTGCGAATCTGCTGTTAGCGTTTTTGTTTCTCCGCGTTTAATGAGCAAAGGAAAATTCTGTGCAGTGATTGATTGAGCAAGCACAATCAAAATAAATGTTACAGCATATCTCATTGCTTTGCCAGTGTTTTTTTTACTGCCGCCAACAGTTCCTCGTCTGATACATTCTGAAGTATTTCATGTGCTTTGAGCCGGTCTGTTTCCAGTGCTTCCTTCTGCACATTCACTTCCGTTATCTGCTGATTTACCGAATCCAGTTTCTTTTTGTTTTGCACAATCTCCTCTTGGGATGTCCTTCTGTATTCATCTTCAGTCTTTCTCACTTTTATGTGAGATTCTTCTATTTCCTGGATTTTGTCAGTAGGGCTTTTTAACCAGGAAGTGAGATGCCGTAACGGTGCTAGTACTGCCGCAAACACAATAGTTAATTTTTGCCAGCTGATAATTCCAAGGTGATTTAAAACAAGAAAAACCGCTATCAATATTACCCCGCATAAAATAACAATCATTTTAGTTTTCATCTGTAAAAAAATTAGGTAACAAACATGAAACTGATATAAGCTTTGCCAAAACTATACAAGATATTTGATTTTCAAAATTTATTTAGAAAAGGTAATGAACACCCATAATAGCACAATAAATTTCCGCTTTATCGCAAGCCAATGCTGTCATTCTGAAAGAAACTTGTGCAATCGCGGATGAAACCTTGTATTATTAAAACAGTTAATTTAGAATGCCATTGCCGTAAACATTAATTAAAATTTGTTCTAAAACAACTCTTATGCATGAATCAATCCTCTTTGCAACTATTCCACAAGTTTCTTTCAGAATGACAAATCGGGTGAATGGCTTCTCACAGCTGCACCACCAACTTCCTCGTCATCGTTTGAGTGCCCGTTGTTAACGACACAAAATAAAC
>JANLZB010000096.1:0-36920 GCA_031366005.1 Bacteroidota bacterium | reverse complement strand
TAAAACCAACATTCATGTTGAAAGCAGTGAACGGTGCACCGTTGGAAGCTGACTTCGGCTTACACACATTATTGAATGAAGTATTCTGGTTAGGAGCAAGCTATCGCACTAAAGACTCTTGGGCGGCAGTCACTTCTTTTCAGATAACTAAACAATTACGAATGGGATATTCCTATGATTATTCGATACAAGGATTACAGAAATACAATTCAGGTACGCATGAGATAACGCTTGGATTTGATTTTTCATTCGATAAAAATAAAATCATAACGCCACGATATTTCTAATCAATACAACAAACAAGATTATGAAAACAAAAAATATTTTAATTGCGCTTTGCTTAGTGTTGCCTTTATTAACACAAGCTCAGAAGGGAAAGGTTAGAAAAGGTAATTACCAGTATGAACGCATGGCATACAGCAAGGCAATTCCTTTTTATATAAAAGCTTTAAAGAAAGACAGCACAATACAGGATGCAGTATTCAAAATTGCAGATTGCTATCGTAAAACAAATAACCGCGAACGTGCTGAATACTGGTATAGTGTTGCCGTTACTATGCCTAAGTGCGATCCCATTTATAAATTTTATTACGGACAATCGCTGATGAACAATGGCAAATATGCACAGGCACGAAAGTGGATGGAAAATTTTGCAATTGAAAGCAAATCGGATGGAAGAGGACAAAAGTTTATCCGTGCAATTGATATGTATCAAAGCTTTTTTGCTGACAGTAATAATTATGCGGTGACAAAGCTCGACATCAATTCAACAAATGCAGATTTTGGTGCAGCATTATATAATGATGGAATTGTTTTTACCTCTTCGCGTGAGCAAACTCAAATGGTGAGACGCACGCATAGCTGGACAAACGAACCCTTCCTTGCATTATATTACAGTCGAGGAAAAGAAAATAAATTTCGTGAGCCCGAAGTTTTTTCTAACTCTATGCAAACAAAGTTTAACGATGGACCAGTTTGCTTTAACAAAAAAGGAGATGAAATTTTTATCACACGAAATAATATAGAGAACGGCAAAGTACATAAGAGCAGCAGCAAAGTAGTGAAGCTAAAAATTATGATGGCCAAAAAAGCAGGTGGTGAAGAATGGGGCAAGCTGGAACCATTTCCATATAACAATGATGAGTACAGTTGCGCGCATCCTGCAATAAGTCCTGACGGAATGAAATTATATTTTTCTTCAGACATGCCAGGTACGAAAGGCGGAATGGATTTATGGATGTGTACACGTGATGGAAATGGCTGGGGCAAACCGGTTAATCTTGGTGACACGATCAATGGAAAAGGAAACGAAGTTTTTCCTGAAGTGATGGACGATGGCACCTTGTATTTTTCGTCAGACGGACTTCCGGGTATAGGAGGACTTGATATTTTTTACTCACGTGAATTCAATGATAAATATCTCATACCAATGAATGTGGGTTATCCTTTAAACACAAGCGATGATGATTTTGGTATGATTTACGATGTGAAAAACAAAGTTGGTTATTTGAGTTCCAATCGTGCAAATAAAGGTTTTGATGATGATCTCTATTCATTCAGAAAAAAAACCATCCGTATAAAAGGAATTGTTGTTAATCGCGAAACAGGAGAGCCAATAAAATCTGCACAGGTTGATTTCAGTCATGATAATAAAAACATAAAATTTACAACAGAAGAAAACGGACGTTTTGATTTTGCAGCTGACTTTGAAAAAACATACACCATAAAAGCGCACGTTGAAGAATTAGGTGACAGCACTGCTATAGTAAACACAACATTTGCTTCACCCGCTGATCCGTTTGTGCGAATTGAATTAGGAAATAAATCTTATGCTTATGGTATTACTATCACCGTGATTGATGCAGATACCAAGTTGCCAATTGCAACAGCAGAAATAAAAGATGAGCTGAACGATATAAAAATCGGAAGCACTAATTCTGCAGGTGTTTATAAGCAATCGTTGGTTGCGGATAAGGATGAACAATTTATGGTTACAAAACGCGGATATCGCTCAAGAGTTATAATGGTTGATGGCGTTCCGGAAAAAGCAATGGCAGATAAAAATGTGTTGGTTGAACTGAAACCGGTTAAAGATATATGGCCGTATGAAGACTGGTACAAGATTATTTATTTCGATTTGGACAAATCCAATGTCCGCGCTGATGCAGAAAAAACAATGAATGAAATTGTTTCATTACTTAAGGATCATCCTGAAGTAAAAATAAGTTTAACGTCAAGTACTGACTCACGTGCGACAGCACAATACAACGAACGTCTGTCAGAAAGACGATCAAAATCTGCCAAGAAATTTTTAATGGATCATGGTATCCCTTCAAAACAAATTGGCAAGTTTGAATGGACGGGTGAATCGGTGCTGGTAAATAATTGTGGTGACGGAGTTCCGTGTACCGAAGAAGAACACCAGTTGAACAGAAGAACCGAATTCAAAGTGATTGAGTTACTGAAAACGAATGAGACAAGCGATCAATAAAAGTCTATTGTCAATACAAAAGTTTTTTTTAAGAAGAAGATAAAAGCCAATTATACAAATAGCGCGTAGAAAATTTTCTATGCGCTATTTGATAAAAATTTAAAATATTATTTTACTTGCCTCCGAACTTCAGTATAATTCCCGCATTAATTCCAAAACTGCTAAAGGGAAAAAACACTTTGAGTTCCTCGTTATCTGCATTATCTGGTAAATTATCTACAAAATTTATAGTACCTGACGATGAAAAAGTAGATGTCATAACCGCTTTATCAGGAGCCCATGTTTGATTTATAGAATTTAATTCGAAATAAAAACCAAACATATCTGTTATACCAAGATCTACTCCCATGGCGCCCATAAATCCAACTGATGAACCGCCAGAATATTTAATTGTTCCGGTTTCTGAAAGTACCGAACCACTGAATGTAATAACTTCTTCAATTTTGGGGCTAACTCCCACAACAATTCCGAATTTAGCATAAGGCTTAATTTTTTCTCCACCAGTTACCTTTATAGCAGGAATCAATCTCAACATAGAACCTTTATCTTCTTTTTTTCCGTAAAGACCATTATCACTATAAGTGGATTCATAAGTTGAAAATGTTTTATATGACACGCCCAATTCACCACCAATATGCTTACCAAACATAAATCCGAATCCGGTGCCAACACTTAATCCCTTTCCATAGGAACCATATACATTTTCTTCGCCCGAAGAAGTTACATTAGTACTTATTACATCTTGTCCGGCTGCAAGATTGTAACCCCCGCCAACAGTAATGTATACCTGAGCAGGAGATGTTGAAATGGTTATTGTCAATAATAAAATTACGAGACAGGCTTTAGTTGGTGTTTTCATTTTCTATGGTTTTTTAGTTTGATGGGGCTAATCTATTTAAATTAACAACATATCAAACCCTAAAAAAATATTCACAGCACAAACGATTATTGAATTTATGATTGCCCTAAAGCGATTATTTTTTTACAGCCAGCAATTTCACGTTAATGGCACTAGGACCTTTAGGGCTCATTTCAACTTCAAAAACTACTTTATCCGTTTCTTTAACCGGATCAACGAGTCCACGGATATGTACAAAAAAACTTTGCTGAGTAAGGTGTTCCTTAATAAATCCATAACCCTTGCTTTCGTTAAAAAAAGTAATGGTTGCTTCTTTCGGGCCTTTATCTTCCACTTCAGGTTCAGCTTTATGATGACCTATAGTGATATCTTCAACATTTACAATTCTCTTTTTAAGAGGATCAGGAGGTGTGGAACTGAGTTGACCGTTTTCGTCCACATAAGCGAGCATATCTTCAAAACTTTTTTTGCCGGAAGATTTGCGTTCTTCCATTTTCTGCTCTTTATTAAGTCTTTTTTTATGCCTTAGCTTTTCTTTTTCTTTTTTATTAAGACTTTCCTGTGATCTTCCCATTAATTCCTTTAGTTATAAAATGAAGAGGTAAAAGTAGGTATAAATAAATTAAATTATAGCAGAATGAGACAAAATCCCTCAGCTAAGTTGAACAAGTCCGCTTATTATTAAAAGACATACACTAAGCCATAATACAAGAAATAATCCTGACCAGGCATTCTTAAAATAATCTGAATTCATTTTATTGTTCATAGCAGTAATTAAGCTACATTACGGTAATAAGAATCACTAAGTTTTAACTTTTCAGCTTCTACCACCGAGAGAATAATATTTTTAATCTCATCAATAGTTACAGGCTTTGCATAAAAATAACTTGCACCTAATTCAAGGAATTCATCTATTATTTCCCGAGTAATTACTCCTGCATAAATCACTACCGGAATAGCTGCATATTTTTCTTCTTTCTCTAATTCTGCACAAAATTCATATCCATCCATCCGTGCCATATTAATATCAACAAATAATAAATCAGGAAGGTGTAATAACGAATTTAAATATTGTAATGCCTCTTCACCACCAGGCATCATCTCACATTGAACTTCTGTTTTCAGTTCTTTGATGGCTTCATAGAAAACCATACGGTCCTCCGGATCATCATCCACCATTAAAATTGTAATTTTATCATTCATCGTAATAATTGTAAAGTGTTCACACTTCTATTATAAATAACAGTGCCATACCCAATATCTCACTTTTAACCTCAATGGCATTGTTTATGTAAAAAATACCGGGTACGCCAAGCACATTAACGAAATAAATAAAACAATGGCAGCAAAAGAAAATTCCGTTTCAGCGAAAAAAAAATTTATTTCTGCTTTACAAAATGTTTTACGAAAAAACAAAGGAAAAAAAATTAAGACTACGCGAAAAGAGAAACTCTATAAACTAAAAGTGAAAGTGGATGAATTTATGAAGGCGGCTTTTGAACCTAAATCAATGAAAACGGAGAGAAAGAGAAAGAAAAAAGTTGAACGTCAACTTCATAAAGCGCAAAAAATAAAATCTGTTGCCAGATCGTAAAGTAATTATATGACTTTAAAAAAAGAATATATCATAGTAAACGGATTAACTTTTTACCGGTTAGTAATGGCTCCGGTTTTAGTCGTGCTTATCCTCAATAATCATATTCAGTTGTTCAAATGGTTGTTGCTAGTAAGTTTTTCAACCGATGCTGTGGATGGTTTTCTTGCTCGAAAGTTAAAAGTTACAAGCCGTACAGGTGCCAAGCTCGATTCCATTGCAGATGATCTTACAGTGGTGGCTGCTATGACTGCAATGGTTATTGTATTTCACGATTTTGTGCTTAATAATATTATAGTCTTTATCATACCGTTCATACTGTTTTTAGTGGAGCTCATTATCGCTTTCATAAAATATAAAAAGATATCCAGCTTTCACACCTACCTTGCAAAGATTGCCGCACTTTTACAAGGATTATTTTTTATCTCGGCATTTTTTCTCGAAACCCCGCATTACGGTTTATTCATCATCACTGCCATTATTACCACATTGGATCTGGTTGAAGAAATAATTCTTGTACTGATGATTAAAGAATGGCGTGCAAACGTGCATGGGTTATGGTGGGCGCTAAAATCAAATAACAAATAATTAATCTTAACGAATTACGAATCGGTACAATTCAGGAATCTGTTCACGATGTGATGGCATTCGTCAATTCGTTTTCTAATTCCTTATTCGTGGATTAAAACTTCATCTTAACACCCACACCTTGCCGGCTGGGTTCAAACTGCAGTCTGCGTTTATTCAATTGTTCTATGCGAGCGCTTCTTTCACTAGAAGCAAAAAGACTGTAAAACAATCCTCCCAAAGCAATGCTCGAACCAAATACTGCAAATGCACTTTTACCTGCTATATCCTCATTAACATTACTCCCCACAAAAGCGATCATCACACCTGAAAGTTCTACAATAGTGGCAGCCTTATAATTTTTTTTAAACTGAACATGGTTTAATTCAGGCACTTGTTGTGGTGGTGATGCCACAGGATTTTGTGCTTTGCCATACAATGATCCGCATAGCAGCAGCAGGGTGAGTAAACATTTCATCTGAAGATTTATTTTTTAAGGGGGGTATAGCAAATGTATTAAGTGATTATTGATTTACCTATTTTATTATTGCTGTATTCCTCAATAAGTTTTAGGTAACCTACCTTTCTGCCGTTGTTGGAGTTTTCTTCAACAACAAAAACTGGGATTGTTGGAGAAAACTCCAACAATGGCATAAAATATTTAATCAAAATAAGGTAACAAGGTTGAACAGTTGGAATCAAATGTTTTTCTACTAAGGTTTAAAATTTTATGGGATGATATCAAACCTTAGTAGAAAAAACAGTTACGCGAAATAAAAACCTTATTACCATATTTAACGTGTGGTCGCTATGATTTCCAATGGCCACTCAATATTGTATTATACTTGCCCGTTGATTTGTGGAAAGTAAATAATATTCAAAGGAACAAAACATCAAAGAGTCATAAGATAAAACCAAACGAAAAAAATGAAGATTATTGAAAGGGTAGCAATAGTTATAATGTTGATAGGCATTTTTTTTAGATCTCGTTCTTGGGGTGGAGGCAGTCTTCTATTTGTATATTCCTTACTGATACTGATTGTGTTTTATTTTATTTTGAGTTTTGCTTACTTCAATAGCTTTAAGTTTAAAGATTTGTTTTCGAAAACATCTTATAAAAGGGCAGGTTGGAAAAGAATTATTGCTGCTTTTGTTACAGGTTATTTATTAGCAATTACATTATCTGGTATTCTTTATAAAGTAATGCATTATCGTGGCGGAATGAAGCCTTTGTTAATTGGTAGTGTCATATTAATTCCTGTCATCCTCACTTCGTTTTATTTTTTCATGACCCGGAAAACGACATTTTCTAAAATGATTTTTATCAGAACGTTGATAATAGCGGTAATGGGTTTTATAGTTTTACTGAAGTTTTGAATTTTACAAATGAACTTCAACCTTGCAGGTAATGAGCATGAAAAATTTTTGTCATTGCAAGAGTTTTTTCTGCCAATTAACAGAGCTTTCGGAAAAAAGTAAAGAAATATAAAAGACTCTTAAGCGAAATTGCTTTTCTTACCTAAATCGCGCAGATGCCTCACATGTGCTTTGATGGCACTCATCATGGTCGGGTATTCAATGTAACGCACATTAAACTCACGGCAGGTGTCGCGCACCAGTTTGCTGATAGCAGGATAGTGAATATGACTAATGCGTGGGAAGAGGTGATGCTCCACCTGGAAATTTAATCCACCGACCATCCATGATACAAACTTATTGCGTGTAGCAAAATTAGCTGTGGTGTTCACCTGGTGCAATGCCCACTCCTGTTCAATCCTGTTAGTGGATTCATCCGGCTGCGGAAAGGTGGTGTCACCCACAATGTGTGCTAATTGAAAAACAACGGCAATTAATAAGCCTGTTACAAATACAACTATTGCATAACCGATTAATGTATCAGCCCATCCTACATTAAAAATGGGAATTAATAAGAAGATAGAGAAGTAAGCCAGCTTGCTCGCCCAGAATCCCAGATGTTCTCTTAAAATCATTTTCCTTATTGGAACAGCACCAATACGTCTTTTAAAATATTTCTGAAAATCCATAAAAAATATCCAGAGAAAATAAGTAGCTCCGTATAAAATAACCCAGTAAATGTGCTGAAAACGGTGGAACCAGTAGCGCGGTTGTTGGTCGTTCATTCGCATCCATGGTTTTACGTCAATGTCCTCATCCACTCCTTCTATATTGGTAAACGAATGATGGATAAGATTATGTTTTATCTTCCACATAAATGAACTTCCACCCATTAAGCTGAGGGAAAACGCCATTATATTATTGATATGTTTATTGCTTGAATAGCTTCCGTGGGCTCCATCATGCATCACATTGAAACCAATAGTAGCAAAGGTTACTCCCAACAAAACACAAAGCAAAACGGTCAGCCATCCCGGAGGAGTAAAAAACACAAGTGTTATATAATTGGCAACAAGAGCAACTCCTAATACTATAGTCTTATGGTATAATTTAAAATTACCCGTCTGGCGGATATTATTGTTTTTAAAATATGCTTCAGCTTTGGAGAGCAGTGCATCATGGAAAGGACTTATCTTGTTATTGAATTTAATTTTTGACATAGGCACAAAGGTAAGAGTTAAAATGCCTCCATAAAGTAGTGAATCCTGAACTTTTATTAACCAAAAATAGTAGGGAAATGATGACTGGATTTGGTTACCGGGATCAATGGGTGAAAATCCATAAATATGGGTAAATATAAATATTAATTGGGTGAACTATAAATAATGTTGGGTAATTGAAACCACAAATACAATAATAACTAACTTTGGCACGTTGTTTACCCATGTTTAGCAAATGCGCATTTGAATTAACATTAAAAATTATTCACAATACAAACCCTTAAAATAAAAAGATGAAGAAAATAGCAGTAATTATCTCAGCATGTTTCCTGATTTTCGGTTGCACCGATTATAAAAGCCAGGTAGAGCGCCTTACGAAAGAGAAACAGGATCTGACAGCAGAAGCATCATTTAAAGATTCAACAATACATGAATTTATTGAGGGCTTCAATGAAATTGAATCCAACCTTCAGGAGATTCAACAAAAACAAAATATTATTTCCCGGAACACACAGAATACCGAGATTAAAACATCAAGCAAAGCCAGAATAAAAGAATCCATTGCGGCTATTAATACCTTAATGGATGAGAACCGTACAAAAATTGCAGAACTTAACAAGAAACTAAAATCTTACCGTGGCCGTGTTGCAGAGTTTGACAAAATGGTGCGTAATCTCAATGAGCAAATTGCTGTTAAGGATCAGGAGATGGCACAGCTTAATGATCAGTTAATTGCATTAAATGCAAAAGTTGCAACTTTAAATAGTACTGTGGATACGCTCACTATGCAAGGTAATGAAAAAGCACAAGTGATAGAAACACAAACTGCTGCATTACATAAAGCATATTATACTACCGGAACCAGCAAAGAATTAGTTGGCAAACAAGTAATATCAAAAGAGGGAGGTTTTCTTGGTTTAGGTAAATCAAAAGAATTAAAAGAAGATTTTAATTCATCTGCATTCACTCCGGTTGACATTACCAAATTTGATAAGATTGAGATAACTGCAAAAGATGCGGAGCTTGTAACAAATCATCCAAGCGGCTCTTATAAAATTGAACGTACTGAAAACAAAAACGTAAAAGACTTATTAATCACAGACCCTGAGAAATTCTGGAGTTCATCCAAATATCTTGTGGTGGTGGTTGACAAATAAAGACAGGTTTTTATAGGTTAGGTTGGTTAGGGCAGAACATACCGCCAGGTATTTAGTTCTGCCCACTTTTTTATAGTGTTTAATTAAAAACATTATTCAAAAAAAATTACAACTATTTATAATAAAAAGATTGTGATGTAAGGGGGAGATAATTCTACATTAAAAATCATTTTTTTCATTGGCATGGTTTTGCGACTTGCAATAAACCAATACAAACAATTAATTTTAACTTAAATCTTTATAGACATGAAAAATTATTTTATTGGCGCAGCACTTTCACTCCTGATGTTTCAAAGTTGTAATAACAACAAAGCTGAACTGGAAAGATCAAACCGCGAGCGCGATTCATTGATGGCAGTAGTAAACGATCGTGATTCTTCTCTTAATGATTTCCTTGAATCTTATAACGAGATTCAAATGAATCTTGATTCAGTTGCAGCACGTGGGAATGTCATTAGCCGCAACATGGACAATCAAAATGAGTTAAAAGCAACTGCTAAAGAACGTATCAATGAAAACATAGCAGCTATTAATCAACTCATGAAACAAAACCGTGAGAAAATAGCGGAACTGGATCGTAAACTTAAAAATTCAAGTGGCAAAAACCGTAAGCTTCAAAAAATGGTTGAATCATTGAACGCACAAATGGCAGATAAGGATCGCGAGCTGGCTTCACTTAATGAACAACTTGCCGCATTAAATGCTAATGTTGCACAGCTGCAAACGTATGTTGATACACTCTCAGGACAAAATGCTGCACAATCACAAACCATTTCAGAGCAAACTACAGCATTGCATACCGCGTATTATGTAATAGGTAAAATTAAAGACCTTGAAAATGCAGGAGTCATTGATAAAAAAGGCGGATTATTAGGAATGGGCAAAACTGCAACTATGAGTGAAAAATTTGACAACAGTAAATTTACCAAAGTTGATTATACTCAATTAAGCAGTATTCCTATTAACAGCAAAGCAAAGGTGATTACCCCACATCCTGAAGATTCCTATTCTTTAGATAAAGATGCTAAAGGTAAAGCCACCAATCTTCGAATTACTATTCCTGAAAAATTCTGGAGTGCAAGTAAATATCTCGTAGTAGTTACAGAATAAGTAAACGGGTTTTAAATTTTAAAAAATCAAAGCAGGCATATGATGCCTGCTTTGATTTTTTAGTGAACAAATTTTCCCTTTATTAAACGACCATTTTATTATTAGTCCTTTACCAGTTTGATTAAACTGCTTTTCCGATCTCCATCTTCCATCTTCAATAAATAAAATCCGGAAGGAAATGCACTCATGTTTAATTTTATTTCATGTGAAGACAGGTTGCTTTTTTCTCTGATTGATTTAACAAGCTCTCCCTTCATATTATATAAATCAATAATAATATTTTCATTGGATAGAGAAGTAAAATAGATTGTCGCTTGATCATGTAATGGATTTGGAAATGCTTTTATCTGTAAATCATTTTTCGCTGTTTGAGTTAAACCAACCGTAACGGGCAACATAAGTCTTTCAAAAATTCCTTTTCCATGAGTCGCTAAACGCAGTTTTCTGTTAACAGGAGAAAAAGAGATATCCATAACAAAAGTTGCATCATATAATCCATCATTAAAATCTGTCCATGTTGAACCAGCATCTGTAGATACGAAAACTCCTAAATCATTACCGGTATAAATAATATTTGGACTTAACGGATCAATGCAGATAGTGTTGGTTGGGACATCAGGCAAACCGTTGCTCACTGCATTCCATGTTGCACCACCATCTGTTGATTTATAAATATGATCCGTACCAAAACCTGACAGCGCAACATAAACTATTTGATTATTGAATGGATCAATAGCAATATCCATAATATACCTGTCAGGCAGTCCCGCAGTAACATCTGTCCAATTATTGCCGCCATTTGACGTTTTATATAAATTAACCTGAGGAAACACTACCGGAGATGTGGCAGCATAAACTAAATTTTCATTTGAACGCGAGGCTTCAAGAACAAGCACTGGATTTCCATCCAGTGGTGATCCACCATTTGTATAATTCCAGTTGCTTCCTCCATTAATAGATTTCTCAACGTAATCACTTCCTGCATAAATAACATCAAAATTTGAATGACACAACACAAAAGGACCTGCAAAATTTTGAGTGTCGCCCCGGGCTAAATTCAGGTAATTAAAACTAACAGCATGGTCATCCGACCGTAGCAAATTCAGGTATTGTGATTCTCCAAAAACAATATTATCATCTGTCGGATCAATTGCTGTTGATACTCCATCACCACCTATCACTCTTCTCCAACCCAGGTTACCTTCGTAAACAGCTGTTGCGTTATCCTGCATGCCTCCTATTGCAAATAATGAATCCTGCGATGAATTAGAAAAGTTTGCATAGAACTGTTGTGTCTGATACATTCCATTGCATCCTTCAAAGGTGGCTCCGTCATCTGTTGTTCTGAATATTCCTCCATCAGTTACAAAATAAACCATATCGAAATTTGCAGGATGCCAATAGATATGATGAATATCAGCGTGAACATAATCAGGCAAACCTTCCACACCTCCAATGGTGGTAGCATTAAAATCCCAGTTGTACCAGTAAGAACTTTGATACAGACTTGCTCCTCCGGTATAAGAATGGTAGCCATCCACTCCTCCACAAAAAATTTCATAAGGATCATCAGGCCGCACAGCAACATCATGCGCATACCAACCCTGGTAACTTGGATAATTAACTGTATTGTTTGCAACACTCCAGGTTAATCCTGCATCTACTGATTTATATAAACCAACGCCTGCCAACTGATTAGCTATACTGGCATAAACAATGTTTGGTTGTGATGGAGAAAAACTTATCAAAGATTTGCCACTCCATGTAGCAGGTAATCCGGCAGTAATTTTTGTGAAACTGCCTCCTCCGTTAGTTGAACGATAGATGCCGCTATTAGCACTAAAAGAATTTCCGGCAGCCAATAATAAAACTGAAGTATCATTCGGCATGTAATTAATATCTGTCGCCATCAACACACTATCTACAAGTGTCCAGTTAGCTCCTGCATCCAGGCTTCTGTAAGTTCCTTCTGTTGTAGCTGCAAAAACTGTATTGGTTTTTTGCGGATTGATAACAATATCCTGCACACCGCGCAAATCGCTCAATTGCCATGGAAGCAGTTGAGTCCACGTTAAACCTCCATCAGTTGTTTTTAAAATTCCAATTCCATAAGTACCGCGTGTAGTTCGGATTGCAAAACCTGTTCCGGTGTTTTGATAATTATAAACTTCTCCTGTTCCAATGTAAATCGTGTTGCTGTCATTTGGATTAATTGCAATGGCAGCTACACCGATTACAGGAAATCCTATTGGTACCGAATGCCATGCATTAGCACCTGTTCCTCCTGTATAACTTCTCCACAAACCACCTGCGGCAGCACCTGCGTATATGGTTTGGGCGTTTTGCGGATTGAATGCAAGACACAAAGTTCTTCCACCAAAATTTTTTGGTCCTATTGCAGTCCATTGTCCGGGGAATGATTGAGTTCGATTTAGTTTTTGTTCTTGTAAATTTTTATAAGCAGTTTGATAAGCGTTTACCGGTAAGGTATTTCCAGGATATATTCTTTGTTCCATCCAGCTACCCAATGCTTCGGCAGCTTCTCCTTTCTCTTCTTTTTCTTTATAACTCTTCTTTTCATCGGTGAGATTCGTGTTCAATATAAAGAGTATAGTAAGCAGGCCAGCCAGCGCCACCATGGTTAATTTAAGTTTATTCATGATTCGGGAATTATAAAATATGCCTGCTAAATTACGGTTATAAAAGAGGCTGATAAAAATATTTTTATCATTGAGATGTAAATATTAAAGTAACAATCACGATACAACATTTATGAACACCAAAATTAAATCGTAAAATTGCTCTCCGAAATTAAAGATGACAACCCGAAATTTAAATTTGCTTAACATTGGTTTGATGATATTATCATGCATGTTAGCATTCATCATTCCTTTTGAATTGTTCCTGTTCTCTTATGCGATATTAGGTCCATTACATTATCTCACAGAAATAAGCTGGCTGCATAAACGAAATTATTTTGTTGAAGGCAAATACGATTATCTATGGTTAGTATCGCTTTGCGTTTTCGGCACACTAGGATATTTTGGGTTCAAAGGATTTACAACCTGGAACATGTATGCGCCCTATATTGCATTCATGAGCGCATTGGTTTTTTATCTGTTAAAGAATCCATACCTGAAATTTATCGCCATCTTAATCGCATTTTTAATCGGTGTTGCATTCAACTCATCCCAATTTTATCTTATTTTCTTCCTCGTATTTCTCCCCACCATTCTGCATGTTTTTGTTTTCACCGGATCTTTCATATTATATGGAGCAATAAAAAGCAAAAGCATCTCTGCATATATTTCACTTATTGTGTTTGTAGCCTGTGCTTTGAGTTTCTTTTTTATACAACCTGATTTTTCCCATTATATAGTGGGTGATTATATTAAAAACAGTTATCGTGATTTTTCTGTGCTAAACCATTATATGATTAATGTTTTTCAGTTAGATCATCTTGCAGCGTTTGATCAAAAAGCGATGTCAGTAATTTTTAATTCTCAAAACGGATTTAAAGTGATGCGTTTTATTGCTTTTGCATATACCTATCATTACCTTAACTGGTTTAGTAAAACATCCATCATCAAATGGCACCAGGTGGAGAAAAAATATTTATTTGCTACGCTGGCAGTCTGGTTAATTGCTATCGGAATTTATGCTAGAGATTATGAAACAGGTTTGAAGTTTTTATTTTTCCTGAGTGTGTTGCACGTGTTTTTGGAATTCCCGCTCAACTTCAAAACTTTTATTGATATTGGTAAAGAGGTGAAAGGTGTTTTTGTTCCAGCAAAAGTGCAACCGGCAATAAGCAATAAACAAAAGCTGAAAAAATAGTTTTATGCTTCACGTTTTAATTGTGTACTGAGAAGCCAACCGTAATCAGAAAATTTTTTTTCAAACCAATTCAAATCCAAACTGCTTTGCATGATGCATTGCATGTTTGTGTAAAAGATGTATTTGTTCTTCAAAATTCAAATCACCGAAAAAAGGATTTGTAATAGTTTTCTCAGGATTGCTTTTATAGGCTTCTTTAACATCATTCCATTCTTGTTTCATTTCTTCAATCGCATCATTCATTGAAGATTGTTTTACAGGTGTTGGTATATCAGGAAGCTCAATGTTTTTTGTATTCTCTTTAAATGGTTTATCACTCAGCATAAATTCTCTATACTTCGGAAGATGCTCTGAAGGAGTAACAATATTTTTAGGGGATTTTCCATTTGCATTTCTCAAAGAATAACTCATGTGCTCCACCATTTGTTGAGCATTCATCACTCCCCATTTTCCTTTTGCATTTGCATCAAGGGTTTGCAGAAATTTTGGAAAATCATTTTCAAGGAAAGAAATTTTTTCTTCTGTGCTCATCATTGCTCAATACTTAATATTTAAAACACCTTGATTAATAAAGCACAAAAATAAACGGTATTAATGAAAGAAGTTTTTTATAAAGGTTTATCGGCATCGTTATTTCCATCTGTACTTTGCTGGCTGTTTTCATCAGTCACTGTATCGGGTCCCTGCCAAACTCCACCTTGCGAATTTCGTTCATTGCCGGTTGGAGTTTGTGACCTTCGTCTTTTTTCTTCTTCCTCGTTTCGTTTTGTTTCTTCTTCAGTTAAAGTATCTTTATCAGAAGGAACTTTTATATAAGAAGGTTTATTTTCTTTTTTAGAATCAGGAGAATTTTGATTTTGTTTCATGGCAGATAATTTTTAGTAACAAAAAATAATGACTAAATATGTATGCCATTTTATTCAAAAAACACAAAGAACATAGTCCGTGAAAACCATAATACTAATTCCTTAAAGAGAAATCAATAATCCATAAATTTTTGAAGTTTATTTATCATAGTTTTTGTTGATACAATATACTTTTCGCCTTTAATCCAGAATAGAATATCCATTGCATAATAATCTGAATAACTTTTTCTATAACTAATAAATAAGTCTTTATTGACTGTAAAGTCGTGATAAATCTCCTCGTTGTTTCTCGGATGTTCCGCACTGATTTTATTTAAAAGCATTTGATAATTCTCTAAAATACTCTTGCATTCATCCAAACTTAACTCTATATAGGTTACCTCGGCAAAAACAGATTTGTCTCCAATAAACTTTTGTCGAGCTAAATAGTATTTGTCTGCACCTATCACAAGTCCTTTTTTGTTTTTATACTTATAACCAGTAAATTCTAAATAAAAATTATATGACGGGTTAGACTGATAAATTGAAAAAGTTTTTATTGAGCTAAAACCTTTTTCTTTATGTACTTCAATATTTGTCTTAATAAACTTTTCCGTCATATATCTCGTTTGCATGCTACAGGAGAACATGAAAAAGGAAAAAATAATTAACACAGATGCAATTTTACAATTCATAGAGAGATTTTTTAGGTTGATTATTTGAGTGAATAATATTAGCAATTTGGATACAACAATATTATTATTTTTTGTACTATCAGGATGTCTTTTATCATGTGAAGTAAAAATAATTCTCCTGAGAGCATTACTCAAACCTCTACTTTCGCAGTCTAAATTTAAATATCCTAAGTGAACTTTAAAGAATTCGGTCTTCAGCCAAAATTATTGGAAGGGATAGATGCGATTGGTTTTGAAAATGCAACACCAGTACAGGAACAGGTAATACCAATCATTTTAGCAGGTAAAGATTTGATTGCTTCAGCACAAACAGGAACGGGTAAAACGGCTGCGTTTCTTTTGCCAATCGTTCATAAAATTATTTCTGAAATTCAGGATGATCTTATCCATGCTTTAATTATTGTTCCAACGCGTGAACTTGCTTTGCAGATTGCACAGCAACTGGATGGACTTTCTTATTTCACACCATTAAGTTCCATTGCTATTTATGGTGGTGGTGATGGAAGTTCATTTGAGACAGAGAAAAAAGCATTGAGTCACGGAGCAGACATTGTAATTTGTACACCGGGAAAAATGTTGAGTCATTTGAACATGGGTTATGTGCAGGTTAAAGAATTAAAATATTTAATCCTGGATGAAGCTGACCGTATGCTCGATATGGGTTTTAATGATGACATTATGCGCATCATTTCTTTTCTTCCAAAAAAGAGACAAAATCTATTGTTCTCTGCCACCATGCCGCATAAAATGCGAATGCTTGCACGGCAGATACTGCATAATCCTGAAGAGATAAATATTTCTGTTTCGATGCCTGCTGAAAATGTAACACAGGAAGCATTCATTGTTTATGATGCGCAGAAAATTCCGCTGGTCAATTATATTTTAAAAGAAAAAAATTTTCCTACTGTTTTGATATTTTGTTCCACAAAGGATAATGTTAAACAACTTACACGTGAATTGAAACGAGCAAAGTTTTCAGTGGAGGAAATACATTCTGATCTCGAGCAATCAGAAAGAGAAAAAGTATTGGCAGGTTTTATCAACAGGCGCACCAAAATTTTAGTTGCCACTGATGTACTTTCGCGCGGAATTGACATACAGGATATTGACCTTGTGATTAATTACGATGTACCGCATGATGGAGAAGATTACATACATCGTATTGGCAGAACGGCAAGAGCCAAATCAAAAGGAGAAGCAATTACTTTTGTGAACCAGAAAGAACAAAGCAAATTTTTGCAGATTGAAAATTTATTAGGAAAGCCCGTTAACAAAGCTGCTGTTCCTCCACAATTAGGAGAAACACCTGCTTATGATCCCACAGCATTTAAAAAGAAACCAGGCAAAAGAAAGTTTGGAAATAAAAACAAAAAGAAAACATAAAATTTATTCTATAAAACAAACATTAAAAAGCATTAATTTATCATGATTATCATTTTATTCTTTGCAGCACATTGGTATTTCTCCTTATTTGGTCAAACTTTTTTTGATCATCGTTATGCATCACACAGGGCATTCACCATGTCAAAATTTTGGGAGAAAGTATTTTTTATTATCACTTATATCGGTCAGGGTTCTTCTTATCTAAGCCCACGTGCTTATGCAATTATGCACCGAATGCATCATGCTTACACTGATACCGAGCAGGACCCTCACTCACCAAAATATTTTAATAATATTTTTTCATTTATGTGGCACACCAAAAAGTTTTATGCAGGTATTTTGGATGGAACTGTTCCCACCGAAGATCGTTTCTCAAAGAATATTCCTTCATGGCCACTGTTTGAACGTTTTGCCGAGTCATGGTTTTCAAGAATCATGTGGGTGATTATTTACACTGCCATATATATTATTTATGCAAGTTCACCATGGCTTTTTATCCTGTTGCCTTTCACTATAGTGATGGGACCATTACATGGAGCTGTTATAAATTGGTTCGCACATAAATACGGTTACAGAAATTTTACGATGAATAACACAGCGCGTAATTTATTGCCTGTTGACATTCTGATGTTAGGCGAATCGTATCACAACGATCATCATAAATATCCTTCTGATATTAATTTCGGTGTTAAGTGGTATGAGATAGACCCGGTGTATTACATTATTTTGTTATTTGAAAAGTTGGGAATAGTGAAACGGGCTTCTAACGCCTGAACGGAAATTATTTGTTGAGAAAAGTTCTGATAATTTTAAATTCTTTTTCCGGTTCTTCCACTTGAGGATTGTGACCTGATTTCTCAAACATCTCAAACTGTGCCTGTGGGCAATACGTTTTATACTGCACCGCAAATACAGGAATTGAAACGCGATCATATCTTCCGGCAATTATTAAGACTGGCATTTTTAAATCTTTTAATTGCTTGCGATAATCTGCTTTTGCAACATCTCCTCCAATGATGAAATCACCATCGTCACCCACAAGCTGGTAATAAAGTTGTGTATTGAAATTATTGGGATACGAAGGATCAATACTTTTTAAAAATTTATCAGGATTGTATGCATATAAAAAACCATAAGGAACTTCTCCGTAAATTTTTATGTGCTCCTGATCATTACTATGTACACCATTGGCACGCACCGTCATCAACCGTTGCCACACTTCAGGATAATTTGTTTTTATTTCATGATTAGAATTATCATCATTTGCCTGCCACATCTCTCCACTGAAAAAACTGTTCGCAATAATCAGGTGTTTTAAATGTTGAGGATATTTAATAGCGTATTGCTGAGCTACCATTCCACCATAAGAATGTCCTATCAGATTTATTTTATCATAACCTAATGCTTTTCTTATTCCTTCCACATCTTCTACATCACGGTTCATGCTATAGTCAGAAGGATCATTCGCAACTTCGGATTTGCCTCGTCCGTAATTATCAATATAAACAAGTGTAGAAGAATCTTTCAATCCGCTGAAGCTATGCAGACCTACGTGTGAACCTCCCGGCCCACCGGAAATAAGAAACAAAGGATCGCCACTCCCCTCCGTTTCAACCCAGAGGTTCGCTCCGTTTACTTTTAAATATTTTCCTTCGGGATGCTGGAATTTATTATTCTGTGCTGAAACAAAAATTGTTGTGAACAGGATTAATGTAAGAGATACAATATGTTTTTTCATGAAAATAAATTTCGTCTGTAAATATATTGAGTTACAACTTCATTAATGCCAGTATTATTAATCCCATTTTAACTATTGAATTATTTGTCCTCAGTATCTGGTTAAAAAAATGTTTTGCAGAAAATCGTTTTTGAAAACAATAAAAATCTTGTTTATCAAAATTTAGTTTGAAGAAAACGACAAATTCAGAAGAGGAGATTATACAATGTTTTGGCTTTACCGCTTACCTCCGGGCACTCAAAAGTTGCGCAACTTAAGGCGATATTTTTAATTACGCAAGCAATTTATATCAAATTTTTCTTTCTTTAAAAAACGTCTTGTTTGGCATAAATTTTAAATAGGTTTTTTCAAAAAGGAGAATAATAAACAATTGATTTATGAACACAGAAGTCACTGAAAGAAAACGAAGAGTTAATCACAGCCCCAAATTCATAAGGCGTAAGTCAAACTTTAAATCCACTATTAACTTACTCATAACTATTTCTCATAATCCGTTTTCATTCTTCAAAACAGGAATGAAGGGAATTGCAAAAGATCTATCAGAAATGGTTTGCCAGGTTGCCGGACATAGATGGAAGTATAAGGATTACACCAACTGGATGAAAGAAGATGGAAACCTCTATGATTTTAATGCATCACGTTATTGTCCTACTTGTAAAAAACATGGGTATTATTCTCAAGGAAGATGGATGGATACGAATATAAAAAACCAGAAATATGATATTATTCATGATGAATGTTACACCAACGCACCTCCATATCTTAAAAAATCCAGATCACGAATTAAACAGGTAGATTCTGATCATTCTTTACGTCCTGTGAGTGAATTGATGAAGGCATCCTGATCATAAGAAAAAAACTTTTTAAAAAATTTAATTCTAACTTTTATTCATATCTGAGTGATTCAATCGGATCTAACCTGGCAGCCTTTGCCGCAGGATAGATACCTGAAAGTAAACCCACTCCAAAACACAAAATAAGTCCTAAAAAAATCCACATCCACGGTACAATAAACGCTCCACCCATTGCCATTGAAAGCAGATTACCAATCAGGATACCTAAAATAATTCCTGCTATTCCTCCTATCTGGCAAATCACAATTGCTTCTGTTAAAAACTGCCTTCGTATGGTTTGCTGGTTTGCGCCAAGCGCTTTTCTTATACCAATTTCGCGTGTGCGTTCTGTAACCGATACCAACATAATATTCATCAATCCAATAGCTGCTCCCAACAAGGTAATAAAGCCAATAATGGTAGCAGCTATCGTCACTGTTTTTAACTGCCCGATAACTAAATTGGCAAGGGTATCACTTTGCATTATTTCAAATGAATCTTCGGTGCCGACAGGATCATGCCTGATATTTCGCATAACACCGATTGCTTCTCCTATTGCAGGCTGCAGACTCGCGGTTTGATCAACTTTTACTGTGATTGTATAGGAAGTTTCATTGGTAGCATAATATTGTTTTACATTAGATAAAGGCAGAATGCAGATTTTATCGCCACCAAATCCCATGCTCGATCCTTTTTCTTTCAGTGTGCCGATCACCTTATATTTAGTACTTCCAACGCTAATAATTTTATCAACTGCTGATTCTCCCTTAAACAAAGTGATAACCAAATCTTTTCCAAGTATGCATACATGATTACCCATTTCCATATCCTGTGGAGAAAAATTTCGGCCCTGGTTTAAAAAATATCCGCTTACGGAAAGATAATTTGCATCAGCTCCCACTACCCAGATATTAGGATTTGATTTTACAGAACGGTATTTTAAAATTCCAATTGGGGTAGCTGTAGCTGCTACTGAAATGGTAGCAGGAAACTGAAGGTTTTGCTTTAAATCCAATGCTTCCTGGTAAGAAATATTTTTATACCGGTGACTTTTCTTTGTGCTGCTGCCGACATGAATATTCATACCTGCATTACGGATGGTAAAAGAATTAGAACCCATGCTGCTGAAGCTGGTGTTAATGGAGTTTTTTATTGCATCAATTGCTGTTAAAATTCCTACCAGCGCCATTATGCCAAAAGCAATAATCAACACAGTTAGAGTTGTTCTCAAGGCCTGGCTTCTAATCGCTTGTAAGGCTATCCTGATATTCTCCCAGATGTTCATTTGCAACAAATGTAACCCATACCTGTTTGTGAACGGTTTATGAATCAATCAGCATGCAGTGCAACATTATTTGCACACTCCCGTTAATATGCCTAATCTTGCAGTATAAATTCAAAACAAAATAATTCAAAATCAATATGAAAAAAATCCTCGTTATCGCACTTGCATGTGGCTTGTTCAGTGCTACTGCCACCTTCGCTCAAACTGCTAAATCAGCACCGGCTCAAAAAGCAACTGCATCACAAACCAGTTCAAAAGCTACTGCTAAAGCAGAAACAAAACATGCCTGCACCGAAGCAGAAATGAAAGAGTGTAAAGATCACGGCAAAAAATCTGCTTCCTGCTGCAGCCATGATAGTAAAACTGCTGCCGGAAAATCATCCTGCTGCATGAAAGGTGGAAAAACTGAAGCAAAAGCTGAATCGAAAGAAGAGAAAAAAGAAGTTAAGCAATAAGTATTAGTTCACATTATTGAAATGCCATTCGCAATTACGAATGGCATTTTTTATTTATCCCTTTGATATGAGGCCATTATTTTGTCAATAGATTTTATTTTCTCACCATTACATTATCCCATTATCACATTAGTTTCGCACTCTTAAAATTATTTCATGTACGAATACTTAAATGGCAAGCTCACTTCGATCTCTCCAACCAATGTTGTAATTGATTGCAATGGTGTTGGATACTCTTTACATATCTCGCTCAACACTTTCTCGCAATTAAAAAGTAAACAGACAGCAAAAATTTTTAGTCATCTCATTGTTCGTGAAGATGCACAGGAACTATTTGGTTTTGCTGATGAAGATGAACGCGCCATGTTCAGGCAATTGATTGGCGTTTCAGGAGTAGGAGCTTCTACGGCAAGAATGATTTTGTCATCCTTGAATCCTGCTGAATTAAAAAACAAGATCAGCTCAGGTGATATTATCGCTTTGCAAAAAGTAAAAGGTATCGGTAATAAAACAGCTCAACGTATTATTATTGACTTAAAAGATAAAATGCATAAAGTTGAACTGGTTGAGAAATCAACTTTTGCCACACACAATACCACACGCGAGGAAGCGTTAAGTGCTTTATTAACCCTCGGCTTTGCCCGTAACACGGCAGACAAAGCTTTAGAGCAAGCATCACGTAATCAAAATCAGGTTTCATCCGTTGAAGAATGGATAAAAGCCGCGCTTGCTTTGTTGTGAAAGGGAGTTGATAGTAGCAAGCAGATAGTGGAACGCGCCCTCCTATCTACTTTCTACTTTCTACTATCTACTAAATAACTATTTTAGGCGCTCCGAAAAAATTAACCCCTCTGAAAGTTCAATATCCTCTGTATCCGCATTGAAACCAATACTCAAATATCCGCTTGCAGCGATTTTATTCTTATCATTTTTCAGCCTTGTGTGGGGAGATACCAGGACTTTCCATATTGAACGCGAACCATGGTTAGTTGGAAAAGATCCGGTTATCGTACCTGATTCAGGTCGTAAAGATAGTTTGCATTATCCCTTCCACGATCGTTATTCTGATCCTTATAATTCACATACGGAAGATGCGAGTCCTTTGTATTTAGGTAATCCAAGTAATATTAAAACAGAAGTTGAATACAATCCTGAGGAACGCCAATATGATATTAATGAGCGGATGGGAAATCTTTTTTACCGCAATCCCAGCTACATGACTTTTGATGAGTTTGTGGATAATGAGAACAGAAAATCAACAAGAAATTATTTCCGCCAGCGGGCAAACGAAGAGAGTGTTACCCAACGCAAAGGGTTTGCTCCACGTTTGTATGTAGGAGGTGAAGCCTTCAACCGGATATTTGGTGGAAACACTATTGACATTCGTCCGCAGGGTTCAGCTGAATTAATTTTTGGTATCAACATCAATCGTTACGACAATCCTACTTTGCCTGAGAAGCAACGCAAAACATCCAACTTTGATTTTAAAGAGAAGATACAGTTGAGTGTGATTGGTAATATCGGTGAGAAACTAAAACTCAGCACCAATTACAATACTGAAGCAAGCTTTGATTTTGAAAACAAACTGAAGCTTGAATATACAGGCAGTGAAGATGAGATTATCAAAAAGATAGAAGCAGGAAACGTTACCCTTCCACTCACCGGATCACTTATACAGGGAAGTCAGAGTTTATTTGGTATTAAAACACAATTGCAATTCGGAAGGTTAACTGTTACCAGCGTTTTCTCTCAGCAGAAAGGAAAGAACTCAACAATTGATGTTAAAGGTGGTGCCACTATTACTCCCTTTGATATACAGGCTGATCAATATGAAAGCAACAAACACTTTTTCCTGGCTCAGTATTTTGGCGATCATTATGATCAGGCGCTGGCAGGTTTACCATTTATTAATTCACAGGTAAATATTACAAAGCTCGAAGTTTGGGTAACCAATGTAAATAATACTACAATAGATAACCGCAGTGTGGTTGCTTTACTTGATTTGGGAGAAAACAATTTTTTCAATCACAATGTTCCTAACTTAATTGACAACTATTCGCCATTCAATGTTACATTACCTTCTGACAGCAGCAATACTTTGTATAATAAATTAACAACAGGTTTTCCGGGTATAAGAGATAAAAGCCAGGTGCAAAGTATAATGCCCACTATAAATTCTGCATTTCGTGCTTCACGCGATTTTGAAGTAGTTCAAAATGCAAAAAAGTTAAATGCTAATGAATATACTTTTAACAGGCAACTGGGATATATATCATTGAACCAGTCATTGAATCCAAACCAGGTTTTAGCAGTTGCATTTGAATATACTATCGGAAGTAAAGTTTATCATGTGGGCGATTTAACTACATCGGGTATTCAGCCAGATCAAACACTGTTGCTTAAATTATTAAAAGGTCAGCTCACCTCCACTCAGTTGCCTACCTGGAAACTGATGATGAAAAATATTTATGCATTGGGTGGATACCAGATTGATAAAAAAGATTTCAAGCTGGATGTGTTATACTACATTGATTCAAGCGGAGTACGTTCCAATCGCTTACCTGTTTCTCCTGCTATTACAGGGGTTTATGGTGTTCCACTAAACCGCTTTTTTAATCTCGATAGAGTAAATGCAAATAGTGATCCCCGTCCTGATGGTGAATATGATTTTATTGAAGGAATAACTATTAATGCTGCAAACGGAAGACTTATTTTCCCGGTGCGAGAGCCTTTCGGTAGATATTTAAAAAGCAAGTTTCCTCTCGCAGATTCTACTGTTGCTGATGGATTTGCTTACTATGCATTATATGATTCAACAAAAACACTTGCAGCTCAGCAACAGGAGAAAAATAAGTTCAGCCTTAAAGGAAGCTATTCAAGCAAAGTGGGATCTGATATTCCTTTAAATGCAATCAATATTCCTGAGGGATCAGTAAAAGTAACTGCAGGCGGACAACAGTTGGTTGAGAATGTGGATTACACAGTTGATTATAATTTAGGCCGTGTTAAGATTATTAATCAAAGCATATTAGCGAGCGGAACCAGCATCCAGATTTCATTGGAAAGCAATTCACTCTTCAGCATCCAGTCAAAAACAATGATGGGTAGCCGCTTTGATTACATTGTAAACAAAGATTTTACATTAGGCGGAACAATACTACGTTTGAATGAAAGACCAATCACTCAAAAAGTAAATATTGGTGATGAACCTATTTCAAATACGATATGGGGTGTGGATGGAACTTATCATACTAACTCCCGCTTCATTACCAAAATGGTGGATAAGCTTCCGTTGATAAGTACCAAAGAACCAAGCAATGTAACATTCAGCGGAGAGTTTGCAGATTTGATTCCGGGTAATAACAGGGCTATCGGAAAAAAAGGTACAGCATATATTGATGACTTTGAAGGCAGCCAGTCAACCATAGATTTGAAAAATGTGGGATCATGGTATTTAGCCAGCACACCATCTCATCTTTTCCAGGAAGCACATCTGGATAACGATATAAGATATGGTTTTAACCGTGCTAAAATGTCGTGGTATATTATTGATCCGGTTTTTTATCGTAATGAAAGTAATGGTCCGACTCTTCCTCCTGATGAACTGAGTAATCACCTGGTACGGCAGATTCCTGAAAAAGAAATATTCCCTTTCAAGGAAGCTCCAAACGGACAAACACAAACTATTCCTGTGTTTAACCTTTCATATTATCCTTCTGAACGGGGTCCTTATAATTATGATGCTGTTCCATCTAGTGTAGCAGCAGGAGTAAATGGTGATGGTTCACTAAAAAATCCTGAATCACGCTGGGGCGGAATTATGCGCAGAGTGGAAACTACAGATTTTGATGCTGCCAATGTGGAGTTCATTCAGTTCTGGGTGATGGATCCCTTTAACAGTAGCAGTGGTAATATTAACGGAGGCCAGTTGTATTTTGACATCGGAAATATTTCAGAAGATATTTTAAAAGATGGTAAGCTGAGCTATGAAAACGGATTACCACGTGATGGTGATAAAGCAAAAACTGACACCACTGCATGGGGATTGATTTCAGAAATACAACCACCGGTAACTCCTTATGCGTTTGATTTTAATGCAAACAGCCGTCAATACCAGGACTTAGGTTTGGATGGTTTAAATGATGCTGATGAGAATGCATATTTTCAGCATAGCTTTTTTGATTCATTGCAATTGGTGGTTCCTCAATCTGTAATAGCCGCTTTGCGGGCTGACCCATCCTCTGATGATTTTACTTATTACCGCAACTCACAATTTGATCAGGGTAATGGAACCGGCATACTTGACCGTTATAAAAAGTACAGCAACCAACAAGGAAATTCTCCTGAAAACTCAACTGAAGCAGGTACTTCGCAACCTGATGTGGAGGACGTAAACCGTGATTTCAATCAAAACGCATTTGAGCAGTTTTTTGAATATAAAGTCAATCTCACTCCAGCAGCAATGCAGATTGGAACAAATTATATTGTTGATTCAATAGGAGTGAATGCCACTTTACCAAATGGAAATAATGTGCCTATCAAATGGTATCAGTTTAAAATTCCTATCCGCGATCTTAATGCACAGAATGGAGTATTTAACGAAGGTGGTATAGAAGGTTTTAACACCATCAATTTTATACGCATGTTTATGACGGGCTTCAGTGAGCCAATGACATTACGTTTTGCAAAGCTTGAATTTCTTCGAGGTGAATGGAGAAAATATGCATATAGTCTGATGGCATCCAGTGAGTGTTTGGGTTGTACAGATGAAAGCACCTTTGATGTTTCCACAGTGAACCTGGAAGAAAACGGAAACAGAAGCCCGATACCGTATGTTATTCCTCCTGGTATCGATCAGGAAATAAATGTAGGTTCTACTACATTGCAACGCTTAAATGAACAATCACTTTCATTAAAAGTTTGCAACCTTCTGGATGGAGATGCAAAGGCAGCATATAAAAATCTTCAGCTTGATTTGCGTAGCTACAAAAAGTTAAAAATGTATGTGCATGCCGAAGGATCAGGTGATGCTATAGATGCATTGCGTGATGGTGACCTCACTATGTTTATTCGTGTTGGAACTGATTTTAAAGAAAACTATTATGAATATGAAATTCCACTTAAAGTAACAGCTGCAGGAACTTCTGATCCTGATAAAATATGGCCTGAGCAAAATTTACTTGATCTTGACCTCGAAAAATTTATCAATCTCAAGCTCGCTCGAAATGCAAGTGAAACATCACTTACAACAGTCTATACCAGAAAAGACGAAGGAACCAACAATACAATTTCTATTAAAGGAAATCCATCATTAAGTAATGCACGAACTATTATGATCGGAATTAGAAATCCTTTACGTGATGGCAACAATCCCGGAACTGATGATGGAAATGTAAAATGCGGAGAGATATGGGTGAACGAATTACGGTTAACTGACTTTGATAAAAAAGGCGGATGGGCTGCCAGTGCACGTATGCAGGCAAAGCTTGCTAACCTAGGTAACGTGGCTGTTTCTGCTACACATAAGTCAATAGGATTTGGTGCATTAGAACAAAAAGTAAGTGAGCGCAGAAAGAGTGATGAAACTGCTTTTAATGTTGCTTCCACTTTATACCTCGGTAAATTTCTACCTGAAAAAACGGGTATTGATATTCCGATGTATGTGAACTATGGAACCATTGTAAGCAATCCGCAATACGATCCGTTAAATGAAGATGTTCCGTTTAAAACTTCATTGGCAACAGCCGAAACAAAAGCTGAAAGAAAAGCAATTAAAAAACGCTCACAGGATTATACCCGGACGAAGAGCATCAATTTTACCAATGTAAAAAAGAATAAAACGGGCACCAATACAAAATCTCATATTTATGATGTTGAGAATTTAAACTTCACTTATGCCTACGATGAATTGTATCATCGTGATATTAATATTGAATATGATGTGACTAAAACCTATCGTGGCGCAGTGGGTTATAACTACAACACCAATCCAAAAGGAATAACTCCATTTGCAAAAAGTGGGGCATTCAAGTCGAAGTATGCGCGGCCAATTAAAGATTTTAATTTTAATCTCGTTCCAAGCAGCCTGAATTTCCGTGCCGAGCTTATTCGCACTTATGGTGAAAAAGTTTATCGCAATAATACCGGAGCGGAAATATTACCCGATACTTTCTTCAATAAAAATTTTGAGATGCGCAGAACGTATGATCTTCGTCATGACATCACCAAAGGTTTGAAATTTGATTTCAATGCAAATAATTATTCTGTAATAGATGAACCTGATGGGCGTATTGATTCAAGAGAAGAACGTGATTCGATAAAACATAATTTCTGGAGAGGTGGACGCAATAAACAATATCAGCATTCAGGTAATTTGAATTACACTGTACCGCTAAGCAAATTTCCATTGACTGACTGGATATCGGTAAATGCGAAATACGGATTTAATTATGGCTGGCAGGCAGGGCAGTTTGTGCTTGACAGCACACGTAATCTTTATAGTACTGATCAGCGAACGGGCAATACGATTCAGAACAGTAATACCAAGCAATTGAATGGAAATTTCACAATGACCACGTTGTATAATAAAGTTCCGTTCTTGAAGAAACTTAATTCACCAAAGCCAAAGACACCCCCTGCACCGAAACAAAAACAGCAACCAAAGAAATTTTCTGCAGACTCAACAGGAGTGAAACCACCAGTACAAAAGAAACCTGCGGAAATTCCTGGGGCGGTCAGGTTTATGGGAAGAATGTTTATGGGATTAAAAACCGTAGGACTTACATACACAGAAACGAACGGAACATTATTGCCCGGATATAATAATTATTCGGAGATACTTGGGCAGGATTTAGACAAGAATTCGCCCGGGTTTGGATTTGCATTCGGCAGCCAGAAAGATATCCGTGAGAAATCAGCACGTAATGGCTGGATAACAGGAGATACAAGTCTGAATAATTTATACACCAATACTTATGTTCAGAATATTACAGGTCGTGCATCTATAGAGCCTATTGATGGAGTTAAAATAGAATTGACAGCTAATAAAAATTATAGTCAGAACAACTCAGAATATTTCCGTTACAATGGTTCTGATTTCGAACACCAAAGTCTGAGCGAAACAGGAAATTACAGTGTGTCATGGCTGGCATTGAACACGTCATTTATTAAAGACAATCCTGATGATTACAGCAGCTCGGTGTTTGAAGAGTTTAGCAGAAATAGAATTATATTAAGTGAAAGGTTAGCCGCATTAAATCCGAATTCATCAGGCTTTGCCCAACCTGATTCTTTTGGAGTAGTTTACAATGATGGCTATGGTGGAACACAGCAAGAGGTAATGACACTCGCATTCCTCTCTGCTTACAGCGGTATCTCTGCTGAAAAAATTTCTTTGAATCCATTTGTAAAAGTTCCTAAACCTAACTGGAGGATAACTTATGACGGACTGTCGAAGCTTCCGTTATTTAAAAAAGTTTTTAACAACGTGACATTAAGCCACTCTTATCGCGCAGCATATAACATTAATAATTTTGGACGGAATCTTAATTATTTTGAATCAAACGGCAATCCTGCATTTCGCGATCTCAGCAATAACATAGTACCTAAGAAAGAGATAACACAGGTTTCCATCTCCGAACAATTCGGGCCATTGCTGGGAGTTGATGTCACCTGGAAAAACAATATTCAAACCCGTGTTGAATATAGAAAGGACCGAAATTTATCACTGGCATTCACCGGTGCACAGCTAACTGAAATTAAAGGAAGTGAATGGACTTTTGGATTTGGTTATCGTTTGCCAAAATTCCGCTTACCATTCAAAATAGGAGGAAAAAATAGATCCATTGGAGGCAATCAAGGCAGCAGTCTTAATCTTACTGCAGATTTTTCTGCACGAAAAAACATTACCATTATCCGTAAATTGTTAGAAGGTGTAAATGAACCTTCAGGTGGTTTAAATGTTTATTCAATAAAAGTTTCAGCTGATTATGCAGTTAACGATCGCTTAAACCTTCGGTTGTTCTATGAGCGGACAATCAATACACCGGTTATTTCCACATCGTATCCAACGAGCAACACGAATGCGGGTATCTCCTTACGATTCTCTTTAGCCCCATAATGTTTATTATTATTTTTAGCAAAAATTACAAGCTATGAATATTCCATCAGATTTAAAATACACCAATGACCATGAGTGGGTTCGTGTTGAAGGTGATACTGCTTATGTTGGCATCACTGATTTCGCTCAAGGCGAATTAGGCGATATTGTGTATGTTGAAGTTGAAACCGTGGGAGAAACCGTGGAGCATGAAGCGGTTTTCGGAACTGTAGAAGCGGTAAAAACCGTATCTGATTTGTTTATGCCCATCACAGGTGAAGTAATGGAAGTTAACAGCAAACTTGAGTCAGACCCATCACTTGTTAATAAAGATTGTTATGGTGAAGGATGGATGGTGAAAATTAAAATTACAGATCCTGCTCAACTAAATAACCTGATGACTGCAGAGCAATATTCAGGATTAGTGGGCGCATAGTATACTATTTCTTCTTTAATGAATTTTATTAAGCATACATGGCCCGGTTTAAGCTGGGCGTTGCTTATTTTTATTCTTAGCACCGTCTCTCCGGCAACTTTGCATCTTCCCTCCTTCTGGGATTTATTTTCATTGGATAAAGCAGCACATGCCACCTGTTATGCAATTTTAGTTTTTCTCTTAAGCAGCGGTTTCAGAAAACAAACACAATTAAAATTTGCATTGCTGCACGCTGCCGGTTCTGCAACAGTATTTGCAATTATTTATGGAGGACTGATTGAATTATACCAGGGTTATATTCTAACTGACCGGACTGCAGACTGGGTTGATTTTATTGCAAACTGTATGGGAATTTATATTGGTATGCAGATTTTTATAAAATGGGGACTACAAAACAAGTTCGCTTAAATCATCGTGGGTCGGGATTAAATATTCAATAACGCACTACAATTTATTTCGTAAGGAAATGCAGATTTACAGAAGGGAACAGATAAGATTTTAAAGATTAATATCTGAGTTATTATTTCTTCAAAGGATAATCAATGCCGCAAATGTCCCGATTAATCGGGACTGTACTAATCCTTATTAATGTTTAAATCTGTTGTCTTCTGTAAATCTGCGTTTCATGCCTGAGTAATTTCTCCATCTGCAATGCAAATCTAATCCCGTACTCAAGTTAAATTAAATAGTTTTGCGCTTCCATTCCATTCAACGGAGAGATGTCCGAGTGGCTTAAGGAGCACGCTTGGAAAGCGTGTGTAGGTCAAAAGCTTACCGTGGGTTCGAATCCCACTCTCTCCGCAATAATGCATTTATAAGTGACATTATTTTTTCAATTGCATTGCTTTTATAATGGTAGAAATGTTTTCAAAACTTCACATATAGATTTCTACAAGACGATTAACTCAAAGAAGAAATTCAGGTTATATTATGGTACTTCATTAATATTAAATTTGCTTTATGATAACTCTCTTTTATAAACATCAGGTTATGAAAAAATTAATTATTATTTTATTGTTTACTGTTCCCAAAATTAATTTGGCTCAACAAACAATTACCTTGTATGACCCTGTTAAAAAAATAGAAGTAACCGGCAGCGCAGAAATGGAGGTGGTTCCCGATGAAATATATACGGGCATTACTTTGCAGGAATACTACAATAAACAAAAGGAGAAACAAAGTATTGATGAAATCTCCAGGAATTTCCTGGCTACGTGCGAAAAGGCAGGTATCAGTAAAGATCGGATTGAGGTGCAGGATATGAGTGGGTTTGATAATACAAACTGGTGGCATCGAAAGAGAAAGAAAGAACAGCCTGACCTTCTTCAGTCCACTACATATATTATCAAATTCAGTAACCCGTCAGAAGTGGATAAGCTGGTAAATATGCTGGATGATAATGCTACGCAAAATATTTACGTTAATAAAACCAGTAGCAGCAAGCAGGCGGAATACAGGAAGCAATTAAAAAAAGAAGCATTGCAGAATGCAAAAGCAAAAGCGCAATATTTACTGGAAGGCATCGGTGCAAAAGCAGGTGCTGTGCTTTATGTTAAGGAAATTGAACAGAACGATTTCCCTATGTATAAAGGACGTATGGAGAGTAATACTATGATGATAGATGAAGCAAGCAGCGCTAACGAAGGACTTAACTTCAGAAAAATAAAATACCGTTATGAAATGGAAGCACACTTTGCAATTGAATAAGTAGTGATTCTGCATAACTCCATTATTGATTTTAATCTATTCATCAACAAAACCTTAAATTCGTATTTCATAAATTTAAAACACTCCAATACAATATGACAAGATTTTATGCAATCGTAATCAGCATCGCCATAGCGTTTGCAGGCTGTAAAAAAAACAAGGGAGATGAGATTACACCAGGTACTCCCATTAACAATCCAAATCCAATGGTAACAGTAAATTCTCCTGCACAGGTAAGTTTCAAGCTGGATGGAACTGATATCTCTTATATGGAGGGGAGCACTTATCAGCAAACAGTGGGTTCTTCTTCATTCCTTGCTACTCCTCCTGACAGCAGTGAGAGTTCCTGGAGCTGTGGTTTTGAGGATGTGAGTATGGGCAATCCAATAGTTGAACTGGACAAAGGATACTTAAAATTTTTAGGAAATATGCCTGACTCTGATATTTTCTATAACTTTTTTAGCCCTGGTAATTTTAATTATGTAATGAATCCTGATGCTGAAATAGGAGTACGACTTACTTATTATATAAATGGAGCAAAATGGTCAACATATGATGGAACAGGCAATCAAACAGGTAGCGTATTCAAAATTACTGATCGTAAAAAATTCTGGTCATTAGGTGGAAATACCGGTGCTACAGTCTTAATTAGTTTTAATTGCATTCTGCATGACGGGCATGGAAACACCAAAACATTGACAGATGGAGTAATGGTTTGTTCCTTTGAAAATTTGTAATCAGCGAATCGCTTTTTAAAAAATAAGTAATTTTTTTTTCTTCCGGAATTATTTTTTCTTTGGTAATAGTCTGAAAATCCACTTCAAATTTTTCGTCTTATTATCAATAAAATTTCAATTTTAAAAAATCTTAAATTGTTTTCATTACTACGAATAAGTACTAAAACATGTAAAAATCAGACGTAAAAATTTTAATTCTTACACTTTTCTTTAATAGCAGGCTTCGTATTAAATACTTTGTTGAAATTTCTTACAACCTGTCTTTTAACAGCATTTATTTTTTTGTAACTAATGCTTAACACCATCGTTCAGCAGTTGTTTTTAATCCAAAAAAATAAATTTATGAAACAATTAAAAATTGTAAAACAGGTTACCAATCGCGAAACTGCATCGCTTGATAAATATTTGCAGGAAATAGGAAAGGTTCCGTTGCTTACTCCTGATGAGGAAGTGGAGCTTACTAAAAAAATTAAACAAGGGGATAATGATGCATTGGAAAAACTTACTAAAGCAAACCTGCGTTTCGTGGTATCAGTTGCCAAGCAATACCAGAATCAAGGTCTTAGCTTAAGCGATTTAATCAGTGAAGGTAATATAGGATTGATAAAAGCAGCAATGCGATTTGATGAGCAGCGTGGCTTTAAATTTATTTCCTATGCGGTGTGGTGGATACGGCAAACAATTTTACTTTCTCTTGCTGAACACGCACGCATAGTTCGGTTGCCGGGAAATAAAATTGCACATATAAGCAAGATTAATAAAGTATTTTCTGAACTGTCGCAAAAATTTGAACGTCCTCCTACTAATGAAGAAATTGCCCTTATTCTCAATATAAGCACTGATGATATAATTGATACGATGCGTTCTGCAGGTAAACATGTAAGCATGGATGCACCGCTGACAGGAGAGGATGACAGTACAATGATGGATCTTATTGCGTGCGATGATGGGGATCATACTGCAGAAATTAACTTTAACACCACATCCTTAAATGCTGAAATTGAAAGAGCTTTAGTTACACTCGGACCAATGGAGGCAAATGTGATAAGACTTTACTTTGGATTAGGAGAACCTGCTATGACATTAGAAGAAATAGGTGAACGTTTTGAAATTACACGCGAGCGTGTGAGACAAATAAAAGAAAAAGCAATGAATAGGTTAAAACATACTTCACGCAGCAACATTTTAAAAACCTATCTGGAAGAGTAAAATATTGTGGTTAGAAAAGAAGGTAAATGATTTCAACTGCCTCTGCCTGTAATAACGGTACAAAAGGAATAAAGAAAAACGGAAGTCATTTTGTGAAAATCGGAGATTATCCTCCAACTATCAAAATTGATCATTATTTCTTTATTATCTATCATAATTCACCATCTTATAAGCTGAAAATGTCTTAATTGTGTAACTTTTGTTTAACAACTTGTTTTTCTTATCAGCTTACTAAGACATAAGTTATTTAAAAACAGTTGTTTATGTCAACTTTGAAACACTTAATGTCATAATGCCATTGTGAGTAAGATTTATCAAAATTTAACAATATATTCACTTAGAAATTGTTATCATTGTAATATGAAAAATAAATATCCGAGCAGAGTAAAGAAGATCATTTTGACACAAGCTCCCACTAAAGCAAAAATTAAAGTACGCCTTGATGAGCGTACCACTATTACCATTCCACATATGAAGGCACTTAAATTGTGGACTGTTAAATTTCCGAATGCAAAAGTAATTGAGCAGTAAGATTTTAATTTCTGTTTTTAAAAAAAAGAGTTTTCTTTTAGTCTTTGATTACCGGCAATAAGTAATAGAATTTTTCTTTTATAAAAACCGGTTTTATTTAGAAATTTTCTGAGGATCAGTCCCCATAATTATTTTTGGGTGGCATATTTTTTAACTTCTTTCAGATAATGTCTTCAGGCACTTCTAATATTCCAAAAGATGAGTATGTTTTGCTCGCGGAGGATGATAAAGATGATTACATGGTTTTTACTGAAGCATTTAACGATATAAGTTTAAATCTTGAACTGTTTCATGTAGATAATGGAGTTGAACTGATGACTTTCCTCAATCAAAAAACATTAACGCTTCCGCAAATGATTTTTTTAGATTTAAACATGCCGCTGAAAAACGGATTTGAGTGTTTACAAGAATTGAAAGCAAGCGAGCGGCTAAAGAATATTCCTGTTATCATCTATACAACTTCAATATCACCTGTGGATATAGAGAAAAGCCTGAAAGGCAAAGCACATTTATATATTACTAAACCGAGGAGCTTTAATCAGTTAAAAAAAGTAATGCAAAAAGTGCTGGTGAGCGATTTTGTAAGTAACCTAAGATTACCTCCCAGTGAGAAAAAATTCTTGGTTTTCTCTGAACAGTAATTATCAAAGCTGAATATACGATTGATGAATCAAATCATATAAAAAACGAAGAGGCGCAAAGTTTCAGAGATTTTCTCTATGACTTTGCGCCTCTTAGTTAGATTTTAAATCCTATAAATACGCTGCAATAATCAGCGATACAATTGACATCAGTTTAATAAGAATATTCATTGAAGGGCCTGAAGTGTCTTTAAAAGGATCACCCACAGTATCACCGGTTACAGATGCTTTATGTGGTTCAGAACCTTTGTAATACATCTGACCGTTTATCTCAACTCCTTTTTCGAAAGATTTTTTTGCATTGTCCCATGCACCACCGGCATTACTTTGAAATAATGCCATTAAAACACCACTAACAGTTACACCGGCAAGAACGGCTCCAAGTATTTGGGCTGAGCTATGAGGACCAGCAATATTATCAAACACACCTTTCAAACCAAAACCAATTAATAATGGAACAATCAAGGCAATTGCACCAGGCAAAATCATTTCGCGCAAAGCGGCTTGTGTAGAGATAGCAACACATTTTTCGTATTCAGGTTTACCGGTTCCTTCCATTATTCCTTTTATCTCACGAAACTGTCTCCTTACTTCTTCCACCATCGCCATAGCTGCACGTCCTACTGCATTAATGGCAAGAGAAGAAAAAATGTATGGTATCACTCCACCAATGAACAGGCCTGCCAACACAGGTGCTTTATATAAATCAATACTCTCGATTTTAGAAGTTCCGACAAAGGCTGCAAATAAAGCTAATGATGTTAGCGCTGCTGAAGCAATGGCGAATCCTTTTCCTGTTGCAGCAGTAGTATTTCCAACTGCATCTAATATATCTGTTTTCTCACGCACTTCTTTTGGCAACTCACTCATCTCGGCAATACCACCTGCGTTGTCAGCGATTGGCCCAAATGCATCAATTGCTAACTGCATTGCGGTGGTTGCCATCATTCCCGCAGCTGCAATACTTACTCCATACAATCCGGCAAATGAGTAAGACACAACTATTCCAACAGCAAGAATGATAATTGGAAGCAATGTGCTTTCCATACCCATTGCAAGTCCGCCAATAATATTTGTTGCGTGTCCGGTTGAAGATTTTTTTACAATGGATAATACAGGTCTTCTTCCCATCGCACAATAATATTCAGTTACCATGCTCATTAATGCGCCCACCACCAATCCTGTGGCAACAGCATAAAACACATCACGCGAAGTAAATGGCATTGAGTTTAAACGGCTCATGTTCATTGCTCCTTCCGGTAACATCCAGGTAATTAAAAAATAAGAGGCAATAGCTGTTAGAATAATGGACATCCAGTTACCGATATTCAATGCGCCCTGAACATTGGTTGCTCCTTCTTTTATTCTGACAAACCAGGTTCCAACAATTGAAAATAACAAACCAACACCCGCAATAGCCATTGGTAATAATATAGGAGCAATTCCACCGAAATTATCAACAGAATGAATCTCTCTTCCTAAAACCATGGTTGCTAAAACAGTTGCCACATAAGATCCAAATAAATCCGCACCCATACCGGCTACATCACCCACATTATCACCCACGTTATCAGCAATAGTTGCAGGGTTACGTGGGTCATCTTCGGGAATTCCGGCTTCTACTTTTCCAACAAGATCAGCACCAACATCAGCTGCTTTTGTATAAATACCTCCACCAACACGTGCAAACAAAGCAATGCTTTCTGCGCCTAATGAAAAACCCATCAGCACTTCCAATGCCCGTTCCATTTCCGGTCCGTTAACATCAGCACCCACAAACATTGACTTAAAAATTATAAATAGTGAACCTAAACCAAGCACTGCCAGACCCGCCACACCTAAACCCATAACGGAACCACCTGTGAATGAAACATTCAATGCTTTGGATAAACTGGTACGGGCTGCATGAGCGGTTCGAACGTTTGCTTTGGTAGCAATTTTCATCCCGATAAAACCTGCAAGGCAACTAAAAATCGCACCGATAATAAATGCTACTACAATCATAGGATGCGAACGTTCGGAAGTGGTGCTGAGGTAACCTAAGCAAAGGGAGGCAATAACTACATATACAGCTAATACTTTATACTCCGCTTTAAGAAATGCCATAGCACCATCTGCAATGTAACCGGCAATGGT
>JANLZB010000018.1:0-19408 GCA_031366005.1 Bacteroidota bacterium | reverse complement strand
ATTTTTTTGATTGGGTTTGGTATGATAAATAACCTGACCTAATAAGTTGCTGATTTTTATTTCATCAATGGTGGCGGGGCTGGTGATGGTGATTGTACCATTAGAAGGATTTGGATAAATTTTAGTAATGTCTTGCTTATTAGTTAGCTCATTAAGCCCCGTAAAATTTCCAACTAATATCGGCATATCTCTTTCTATGCTACCAAGAAAAACTCCATTTCGATATTCCTTTACAATTGCTCTGTATTGAAAATATCCCTGTATAGTCGGCAAATAGGTAATCTGTCCTGTTTGAGAATTAATTGAAAAGGGAAGTGTAGGATCTGATGGTGGAAAGGTATAATTGCTATGACCAATTCCTAATCCCCAACAACTGTTAAAAAGATTTACCAATGGTGTATCAATACTAAACTCTAATGAATCTCCGTCAGCATCAAATGCAAGCAAATTATAGCTGAAAGTATCATTAAGCTGTGCAAATAAAATTCCGGGCGTTAAAAAATAAGGGGTTGAATTTGTAGAGTCGGCATATAGCAAACTCTTGATGAATATATTAGTATTTCCTCCACCCATATTTGCAATTGCCGAATACCGGCAACAATCTTGATAACCTATATTGTAAAATCCTTTTGCAGGAAAAGTAACTGTATCTACATAAGTTAATCTTTGAAAACCATTAATAGAAAACACGGCAGGAGTAAGAGCAATGTTATCCGTTAATATCCATGACCCGGAAGAATCATTAATGCACAAATATTCATAAACTATAGCTCCAATACCAGTTGTATCATAGTAATGATTAAATGTTATTTCATAAGTTAACCCACCAATATTTCTGGCAGTTATTTCACCTCCTATTTCATGTGATCCGAAAGAAGAATTAATACTTGAAGTAAACAGCATAACAGCAATAACAAAATTTTTCATAAAGATTAGTTTGTAGTCAAGACGCAGAAACGTGGCAATAAGTTGCGTGAGATAATCTTTCTTCTTTTGGCCGGATTTTTTTTCAACTGACCAAAGATAGATTGGGGCAAGTTTGGATGTTCGCTGAGAATACTTCTACACGATAAAATTTAATGACATCAACAATCGAAAGGAGATGAACCTTTAAAGATTCTTTTTAAAATAGATTTCAGATTTAAGACGCAGCAATTCTATTTTATTTTCTTTAACAATACATAAAGCCCAAAAAATTTTATTTCCTGCTTAAAGCTCTATTTTATATCGGGCTGAATAATTCCTTAGTTTTTTAAGATGACTAATTTGTGATGATCGTGACGCAATTTCTATTTCACTTATTTTCACCTTCAGCAGTCTGCTAAGTTCTTTATTCCTGATTTTTTTCCAGTCGCGGTAAAAAGAACCTTTAACGGCCAGCAGCATGTTTTTGCAATTCTTTCTTAAAAAAGTCTGTTGGTATGGTTTCGCTCGACAGCCCTTCATCAATCAGTTTAGCCATCAAATCTTCCTCATCTTTTATGATGCGCATTTTGACATCCTTAAAAGCAGTGAGTAATTTTTTAAATACCGGAATATCCTGCTTTTTTATTTTTATCAATGCAATACTCATTTGAATAGCTTTAATTCAAATATAAGTTAAAAAAAATGTGCTACGTTCATCAATTGTCCACTGTCAACTCTCCACTTTCAACTTCATCCTCACTGCTGCACCACCAACTTCCTCGTCACCGTTTGAGTGCCCGTTGTTAACGACACAAAATAAACTCCTTCCCTATCTATCTGCAGCTCCACATTTTTTTGATTGGGTTTGGTATGATAAATAACCTGACCTAATAAGTTGCTGATTTTTATTTCATCAATGGTGGCGGGGCTGGTGATGGTGAGGTGTGAATCGGTGGGGTTGGGGAAAAGGGAGATTGAGTATGAAGTATTGATTTCCTGAATTCCAGTTGTAAAAGTAGTATCAAGTTTCGCTATAAAAACATCATAGTTTCCTGCATTGGTCAGAATAGTGTTGCCAAATGCAAGCATTGGACTTTCATAACCACCTGCCACATATAGGTAACCGTTTGCATCTAATCCTAAACCATTGCAATATTCAAATCCACTTCCACCTATTTGTTTTGCCCAAAGTGTATTACCTGCAGAATCAAGTTTCACGATAAAAATATCTTTATATCCGGCTTGTACCAAACTGGTAATTCCAAATGTTATTAAGCTACTCTTAAAATCACCGGAAATATATAAGTTTCCATTCTGATCTGGCGCAATACCAACACCTTCATCCTGATAGTTTCCACCTGCACTCTTTGCCCACATAACATTTCCAGAGGTATCGTATTTAGTAATAAAAATATCATCATAAGAATTAGAAATATTAACTAGGGTGATGTTGCCAAAATTTACGGATGGACTTTCGAAGTAACCTGTAAGGTATAAATGGCCATAACCATCGAGTGCACAAGTACGGCTCCCGTCATTCTCATGCCCTCCTACACTTGTAGCCCATATAAAATTTCCCGAACTATCATATTTTGCAAGGTAAATATCATTATTTATTCCGGATGAATCATTATTAATTAAAATAGTGTTATTAAACGCAAGTGTTGGACCATAAAAATCCCCTGTTACATAAACGCCACCACCGGCATCTGCTTTAATGCTGTAACCATAGTCACCCGCGCCAGTGGTTCCAGATCCGTTGGAACTCCGAGCCCAAATGATATTTCCTAATGAATCGTATTTAGCAAGAAAAATTTCATTAATTGAACCACCAGAGTAATTAATCAATATATTATTTCCTAAGAAAAGAACAGGGCTAAGAAATGATCCTGTAACATAAACATAACCACTTGCATCAACAGTTATATCAATGGCTTGATCATAACTGCTTCCTATACCATTCCTGACCCATAATATATTACCAAAGGCATCATACTTAGCAATGAATAAATCATCAAATGGTGGGTTTGTATTCGTTAAAGTGATAGAATCAAAAGTTATTGTGGTACTACGAAAAGTACCTGAAATATATGAATTTCCGTTATTGTCTATAGCTATTCCATATCCGGCATCTCTGTCGTTTCCCCCGGCTTTTTTTGCCCATATTACATTTGCAAGACTGTCATACTTTACAATAAAAATATCAGTCCCTCCGGAACTAGTTAAAAGGGTACCTCCAAAGATTATTGAAGGATTACTGAATAAACCTGTAATGTATGAATCTCCATTTCTATTTACAGCAATCCTGTATGCCCCATCCTCGCCAACCCCTCCCGCACTCTTCGCCCACTCCCATGCCGGTGCCTGTCCATTCATCACCATGCTGTTTATCATCAGCATTGCAATTAGTAGAATTTGTTTGCGCATCAGTTGGTAGTTTTTACAGTAGTTTATTTAAAACGAAGGTAGGGCTAATAACTTTGCCAAAGTTTTAAAGCTTTGGCAAAGTTGAAACATGAAGTATAATGTATAATTTTAAAATTTATTTCCTTACGGGAATATTCCCAGCGACTGGTAAGCCACGCCTAACTTATTAATACCACTCACAAAAGCTGCTGTGCGCAGGTCGGTGATTTTTGGATTTTGTTTTTTTATTTCACGGATTTCGTTGTATGCAAAAATCATTGTTTCCTCCAAACCTGAACGCACATAATCTATTTCATCAGCGCCATGTGTAAGTGCGTTCTTTTCTGATTGTCCTAACGATTTACCGGTGATGCGTTCAATCGCATTTACCAGTTGCAGTGTTGACATTTCCTGGAAACGTTTTTCCATCCTGCCAAAGCGAACGTGTGAAAGATTTTTCAGCCATTCAAAATAAGAAACTGTAACACCTCCTGCATTCAAAAAAAGATCAGGTATAATCATTACTTTCTTTTGGTTGAGTATTTCTTCTGCTTCTTTAGTCACTGGTCCGTTAGCACCTTCAGCAATTATTTTTGCCTTAATACGTGGTGCGTTATCTTTTGTAATCTGGTTTTCCAATGCAGCTGGCACCAGTATATCACAGTCCACTTCCATCAGGCTCATGCCATCTTCAAAATTTTTAGCTCCCTTAAAATTCAGTATCGAACCAGACTGTTTGCGATGCGCAAAAACCTCGTCAACATTCAATCCGTTTTCATTATAAATACCACCTTCGCGTTCAATTAATCCGGTAACTATTCCTCCTCCTTCCATAAAAAATTTAGCAGCATAAAAGCCTACGTTTCCTAAGCCCTGCACAATAATTCTTTTGCCTTCAACGCCTGGTGTGAGTCCCAGTTCTTTTAAATCTTCTGAGTGTCTTAATGCCTCGCGCACACCAAAATATACACCTTGACCGGTAGCTTCCGTTCTGCCTGCCACTCCACCTTGTCCGAGTGGTTTACCAGTCACACAACCCAATGCATTCAAATCATCATATTTGAATGTTGCATACGTATCAGCAATCCATGCCATCTCACGCGGTCCGCTTCCATAATCCGGTGCAGGCACATCCACTGATGGTCCTATCATATTTTTCTTAATCAGTTCAGTAGTGTATCGCCTTGTCATTCGTTCTAATTGCGGAACAGTAAACTGCGAAGGGTTAATCTTTATTCCTCCTTTTGCACCACCGAAGGGAATATCAACCACGGCACATTTAAAAGTCATCAATGTAGCAAGCGCTTTCACTTCATCTTCGTCAACAAATTCACTGTAACGAATACCTCCCTTGGTTGGCGTTTTATGTTGGCTATGCTGTACACGTATTCCTTCTATCACCTGTATTTTATTATCCACCTCCATCGGGAAATAAAATTTATACACGCTGTTGCAAACTTTTATTTGTTTTAAAAGTCCCGGTTCAAAATTGGTGAACGAAGCAGCTTTGTCAAAATAAGAAAGCACGTCATTATAAAACGAAGTTCCGTTGTTGGGTAGTGTTGCCATGTTTTTTTTGATTAATGATTTTAGATTTACGATTTTAGATTAATGATTGCCTTAATTTTATTTACGTTGTAAAAATAGAAGTAAATTAATAGTGTTCACCGAACAATAAAATATGTTTTATGGGCTAAATTTTTTTTGTTGTGGTGGAAATTTTCCAGTCGTCAGAATTTTCCCCCTCATTTTTTTTATTGATAACGTTATGACTTCATTCACAGTAAAAAAGAGGCGGAATAAATCAATACGCAGATTTACAGATGGGAACAGATTATTAGAATAGATTTTTGCCTACGGCATGATTAACACTTATCCGAAAATTAATTCACCAAATTTTTGTTTGCCGTCAAATAAGCGTATGTTCAGAGTGTACGAATTAGTTTGATTAATCTTCATAAAAATCTGTTCCCATCTGTTAATCTGCGTCTGTTTTGTTTGATAATTATTTTTCAATGCCTTTTATTTCAGCAACTCAAAAAAGAATTTAACCGCCTTATTGTATAATTTTTTTAACAACCTTTTAACTATCAATTTCACAACCCTTTCATAAAAATTCAGTTATACTTGCACCTCCAAATTTTATCCTGAAAAACCATGATGGACATACGCGAAATCAACGAAAAAATTCAACAGGAAAGCGCTTTTATCGAGCTGCTCAACATTGAATTAGGCAAAGCAATAATCGGTCAGAAATACATGCTCGATCGTTTACTGATAGGATTGCTCAGCAACGGTCATATATTGCTCGAAGGAGTTCCGGGCCTTGCAAAAACACTCGCCATTAAATCGCTTGCATCAGCAATCAATGCACGCTTCAGCCGATTGCAATTCACTCCTGATCTTTTACCTGCTGATTTGATCGGCACAGTGATTTACAACCAGCGTGATGAAAAATTCACAGTTCGCAAAGGACCCATCTTCGCTAATTTTATTCTGGCTGATGAGATCAACCGTGCGCCTGCAAAAGTGCAGAGTGCTTTGCTTGAAGCCATGCAGGAAAGACAGATTACCATCGGTGATGAAACCTTTAAGCTGGTAGAACCATTCCTTGTTTTAGCAACCCAAAACCCCATTGAACAGGAAGGAACTTATCCATTGCCTGAGGCGCAGCTTGATCGTTTTATGTTGAAAGTAGTGATTGGTTATCCGAGCAAGGAAGAAGAAAGATTAATCATCCGCCAGAATCTCTCAAGCGAACAAAAAACAATTAATCATATTTTAAATCCTGATTCCATCTTAAAAGCACGCAATGCTGTTCGCGAAGTTTATATGGATGAAAAAATTGAGAAATATATTTTAGATATTGTTTTTGCAACACGTTTTCCAAAAGATGCAAATCTTAAAAAGTTAGAACAACTCATAAGTTATGGTGGATCACCACGTGCAAGTATTAATCTCGCTCTTGCATCAAAAGCGTATGCATTTATCAAACGCAGAGGTTATGTAATCCCTGAAGATGTGCGGGCAATCAGCCATGATGTAATGCGTCATCGTATTGGTTTAACTTATGAAGCAGAAGCTGAAAACATAACACAGGATGAGGTGATTAATGAAGTGTTAAACGTTGTTGAAGTACCGTAAAGAAAGTAGGCAGTTCACAGTAGGCAGTAGGCAGTCAGCAGTCAGCAGGAATAGCTGTTGCCGGCTGAAGACTGATGACTGTTGACCGAAGACTGAAGACTGAAAATGGAGACCACAGAGCTATTAAAGAAAGTCCGCAAGATTGAGATCAAAACGCGCGGATTGTCTGCACAGATATTTTCAGGTGAATATCATAGTGCGTTCAAAGGACGTGGTATGGCTTTTAGTGAAGTGCGTGAATACATGCATGGTGATGATATCCGCAGCATCGACTGGAACGTTACTGCGCGTTTTAATCATCCTTACGTAAAGATTTTTGAAGAAGAGCGCGAGCTTACCGTAATGTTATTGGTTGACGTAAGTGGAAGTGGTGCTTTTGGAACACGCAAACAATTCAAACGTGATCTGATTACAGAGTTATGCGCAGTGCTTGCATTCTCAGCAATTGAAAACAACGATAAAACAGGAGTAATTTTTTTCAGTGATAAAATTGAAAAGTTTATTCCTCCTAAAAAAGGTAAGTCGCATATCCTTCGCATTATTCGCGAGCTCATTAACCTGGAACCTGAATCAAAAGGAACTGACATCGGAGGTGCGATACGATACTTTAATAACATGATTAAAAAACGAAGCATTGCATTTTTGATTTCTGATTTCATGGGCAAAGGATATGCAGATGCTTTAAAGATTGCATCTAAAAAACATGACATGGCTGCCATACGTATTTATGATGAACGCGAAGCAGAAATGCCTGACATCGGTCTTGTACGTTTTACGGATGCCGAAACAGGTGATGTAAGTGTGATGGATACCTCTAACATAAATGCAAGGCGTGATTACAATTTATGGTGGAAACAAAATGATCGCCAGACAATTGAATTACTCAATCGTAGCGGAGTTGATTTCACTACCATGCGTACTGATCAAAACTATGTGCCTTTATTGATCAACTTATTTAAGAAACGCGAAAGAAGATTTTAACGAAGAGAAATGTCATTCAGGAGGAAACTATTTAAGAGTACAGAACAGCGCCTTTTGTCATTCAGGAGGAAACTATTTAAGAATACGCAGGAACGTTTGATAGAAGATAAAAAGCAATTTTTGTTTCAAACCTTCCTTTTTCGGAAACCTATAAATAGTTTCCTCCTGAATAACATCAGAAATAGTTTAATCGTTGTTCTATCATTTCTGATCTCATTTCAATCAAATGCACAATCAATAGCTACAGCAAAAGTTGATTCCAATAAAATTTTTGTCGGACAACCTGTTCATCTTGAAGTTGAGTTAAAACAAAACCGTACGCTTAATATTCCCTGGTTTCAGTTACCTGATTCAATCGGTAAAATTGAAATTATTGAAAAAGGAAATATTGATACTGTAAAAAATTCAGATGCAACTATTCTTCAACGTAAGCAAATGCTTACCCTTTCCGCTTATGACTCAGGTTATTTTGTAATTCCGCCATTTGAATTTTTTAATAATGGTGATACTGCGCAAAAAGTTGCAGAAACAAATCCGCTTTTGATTTCTGTTTTCACAGTTCCTGTGGATACCACCAAACCTATTAAGGATATCCGCGGAGTGGTGGAAGTTCCTCTCACCTGGCGTGATTATCTTCCATGGGTTTTAGGTGTACTGGGAATATTGTTAGCTGCATTGGTTGGATATTATTTCTATCAGAAAAGAAAAAATCGTCCTCTAAAAGTTTTTGAGAAAAAAATTCCTGCACGTCCTGCACATGAAATTGCTTTGGAAGAATTACAAAAGTTAGATGCAGAAAAAGTATGGCAGCAGGGAAATTTCAAATCTTATCACACACGATTAACTGATATCATACGCCAGTTTATTGAACATCGCTGGAGCGTGAATGCAATGGAGCTCACAACCGATGAAATATTACAGCATTCATTTGCTCTGCAATTAAACAATGCATCCAGAGAGCATTTAGCAACAATGCTCCTGCTGGCTGACATGGTAAAGTTTGCAAAAGCACAACCCATTGCAAATGAGAATGAGCAAAGCATGAGAGATGCATTGCAGTTTGTAAATGCAAATGCACAAGTAGCTTTACCAAAGCCAGAGCTATCAAAAGAGGAGGTGAAGCATGCTTAGTTATTTTAATGATGTAACATTTAAGCATCCGCAATTCTTCTGGCTTTTTATTCTGGTTCCATTAATGATTTTTTACTACTGGAAATTCAAGCGTCATCACCGTCCGCGTATTCTTATCAGCAGCACAGAAGCATTTAGGAATTATCGTCCTACATTACGTCAGCGGTTATTAAATTTTCCAATTGTACTTCGCATACTTGCGGTATGTTTGATGATTGTTGCTTTAGCACGGCCGCAATCCAGCTCACGCGGTTCCAATGTTACCACTGAAGGAATTTCAATTGTGATTGCTTTGGATATTTCAACCAGTATGCTGGCTGAGGATTTTAAACCAAACAGAATTGAAGCAGCCAAGCGTGTTGCATTGGATTTTATTGAAGGACGTCCAAATGATTTAATTGGTTTAGTAATTTTTAGCGGAGAGAGTTTTACGCAGTGCCCTATAACTTCTGATCATGCTGTTTTGAAAAACCTGATGCAGGATATTAAACCAGGTATGTTGCAGGACGGCACAGCTATCGGTGATGGACTTGCAACTGCGGTAGCCCGTGTGAAGGACAGCAAAACAAAAAGCAAAGCAGTAATTCTGATAACTGATGGTGTGAGCAACATGGGCAGTGTTCCTCCATTAACTGCAGGTGAAATTGCTAAGACATTTGGCATCAGAGTGTATGCTGTTGGTGTTGGAACTAAAGGAATGGCTCCTTATCCTGTTCAGACTCCATTCGGCACACAATATCAAAACATGGAAGTGCAGATTGATGAGGACCTGATGACACAAATTGCCAATTCAACAGATGGAAAATATTTCAGGGCAACAAACAATAAAAAGCTGCAAGCTATCTTCCAGGAAATTGATAAGCTGGAGAAAACAAAAATTGAAGTAACAGAATTTAAACGTTATACCGAAGAATATCTTCCATGGTTATTAGCCGCATGTGTGCTGATAGCATTGGAATTATTTCTGCGTTATACATGGCTGCGGAATCTTCCGTAGATGATTGGTTGCTTAGTTAAATTGTTAAATTGTTGAATTGTTAAATTGTTAAATTGTTAAAAGTACTCCTTCGTAAATTCGTATCAATTCGTATTCGCAGATAAATCATGTTTCGTTTAACATATCCTGAATTTATTTACCTATTTGCACTGCTGCCGGTATTTGTTATCTCTTATTGGATAATGAAACGATGGAAGAAAAAAGCATTAAGGCGTTTTGGAGAAATGCCCATGATAAGAAAATTATTTCCTGATGTTTCTATTTCACGACCCGGAATGAAATTCAGTTTACTTATGCTTGCTTTTGCTTTTATGGTGGCTGCTGTTTGCGGACCATTAATCGGATCGAAACTGGAAGAAGTAAAACGCAAAGGAGCTGACATTGTGATTGCCCTTGATGTTTCAAACAGCATGAAGGCAGAAGATATTCGTCCTAACCGTTTGGAAAGAAGCAAGCAGGCAATATCAAGATTGATTGATAAATTGCAAGGTGACAGAATCGGATTAGTTGTATTTGCAGGTGACGCTTATATGCAATTGCCAATCACAACTGATTACGGGGCTGCTAAGTTATTTCTCTCCACTGTGGAACCCGATATTGTACCACGACAAGGCACAGCGATCGGTGCTGCTATTGAAATGGCTGCTTCTGCTTTCTCAGATAGCTCGAAAAAACACAGTGCTATAATCATTATTACTGATGGAGAAAATCATGAAGATGACGCTGTGGAATCAGCAAAGAAAGCAGCTGAACAGGGAATGAAAATTTATACCATCGGAATGGGCTCACCCGAAGGAGCACCTATACCTATTTATAACAATGGTGTACGTGTAGGCTTCCGCCAGGATAATAATGGACAGACTGTACTAACCAAATTAGATGCGACAGCATTACAGGAAATTGCCGAAGCAGGAAAAGGAAAATTTGTGCGTGCATCCAACAGTGATGATGGACTCGATATAATTTTGAAAGAGATAAATGCGTTAGATAAAAAAGAATTTCAGGCGAAAATGTTTACAGATTATGAAAATCAGTTTCAGTATTTCCTGAGTGCAGCGCTGTTTTTATTTCTTCTTGAGTTTTTATTGGGTGAAAAGAAAAGCAAATGGTTTACACGACTAAATTTGTTTGGAGTGAAGAATCAAATGAAGAATTAAGAATTAAGAATTTAAAACTCACGCTGATTGTCATTCTGAAAGAAACTTGTGTAATAGTGAATAAAAAGTTTGATAACGATAAAAGTTCTTGTAACACACAATAGCACTTAAAAATTGAAATGTCACTTAAAAAAAATAGTTTACTTTTAACAATAGTAGTTTTTCTATCGCTAAACATATTTGCACAAAACGAACGATCACTCATCCGCGAAGGAAATAAAGAATACAAACAAAAAAAATATTCTGACGCTGAGTTGAATTACCGCAAGGGAATGGAGAAGAATGATCACTCGTATGAAGCAAATTATAATTTAGGAAATGCATTGTATCGCCAGGATAAATTAGAGGAAGCTGCCAAATATTATTCAGGAAGTGCGGCACTTAAAAATGACAAGGAAGCACAGCAGAATGCTTATTATAATCTGGGAAACTCTTTATTAAAATCTGATAAATTCCAGGAAAGTGTGGATGCCTATAAAAATGCTTTGAAGCTGAATCCTAAAGATGAACAATCGCGCTACAATTTATCTTATGCATTATCTAAATTAAGACAGCAACAACAGCAGCAACAACAAAATAAAGACGATAAGAACAAAGACAACAAGGATAATAAGGATAAGAATAAACAACAGCAACAGCAGAAAGATCAACAACAAAAGGAAAATAAAGACCAACAACAGAAACAACAGGCTGATAATAAACAACAGCAGCAGCAACAAAAACCAAAAATTTCTAAGGAAGATGCAGAAAGAATGTTGCAGGCATTGAAGAATGATGAAAAAAATCTTCAGAAGAAATTAGCAAAGAAGTTTGATGCTTCGAGTGGAAATCCGGAGAAGGATTGGTGAGTTGGTTGATTGTTAATTTATTTCGAAATAAAACTCAAGTATATGCTTACTCGAATTTTTATAACTCTGTTTTTCTTTTGCGGTACTTCATGGGCACAAACTGTTGATTATAGTTATACTACTTTTAAGTTTGATAGCACAATGCATACAGCAAGAATAATTAAGACTGAATTGAAAAACTTTTCGGTTGAAGTAACCATTGTGAGAGATACACTTCTTAATGAATGTGATATTTGGCTTAAAGAAATATTTTATAATGGAAAGAGTAAAGAGAAGTATTTGGGACAAACAAATAGCGAGTCAGGGTTTTATATTCCAATGATACAACCTTTAGAAAATTGTTATTTGATTGCAATATGCAGTGAAAATAACGGCAACTTTATTTACCTTAATGAGAAGGGAGAATGGCTTGAATTTCCTGGATATTTTTTTGCGATAAGCAAAGACAAAAAAATTATTTACACTACAACCGAATCTGATGGTGAGAATAGAATCTCAAAAGTTAACTTGGTGAAAAATGAAGTGATAACGAAAAGTTCAATACACGCGCCTAAGGACGAAATTTGGGAAGGTGTTGCAAGTAAAGATTATTATCATCCCCTTATAACTGATTGGATTCATTAAAATCTATTTTAAGTCTTCGCAATGCTCGAGTTTTGTTTTAATAATGGATTTTCAGTAATTAATTTTAGAATTTCATTTAAAGAAAGCTTATCAGCCTTGACAATAATTTTTGATTGCCGGTAAAAAAAATCCCGCTCGGGTAATTTGTTCATGATAAATTCCATCAATGCAATGTCATCCAGTTTTGATAAAAGCGGACGTAATTTTTTTTCAGGTAATAACCGGTGAAATAAAACACCACGATGAAGTTTTAAATAAATAGTAATTCCGTTTTCATTCATCCATTCCATATTATCTTTAAAGCAAGGTGATCCACCTCCTGTGGCAACTACACAGTTATCTTTATTGATAAACGAGTGAATCACTTCCTGTTCTTTCATGCGGAAATAAACTTCTCCGCCTTCATCAAATAAATCGGGAATGGATTTTCCGGTGAGTAATTCAACAGCAGTATCAGTATCAGTAAACTTAAATTTTAATTGCTTCGCTAACTCTTTGCCAAGCGTTGTTTTGCCTGCACCCATAAAACCAGTTATAAAAATCAACATGAAAACGCAGATTGACAGATGGGAACAGATGGCTTATAAAAATTGTTTTTGATTAAATTTTGATAATGCGAAACAAATATTTTCTGTGATCTCATAAAATATTTTTCCTGATTCATAGTAATTTGTTTCCTATCAACTATTACATAATTTGTTCCCATCTGTAAATCTGCGTCCGAAAAAAATATTTGATTTACTTTCTATAAACTTTAATCTTATACTCAGCATCCGTTATCCCTTTTGATATGTCAGTGAGTTTTCCTTTTATCAAACGTTTGCGTAAAGGACTTAGTTTATCTGTAAATAAAACTCCGTCAATATGATCATACTCATGCTGAATAACTCTTGCTATCATACCGGAAAATTCTTCAACATGCTCAACAAAATTTTCATCCATGTAACGAAGCGTCATTGATTCCTTGCGTTCCACATCTTCTCTAATACCCGGAATACTTAAACACCCTTCATTGAATTTCCATTTCTCACCTTCTTCCTCCACAACATGTGCATTGATAAAAACTTTTTTAAAACCTTCTGCTTCCGGATCATCATCAGCAAAAGGAGTGGTATCAATTACAAAAAGACGGATTGACATACCAATCTGTGGTGCAGCAAGACCCACACCCTGGCAGTAATACATGGTTTCAAACATGCTCTCAATTAATTCAGCCAATTTCGGATGATCACTTTTAAGATCAACTGCTTTTTTGCGTAATACCGGATCACCGTAAACTACAATCGGGTAAATCATAAAATATTTCTGTGTTGTTGCTGTTCAAGATACGATTGCAATAATAAAGTTGCGCTTACTTTATCCAAAACACTTTTATCGCGTCTGGTTTTGCGGTTTTGTCCGCTTTCAATCAAACTACGTTGTGCTATAATGGAAGTAAACCGCTCATCAATTAAATGAAGGGGAATATTTGGAAATTTTTTTTTCAATGCGCCTGCAAATGTGTGAACAAGAATTGTTGTATCAGATATTGTATCCTTCAAAGTTTTTGGATCACCCAACACAAAACATTTGATCTCTTCTTTCCTGACATAATTTTCCAGGTACAGCATTACCTCATGCGAAGCAACTGTATCCAATGCCGTTGCTATGATACCTTGCGGATCAGTAACGGCAAGCCCGACACGTTTAGTTCCATAATCAATTGCAATAATGCGTGGCATAGGGCAAAATTAGTTTAAACTTCAAATGCTCTCAATACATTTGCCGCTTATTCTGAACTTATGATACAACAAATTATTGAACGCGCCTGGGATGATCGCACTCAACTTGAAAATAAAGACACGCAGCAAGCCATCAAAGAAGTTATTGAGCAATTGGATAAAGGAACCATCAGAGTGGCTGAGCCAAACAACGATGGTTGGAAAATAAATGGATGGATAAAAAAAGCGGTGCTGCTTTATTTTCCGATAATGAAAATGCAGACAATGGAAATATTTCCTTTTGAGTTTCATGATAAAATTCCATTGAAAAAAAATTATGCTGCATCAGGAGTGCGTGTAGTACCGCATGGTATTGCACGTTATGGTGCCTATCTTGCCAAAGGAGTAATACTGATGCCTTCTTATGTTAACATTGGTGCTTATGTGGATAGCAATACAATGGTTGACACATGGGCAACTGTGGGCTCATGTGCGCAGATTGGAAAAAATGTTCATCTCAGTGGCGGTGTAGGCATTGGTGGTGTGTTAGAACCTGTTCAGGCATCACCTGTTATTGTTGAAGATAATTGTTTTATTGGCTCGCGTTGTATTATTGTAGAAGGTGTGCATGTGGAAAAAGAAGCGGTGCTTGGCGCCAATGTAGTGCTTACAAAATCAACACGCATTATTGATGTGAGTGAAAAAGAACCTAAAGAATATAAAGGAATCGTACCTGCGCGATCAGTGGTTATACCCGGAAGCTATCCAAAAAAATTTCCTTCCGGTGAATATCAGGTGCCATGTGCATTAATAATTGGCAAACGAAAAGAAAGCACAGATAGTAAAACTTCGCTTAATGATGTACTTCGTGAATTTCAGATTGCAACCTGATTTGTTTCTAAAGATAATGGAACTATCAAAGTAATAACGGTTCCTTCCTCCTTTGTACTTTCAATTTTAAATTCTCCTCGGCACATCATGGCACGTTCCTGCATGCCTATTATTCCTAAAGTTTTTTTTCCTTTAACAGATGATAATTCAAAGCCCTCACCGTTATCCTGAATTCTAAGTACCATCTTATCATTTATTTTATTCACTTTGGTAATCACATGTGTGGCTTTGGAATGACGGGCTGCGTTAGTTAATGTTTCCTGATAAATCCGGAAGATACAAATAGCAACCTCTTTATTTAAATCAAGTTCTGCGAAGGAAGTTTCAAAAGTGCATTTAATACCGGTCCTCTTTTCAAATTCATGACATTGCCATTCCAGCGCTGCGATTAATCCAATATCATCAAGAATAACAGGTCTCAAATCTGCAGAAATCCGTCTTACGGTTTTAAGCGTTTCATCTGCAAGTGATAGCATGTCAGCTAACTTTTCATTCACTAACGGATTATCCGCCAATTTTTTGTTGAGCCATGCTGCATCCATTTTTAAAGCGGTAAGCTGCTGTCCTAACTCATCATGAATCTCTCTTGAAATATTTGTTCGTTCTTCTTCACGCACTTTTTGAAGATAAGAAGCAAGGTTTCTTAATTCTTCGTGTGATTCTTTTAGTTTTTCCTCAGCCAATAGTTTTTCAGTAATGTCATTAGCCAATACTAATCTTACCACTCTTCCTTCATAAAAAATATCCTGTGCTATTATTTCGACATTGATAATATCTCCATTCTTTTTTTTATGCTGCCATACTCCCGCATAAAAAATATTCTCATACTTTACTTGACTGTTGTATTTAATATATCGTTCAACTTCCTGTAAGGGACGAATATCTTTTCCATTCATGGATAAAAATTCTTCTTTCGAATAACCGTAATGTTTAATAGCAGCATCATTCACATCAATAAATATTGAATCAGGGATGGAGGTCATCCACATTGGCATTGGGTTGTTATTAAAAAGCAATTTATATTTCTGCTCTGATTGTCTTAATTCTTCTTCTGCCTGTTTTCTATAGGTAATTTCTCTCACGAACCCGATAAATCGCCCGTCAGGCAGCATTTTTCCATTGGTCTCCACATCAACAGGAGAACCGTCCTTACGTTTTAATTTTCGCTCACTGATAAACGATTTTCCAACCTTTAACTCTTTATAACGCCTTGGCAAATGCATAACATCCTTTTCTTCAAATAAAATATCCCTGCTGTTAATTGATAATAATTCCTCTCTCGAATAACCAAGGAGTTTGCAGGCGCTGGGATTCACATCTATATAGTTTCCGTGCTGATCAGAAATAAAAATCGCATCTGAAGCCTGCTCTATCAGCATCCGGTATTTTTCTTCGCTTGCTATTAATGCCTCTCTATTTTTTCTTTCTTCAGTTACATCCCTGAAAAAAATTGAAACCCCTTCCGGTGATGGATAAATATGATTATGAATCCATCTTTTATAGAAGGGTGAAAAATTTTCAATCTCCGAGGGCTTACCTGTCCCGAGCGCCTTCAGTGTTTCCTGATAAATCGGAATATTTACGATGTTAGGAAATACTTCCATTGCACTTTTTCCCATTATTTCTTCAGGACTCTTTTGAAAGAATTTACCAGCGTTTTTATTTAAATAAATAAATACCAGATTATTATCAAGCATTGCAAAGCCTTCGCTGATACGATCAAAAATATTGTCAATCTCTTTTGTTTTTTCTTTTACCTGATGGGTTAGCTCGGCATTAAATTTCCGTAAATTCTCCTCTAATTTTTTCTGTGAAGTGATATCTGTATTAACAACAACGATACCTATCGGTTTACCAAAGCTGTCTTTAACTACATTGGAAGAAGATGAAACATGGATCTCGCTTCCATCTTTTCGATTATGAATTACTATTGCCTGCTGAAATTCTTTTTCTTCAGAATTATTTATTAAATGGTTGAACTGATCATCAGAAAGATTCAGACCTAACAATTCCACAATATTTTTGCCAATGGATTCTTGTTTTGTATAACCATACATCTTCTCTGCTCCTTCATTCCACGATTTAATAATGCGGTTTTTATCTGTTGAGATTATTGCATCACTGGTTTGATCAATAAGACTTGCGAGATGGGCAATACGATCATTGGCTTTTTTGTTTTTGATCCAATCATTTCTAATCATTACAATACATACCAGCAGAAAAATAAAAACGACTGATGCCATCAATATAAATAATATGAGGGTTCTGTGTGAGCGTTCAGCTTTCTCTGCATTTTCATGATTCAATACCTGGCGCTCACGCTCCTCAATTTTATTTACAACTGATCTGATCTGATCCATTAATTCTATTCCATCATCATCATTCACGAACTTAATAGCGGCTGAGGCGCCTTTTTCTTTCCTGGTTTCGATAGCACTATTACCATAAGTAACCAACTTATAAATCAAGCTGTTTAAATAACGTGCATCAGCGGTGCGGCCGGAATCAGTTTGAGCAGCTATGATTAATTTACTGAGGCCATCTCTGGATGATTCAATTGCATTGTTGAATAATTTAAGAGAATGCTCTTTGCCGGTTAAAATATAGTTACTGTATCCGGCTTCTAAATCATGGGCAGAAGTAAATACATTTTCAACAGGTTTCAGTATTTGCAATGCAGTATTTACTTCTTTAGTATCAGCAGTTGTAAGCTTCATATTGTTGTAGGTGATGGCTGAAAAAACTGCAATCACTATTAAAGCGCTGATAAAACCTGAAAAGATTTTACTTTCTGTAGAATAAATTTTCACCAATCAAAATTAATTAATCTTTCAACTTTTAACAGTAACAAACAGTATGGTGCTTCAAACTTTTGTTATTTTTGCCGCGGGTAAGCCTCATGCGACCAGCTCCTGTGAACCTCCCCAGGTCTGGAAGGAAGCAAGGATAAACGGTAGAGCGGTGCGATATGAGTAGCTTGCCCACTTTTTTTGGTTTAAAGTTTAAAGTCCGAAGTTTAGAGTTGCATTAATAATTCGTTGTATTCGTAATTTGATTCATTAATTAGTAACCACATGAAATTCTTTATTGACACTGCCAATCTGAAACAAATTATTGAAGCCAATGATCTTGGCGTGCTTGATGGCGTTACCACTAATCCTTCACTGATGGCAAAAGAAGGCATTAAAGGCAAGGATGCTGTAACAAAACATTATATTGACATTTGCAATATTGTTAAAGGCGGTGATGTGAGTGCCGAGGTGTTGGCTACTACATTTGATGAAATTGTGAGTGAAGGTGAAGCACTGGCAGCATTGCATCCGCAGATTGTAGTGAAAGTTCCAATGATAAAAGATGGAGTGAAAGCGCTTAAATATTTTTCACAGAAAGGAATAAAAACCAATTGCACCCTGGTTTTTTCTGCAGGTCAGGCTCTGCTTGCAGCCAAAGCAGGAGCAACTTATGTATCTCCATTTATTGGAAGATTGGATGATGTATCTACCGATGGAGTTCAGTTAATAGAACAAATCGTTCATATCTATCGCACCTATGATTATAAAACACAGGTGCTGGCTGCATCCATACGTCATCCTATGCATATTATTCAATGTGCTGAAGCCGGTGCTGATGTTGCCACCTGTCCATTAAGTGCAATACTTGATCTTTTAAAACATCCTTTGACAGATATTGGATTAGCAAAATTTTTATCTGATGCAGGTGCAGTAACAAAGTAATAATTAAAACTTATTAAATTTGAAACGCTAAAACAATTACAAACTTAAACCAGTAAACTATGAAAAAAAATTTTACAATTTATCTGCTAATGATTTGTCTTTCGGCAATCAGCATTAAGAGTTTTGCAACTCTTCACACAATCACTGTTGGCAATGGTCAGTTCAGTCCTAACTCCGTTAGTGCTGTAACAGGCGATACCATTCGGTGGGTGTGGCTAAACGGTTCTCATACTACCACGTGTGATGGTTCAAGCCCTACAGTACTTCCTGCTGGTGCAACTCCATGGGATTCTCCTATTTCATCAGCCAATCCAATGTTTGATTATGTACTCACCGCTGCAGGAAACTACACTTACAAATGCACACCGCATGGATTTACAGGCATGCTTAATGTTTCTCAAGGCACCGGAATAATTTCCTTAACACCGCATTTTAATCACCTGGATATTGCAATGACAACGGGTTTAAATGCATCAATAGCATTTTACATTCCTGTTGATGGAAAAGTTAATCTCAGCATTTATGACCTTACAGGTAAAAAAGTGCAGACAATTCTTGATGCTGAATTAAGCAAAGGCGAATACACTAAAATATGGGAAACAGTATCCGCTCAGGAAGGCACTTATCTCTGCAGGCTCGAAAGCAAGGAATTTACATCCACAAGAAAATTTATTTTAAGCAGATAATCTGCTCGGCTCTTTAACTTAAAAAGGCTGTCTTAACGGGCAGCCTTTTTTATTTCTAATCATGCCTCATCCTGAAATAAGTTGACACAAAAGTTGACTTATATGGAAAACAAAAGAGAAAGAGATTATTCAAGACGGACTCAAAAAGATTACAGTTTAGCATTCAAACTGCAGATTATAGATGAGATAGAAAAAGGCTACCT
>JANLZB010000039.1:0-25326 GCA_031366005.1 Bacteroidota bacterium | reverse complement strand
AGATGCTGAAACAAATTCAGCATGACTCACCTTTATCAATTTTTATTTCTGCAAAGGATACTTTAATTAATTTCGACCTGAGAAAATTTCTTAATTCAATTCAATGCTACATCGCCTCACAGTTCATAATTATATTTTGATTGATGAGCTGGATATAGATTTCAGTAAAGGACTTACAATTGTTACAGGTGAAACCGGTGCAGGTAAATCAATTTTATTAGGAGCGCTTGCTTTAATTTTAGGTGAACGTGCTGATTCAGGTGTGTTGCTCAACAAACAAAAGAAATGCATCATTGAAGGTGTTTTTGATATCAGCAATTATAATCTCAATAGTTTTTTTGAATCCAATGAATTGGATTTTGCTGACGAAACTGTTTTAAGAAGAGAAATTAATGCAGAAGGAAAATCACGTGCGTTTATAAATGATACTCCTGTAAATCTTTCACAGCTCAAACAACTGGGAGCATCATTAGTTGATATTCATTCACAACATGAAACGTTAACATTAAGCAATAGTACATTTCAACTTGGTGTAGTGGATGCTTTTGCCAAACATGAAAACCTGCTTTCAAATTATCGCAATTTATATGTGAGCTATTCAAATTTGAAAAAAGAGCTTGATGATCTTAAAGAGAAAGAGAAGCAATCAAAACTTGATCTTGATTATTTACAATTTCAGTTTAATGAATTAGAAGAAGCAAAACTCGAAGCTAACGAGCAACAAAAATTAGAAACAGAATTATCGTTGCTTATACATGCAGAAGAAATTCAAACTACCCTTGCAGCTGCAACAACCACCTTAACAGAAGGTGAAAGTAATCTGGTTGATCAGTTAGCATCGGTATTAAATCTCATTTCACATCTTACTAAATATGATATTAAATTAGAAGAGCTGTCACAACGTTTGAAATCAAGTGTGGTAGAAATAAAAGATATAGCAGATGAAATAGCATTGGCAGAACAAAAGTTAGAATTAAATCCGCAGCGTGCAGAAATTATTAATGAGCGACTTAATGTTATTTACCGTTTACAACAAAAGCATCATGTAAATTCTGTTGAGGATTTAATTTCTCTTCAAAATGAAATTGAAATTAAGCTCGAAGGAATTGGCTCTTTGGAAGATAAGATTATTCAGTTTGAAAAAGAATTAAATAATATTATTTTACAATTAATAAAATGCGCAGAAACGATTTCAGCTAATCGCACTAAAGCAATTCCAAAAATTGAAAGTTCAATAAAAGAGATGCTGACAACTCTTGCAATGCCCAATGCAGTTTTAAAAATTCAACAGGATATTGCTGACAAAGAAAATTTCAGTACCAATGGAATTGATAAAATCATATTCTTGTTTTCAGCCAATAAAGGAGTTACTTATAAGGAGCTAAATAAAGTTGCATCAGGTGGTGAATTATCAAGATTAATGTTAAGTATTAAATCTTTGATCGCACAACTTACTTCGCTACCCACCATTGTATTAGATGAAATTGATACAGGTATATCAGGAGAAACAGCTTCAAAGATGGGAGTGATGATGCAAAGAATTTCTGAAAAGCACCAGGTGATAGCAATAACACACTTGCCACAGATAGCAAGTAAAGGCGATGTGCATTATGTTGTTTATAAAGAAGAATCAGGTAAAACCGTTCGTACCGGAATTAATAAATTAAATAAGAATGAACGTGTAAAAGAAATTGCACGAATGCTGAGCGGAGAAAAATTAACTGATGCTGCAATGGAAAACGCAAAGGAATTGCTTAGTCTTTAGCAGATAACTTAGAAAAGTTATTTTTGTTCACGTAATAAAAATCCTATGTCTTATAACTTACTTAAAGGAAAGCGCGGAATCATATTCGGTGCATTAGATCCTAATTCAATTGCATGGAAAGTTGCACAACGATGCCACGCTGAAGGTGCAATGTTTACACTAACAAATGCTCCGGTTGCAATGCGACTTGGCGCAATCAACCAGCTTGCTGAAGAATGTAAAGCACAGGTAATTCCGGCTGATGTTACCATCAATGCAGATATGGAAAATCTGATTGATAAAAGTGTGGAAGCACTGGGAGGGAAGCTCGATTTTATTTTGCATTCAGTAGGAATGTCATTGAATATCCGAAAAGGAAAAGCATACAATGAATCTGATTATGAGTTTATGAAAAAGACACTTGACATTTCTGCTATTTCATTGCATCGTTTATTGCAAACCTGCATGAGTAAAGATGCAATTAATGAATGGGGTTCAGTGGTTGCTTTAACATATATTGCTTCTCAACGTGTGTTTCCTGATTATGGTGAGATGGCTGATGCAAAAGCGTTGCTCGAATCCATTACTCGCAGCTATGGTTATCATTATGGCAAAAAAAATAAAGTACGTGTCAATACTATTTCTCAGTCACCAACTAAAACTACTGCAGGAAGCGGTGTTAAAGGCTTTGATGCATTTTTTAATTATGCTGATGCGATGTCGCCTTTAGGTAATGCAAGTTCTGAAGCATGTGCTGATTATTGTGTAACCATGTTTTCTGATTTAACACGAATGGTAACCATGCAAAATCTTTTTCATGACGGAGGATTTTCCTTTACCGGTGTAAGCAGAGAAGTAATGGAAAAATTTATGAGTTAAGTTTTATCTTTTGAATTACTTTCTCATTTAATCAATTTATAAATAAAAAATCCCGCGATAAGGCGGGATTTTTTTCTTAAACAAAGAAACGAATTAGCTCAACTGGTTATTGATGAGTTTAGTCATCTCAAACATGCTAACGGTTTTCTTTCCGCCAAAAACTCTTTGCAGATTTTGATCAGCGTTAATGTTACGCCTCTCTTTTGGATCCTGCAGATTGTTTTTCTTAATGTACTCCCACACTCTTTTAACAACTTCAGTGCGTGGCATTGGTTTGCTGCCTACTACTTCAGCTAATGAGCTGCTGATGTTCATTGGACGCATAAAAGCTGCGTTAGGAGTCCTTTTTACTTTAGGACCAGCTGCCTTTGCTTTTTTAGGAGCTGCTTTCTTTTTAGCAGGAGCTTTTTTAGCAGGAGCTTTCTTCGCTGCTTTCTTTGCTCCGCCTTTTTTAGCAGGAGCTTTTTTAGCAGGAGCTTTTTTAGCTCCGCCTTTCTTTGCTGATTTTTTAGTTGCCATTTTTAAGATTTTAGTGGGATAAATGTACATTGCTAAAAACCTTTTTTTACGAGAGGAAACATGACTTATCAACAATACTTAAAACATGGTTTTCAGAGGTAAAACATTGTTTAAGTGTTTATATAAAGATATTGAAAATGGCTATGGTAGCGGCTTTCAGCACTGTCATCAACAATGATTCAAATCTTCAATTATGCGGTTATTAACAATACGATAATGTTAATTACTCTCGGAGAATCATGTTTTTACGAGGAGAAAATGTAAAAGAAAAAAATTTTTTACGAGGGAAAAACAGTTCATAGCATTAATACTTTCCATGCTTCACTTATATTATTAGCTGCTAAATGCGCTCGTGCCGCAATATGTTGCACTGTAATTTTATTTGTTGCATCATCTTTTAATGCTGCTATTAATTTTTGTACGGAGGTATCTTTTTTAAATTCTGTCATCTCTTCTTCAGAGGGTAATTGCTCAACATTGGCAAGCATACCGAGATCATTACCTGTAAGAATAGTGCTGTTGCGGATTTGTTCAGGTAGTTGATCAATACCAATACCAATCTTAGTATTCGGTTTGGGAACAATGAATATTCCTTTTGCACTGCGTGAATAATAATCACCGCCCATGCGTGCAACCAAATCAATTTTTGTCTGATCAATTTTACCTTGTTCGTTTAATACTTCTTCTTTAATATGCATTAATAATATCTCGCATATCACGAGCATCGCAGCTCCACCATAAGTTCCGGTCTGAATTATTTCTCGCACTTTACATTCCATCTGCACGGGCGATTCCTTAACGCGAAATGGTTTAATTAAATGAGATGGTTCAGGTGTAAAGCCTGCTTTAACAAATTCATTAACTCCTTTAGGATATTCAGTGCTTGCCAATGATGCCTGTTGAACCATATCATAAGTAACCACATTAATTACTACTTCACCCACTTCACGTACATTATCCAATGTGTTTTTTGTAGCACCATCTCTTCCGCGCAAAGCAGGACTGAATATTAACAAAGGAGGATTACTGCCAAAGGCATTAAAAAAACTGAAAGGGCTCAGGTTCGGATTTCCATTCTTGTCAATTGTACTCGCAAATGCGATAGGACGTGGAGCAATGGCTCCTAACATATATGCATGAAATTCCTGTGGCTTTAATTCTTTGGGATTGATGATGGGCATAAAATTAATTTGGAGTGATCAAAAATAGATGGATAAGAAACACAAAACTGGCTTTAAAAAATATCCTATTTTTGCCGCCTGTTTAAAAAATCTGAACAGAGGCGGATGTGTCGTAATTGGTAGCCGAGCCAGACTTAGGATCTGGTGCCGCAGGGCGTGGGGGTTCGAGTCCCTTCATCCGCACTAAATTAGATGAGAGTTGATAATTGAGAGTTGACAGTTGCAGTACGCGATTTTAACTATCAATTATCAACTTTCACTTTCAACTTTCAAAAATGAACATTACACAAGAAAAGATTGACGATTTAAATGCTGTTTTAAAAATACAGTTGAAGCCGGAAGATTATAAAGGTCCGGTGGATGATGCGATAAAAAAGTATTCAAAAAAGGTAAATATGCCTGGTTTTCGTCCGGGAATGGTACCTGTTGGTATGGTTCGTAAGATGTATGGAAAAGCATTGCTGGCTGATGAATTGAATCGTCTGGTGGCTGAATCAGTGGATAAATATATCAGTGAACAAAAGCTTAATTTACTGGGTGCTCCTCTTCCAAAGCCTGAAAATGACTTTGAAATGAACTGGGAGAATCCTGAAGATTTTGAATTTGCTTTTGAGATGGGACTGGCTCCTCAAATTAATTTAACACTGCCACCGGCTAAGACTTTTACTTATTATGAAATTTCGGTTGACGATAAAACAATAAACGAAGAGATTGAACGTCTGCAAAAACAGCATGGTGATTATCTTAATCCTGAGATTACAGATGCAGATTCTTCCGTATTTGTTAAAGTGGAAGAGTTGAATGATAATGGCGAATTGAAAGAAGGTGGCATTACTAACAAAGCATATTTGCTGATTGATAAAATTTCGGATGCTAATGTTAAAGCACAATTAATTAATAAAAAGATTGGGGAGAGTGTTGACTTTAATCCCGTTGTTGCAATAGACAGCAAGGAGGAAGTGAAATATCTCTTAGGATTAAAAGAAAAAGATGCTTCAGATCACAATCACAATTTTCGTTTTACGATTGATCAGATTCACAAAGTTGCCAAAGCAGAGATCAATGAAAAATTATTTGATAAAGTCTATGGTGAAGGAAATGTAAAAACGGAGGAAGAGTTTCGAGAAAAGATTCGTGAAGAGATTGCTCAATCGTATCGTAACGAAAGTGAGCATAAACTTAAGCATGACCTTGAAGATTATTTTCTGAATGAGACAAACATTAATCTGCCTGATGAGTTTCTTAAGCGTTGGTTAATGCAAACGAATAAGAAAATAACAGAAGAGCAACTTGGTAAAGAATATAAACACTACGCTCATGATTTAAAAATGCGCTTAATTGAAACAAAAATTTTCCGTGATAATAATATGGAGGTCACCAATGAAGAGATTGAAGCTTATGCACGCAATCTTATCATTGATCAGTTTGTGAGATATGGGCAGGCTCACATGTTAACAGAAGAAAAATTACAGGAAACAGTAAAAGGTTATCTCGCTAAGGAAGATTCTGTTGAACGTGCTGCTGAAAATATCAGTTCACGCAAAGTGTTTGAATACCTGAATCAAATAGTATCTAAAGAAACCAGGAAAGTAACACACGAAGAGTTTGGGCAAATGATGCGTGATCATCAGCATGAACATCATCACGAACATTAAAATGTTTAAGGTTTAACATTTGATGTTTAAAGTTTTGAAACAATTTTATTATAATCATAGTAAAAGAACTTACTAAATAAAACAATTATGGATTTCACAAAAGAATTTACAAAGTACGCAGTTAAACACCGTGGTATGAGTAGTGCAGGTGTGCATGGTTACATCAATTCGGTGTATGCAGATTATATTTCTCCCACTATAATTGAAGAGCGCCAGATGAATGTAGCACAGATGGATGTTTTTTCGAGATTGATGATGGATCGTATTATTTTCCTTGGTGTTGGTATCAATGATTATGTTGCCAATATCATACAGGCACAATTGTTATTTCTTGAATCTTCTGATGCAAAACGTGATATCACTTTATATGTAAACAGTCCGGGTGGATCTGTGTATGCTGGTCTTGGAATTTATGATACCATACAATATGTTCAACCGGATGTGGCTATGATTTGCACCGGTATGGCTGCAAGTATGGCGGCAGTTTTATTATGTTCAGGAACAAAAGGAAAACGCAGTGCATTAAAACATGCACGTGTGATGATTCATCAGCCAATGGGTGGAGCAGAAGGACAGGCATCTGATATCGAAATTACAGCACGCGAAATTCAGAAGCTTAAGAAAGAGCTCTATGAGATCATTGCAAATCATTCAGGAAAAGATTATGAGACAGTTTGGAAAGATTCTGACCGTGATTACTGGATGACTGCACAAGAAGCCAAAGATTACGGAATGATTGATGAAGTGCTTACACGCACTAAAGCAAAATAAGAATTTAATATTTAAATTTACTCACAATTGTCCATGCTTATCAACAAGTAAGTATGGACAATTTTTTTATGTTATTAACTCTAATCGTCCGTATCTTTACAAAAATTTTAGGTATATCCTAATCCTTTAATTCTCAAAAAGTGAAAAAGAACAATTCTGAAATAATCTGCTCCTTTTGCGGACGCGATAAGAGCGCAGTTAATGTATTGATTGCCGGAGTTAACGGACATATCTGCGATCAATGTGTTGCACAGGCACAACAGATCATTGGTGATGAAAGTGACCATAAACTGAAAAACAGCATTGGTACCCCGCTTACATTGCCAAAGCCGATCGAAATAAAAAAACTGTTAGATGAATATGTGATCGGGCAGAATGAAGCAAAGAAAGTAATTGCTGTGGCTGTTTATAATCATTATAAAAGATTATTGCATAAGCAAAAAGCACACAGGGATGAGGTAGAGATTGACAAATCAAACATTATCATGGTGGGTGAAACAGGAACCGGAAAAACATTGCTTGCACGTACTATTGCACGCATGTTGAAAGTTCCTTTTTGCATTGCGGATGCAACGGTTCTTACTGAAGCAGGTTATGTGGGTGAAGATGTTGAGAGTGTGTTAACACGTTTATTGCAGGCTGCAGATTATGATGTTTCACTTGCTGAAAGAGGAATTGTTTACATAGATGAGATTGACAAGATTGCCCGCAAAGGAGATAATCCATCTATTACCCGTGATGTTTCAGGTGAAGGTGTACAGCAAGGTTTGCTAAAGCTATTGGAAAGTACCATTATCAATGTTCCGCCACAGGGAGGACGTAAGCATCCTGAACAGAAAATGATTCCGGTAAACACTCATAATATTTTATTTATCTGCGGTGGTGCCTTTGACGGTATTCAAAAAATAATTTCACGAAGATTAAATGCTAACTCCTTAGGTTTTTCTAAAAAAGGTGATCGTGCAAGTATTGATAAAGAAAATATTTATCAATACATCAGTCCTGCTGATTTAAAAAGTTTTGGTTTGATACCTGAGTTGATCGGGCGATTACCTGTAATTACTCATTTAAGTCCGTTGGATCAGGATTCACTCAGAGCGATTTTAACTGAGCCAAAAAATGCGTTGATGAGACAGTATCAAAAGCTTTTTGAAATGGAACATATAAAGCTTGTTTTTGATGATGCTGTTCTGGATTATATTGTTACCAAAGCAATAGAGTTTAAGCTTGGCGCAAGAGGTTTGCGCAGCATCTGCGAGGCCATCATGCTTGATGCAATGTTTGAAGTTCCTTCCGGAAAAAATATCAAAGAGTTTGAAATTACCCTTGACTACGCAACTGAGAAATTAGGTAAGACTAATATTAATCAGTTAAAGGTAGCTTAGTAGTTGGCAGTTTACAGTTGAAAGTGGACAGTTGAAAGTTGGGCTTACGCAAATTAAACTATCAACTGTCCACTTTCAACTATCAACTGATTATTGTCTCTCATATTCAGCAAAAGAATATTCATATTTATTTTTTTCATCAGCATGGTATTTTACATACTTGACTAATTTCCATTCTGAAAAATTAAGATCGGGAAAAAATACATCTCCATCAAATGCATGATCAATTCGTGTAAGATAAATTTTGTCAGCTGCAGGAATTGACTGACGAAAAATTTCAGCTCCGCCAATAATAAAAACTTCTCCTTCTTTTTCAGAAAGATTAATTGCTTCCTGTAAATTATTTACCACAGTACATCCTTCAGCCACATAATCTTCCTGTCGTGTTACCACAATATTTTTTCTTCCAGGTAAAGGTTTGCCAATGGATTCAAAAGTTTTTCTTCCCATAATAATTGGGTGATCCATAGTTACATTTTTAAAATGTTTGAGATCAGCCGGAAGATGCCAAAGCAATTTATTATCGCCACCGATAACATTGCCTTTGGCAACTGCAACTATGAGAGAAAGTAACATAAGGTAATTAAGAATTAAAAATATGAATACAGAATTAAGAATTAAATTAATACGGAAATTTGATTTCGTATTTATACTGCAACAGCCGCTTTGATGTGAGGATGGGGATTATAATTGGAAATAAAAAAATCTTCGTACTTAAAATCAAAAATATTTTTCACGAGTGGATTCATCTGGAGTGTTGGCAGAGGTCGGGGTGTCCGTGTAAGTTGAAGATTTACCTGTTCAAAATGATTGGAATAAATATGAGCATCACCTAAAGTATGTATAAATTCTCCCGGTTTCAATCCACACACCTGGGCAATCATGCAGGTAAGCAATGCATACGAAGCAATATTAAAAGGAACGCCAAGAAAAATATCCGCGCTGCGTTGATAAAGCTGGCAACTTAATTTTCCGTTGGCAACATAAAACTGGAACAATGCATGGCAAGGTGGTAATTTCATTTTATCAATGTCACCCACATTCCATGCACTCACAATCATTCTGCGTGAGTCAGGATTTTTTTTAATTGTTTCAATAACCTGGGTTATCTGGTCAATCGTTTTTCCATCTGCAGTACTCCATGATCTCCATTGATGTCCGTAAACAGGACCGAGGTTTCCATTTGCATCAGCCCAGTCATCCCAAATGGTTACTCCGTTTTTTTTAAGATAATCAATGTTGGTGTCTCCCTTCAAAAACCAAAGCAGTTCATGAATAATGGATTTTGTATGCAGCTTTTTAGTTGTAAGCAATGGAAATCCTTCTGCAAGATTAAAGCGCATTTGATAACCGAAAACACTTACAGTTCCGGTTCCGGTGCGGTCTTGTTTCTGCGCGCCATTAGCAAGCACGTGCTGAAGTAAATCGAGATATTGTTTCATGATAAATAAGAAGCAAAAGTAGGTATTAAAAAAAGTAATCTATGGTGTTGATAACAAATATGAGAAATTTTATTTTTCTGTTTTACCAGAATAAAATTTCGGAATAAAAATTGATCAGCTAACATTTAATGAACGAATAATAAACTATTTTTAACTTTGATCGTAAAACAAAATAAATTCTAAACAATTTGAAAGAAATCATTATTCCAATTGAATTTGCAAATGCTGTTGATTTTTACGGTGTCAACGATGCAAATCTCGAACTACTAAGAAAAAAATTTCCTGCTTTAAAAATTGTTTCCCGTGGCAACGAAATAAAAATTTTAGGCGATGAGTCCCAAATAAGTCTTTTAATGGAAAAGATTAACCGGCTGGTTGCTTATTTTCAGGATCACGGAAAATTAAATGCACATGATGTGGAACATCTCCTTAATGGAAACACAATTGAAGTCAACAAAAATGTGGAAGGAGCGAAAGAAGTTTTACTGCATGGCCCGAATGGATTAATTGTTAAAGCAAAAACTGCCAACCAACAAAAGCTTGTTGAATCTACTGAACATAATGATATTGTATTTGCAATAGGACCTGCAGGTACCGGTAAAACATATACTGCCGTGGCACTGGCGGTTCGTGCCTTGAAGAATAAAGCAATCAGAAGAATTATATTGACACGTCCTGCTGTGGAAGCCGGAGAAAATCTCGGTTTTCTTCCTGGTGATATGAAAGAAAAAATTGATCCATACCTACGTCCGTTATATGATGCTTTATATGATATGATTCCTGGTGAAAAATTACAATCCTATATTGAAAATGGAATTATTGAAGTGGCCCCACTTGCTTTCATGCGTGGCAGAACACTGGATCATGCTTATGTGATTTTAGATGAGGCGCAGAATGCAACAGAAAGTCAGTTAAAAATGTTTCTGACACGTATGGGCCCTTCTGCAAAATTTATTGTGACCGGTGATGTCACGCAAATTGATCTTCCGCGCAATCAGCCTTCCGGATTAATACAATCCATCAAGTTATTAAAATCTATTAAAGGAATTGACTTTATTCACCTGGATGAAAGTGATGTGGTGAGACATCGCCTGGTACGTGATATTATTCATGCGTATGGTAAACACGATAGTGAAACGAAGAAATAAAATAACCTGTTAATATCTTTTTTAAGTCCGTTTGATTTAAAATTATCTTTGTTCTGCTTGAAGTTTTTCAGTTAAATTAAATCTTTAATTATGAACGATAACGTGCTTCCGATTGAAAACTGTATCACTGAAACTCAATTTATCTTTCCAAAACAAACAGCCGTTTACCATGGAAAAGTTCGCGATGTATATATCATTGATGGAAAGTTGATGGTGATGGTAGTGAGCGACAGGATTTCTGCATTTGATGTAGTAATGCCCAAGCCTATTCCTTATAAAGGACAGGTGCTCAATCAGCTGGCAGCATACTTTTTAGAATCAACAAAAGACATTTGTCAGAATTGGGTTATTGATGTACCTGATCCCAATGTAACTGTTGGTGTTTTGTGTAAACCGTATAAAGTTGAAATGGTTATCAGGGGCTACCTGACTGGTCATGCATGGAGAGAATATAAATCAGGATTAAGAACTATTTGCGGAGTGACCATGCCCGATGGAATGCGTGAGAATGATAAATTTCCCGAACCCATCATCACACCCACTACAAAAAGTGATAAGGGACATGATACTGATATTTCGCGGGAAGAAATTATAGCACAAAACATAGTCCCTGAAAAGGAATATGAGAAGATGGAAAAATATACGCGTGCTTTATATGAAAGAGGAAGCAGAATGGCTATTGATAAAGGATTAATTCTTGTAGATACAAAGTATGAATTTGGGAATGCGAACGATAAGATTTTTTTAATTGATGAAATTCATACTCCTGACTCATCAAGATATTTTTATGTAGAAGGTTATGAAGAAAGGCAGAGCAGGGGAGAACCTCAACGGCAGCTTTCAAAAGAATTTTTGCGCCAATGGCTGATTAGAAATAATTTTCAGGGCTTGGAAGGTCAGCAAATTCCTGAATTCACTGATGATTTTATAAACGAGGTGAGTGAGCGTTATATTGAGCTTTATGAAAAAATAACAGGAAATACTTTTCAACGGATAAGCGCTCAAAATATCTACCAACGTATTGAAGAAAATGTTTTGAGAAGTTTAAAACCTCTATTAGCTGGCATTTAATTTTTTTTGAAAAATAAAAAGCCGGAGAAAATTCCCCCGGCTTTCATTCACCTAAAAATCCAATTACTACTCAGTAACAACTACTAAATATTTTGAAGCTTTCCAGAATTTTTCAGGATCTGTTATCTCAATGCTCTTAACAGTTTTATTTTCTTTTTGAATACGGTATGAACCGTTAGGATGTGTACTTATCACTTTAGCATTCTTACCATTCAATGTAATTGTTTTTGTTGATGTAACATCAATCTGAGTAAAAGCATCCTGGCTGAAATCAGGCACCATTTGTTTTTGTTTTCCAATTCCTAAAAAACCACCTTGCTTGGATAACACTTTTTTATCGCGCAATTCTTTGTAAGTGCCAACAGTATAATAAGCTGTATTAAGTTTATTTATTTTATCTGTTATAACAGTTGCCTTGCGCTGATCTTCCTGGCGCATAGTGTCCATTTGCGTTTGCATGGTGCTGATATTTTCATTTAATGAAACTATCTGTGCATTAAGTGTAACTATGCTTGAATCTCTCATTACAAGTTGCTGGTTGAGTGATTCTACCATTTTTTCCAGTTGAGCCATTTTAGCACTGTTCTTTTTTAAACGGCTTTGTAATTCGGCAAGTTTCTTTTTATTGTTCTCAATAACCTGACGAATTGCCTCGATCTGTTCCTTAGCTTTTACTTTTACATCCTTACTAGCTTCAGGATCATTTGTTGTGTTGCGTTGAAGAATTTCTTCCTGCAATGTCAGACTATCAAGGCTTGCCTGAATTTCATTGATATCATTCATGTAACCGGTAATAGCGGAATCTTTTGCATCATAAACGGACATTAAACTATCACGCTCGTGCATCATGCGTTCAACTTCCATTTTATAATCAGGACCACAGCCCGTTATCATTGAAATTAATATCGTAATTCCAACAGCGCTTTTTAATATTAGTTTTTTCATTTCTGGATTTAATTTTGGTCGAAACTACAATAGAAGAAAGGACTAATTCTGATCTTAATAAGCTAAATTTTAACCGTTCGTTGTTAGTAACTCTATTGATATTGGCTGCAACATAAATTTAAAAAAAAGTTTTCCATTAGGATTTAAATTATTAAAGCGAAAAAATATTTTGGGATATTTATCCACAGAATAAAATAAATTTGTGCTGGCATATAATTTACGCTAATTAATTATCTTCTTCCACTTGTTAATTACCATTCAAAAATCAAATAAATAAATTATGAAAAAATCTACACTATTGTTAATTATCTTGCTGTTAGTAAAGGGAAGTTCCTTTTCTCAGCTATTACGTTCGCAAAATATGCGAACTGCATCAATCCATCAAAAGTTGATTGCTCCCATTCAAAGCCAGGCCTCAGGCGATACTATCTTTTGGATTCCTTTACCGGGTTATTTTGTAAATGCTGCTAATGCTGCAACATTTATTATTGATACACAAGATGTGGATTTGCTGGATCCTAATGTGAATTCAATTCCTGAAAATTCATGGGGAGTTTATTCTTCTACAGATCCTATGGATATTGATTCGTCTCAAGGAGATTTGGATACGGGTTATTTTTATGCAGCAACATCCTGGTTCTCATCTCCCGGAATGGCTGATAATTGGCTTATTTTAGGCCCGGTCACTATTCCTTCCGGTGGAGCAAAGCTAACGTGGCGGGTAAAGGATTTAGATCCCAATTTTAAAGACGGATACGAAGTTTTATCTACCACTACGGGTGGCTCACCCGGTAACTTTACCAATCCTCCATTATATAGTGTAGCCGACAATGATGCTTCGCTTGATACTGCTTGGACATCACAAACGATCATGTTTGATTCTGTAATTTTTGGTGGACAAAATATTTGGATTGCATTTCATCATAATGCAAATGATCAATATATATTATTACTGGATAACATAATGCTTACAGAAGAGACTGGTTCAGCAACTGTATTTAATGATGAATGCCCCGATGCAATAGATATCAGCAGCAGTTTAGGAGGCGTTATAGGAGCAGAAGTTGTATCAGGGCCTTATGATAACGATTCAGCAACTACCAGTTCTCAGGATCCAACTGTTGGCTTTGAATGTTTTGGCGAACCTGATGGATCAGCCAGTGCACCTTCCTTAGAAAATACGCTATGGTTTACATTTACAGGTGATGGTCAGATATATTTTATTGAATCGGGTAACTGCGCAGGAGTAAGTAATTATATTGATAACGGTGACACGCAATTTGCTTTGTACACGGGAAGTTGCGGAAACCTTGTCCCAGTTGCCTGCAATGAAGATGGACCTAATGCCACATCAACAGAGTATCCTGCAGGATTTACTATTACTACATCTCCCGGTACGGTATATTATCTTATGGTTGACGGTTTTAATTTTAATGGAGCATTATCAAATGGTCAGTATTGTTTAAAAATTACGCATTTACCTCCTGTTTTCTGTGGAGATACCACAATTACACCTGGCGTTGTTGCTCAAAATGATACTAATATCTGTTTTAATGATACTCTTTTTGTATCTTCTTCAGGAGCAGTTACACCTACCGTGGGTAATTATTATGGCATTAGTTGGGTAATTAGCAGCGCAGATTTAAACGCAACAAATGATCCTTTAAATGATTCTTCATTTATTACTTCTTACACATTTACAAGTCCTGCTCCTGCTGTTAGCTCGCACTATTTTATCAATGACTCCACATTTCTTCCTCCGGGAACTTATTACTGGACTCCGGTAGTTTTTGGTAATGCTACGGCTACAGGTACTCCGGTATTTTTACAGGATTTAACTTTAGATACAGCGTGTACAACTACCGGAACCTCTATTATGGTTCATCTATTGGCGCAGGGAGATCCTTTATGTACACCAACTGTGGTTAATGATGAATGTCCTGGAGCTGTTGATATCAATTCTTCTTTCGGTGGTTTACCAGGAGTTCAGATGAATGCCGGTATTTTTGATAATACCAATGCAACACACAGTGCATTAGATCCTGCAACAGGTTATACTTGTTTTGGTGAACCTGATGGAAGCGGCTCAGCAGCTGACTCGTTGAAGCTTGACAATACATTGTGGTTTACTTTTACTGGAGATGGCTTAGCTTATCGTATAGAAACTGCTAACTGTGCAGGTGTAACAAATTATATTAATGATGGTGATGCGCAGATGGTAATTTATCACGGAGTTTGCGGAAATCTTATTCCTGATTCCTGTAATGAAGACATTGCACCGGGTGGAACTACTTATGAGGCAGGATTTTCAAACTTCACTACTGTAGCAGGCACTGTTTATTATATCATGATTGATGGATTTAATTTTAATGGAGCACTTTCTGATGGTGAGTTCTGTTTATTAATTACAAGACAAACCGGTATTGGTGTTAATGAAAATATTCCCGGCAAAAATGTTTCACTTACAGCATATCCTTCTCCTGCTAAAGACATCCTGAATATAGAATTTACAAATGCTGTGAGCAGCAATGCTGTGATTTCTGTTACCGATAACATTGGCCGCACGGTTCAAAGCAACACTATAGGTGCAACACAAGGTTTGAATAAAACATCAGTAAATGTAAAATCACTTGCTGCAGGTTCTTATATGGTTAATGTTAAAACTAACGAAGGATCACGCACAGTTAAATTCATTAAAGACTAAAGTTTAGTCAACATTTTAAATTTTATTAAAGCTGTTCTCCACTCAGGAGAGCAGCTTTTTTTATTGGAATCAATTAACAAAATGATGAGTAAAACTTTCATTTGTTAAAGACTATTTTATATAGCCATCGTTATTCAATATTGTAGTATTGTAACTTGTTAAAAGTGAAGTAATGCTCAATCGTTTCTTATTCGTTTTCGGTTTTTTATTGTGTCAGTTAACCACTGAAGCGCAACCTGTTTTTAAAACTCCTGCTGCTCGGTTATGGGCTGATTCAGTTCTTAAAACAATGACTTATGAAGAAAAAATTGGTCAGCTTTTTATGGTAGATGCTTATTCAAACCGTGATAGTGCACATGTTAATTTTATTCTCAATCTCATTGAGAAGTATCATATCGGTGGATTAATTTTTTTTCAGGGAGGCCCCGTAAGACAATCACTTCTAACTAACCAATATCAGCAATGCGCAAAAATTCCTTTAATGATTGGCATTGATGGAGAATGGGGATTAAGCATGAGGTTGGACAGCACCATTCGTTTTCCACGTCAGATGACTTTAGGAGCTACAGGAAATGACAGCGCAGCTTATTGGATGGGAAATGAAATAGGGCGTGAGTGTAAACGCATTGGCATCCATATCAATTTCGCGCCTGTGGTTGACATCAATAATAACCCGTTAAATCCTGTAATCAACAGCCGTTCATTTGGTGAAGACAAACAACAGGTTGCGCGCATGGGTTTGATGTATATGAATGGAATGCAAAGTGAGCATGTGCTTGCATGCGCCAAACATTTTCCCGGTCACGGAAATGCTGACAGCGATTCACATTTTACCTTGCCTGTTATCACACAGAATTCAGCAGAGATTGATAGCGTAGAATTGTATCCTTTCAAAGCACTCATTAATCAACACGTGGCAAGTGTGATGGTTGCACATTTATTTATTCCTGCATTAGATTCGGCTGCCGTCCCTTCTACATTATCACATCACATCACTACAGATCTTTTACAACATCAACTTGGTTTTGAAGGATTGGTGTTTACTGATGCATTAAACATGAAAGGTTTTTTATTGAATAATCTTCCAGGTCAGTCAGAAGTACTTGCTTTAAAAGCAGGAAATGATGTGTTGCTTTACAGCGAAAATATTCCAAGAGCCGTGGAAGCCATTCATCACGCCATACAGGAATGCGAACTGAAACAAAACGATATTGATAATAAAGTACACAAGATTTTAATGGCTAAATATTTTGCCGGTTTAAATAATTTTCAATGGGTTGATATCAATAATCTTTATAATGATCTCCATACTGATAATGCAGCCTGGATTAATTACCGGATGTATGAACAATCCGTTACCACACTTATCAATAAAAATAATCTTTTGCCTTTGCAATTAAAGAAAAATGAATCCATTGCTTCTTTAGTGATTAATGATTCTACAAATAATCTTTTTCAGCAAACACTGCAACAGTATGCAAGAGTTGATTGTTACAGTATGGATAATGATGCAAATGATTTTGTTGTTGACACACTTTTTAATCTGCTGAAAAAATATGATCATGTAATTGTAAGCATACATAACCTGAGCACTAATGCAGGTCGTAATTTTAATATTCATACGGGTATGTTTAATATGGTGCAGAAACTCTCTCAGATTAAAGAATCAATTTGTTGTGTTTTTGGAAATAGTTATGTGCTCGGGAAATTTACCAGGCTTGGTGATTATGATGCATTAACTATTTCATACGAGGATACTTATCTCCCTCAATATTTAACTGCACAATCTTTATTCGGTGTTATACAAACGCAGGGACATTTACCGGTTTCTCCATCTACAGATTTTAAACAGGGTAGGGGAGAGCAGGTTGCAATTATCAATCGTTTAAAGTTTACATTGCCTGAGGAGGTGAATGCGAATCACGCTGCATTAAATAAAATTGACAGCATTGTTCAGCAAGCAATTAAAGATACCATATTTCCAGGATGCCAGGTGTTGGCTGCTAAAGATGGAAAAGTATTTTATAACCATTCTTTTGGTTTTCATACTTACCAGGATTCTGTGCCTGTAAAAAATACCGACCTTTATGATATTGCCTCAGTAAGTAAAATTGCAGGAACAGCACTTGCAACAATGTTATTATATGATAAACATAAGATTGATCTGCATGCAAAAATTTCAAAATATCTTCCTGAATTAAAAAAATCCAATAAGAAAGATATTGTATTGATTGATATGCTTGCTCACCAGGCGGGTTTGAAAGCGTGGATTCCGTTTTTTAAAAACACTGTTGTGAATGGTATTGTAAACGATTCACTTTATCATAAAATAAAAGACAGCTTATATACTTTGCAGGTGGCTGATAGTTTATGGCTCCGTTGTGATTATGCTGATACCATCTGGAAAACAATAATTCAATCACCATTGGAAAATCCCGGCAAGTATGTGTATTCTGATTTAGGCATGATCATCATGCAACATATTATTGAAAAAATAACAGGAACTAAACTGGATGAATATGTGGAAGAAAATTTTTACAAACCATTAGGCCTTAGCAGAACTTTATACCATCCACTTTCAAAATTTGATAAAGCATCTATCATCCCAACTGAAAATGATACTGTCTTTCGTCATCAGTTGGTTCATGGTTATGTACATGATCCAGCTGCAGCTATGCTTGGCGGAGTTGCAGGCAATGCGGGAGTATTCAGCAATGCACAAGGCCTTGCAGTTATCATGCAGATGTTATTAAATGGTGGCGAGTATGGAGGCAAACGATTACTGAAAAAAGAAACAGTGGATCTTTTCACAAGCACTGCAATTCCAAATACTGAAAACAGGAGAGGAATTATTTTTGATAAACCTGAACCTGATGCGAGTAAAAACGGACCCACAGCCAAAGATGCATCATCAAAAACATTCGGTCATACAGGTTTCACAGGCACATGTGCTTGGGTTGATCCGCAAAACAATCTTCTCTATATTTTTCTTTCCAATCGTGTGTATCCCTCAGCAGAAAATAACAAACTTGCCAAAGCCAACATCCGCACCAATATTATGCAGGTGTTTTATGATGCTTTAAAATAGTTTACAGTTTACAGTTTATAGTTCTCTCATTTGCTTGTATACCATCAACCGTAAACTTTCAACCGTCAACTGTCAACTGTCCACTATAATCCCCCTACCGAATTATTATCTTTGTTTTTTTAAAATCATCATTTTATGAAAATAGGAATTGTGTGTTATCCCACTTTTGGCGGTAGCGGTGTGGTAGCAACAGAACTCGGAAAAGCATTAGCTGATAAAGGACATCATATCCATTTTATTACTTATAGTCAACCTGTGAGATTAGAACATTTTCATGAGAACATTTCTTATCATGAAGTATCTGTTTCTAAATATCCATTGTTTGATTATGCACCGTATGAGTCAGCGTTAACAAGCAAGCTCGTAGATGTGGTAAGGCACGAAAAGCTGGACATCCTTCATGTGCATTATGCCATCCCTCATGCATCAGTTGCTTATATGGCAAAACAAATTCTGATAACCTTCGGAATACATATCCCCGTAGTAACAACTTTGCACGGTACAGACATTACCCTCGTGGGACGTGATTCAAGCTTTGAGCCGGTGGTAACATTTGCCATCAATCATTCAGATGGAATAACTGCTGTGTCTGATAGTTTAAGAAAGGATACGTTTCGCAATTTTCAGGTAACAAAGGAAATTGAAGTCATTCCTAATTTTATTGACCTCACTCGATTTTCAAAACAACCAAAAGATCATTTCAAAAAAGCCATTGCACCTAATGGTGAACGGTTGATTGTACACACTTCTAATTTCCGTAAAGTAAAACGTGTGGAAGATGTATTAAAAGTATTTGATCTCATTCGCAATGTTATTCCATCTAAATTATTACTGATAGGGGATGGGCCTGAGCGTAACAATATTGAAAAACTGGCTCGTTGCCTCACTTATCCCGAAGATGTACGTTTCCTTGGAAAGCAGGAAGCAGTAGAAGAAATTCTTTCGGTTTGTGATCTTTTTATTATGCCCAGCGAAACCGAAAGTTTTGGTTTAGCTGCATTGGAAGCAATGGCATGCCAGGTACCAGTTATTTCCTCCAACTCAGGTGGAATACCCGAATTAAATATTAATGGAGTTACCGGTTTTATGAGTCCTGTTGGTGATGTGGAAGACATGGCAAAAAATTCAGTTGTCATTTTAAGCAGTGATGAAACACTAATGCAATTTAAAGCAAATGCTATGAACCGTGCCCGGCAATTTGATATTAATGTGGTGCTGCCCTTATATGAGGGATACTATAACAAAGTGATAAATGAAATAAAAGTTGAAGCATAGTTGTCAACTCTCCACTCTCAACTCTCAACTGTCAACTATCCCCCTGCTTTCTTAGCATTATATCCTGCTTCAGCAAGCAGCTTTAATACTTTATCGCGGTTATCGCCCTGAATTAAAATTTCATAATCTTTAACAGCCCCACCGGTGCCGCATTTTGTCTTCAGCATTTTTCCTATTTCTTCTAATGTTTGAGGATTACCCATATATCCTTTTACAACAGTAACCACCTTGCCGCCACCTTTGCGCTCAAGCCACACACGCAGATTTTGTTTTTTATCTGCCGGTGCCCGTGTAGATTCTTCTTCCTGCATCTTGAAATCAAGGTTGGTTGAATACATAATACCCGAAAAGGAATTTTTCTTCTTTGACATAAAACAAAAATAATTTATTGAAATTAAAAATAACCGTAATGATTAATCAGCTATTACATATCGTAACACACTTTTTTGCAAAAAAAAGCCCCGGACAACTACGACCGGGGGTTTTATAACTTAAACTAGATTTAAGAACAACTTATGGTGTAAAAGGTTTCATAGAGATGCTTTTTAAATCGGGTCAAAGATACGCCTATTACAGGAAACAGGCAAAATTTTTAATGCAAATGCTGATAAAAATTCACGCTGCGCTGACAGAAATATTTCATTCAACCGTAATTTTTCTGAAATCCTTTTGAACTCCATTAATAACATAAAGCAGGTACAATCCGGACGGTATAGTAGCAAGATTTACCTTACAATTATTTTCTCCCTGTTTTGAATTAAATGCCTTATGCAAAATAGTTTTTCCTTCAACATCACGCAGCTCAATAATGGTTTCCTTTTCTTCTGCAGAATAAAAAGTAACTGTCAACTGATCTTTGGCGGGAACAGGATAACACTTCAGCATTAAATTATTTTCTGCTGGTGTAATCTGGCCTCTGCAAACAATAGTTATTGCAGTGTTATTTAGAGAGCCTGCACCACATGCATTGTTACCACGCACTTTTAAAATGCCGCCAGTGGTTCCATAATTTACGGTAACTGATGTTGAATCTGTATTCAATGTAATTCCTGTAGAAGTATTCACCGCATCCGATATCTGCGAACCCGCTGGTCCTGTCCAGGTATAGGAAGTTGCACTATTGATGGGAGCAATTGAATAAGCAACATTTTGTTGGTTTGCACACACTGATGTAATACCATAAACAGTGTCAGCAGCGGCAGGTCTTGAATTTAAATGCAAATGATGTTCACCGCTTGATCCACATCCATTGTTTGCTGTAACTCCTAAAATCCCCGTAACAAAAGAAGTTGAAAAATCTACTGTAATTGTATTGGTTCCCTGCCCGCTTACAATAGTTGCACCCGTGGAATCAAAACTCCAGTTATAAATAATACCCGGCATAGCAGGCACTGAATACACCACTCCGCTCATACCGCAAAATCCAGTGGCAGGGCCGGTAAATGCACCGGTTGCAGCAGGATTATTCCGCTGAATAAATAAAGTGCGGGCAGGACTCGTACCGCAATTATTTTTTGCTGATACTTTTAATAAAGCATTTGAAAATGAACTGCTATATCTGAGCGTGATAGTAGTGGTGGCATTGCCTATAATAGAACTCCCATTCGGAATGGTCCATACATAACCATTAGCGCCTGCCACACTTGCTATCGAATAAGTTTTTATATCTCCGGGGCAAACTTTGGTGTTGCCGCCTGTTGCAGTAATTGCAGAAGGCTGTGGCGGCACATTGCATCTGTTTGCAGATATCTGCATACCTGTTAAAAAGCAATAAGCTATGATTAAACTAAAGTAAAATTTAATGTGTGGTAATAGTCGCTTCATATCGTTAAAGAATTAAAGTAGTTTAAATAAATCAGCAGTATAATATTAATAGAATGCATGAATAATATTATTCCTGTTTGAATAGAATAAATATGCCGTAATATTAGAGGATTAATTCTTCTTGCAATTACTTTCGACATAAACTGATTTGTTTGCAAAAATGAACTGCCTATTGATGTGTTGTGATTAATTCGCTTTGCTTTTCCAGATTTTTCAAAAGAAAATTAAGCTTGCCATGAGCTTGTCTTTCTTCTTCCAATATCCAACGCATTTTAGCCGCAACCCATTCATGACCCAGCATTTCGGCATTAACTGCAGCAGCAGTATATGCAGCCATTTCATATTGTTCCACTTTTTGTGAACCTTTAATAATTGCTTCATCCATAGTGTCACCTCTGGCAAGCTGATTCATTTCATCCTCGTTTCTTTGCAATAAGTTTTTTAATTCATCATTAAAATTTCCTTCGCGCATCACATCAAATTGTTTTGCAAAAAAATCCATGATCACTTTATGCTGAGTGGTTTCGGCAAGGTGATGCGCAAGGCTCATTTTCAATGCATCATTGGTGGCTTTTTCTATAAGCATCGGCAGGGTATCAACCAGCATATTCTCCGCGCTCCATAATAATTGAATATCTTTTAACAGACTCTGTTCATTTGCTTTCATAATTTAAATTTTTAATTATTGAATAGTGTTTATTTCATGCCTGGTTTCATTACTACTTTTACGCAGTCATCGGTTTTTTTCTTGAACATATCATAAGCTTCTGAAGCTTTGGAAAGCGGCCAGGTATGTGTTATAATATCATCCAATATAACTTTGCCGGTGCTTACCGCTTCAAAACATTCATCAATATACAAATGGGTTTGAGCCTGGCCAAACTGCATGATCAAACCTTTATCAAAAATGCGATGTATAGGAAAATTATCATAGGGACTTGCATAAACTCCAACCACCGAAATTGTTCCGTTTCTGCGTACTGCTTCCGTACACATCTCAATCACTTTTGAAGTTCCTTTTTCCGCATTGAAAACAGCTTTTGCTTTTTCAAGTGTGGTTCTGTTAGCCTCCATCCCAACGGCATCAATGGCTACATCTGCACCACGTCCTCCGGTCATCTCTCTTATTTTATCCATCAGGTCATCATCATTTGCATCCAGCACTTCCACACCATTTACCTGCAATGCTTTATCTAACCTGTATTGTAAAGGATCAACTGCTATCACAAGTTTAGCACCGTGAGCCAGGGCAGCCTTCTGTGCCATCAAACCAACAGGACCGCTTCCAAAAATTACTACACTGTCACCTTGCTTCACCTTTCCCCATTTCACTGCGCTCCATCCGGTGGGAAAAATATCGGTAAGGAATAAAACCTGGTCATCTGTGAACTCATCCGGAATTATTTTAGGTCCTGCATTAGCCCGGGGCACGCGCACATACTCTGCCTGACCTCCATTATATCCACCATACATATCAGTATATCCAAACATGCCTCCACCTTTTCCTTTCATAAGGTCACCTTCAGGGCCATATATTTTTGGATTGGTATGCACGCAGCTTGGATGAAATCCCTGCGAACAAAAAAAGCACTGCCCACATGCAATGGTAAACGGCACAACTACACGGTCTCCTTTTTTCAGGCTTGTGACTTTGGGACCTGTCTCCATCACTATTCCCATAAACTCGTGACCTAATACCTGATCGCGCAACTGGGGAACAAAACCATCATAAATGTGAAGGTCGGATCCGCATATTGCGGTTGATGTCACCTGTAATATAATATCATCAGGCGCTTCGATTTTCGGGTCGGCTACATTGTCAACACTAATGTCGCCCATTTTGTGAAATACTGCTGCTTTCATAGATTTTTAGTTTAGTTTATTGATAAAAAAAAGATTAATGAAAATCCAATAAAAAATTTAAGCCATCAAAAAATGGGGAAATAAAAGCATGCTTGAAAGCCTTCCAAGAAAAACAGACTTGTGCCGTTGATGGAGTTTACTCCAACAAACCCCGATACTTTGGCTGCATTGGTAATTAGTAGATTAATTTCTATGCTGGGTTATTATCATTGTGAGATTAACAGGTTGTTTAATCAGATAATTTCAAGTTCGCTTTGTTTTCATTTTACTGATCACACATCCTCAAAAATTATTAAGCATAAAAAAACCCTGCAATTGCATGCAGGGTTAAACGAACAAAGAAATTTAAATCACCAATTTTTATCAGGCATGCTCTGAAACAGGAACTATAACGGATGGAGACATTGCGAAATCAACTTTTTCTTTCAGCTTGCCTTTTACTAAGAATACCGGCATTTCTATAGTATCAAAATTAGTTGCCCGAACACGAATGTTGCATTGAGTCATATCCAATCGTTTGAAAGAATAGTTACCTGAACGGTCAGTGGTTTTAATACGACCTGATTCTGCCGCTGTTGGTGTTCCTTCCACCAACCACCCCTTTCATAATTGATTGATAATTAACCCCAAGCATATTTCCGCAAAAATTAGGTGTCAGTTGAGTTGTCATTTTACCTCACCCTGCATTTTTATCCATTCACCAAATATTTTTTTTCAAGCCCTAAAATCAGCGTCATTTTTTTGAAAACACAGAGGTAAAACGAGAAAAAATAAAAGAAAATGAGATATGTAAAATGTATTCTAATCTTTATCTTTTCACTCTCAATAACACTCACCGCAAATTTTCCCATAATTCACGCATATAAGCCCATTTTAACCACCATCACCAACCCGATTAATTACACCAGCCGATTAATTACACCCCATTAAAACAGTCTGCAAAAAATAAATTTCCATTTGTCATTTTTTTCTTCGTTAATTGTAATTGGAGGAACGATTTAAAAAAATCCTGCTCTATTTAATTACAGCAATCAGCACATTGCAAACAATTTTAAAAATAACCTTGATAGGTGGAGGCGTGCTGGCTGAAGCCTTATCAAGGTTTTCTTATTTATCATGACAGCACAAAAAAACACGTTATCAACAAAAGAAGAAAATTTACAAACAGCACCGGATGCAAATAACACAGTTATTAACAGCAAAGAAAATCTCCGGTCATATAATCTGCACTACGCTAAAAAGTACGGAATAAATCAGGCAATATTTATTTATAACCTTCAATTCAACTTACAGTTGAATGAAAAAAACGGTAACAATTTCATCGAGAATAAATACTGGTCATTCTCAACACATAAAGAATTATCTGAGCACTTTGGCTTAACAGTCCAGGGAATCAGAACCGTTATTGAAAAGCTCATCGAAAAACAAGTAATCCAAACAGCCAACTACAACAAGAAAGGATACGACCGCACACTTTGGTACACTTTCACCGACTCATTCAAAAAACAAAATCCTGTGTTAGAATCAACAAATGGAAATGATAATACCATCACACCCAATAAACAAATGCATGTGTTGAAATCAACAAATGCAAGTGTTGAAATCAGCACACCTATACCAGTTATTAATAAAGCTATTAATGAAGTTATTAATAAAAATATACCTACCTACCAACCCGAAAAAGAAAACGGTCAGTTGGTAGGTCCTGTTTTGAAAGAAGAAAAAAGCCATAATTCTGTACCTGCTAAAATTCCCGCCCAAAAAACAAACACACCACAACAACAACCCAAAATTATGGACAACCCATACCACTATACTAACCTACCCTACAA
>JANLZB010000090.1:0-27820 GCA_031366005.1 Bacteroidota bacterium | reverse complement strand
GGAATTTATCATACACCGGTAAATATTGATGATAATAACATTTGCACAACGGATGCTTGTAATCCAATAACCGGAATATCACACACTCCTGTTAACATCAATGACAATAACCCCTGCACACTTGATGCCTGTGATCCAATTACAGGAATAACACATACACCAAATCCACCAAGCTGTCTAATTTCAGGAAACAACAGTTGCTGTTCAGGAAGTACTACACAGTTATGTGCTCCTTCAGGTCTTGCTTCCTATTTATGGAGTACCGGAGCAACAACGCAATGTATTTGGGTTGGCGCTACCGGAACATACACCGTAACAGTTACTAATTCCGGGGGATGCAGCAGCTCTTGTAACAAAACAGTGACTGTAAATAATCGTCCTACTTGTTCAATAAGCGGTAATAGTTATGTATGTCCAGGAGGTTCTTCTCAATTATGCGCTTCTGTAGGTATGGCATCTTATTTATGGAATACAGGAGCTACAACTCAATGTATAGATGTTTCTACTACGGGAAACTATTCGGTTACAATTTATAATACGAATGGATGCAGCAGCAATTGTAATAAATCAGTAAACTTGATTACCAATGTTGATGATAATAATGCTTGTACTATAGATGCATGTAATCCTGAAACGGGAAATGTTACACACACTCCTGTTAATACAGAAGATAATAATATTTGTACCATTGACGCATGTGATCTTTTAACCGGAAACATTACTCATACACCTGTAAACACTAATGACAACAATGTTTGTACTACTGATGGATGCGATCCGGTTACAGGAGTTTATCACACACCTGTAAATACTAACGATCAAAACGCATGTACTACCGATGGATGCGATCCGGTAACAGGAGTATATCACACCGCTGTTAATGTGGATGATGGTAATCCATGTACAATAGATGAGTGCAATACTATTACCGGAGTAATTACTCACACGGGAGTAAATACTCCACCAGATCCTATTATAATAGGAAACAATATAATGTGTACCGCTTCGCAAGGAGGCTATAAAGCGGTCGGGGCAACGGGCGCAGTCAATTATGTTTGGACAGTGCCCCCAGGAGCAAATATTGTGTATGGTCAGGGAACAGATTCAATTGAAGTAAGCTTTACTGCACTATGCCAGTCAGGAAATATTTGTGTGATTGCAGGTAATTCTTGCGGAAATGCTCAAATGGTTTGCATACCAATCACTATTATTTCAAAAGCTCCAACATTAGGTGCAATAGCTGGAACAGCTAACGGAGTATGTCCTACCATGTCAATTCAATATTGCGTAGCACCGGTACCAAATGTTACAAGTTATAATTGGAGTCCACCTACAAATACAAGTATCGTCTCTGGGCAGGGATCTAATTGTATAACATTGGATATTCTTTCTGGATTTATCAGTGGAAATCTCACCGTTCAAGTTCAAAACTGTAAAGGTTCAACTGTAAAATCGTTAGCTCTGCGCAAGCTCCCATTACAACCAGGTGCAATCAACGGACCTGTTTCTAATCTTTGTTCTAAGACAGGCGTGGTCTTTACTATCGCAAACGTGGCAGGGGCAACCAATTATGTATGGACGGTTCCAACAGGGGGCAATATTGTATCAGGTCAGGGTTCAACTTCTATAACGGTTGATTTTAACTCAACCTTTACAACTGGAAATGTAACTGTTAAAGCAGAAAACGGATGTGGTTTCAGTACCGTTCGCACCCTTGCTATCAAAGCTAAAGCTGTTACACCAACTGCAATTTCAGGTTTAACAACGATATGCGCCAACGCTTTAGGAGTTGCTTATGGCGTGACACCTCAAGCGGGAGTGAATTATAACTGGACTGTTCCCCTAGGTTCAATTATTGCAAGTGGTCAAACTACGGCAAATATTACGGTTAACTGGGGATCCGTATCAGGTAATGTAACTGTTGTGCCAGGAAATACCTGTGGTAATAGTCCGGCAAAATCATTAGCAGTAAGCGTTAATAGTTGCTTGCGAGGTATTAATGATGATGCAAGCATGCGTGAGCCAGGTTTAATAGCATATCCGAACCCCGTTAGGTCTGTTCTTACAGTGGAATTCAATTCTGACTCCGAATCAGCATATTTGATAACTATTACCGATGTAATTGGAAAAGTTATCTATAGCAGCAAAGTAAATTGGATAGAAGGGAACAATAAAAAGTCAATTAGAGTTAATGATTTTGCACAAGGTTTATATGTGCTGACATTAAAAGGTGACAACTTTAATAAATCAATTAGAATAACAGTAGAGTAATTGTTAGAATTAACATGAGTGAAAGAGCGATGGATTATCATCGCTCTTTTTATTTATAATTCTTCATGGTATACGCCTGTAATTAACTTATGTATTATTAAATTAGGCTATGTTTTCTCGTTTCAGCTTTTTTGTATAATAATTGTTGGATTAGTTATTGTTTAAAGAAACTGTAATTAAATGTAGCAGATTCTGTTTTACTAATATTATTATTTTTTCAGAAAAACTGTTAATATGAAAACAGACCTGATTAAATGCATATTTATTTGTGTGTATTCACAATGTGAACAGAAAAAAAGAGCCAAGAAGAACCAAAAATTATTAATTAATTAAGCAATTTGTTGGTAAATATTTCCGGGTTTATAGGCAGCTAAAACTTTCATCCGTTCGTTAACTGTTGCATCTATCAAAGTGTCTTGTTCAATCTTACGCAGATATGCAGGTATCCATTTATAAAAACCGGTTCTTGATTCATAAAGCTCACCATTAACATTGGGTTTAATATTTTCTTTCACACAATCCATGTCAAATCCCAATCCAACTTTTATGGCGTTATCAATCATCCATTGTAATGAAATGTCAGCAAGTCCTTCATCAGGATAACCACCACCAACATTTGAGTGAACACCCGCAAACCATCGCTGTTCCAAAATTTGTTTTGAATCTTTTGCATTTGCGCTTTGCTGCATAATGTAGGCATAAAAGTTTTTCTTTTTTCGTCAATCGCTAAAGCGTGATAAGCATATTCAACGGTGCTGCTTAAAGTGGTATCATGAAACTGGTATTTCTGTTTGTTATACCATTGAAACCAACTTAAAGGAATTCCCAATGCACCAACAGTATCCCACACACCAATGAATTTTATATTCGGCATTGGAAGATAACTGTACTTCATTTTGAAATCAATGGCAACAGCATCATCAGGACGAATGTCTTTATTGCGGTACATGTCATAAGCGTCATTGATAAGATTCAAATCATTCTTTTTGATGATACCACATTTTCGTATCAATCCTCCCAGACTTCGTGCTGTATAAGCTCCTCTGCTGAATCCAAACAAATATATTTCATCGTCAGGCTGATAATTCCAGCAAATGAATTTGTATGCCTCTTAAATATTATCATCAATGCCTTTACCTGTGGCACCCTGAAGTATGAGGCTTAATTTACTTCCGCTTGCTCCGATTCCTTCATCATAATATTTAATTTGTGTTACACCATTGTGAACGTGTAATATGTAATCAAAAATCTTTTGAACGTTTGTTCTTGTGGTTTTTCCGTTTTCAATAGTGTTGGGTTTGTTCCAGGTACCATCACTGCAGGTTATTATTCGTTTCATGGTAGTAAAAATTTAAGATTTGGTTTGGCTAAGATAAAATTGTTTTTCACCATTTCATTTTAACGATCAATTCGTTTTGATGATTAAAACAAACAGATGATAACATAAAGGAATTAGTAAAGAATTTTTCTTCCTGTAAAATAATTAAAAAATCAACGTATAAGATTTATACTTCCGTTTTTGGTTACGTTGGTTTTTTCAGCAGTAAGATGAATGGAATAAACATAGATCCCTTCCTGCAATTTATCACCGTTAATGGTTCCGTCCCATCCAGTGTTAATGTCATCACTTACAAAAACTAATTCTCCCCAACGATTAAAAATTTTCATTTCAAAAGAATCATATTTGCCTGCACGTTCCGCTTTAAACACATCGTTTTTTCCATCTCCATTGGGTGTAAATGCAGAAGGAATAAAAATTGCATCACCTATATTGATAATATTAATTACAACAGAATCTGTATCAGAACAACCATCCGTATAACCAATTACATTATACAAAGTGGTGACTGATGGAAAAGCAACAGGTGATGTAGCAGTTGAATCATTAAGCAAATAAGAAGGTGACCAGATATATGATGTTGCACCCGATACATGTAATTGAATTGTTTCACCATTTACAATTGTTGCATCCAATCCCGCATCTACAATTACATGATTAACATTTACAGTAACCTCATCAGATGCAGAACAAATTCCATTGCTACCAGTAACAGTATAGGTGGTTGGTGTCAGAGGTGAGGCAACCGGATTTGTACACGTAGAACAACTTAAATCATCGGATAAATTCCAGTTAAATGAGTTGTAATTGGATGAAGCATTTAATTGTGCGTTTTCACCATAACAAATTGTTGTATCATTTCCTGCATTCATCACAACAGCGGGTATAACGTTAACTATTACTGTATCGTTCTTAGAACAAGGTAAAGGAGAAGACACAATATAAATGGTATTGGATGTGGGATTTGCTACAGGATTAATACAATTTAAACAACTTAATGAAGGTGCTGCATTCCACAATACATTATTTGCACCGGTAACATATAACGTTATACTTTCTCCTGAACAAATGGTGTCATCTGCTCCGGCATTTAAAAAAATCAAAGGATTAACTGTGATATTTTTTGAATCGTTATTACTGCAACCATTGATATCGGTATAAGCGTAATCAATTTGGTGAGCACCAACATTAGCAACAGAAGGATCAAAACTGTTTGCACTTACTCCTATTCCTGAATAAATTCCTCCTGCAGGATTTCCTCCGCTTAATGGGAATGAAGGGGCATCTATACAAACAGGATTAAAAGAATTTAATGTAACTGCCGGCAATGGATTAACAGTGATAGTTGTTTGTGCGGAGTTACCACAACCGTTTGGATCGATATATGAATAAGTAATAGTTTGTGTTCCAACACCTGTTATTGAAGGATCAAAATTATTTCCGGCAATTCCAATTCCTGAATAAGTTCCGCCAACGGGAGCGCCTTGTGTTAATATAAACGGAGCATCACCCTCGCAAACAGGATTTACGGTTGAGAATGATACAACCGGCAAATCATAAACAAGGATGGAAATAGAATCAATATTTGAACAACCGTTTCCATTATTATAGAAATAATAAATGGTGTGTGAACCAATACCGGCAACAGCAGGATTAAAACTTCCTGCATTCACACCTGTTCCTGAATAGATACCACCTGCAGGATTTCCGGTTGTTAATGCAAATTGTGATTGTGCAATACAAACAGGATTGATTGCTCCGAGTGTTACAATGGGTAAAGCGTTTACTGTAATATTTTTTGTTGCATTATTGCTGCAACCATTTCCGTCTGTGTAATTATAAGTGATAGCATGAGGGCCAACACCCGCAATGGAAGCATCAAAATTATTTGCACTCACACCAATCCCTGCAAAGTTTCCTCCTGCAGGATTACCTCCGCTTAATGCAAATGAAGGCGCGTTTACACAAACCGGATTGAAATTATTTAAAGTAACATTGGGTAATGCATTCACAGTGATATTAGCCTGAGCGGTATTTCCACATCCATTTGCATCAATATAAGAATAAGTAATTGTTTGTGTGCCTATTCCTGCAATTGCTGGATCAAAATTATTTGCTGTCACTCCCACTCCTGAATAAGTTCCTCCAGCAGGCGAACCTTGTGTTAAAACAAATGGTGCAGCTCCATCGCACACAGGAGTGACAGCAGAAAAAATAACATTGGGTAAATTGTAAACTGTAAGAGTGGCAGAGTCAATATTTGAACAACCATTTACATCATTGTATGAATAATATATTTTATGATTGCCAATGCCAGCCACTGCAGGATTGAAAATTCCCGAAGACACTCCAACGCCTGAATAAATTCCGCCAGCAGGATTTCCTGTGGTTAAATTAAATGCAGATTGTGCAATGCAAACAGGATTAATTGCTCCAAGTGTTACAACGGGTAATGCGTTCACAAAAATATTTTTAGCAGCATTATTTGAGCAACCATTGGCATCTGTATAATCGTAAGTTATATTATGAGAACCGACACCGGCTATTGATGCATCAAAATTATTTGCAATTATTCCTGTACCGGAAAAAATTCCTCCAGCAGGATTTCCACCGCTTAATGTAAACGAAGGAGCATTAACACAAACAGGATTGAAATTATTCAAAGTAACATTTGGTAATGCGTTAACGATCAGATTTTTTGTTCTTGAATTAGTACAACTATTCACATCGATATAAGAATAAGTTATGGCATGTGTACCAACTCCTGCCACTGCAGGATCAAAATTTCCACTGCTAACTCCAACACCTGAATAAGTTCCTCCAGCCGGATTACCACCGCTTAGCGCAAATGCATTCGCATCTACACATACAGGAGTAAACGCACTAAGTGTAACATTGGGCAACGGGTTTACTTTGATAGTTGTGCTGTCAGTGTTAGAGCAACCGTTTGCATCAGTGTAAGAATAAGTAATCGTTTTTAATCCAGAACCGGCAGTGGCAGGGTTGAAGTTATTTGCAGTAACTCCCACACCTGAATAATTTCCTCCTGCCGGATTTCCTCCACTCAATGAAAATGAAGGCGCATCAATACATGCATCACTTAAAGCAGACTGAGTGACAACAGGTAAATTATTTACTGTTATATTTTTTGATGTAGTATCGGTACATCCATTCGCATCAGTATAAGTATAAAAAATTGTATCGGTGCCGGCTCCTGCTATTGAAGGATCAAAATTTCCACTGCTTACTCCTGTCCCAAAATAATTTCCTCCTGTAGGGTTTCCTCCGCTTAGCGAGAAGGGAGAACCATCTACACAAACAGGTGTAAAAGAATTTAAGGTAACATTTGGCAATGGATTAATCTTTACAGTAAAAGAATCAATATACATGCAGGAGGATATGTATCCGGTAGAAACATAAACAGTAGTTGAATTAACAGTTGCAACAGGTGACTGGCAATTGGTGCAGCTTAAACCAGCAGCCGGTGACCATGAATAGGAATTGCTTGGCGTTGCATTCAAAGTTATAGTTCCGGAAACGCAGAATGCGTTATTGCTTGAGGTAGTTACAGTTGGGTTTTGTGTTTGTTGCGGAAGTGCAAGATTAAATGAAGTGTTACCAATGCAACCGTTTGCAGTTCCATAATTGGTTCCATTACAAACTCCACCTGTGCCACCATTAATGGAGACAATATTAACATTTACAGGCAATGATACGGATGTAAAAACTACTAAGCCACCACCACCGCCACCCCCTGGTCCGTGATTAGGCGCACCTCCTGTTGTAACAGAACCACCATTTCCTCCATGCACATCAATATTTAATAAAGAAGTTGCAGATGAACAATTAATCATAACAGATCCACCTGCACCACCACCCCCTGTGCCGTCTCTGTAAACATTAGCAGATGTGGAACCCACAGTTGTAACTGATCGGCCATTACCGGTAATTGCATTTGCTGAAATAAAAATAATTCCTCCACCATTTCCTCCGGTTGCATTGCTTCCGTCATTCTGATTACCGGCACCGCCACCACCGCCCATAAAAATTTTAAATGGCGATCCGGAATTAGAAAGCGCATAACCTCCTATCCCTTGTGAACTTGTATAACTCGGTCCGTAGTATGGATCATTTAATCCATAACCTCCCGTACCTCCACATCCGGCATTTGAACCACCACCACCACCGGCATTATGATTATTGCCACCACCACCACCATTGGCAGCAGCTCCTCTTCCATAAATATTGGGTGCAATAAAATAAGATGCAATTCCTTCTCCTTTATAAGCTCCTGAATCCGCATCCTGCAAATAATAATCCCCATAGTGAGAGGGGAACCCGGTGTTAAGATTATTTTGTCCACCTCTGAAGCCTCGTGAAGTCGCATCAATATTGGCATTCATAGTAACAGTTCCGGTAGCATCTAACACAATCACACCTCCGGTAAACCCATTCCAGGCAGGACAGGTTAATACACCGGAAATAACAGGACTTGCATATTGAGGAACACGAATCAATTGAATGACTCCGGTAACATCATAATTATTTGTGAGAGGGGCAATGGTTTGAATTACATTTCCCGTCACAGAAAAAACTTTTATGAATTCAAAATTTCCTGCATTGGCATAATTTAAAATTGTTCCATAAGAAGGAGTATTGCTGGTGTTTATCACTGCTCCTTCCATCTGAATAATTAAAATCAAATCGCCTGCGTTGAAACCTGCCGCTGAAAGAACAGTAACAGAAGAAGCACAGCTGCTAGTGTTTATGTTTAATACTGAAGCATAAGTATTTATTATCCCCGATATGGATGGAGATCCTGCCGATCCATTCCCTATCCCACTTCCAAAAGCAAATCTGGAGTTGAAACTGATAAGGAATGAAAGCGCAAGGAGAGGGAACTTATACTTAAAAATAAGTCGCAACATGAGTTTTATTGTATCTCAAAGGTACATATTTTACCTCTAAAATACACGTGTTTTTACAGGATGGTTTAAAAACGCATGCCAATCACCAAAACATCATCCACCTGGTCATTATTACCCTTCCATTTTTCCAGGTAATCTTTCAAAAAAAGTCGTTGGTCGTTCATGCTCATATCCTTTATAGAAAGCAGGACTTCTTTTAATTTTTTGGTCATCAGTTTTTTTCCGTGCTCGCCACCAAACTGATCAGCATAACCATCCGTAAAAATATAAACAACATCCTTTTCTTGTAACGGAATAATGTGCTGCTTAAACTTTTCTCCGTGATAATCCTGCAATCCTCCCACAGGAAATTTATTAGCGTCATAAGTTATTAATTCGTTATCCCTGATTAACCACAATGGACGGTTAGCACCCGAAAACCTCAATTCACTTTTAGTTGAATCATAAGTGCAAACAGAAATATCCATTCCATCATTCAGTTCACCTTCTTTTTGTTTTAAGGCTTCAATAATTTCTTCGTTTAACTGATCAAGAATTAGCGAAGGTTCGGTAATATTTTCCTGGTTGATAATCTCGTTAATGAGAAAACTTCCTATCAGGCTTAAAAATGCGCCTGTAACTCCATGCCCTGTACAATCACCGGCTGCAATTATTGCGCGATCACCTTTTTGACTGAAAGAATAAAAGTCTCCACTCACAATATCTTTTGGCATGTATAAAACAAAACAATCTTTAAATGATTGTTTAATTGAATCGGTATCAGGCAAAATTGCGGACTGAATTCGTTTTGCATAATTTACATTATCAGTAATTTCTTTATTCTTGGTTTGCAATTCTGCAGTGCGTTCATTCACCAGTCGCGTGAGTTCTTCTTCTCTTGTTTTAAATTGATTGATGAGAGAAGCATTTTGCTCACGTAATTTTCCGGTTAGCGCGGCAATAACTTTGGAAGTAACTTCTGTTTCATCTTTCATTACCTTATAAAGCGTTTCGCGCTCAATACATAAAACTTCCGTTTCATCAATAGCTGTCACTGACATTGAACGTGGTGCATCATCGAGCAATGAAAAAATTCCAAGCGATTCTCCCTTATGCAATTGTGCAACTGTATATTCTTCATCATGCACTTTAACATTACCTCTTGCAATAATGTACATCGTGCTTCCGCTATCGCCTTTGGTGATGATGCGTTGATCAGGTTTATAAATTTCTGTACTCAGACTGCCGGCAATCTTTTTCAAAACTTCAGCAGGAACTTTACTGAAAATATCAGATTCTTCAAGTAATAAAATTATCTCGTAAATATTCACATTTTTAAGTTTAAAGTTTTAAGTCAAAAGTTTAAGGTTGGATTAAAATTTGAAGTTGTAATAACTTTAAACTTTAAATCTGAAACTTTAAACTCTTATACCAATCACCAGCACATCATCTACCTGTTCATTGTTTCCTTTCCAGTTTTGAAAATATTCTTTAAGATATTTTTCCTGTTCTTCCATTGTTTGGTTTTGAATAGCCAACAATGTTTCGCGAAATCTTCTTGTCATTAATTTTTTTCCTCTTACACCACCAAACTGATCAGCATAACCATCAGAAAAAATATAAATCGCATCATTTTTCTGCAATGGAATTACATGCTGCGTAAATTTTTCATCGCTTACTACCTGTAAACCACCGATAGGAAATTTGTTTGACTTATAAAAATGTAATTCGTTATTTCTAATCAGCCATAAAGGACGGTTAGCACCTGCAAATAATAATTCATTTTTATTAAAATCAAAAGTGCAGATTGAAATATCCATTCCATAACTGCTCTCATTTTCTTTTTGTTTTAAGGCATGAATAATTCCTGCATTCAGCTGATCAAGGATGGGCGCAGGTTCAATTATATTTTTTTCATTGATAATCTGGTTAAGCAGCGAACTACCAATCATGCTCATGAATGCTCCTGCAACACCATGACCGGTACAATCAGCAGCAGCAATCAACACTTTGTTTTCTTTTTTTGCAAACGCATAAAAATCTCCACTCACAATATCTTTAGGCAAATAAAGAATAAACGATTGTTGCAGCGTTTTATAGATCAGTTTTACATCCGGAAGAATAGCGGATTGAATTCGCTTTGCATAATTAAGTGAATCAGTAATTTCCTTATTCTTTATTTCAATCACATCTTTTTGCTGAATAACTTCTCTTGTGCGTTCAGCTACTTTTATTTCAAGTTCTGATTTCTGATTTTCTAAAATTTCTTTTTTCTCTTTTTCCTGATGAATCGTTTTTTCTGACAAGTCTGTTATTTCTTTCAATTGCTTTTTCAATTGCTTACCCATGCGCGCAAAATCACGGGCAAGATACAAGGTCATTGAAAAAGGCAAACCAAGAATAAAGCTGCATAACACAATTACTCCTGTGTTATTCTTGATCTTCATCCCTGTAATTATAAACTCATCCGGCAAATACGAAGAAATAATTCCTGCAATTGGCGCTAATAAAATTACTAAAGCAAATATCCATGCACCATCCTTTCGTTTCCTGATTGCTCTGATAATAACTCTCAATATTTCAATAGTAGAAACAATAAATAGAATAAAAACCATCATTCCCGCAAATTCTATTTTCTCATTAAAAAATGAAAGCATTGCAAGCGCAAAAGCAGCAACAATTACCCAGAATATTTTCAAACGTCTTCCATAAAAAATACGGTGCATCATAGAAACCAATGGAACCACTACAGCCAGCGAGAGAAACATAATTGTTCTCAACAGCACACTCACTGATTCATAATCGGTAGAAGTAAGTATATAATAAATGTAATAAGTGATGATAAAAATTACAAGACAATAAATACTGTACGAAAAATTACTTTTTCGCTCAGTATTAAAAATAAACATGATAAGATGAACCACACCAAGGGTCAAAAAAATAGCAGCGAAAAATATAAAAGGAAAATAAAGAGAAGGATCAGCAATATCCTCTATTTCCTTATTCAGATGTTTTACCGTGATATTAAATTTTTGACTGATCCACAGCACTCTCTTTGTATTATCCTGCCGGTGAAAATTGGAATAACGAACGGCAAAAACATGATTTTTTTTATTGGAAAAAACAAAAGCAAATGGGCGTGGTATAAGACTGAATTCTGCAACCTCACTTTCCTTACTCTTTCCTACTTTGCCAAAATTCTTTAAAAACTTTCCATCGAGATAAACTTCTGCAGCAGAACCTGATTGCCTGAGATAAAGTGCAAGTGGAATGCTCATCAGCGATGAATCAATCGTGAAATGCATCCGGTACCAGCTAACATTACCATGACCCCCTTTCCGTTCTATTAGTGAATCATTTGCTAATTCATTCCAACCGCTATCATCATAATTTTCACTGGCAAACAGACTGTCATCGTTTTCATTAACTTTCCATTGATGGATAAAGTTCAGCAGGGTTCCTTCGTTTCTTTCTGCAGCGCTGTGGGAATCCGTTCCGATGCTAAAGTTAAATGGGCTTTCTACCTCTTTCAGCGTATCTGATTGTGCACAGCTAATGCGGGGCAGCAATAAGCCAATTAAAATAATCAGGTAACAAGGGGATACAGTGATATTCATTGAGAGTTGACAAAGTAAAAGTAAATCTGACAAAGTATAGAATGAAACTTTTTAATTACAAAATCAAATCTATTTTTGTGTATTCCATGACCGGCATTTATCAGCAGTATCAAAACATGGAGCGGGATAAAATAATCCTCTCTTTTAAAGGTGACATCACGCTCGACCTCCTTTCATCTGTTTATCAGATTATGGAATCACGTCTCGATACTGAAGAAGAGAATGTGAAGCTCAAGAAAAAATTCTACCACATCCTGGTGGAGTGTCTGCAAAATGTTTATCATCATAAAGAAGCACTAAAGGAAGCCGTTGATGATGACGATGAAAAAAACGGTGCTATGTTTATGATTGCAAAAGACAATGAAACAAGTTATCGCATCATCACAGGCAATTTTATTTTAAATGATAAGGCAGCAGAGTTAGAACAGAAGCTGGATAAAATAAGTGCAATGAATGCGGAAGAGTTGCGTGCATATTATCTTGAAACATTAAACACTACAGAGTTATCTGACAAAGGTGGTGCAGGGTTGGGAATGATTGACATTGCACGTAAATCAGGTCATCGGCTGGATTATCACTTTCATGAAGTCTCAGATAAATATTCATTCTTCAGCCTTGGTGTGGTGGTTAAATAAATTTAAAATAAATATGCAATTGGCAATTGGCTATAGACAACTGGTAAGTATTTACTTGCTTATTGCTTGTTGCCTATTGTCTATTCTTTAAAAATAAGACTATGGAAAAATTTACATTAGAAGCCGGCAATAAAACACCTTATATCAATTTTCAATCTGATGGGAATTTAGAATTGAGTGGCAAATCAATTCCAGAAAATTCTGCGGAGTTTTATCATCCTGTTTATGAATGGTTAGATAAATATGCAACTGAACCAAATCAAAAAACCATAATCAAAATACAGTTAGAATACTTTAACACTAGCTCATCAAAATGTTTGCTTGATATTTTTCGCAGGTTGGAAACATTAAATAAATCAGGCAAGAGTGAAGTAAAAGTTATTTGGCTTTACGAGGAAGAAGACGAAGACATGGCAGAAGCAGGTGATGATTATCAAACAATAGTAAAGTTGCCGTTTGAAATTAAGAAAGTGGAAGGACAGTAATCCCGTACATTTGATAATTAAATGATAAAATAAATGAAAGGCGTAAGTTACATTACCGACAGACATAACAAACGAAAAGCAATTATTATTGATTTAAAAGTATTTAAAAAAAATGAAGAACAGATTGAAGATTTGCTGGATGTGATTATTGCAGAATCACGTACTGAAGAGAAAAGTATTCCTTTTGAAAATGTAGTCAAATCTTTAAAGCACAAAGGCAAGCTTTGAAGTATAGTATTGTTATAAAAAAGACAGCAGCAAAAGAATTAGAATTGCTACCGTCAAAAATTTTAAAACCTGTTACAGCAGCGATATTCAATTTAGCTGACACTCCGCGACCAAAAGGTTGTAAAAAATTAAAAGGTAGCAAAAACGATTTTTGGAGAATAAAGATTGCTGATTACAGAGTAATTTATTGCATTGATGATGTCATAAAAATTATTGATGTTCAAAAGGTAGGTCATAGAAAAGATATTTATGATTAAAAACGAAAAGCAAGTAAACATAACCTGGTTTTACAAGGAAGAAGACGAAGACATGGCAGAAGCAGGTGATGATTATCAAACGATCGTAAAGCTGCCGTTTGAGATTAAGAAGGTGGAGGGGTAAAACCTCTTATGCAATTTTGGTTTTTCTTTTCATCTTTTCGAATCCATTCTTTACCGCCCTCAACACCTTCACCAACACATTAAAATAAAGTGTTATTGCCAGCACCAATGTCATTAGCCATATAACTAATGTGTTCACCCAAAACGTATCGTAATAATTGCCGAAAGCATGTTTGCGCGATACATAAAATTGTGACCGGATAAATGAGGTAGAACTTCCGTCCATGTACACCGGTTCAAAATTACGCAGGATGGAATGCCGCGTTTCAATCATCATATTTTTTTGATCGTGTCTTAATAATTCATCGCGCAAACTTTCGTTGGCATATTCTGATTGCAAACGGTTAAGCTGTTCCGGAGTAAATGATTTTACTATCCGGTCTTTCAGTGCTGTAGCGGAGTTATATTGCCACCTATAAAATTTTTTCAAATCATCCAAAGTGGTTTTTAATAGTGCCACTGATTCAGCATCAGCATTATTTAATTGCGTTTTTAATTTGGCGTTATCAATATTTGATGCTTCGCGTATTAATTCTCTTTTTATCAAATCAATATTTTCACCTGCTGCATCCTTGTTTTTTGCAGCCTGGTTTATTTTGTCATAAAGTTTATTCAGCCATGCATCCTTTTGATAAGTGGCGGTACTCAGCGTTTTATTTACATCAAAAAAGTTTTTTTCAAATTCATTATTTTTAAACTGATAAACAGCCAACCCTTCAAAAGCCCATCGTGCAGTCATCACTTCACCAATTAACGGAACCTGTGTTTGCGTAGTGATGGTAGGATTTAATTTATCATACTTTACCATCACTCCGCTCAATATCATTTGTGGAATAATTAAAAATGGAATAAGGATATATATGGTAACTGCCGAGTCGAACGCTCCGGAAATATTTAATCCCACTAGATTGGAGAAACAGGAAACAGAAAACAAAACAAACCAATAAGGCAAAAACATTCCTTTAATTTCAAACACTAAGTTGCCAACGATAACAAAGGATGCTGTTTGTATAAGAGAGATAAAAAACATGATGGAGATTTTAGAAAACAGGTAACTGCTCCTGCTGAGATTAAGAAATGATTCACGTTTTAATATTTTACGGTCGCGGATTATTTCTTCTGCACTCACCGTTAATCCCATAAACAATGCAACAATCACACTCATGAAAATGTAAGCAGGCAGATTTGAGTTTTTGTTAAAGACATAATCTGTTCCCAACTCATGATACTTGATTGAATAAGCAAGTATCAATGCAAGAGCAGGTGCTTCCAGAAAATTAATCAGCAAATATTGCGTATCGCGTAATTTTGAAATCACATCACGTTGAATAAAAACATTCAGCTGTTTTAACCACGAAGGTTTTTTAAATAATCCTTTTTCAATTTTATTTTCTTTTACTTCCTCTTTTTGAAGAGTGTTAAACTGATGTGTGTAATATTTATTCCATTCCTGTGGAGAAACTTTTCGCGTTTTGGTAAGATTTCCAAATTCATCCAACACACGTGCTTCAATGATTGAAAAAACTTCTTCAGGATTTATGTTTCCGCACAATGCACATTCGCTTTCATCTGAATCTGCATAGTTTGCTTTGTTCTTGAAATAAATTAATGAGTCGGATGGGTTGCCAAAATAAATCGGGTAACCGCCAATATCAAGAATCAAAAGCTTGTCGAACATTTTAAAAATGTCAGATGACGGCTGATGGATCACAACAAAAACTAATTTACCATTGATAGAAAGCTGCTTTAGCAAGTCCATCACATTTTCAGAATCACGTGAGGATAATCCTGATGTTGGTTCATCCACAAATAATACTGCAGGCTCGCGAATTAATTCCAATGCAATGTTTAATCTTTTACGCTGACCACCACTGATAATATTTTCCAGTGCATCACCTACTTTTAAATCTTTTGCTTCATACAAACCCATTGATTGCAACAACAGGTTTGCTTTAGCATTTATCTGTTCATCAGTCCAGTCGCCAAAAACAAGTTTGCTGTTAAAAAAAAGATTTTGAAAAACAGTAAGGTTTTCCATCAGCAGATCATCCTGCGGAACATAACCAATGAGTCCTTCGGTTTTTTTTCTGTTTTTGTGAATATTGATTCCATTAAGCAAAACCTCACCGCTTGTAGGAGTAAATGTGCTGTTAAGAATATTCAACATTGTTGATTTACCTGCACCACTGCCTCCCATTATTCCAACCAGATTTCCTGAAGATGCAGAGAAACTGGTTGATCGGATGGCTTGTTTTCCGCCTTTAAAAAAATATTCAATGTTGCTGACACTTAAATTAATCTGTGTTTCAGTTGCACTATCCCAAAAGCAGCGAATCACATCACTGAAATAAACAGGATTTAGTTTTGGTCCCCTTATAACTGAACCCTGAGTAAACACATAAGAAGTATTTTTTAACAGCGGCTGTCCGTTCAGCGTTAGCGGAGTTTCACCGAAATAACGCGCAAATAAAATTCCTGCAGATTTAATATTTAATATCCACAAATCCCCATTCAGTGTTTCATTACTGAGATGTTTTGTTTGATTCAAGCCTGATTGACGTCTATTATTTATTACAAGAAAGAAAGAAGAATCAGCCACTGCTGATGATTGAGTAGCTGTTGCAAATGAAATGCACGCATCAAACTCTTCTCTGCTAATGTTAAATGAATCGGCAACTGTGGTTACAAAATCTTTTTCCTGTTCGCTCACATCATCACCTGATGAATAAGCGAACTCAATCAGCCTTATCAACACAAAATATTTTTGCTGCTGATCAAGCTCTGCATTTATATCAGCACAAATACGTAACACTTTTACAGAGTTTACTGAAACTCTTTTCTTTTCTTTTCCTGCTTCTGCTTTCCCCTGGAAAAAAGCGAGGTACTCATCAAAAATCTTCAGATAGGTTTGAACATGTATGGTGCTCAATTGTTGCTTTAAAAAATACTCAACAATATTTCGACCTTTAGTGGTAAGCCGGTCTGCATTTGCAATGATTGCAAAAAGCTGCATTAACGCCCTTAAGATTTTATCACTCATAAATTCAGATTCGTAAAGAACGTAAAAAAACTTTTACTTCATTGAAAAGAAATTGACATGAATAACTAAGTTAATTTGTTTTTACTTTGGCGCTTAGATTTCCATAAAGTTTAAAACGAAAATGAATATTGATATACAAAGCCACGAGAAAATTATTGAACCAAAATTTACATCATTAACTGATTTAGCATCTGAACGCCTTGGCGGTAAAGTGCTTTTGTGCAGTGATGATTTTTTTGCTGAGAAAGAAAATCTTTTAAAACCAGGCCGTGGAATTTTTATTGCAGATAAATATACTGATCGAGGAAAATGGATGGATGGCTGGGAAAGCAGAAGAAAACGAACTCCGGGAAATGACTGGTGCATTATTCAACTTGCTACATCAGGAAAAATCCACGGTGTTGACATTGATACAAATCATTTTTTAGGTAACCATCCACCGTTTGCAAGTTTAGATGCATGCACAATTTCTTCAAATGATAAAATTGATTTTGATAAAATCGAATGGAAAGAAATTCTTCCTAAATCTCCTTTGCAACCCGGCTCACAAAATTTTTATGAGATAACAGATAAAAATATTTATACTCATCTGCGGTTAAACATTTATCCTGATGGAGGGATTGCACGGTTGAAAGTTTACGGAGAAGTTTTTAAAGACTGGAGTCATGTTGATAAAAGCGAAGTGATTGATCTTGCTGCTGCAATTAACGGAGCCAAATCTGTTTTGTGTAACGATATGTTTTTCTCTCACATGGATAATTTAATAATTCCTGGTCGTGGAGTGAACATGGGTGACGGGTGGGAAACAAAACGTAATCGTACTCCAAACAATCGCGATTGGGTGATAGTTCGATTAGCACATAAAGTAGTGATTGAAAAAATTTTGATTGATACTTGTCACTTCAAAGGCAATTATCCTGACAGTTGTTTGATTGAAGGATGTACTATTTCAATTGAAGAAGAAAATAATCTGAACACGGATAAAATAAAATGGACAACCATTCTTCCTCAATCAAAACTGCAGTCAGATCACGAACATTATTTTGAAAAAGAAATTATATCGAGAGAAACTTTTACGCATGTGAGGTTGAGTATTTTTCCTGATGGAGGAGTGAGCAGAATGAGAGTGTGGGGGTGTATCAGTTAACTCCTCATCTTATTGAAGTGGTTTTGTATTTTTGTTTTTTATAAATTAATTAAACATGAAATCATCCGCATTAAAAACTACCATTCTTGAAAATATTTCACAGATAGAAGATATATCTTTTCTAAAAGCTATTAATACAATTATAGAAAACAAAATTGATAAAAGTGTTTACAAGCTAACAGTAAAACAAAGAGAAGAAATCGAACGAAGTCAGAATGAAATATTGAAAGGGAACTTTATTAGCAACGAAGCTTTACAGGGAGAAATGAAGCAATGGCTAAAAAGAAAATAATATGGTCGCTCAAAGCACGCAAGCAACAGTTTGAAATTCTTGAATATTATTCAGAAAGAAATGGCAATGACAGGTATAGTATCAAACTCTATCAAAAGTTTCAAAACAACCTAAGCTTAATTTCTAAATTGCATTTTATTGGAAAACCAACAGACAAAGAAAATATTCGATTTTTAATAGTTTCTGACTACCAAATATTTTATGAAATAAAAAAGCATAGTATTGAAGTTCTGCTTTTATGGGATTGCAGGCAAGATCCCGATAAATTTCCTGAAATTTAATTTTTCATTAAAGTTCTAAATGACACTTCAACACTTCAACACTTTAATCCCTCAACATCAAAAAGAAGAACTCTTCAAATGTTGTGGTTGTTCTAAATGGGTAGAGCAACTTTCAAAAATACTTCCCCTTAGTTCAGTTGAAGAATTAAAAATCAATTCAGATAAAATCTGGTTTGCGCTTAATCAGAAAGATTGGCTCGAAGCCTTTTCTCATCATCCAAAAATCGGAGATGTTAAAGCGTTGGAGAAAAAATTTGCTTCCACCGCTCAATGGGCTTCTGGTGAACAGGCAAGTGTAAATGCTGCAACACAAAATGTATTAAATGAATTAAGGGAATTGAATGAAGAGTATGAAAATAAATTCGGTTATATTTTTATTGTGTGTGCTACGGGAAAATCAGCTGAAGAAATGCTGTCATTTTTAAAATTACGTTTGAAGAATAACCCTGACGAAGAAATTAAAATTGCTGCTGCAGAACAAAATAAAATTACGCATCTTCGTATAGATAAATTATTTGCATGAGCCAGATCACCACACATGTATTAGATACTTCACTTGGCAAACCAGCAGAAGGAGTAAGTATTGTTCTTGAGCAATTCATCAATGGCAAGTGGGAAAAGATGGCGAATGGAAGAACAAATGCAGATGGGCGAATAAGCGACCTGTTGCCAGAAAACAAAACAGTTTCTACCGGAATTTATCAGCTTGTTTTTGATACGTATGCTTATTTTAATTCTCAAAACATAAAAACTTTTTATCCCAAAGTAACCATAGCGTTTGAAATTACCGACTCCAAGCATTATCATGTGCCGTTGTTATTAAATCCTTTCGGATATTCAACTTATAGAGGGAGTTAGTTTAATTTGCTAAATGTTAAAAATGATTTATTTTTATTTTTGATAAATTAATTCATCGGTTGCAATCAAAACAATTTAGCAATTTAACAATCCAATAATCATTTAAATGAATCACGAGTTCCAATTAGCCGAACAATTCGCCTTACATACTGATCAGCATATATTCCTTACCGGCAAGGCTGGAACAGGGAAAACTACTTTGCTAAAAAAACTTGCTGAACAAACGACAAAAAATTTTGTGGTGGTTGCTCCAACCGGTGTAGCTGCTATCAATGCAGGTGGTGTCACTATTCACTCCATGTTTAATCTTCCACTTACATCTTTTATTCCTTCCAATGATTTTGTTGACCGCAATATTGCAACTAACAAGAGAATGCTTGCTGGTCATATTCGATTTAATAAAGATAAGCGTAAAGTAATTGAAGAAATGGAGTTGCTCATTATTGATGAAGTGAGCATGGTGCGTTGCGATATTTTGGATGCTGTTGATTATGTTTTGCAAATTATCCGTAGAAATAAAAATCCGTTTGGCGGAGTGCAGGTAATGTTGATTGGTGACATGCACCAGTTGCCACCGGTAACAAGAGACAATGAGTGGAATCTGCTAAAGAAACATTATACGAGTCCTTATTTTTTTGATTCGCAGGTTTACCAAAAACTGGATGCTGTTCAAATTGAATTAAAAAAAATCTATCGTCAGCAGGACGAATTGTTTTTGAATATTCTGAATAATATCCGCAGCCGCGAATTAACAGAGTATGATTATGAACACTTGGAAAAAAGATTTATTCCGGAATTTAATCCAACAGAACCCGGCTACATTTTATTAAGCACGCACAACAGGAAAGCGGATAGTGTAAATGAAAACGAATTGCGAAAGCTGCCTTCCAAACTTTATTCATTTGAAGCTTTTATTGAAGATGATTTTCCTGAGCACATTTATCCCTGCGAACGATTACTGAATTTAAAACAAGGTGCGCAGGTGATGTTTATTAAAAATGATACCGAAGAAGGAAAATATTATAATGGCAAGCTTGCAATTGTGACTGCAATAAATGAAAGCAAAATTACGGTTGCGTTTAATGATACAGGTGAACAATTCACACTTCATCGCGAAACATGGGAAAATATTAATTACACTGTTGAAAAGGAAACCGAAAGAGTTCAAAAAAATTTGTTGGGTTCATTCACGCAATACCCTTTGCGGTTAGCCTGGGCAATCACCATTCACAAAAGCCAGGGATTAACTTTTGACAAAGTGATAATTGATGCAGGTCAGTCGTTTGCTGCGGGGCAAGTGTATGTAGCATTGAGCCGTTGCAGAAGTCTGGAGGGAATTGTTTTGCATTCACGCATTACACAAGATGTTTTATATAATGATGATAAGATTGAAACATTTTCTTCCAGTCATCATCAATCAGCACAATTGGAAACCATTCTTGCAGAAGCTAAGTCTCGGTTTGCACGACAGCAATTAAAACGCTTATTCACTTTTGAAAAATTAAATTATCGTATTGCAGAATGGAAAGATCTGGTTGCATCCAAAACTATTCCTGATAAAGAAAAAATAATTAAGTTGATTAAATATATTGAAGATTATATGCAGGAATTAATTGTGACTGCAGATAAATTTAATATGCAGCTCGAAAAATTGTTGGTGGCTTTTGAAGCCGATGCAAAAAATATTGATTTGTTGAAAGAGCGTTGTGCAAAAGCGATTGACTATTTCACTGAGTTTATCTTCACTAAAATTATTACGCTTATTCAACATCACATAACTGAATACGCTTATGTAGCCAAAGTAAAAAAATATGTGAATGATGTGCAGGATATTCGCGACAGCTTCTGGAGTAAGATTGCACAACTCTATGCTGCCAATTTTATGAATGAACAATTGTACACAGGCGAAAAAAAGATTACAAAACAATTAGTGAAGCAGGTGGCAACCACTAACACTTCGAAGAAAAAAGAAAAAGGTTCGACTTACAAAGACACACTCGAATTACACAAACAGGGAAAATCCATTGAAGAGATTGCAGCCATGCGTTCCATGGCAATGGGCACAATCAAAAGTCATATTGCCAAATGGATTTTAGCAGGCGAAATAAATATTAAAGATGTGATGCCTGGAGATAAGCTTGAAAAATTTGAAACATTCATTAAAAAACACGTTGTACCTGACTACACTGCTTTTAAAAATGAAATGAGCGAATACGATTATAATGATTTGAGAATGGTGATGAATCATCTGAACAGGCAATCTAAACCATGATTTTGAAATATCAAAAGTTTACAAATTAGAAGTTGAACTTCTAATTTGTAAACAATAGAAAACCAATTACCACTTGAAAACATCTTCATGGTTCCAGGGTAATACACGAATTTCTTTTTGTTTCTGAGTTTCACCGCCCGCATAAATCAAGGTCCTGTTCACCGGTAATTTTACATCAAATTTTTCAAAAAGGTACAAATTCCGGAGTAATGAATCATCCATGGTTGCACTTGATTTCATCTCGTAAAGATGTATGCGGTTATTTTTTTCAAACGCAAGATCAATTTCATTTCCCGTATTATCACGCCAGTAATAAAACGAACGGTTCTCACTTCTGTTATATGCATTTTTAAAAAATTCAGCTACAATAAAATTTTCAAATACTGATCCGCGAAAGGGTGAACGCATTAATTCATTCACTGTTTCAAATTCAAGCAGCGAGCAAAGCAAACCGGTATCATAGAAATAAAGTTTGGGCGTTTTAGTGATCCGTTTCCTAAAATTGCGATGATAAGCAGGCAGTATGAAAATAATATAACTTGCCTCCAGCACGCTCGTCCAGCTTTTAATCGTTTGATAACTTACACCAATTTCATTTCCAATATTCGATAGGTTTATAATCTGCCCGCACCGTGCCGCACATAGTTTCATAAACTGTTGAAACGAATGAAGGTTTCCAATATTTTTAATATTACGAACATCCCGTTCCACATAATCGCGTCTGTAATCATGCAGCCATTCAGCAGGTTTTAAATGACGGCTGAATAAGCGTGGATAAAAACCGCGATGTATATTTTGCCAAACATTTCCTTTCAGTTTTCCTGCATCACGCAATTCATTTAAAGAAAATGGCATCAATGTAAATGCAGCGGCTCTTCCCGCCAGGCTTTGGCTGATAGAAGATGTAAGCTTAAAATTTTGTGAACCCGTCAATACATATTGTCCAACCTTCCCTGACTCATCCACCACATGTTGAATGTGCGAAAATATTTTAGGAACATATTGTGCTTCATCAATAATTAAGCGGGGACCATATTCATCTAAGAAACCGCGAGGGTCTTTGATTGCATAAGCCCTTGTGTCAGTATTTTCTAAACTCACAAACTTATATTTCGGAAAAACAAGTTTGGCTAAAGTGGTTTTGCCTGATTGCCGGGGACCGGTGATAGTTATCACAGGTAATTTCCTTGCTCTTGTCTTTACAAGTTCAGTGAGGTGACGATGGATTATCATATTTTTATTTTTTACAAATTAGAAGTTACACTTCTAATTTGTAAACATACTATTTTTACAAATTAGTGATGAACCGATGCTGAAAAAATTATTTTTCTGTAAAAAATATTTTATTTGCTTAAAGTTCAAGTCAAAGAAAATGTATTTTTAGCAACTCAAAAATTAACTGTTATCCGATTAAATGAAATTATCAATACCACAAAACGAAAAGGAAACAATCCTTAACGATTTAAAAACCTTCAATCTTAAATTTCAGAATATTTATCCCGGTGATAAACCAGATCGTCAGCCGGTGCATACTGTTTATGGAGGAGCAAATCTTTTCAAAAGTGATAGTACGCTTAAGATGGGAAAAACGGCTCTGAAAAGTTTTACAACCTATGCACCCAATTTTGTGGAACTCGCAAAAATTTTAAAATTGTCCGGACATAAATCATTGCCTAAGACGAATTCTAAAATTAAAAAACTAACGGAACAGTTGGATAAAATAAAAGAGGAGCAGCGTAAAAAAAATGACGCATGGCTTGCTTATACTGTTTACAAAAAAATAATTGCAAAGCTCGAACGTGAAGCTGTAGAAGATTTCAGAATTGATTTTGAAGATGGTTTTGGTAATCGTCCGGATGAGGAAGAAGATGCAACTGCTGTGAATTCAGCAACAGAGCTTGCAGCAGGAATGGAAAACAAAACCATTTCTCCGTTCATTGGAATTCGTATTAAACCTTTTACTGAAGATTTAAAACAACGCGGTGTTCGTACCTTGGATATTTTTCTCACCACACTTTTAGAAAAAACAAACGGGCAGCTTCCTGATAATTTTATTGTGATGTTGCCAAAAGTTACCATCCCTGAACAAATTGAAGCTTTGGTAGTTTTTTTAGAGATTATTGAAAAGCAAAATAATCTTACTCCCGGATCTTTAAATATGGAGATGATGGTGGAAGCCACACAAGCGGTGATGGATGAAGATGGAAAAACCCCTTTGTTGAAATTTATTCGCGCAGGTAAAGGAAGATGTATTGCAGCACATTTCGGGACGTATGATTACACTGCATCGTGCAACATCACTGCGAAGTATCAAACCATGGGTCATCCTGTTTGCGACTTTGCACACCACATGACTCGTGTTGCATTAGGTGGAACCGGAATTATGTTAAGTGATGGTGCAACTAATGTGATGCCCGTTGGTCCGCATCGTGGAGAAAAACTGACAACCAAACAATTCAAAGAAAATCGTGAAGTTGTTCAACATGCATGGAAAGTTGGTTATGATCATACGATGCATTCACTCATCAATGGATTTTACCAGGGATGGGATTTGAATCCTGCACAGTTGCCGATGCGTTATGCAGCCACTTACGTTTTCTTTTTGGAAAGCTATGAAGATGCAGCGCTTCGGTTAAAACATTTTGTAGGCAAATCAGCACAGGCAACATTAAGCGGTGATATATTTGACGATGCAGCAACAGGTCAGGGGTTGTTAAATTATTTTTTAAAAGCGATGAACTGTGGAGCAATTACTGAAGAAGAAGCATTGGTAACAGGATTGACTTTGGATGAGATACGAAGTCGTTCGTTTTATAAAATTTTGCAGGGAAGAAGAAACCGGGTTGATAATGATACCTTGTAGGAATGTCAACAGAAACTTTTCTAATTATCCTCTTTGCTTTTCTTTTTATTACAACGCTGGTTTTCAATTTTGCATCCTTTCACATCAGTAAAAAATTCATAACGGAAAACAACAATGAACAGTTGATTGAATTAAAACACACATTTAATCAATATAAAAATCTTTTTGCCTTCTTTTCACTTCTTGTTTTTCTTTTTTATACAGGTTATTATTTTACTATAAGATATCATTTAGAGTCACATGTTCTTGAATGGCTTAATCTCATTGTCCGTTGGGCACATGTAGTGTTTGGCATTGCCTGGATTGGTGCTTCGTTTTATTTTATTTTTTTAGAGAATAGTTTAAACAGAACAGAAAACCTCAGAGATGAATTAGCAGGAAATCTCTGGGCAATTCATGGTGGTGGTTTTTATTATGTGGAGAAATATAAATCCGCACCAACAGTTCTGCCAAAGCATTTGCATTGGTTTAAATACGAAGCATACTTCACCTGGTTAACAGGAATGCTGTTGTTAACATTGGTTTATTTTATGAATGCAAAAGCTATGATGGTGGATGCATCAATAAGAGAAATCAGTTCGATTGCTGCAATCATAATTGGCATCAGCACAATGGTTCTTGGTTGGTTTATTTATGATTGGATGTGTAATACCTCATTATTACAGAAGAAAAAATTATTTGCAGTTATTGGCTTTTTGATTGTGACCACCATTTCTTTTTTTCTTTCTCAATTTATAAGCGGACGTGCTGCATTTATACTTGTTGGTGGTTTGTTGGGAACCATTATGGCTGGCAATGTTTTCTTCTGCATCATACCTTCTCAAAAAGCATTGGTGGCTGCAGCTAAAGCAAATCAACCGGTAAACTCTGAACTTGGAAAAATTGCAGGATTGCGTTCACTTCACAACAACTACATCACGCTGCCTGTGATTTTTATCATGATCAGCAATCATTTTCCAACAACGTTTGGAAGTAATTTTAATTGGATCATACTTGTGGGATTAACATTGGCAAGTGTTGCCGTGCGGCATTTTATTAATCTTTATGAAAAAGGGATTTATGCAAAATGGATGATACCATTTGCAGCAGTTGCGATACTTGCATTGATTATTGTAACAGCGCCTAAACCGAAAAAATCTGCAAAGGAATTACCGGCAGTTTCATTTATGCAGATACAGCCAATCATACAAAAACGCTGTGTTAATTGTCATTCATCCCAACCAATAGATGATGTAAATAAAATTGCGCCCAATGGAATTATGTTTGATACTCCTGCTGAAATTCAAAAACATGCTGACCGTATTTTAGTGCGTGCTGTGCAAACCAAAACAATGCCTCAGGGAAATAAAACCGGAATTACAGAGGAAGAAAGAGAATTGATTGGTGTGTGGATTGAACAGGGAGCGAAACTTTAATTCAATTAATTTTTTCCTGTTCTTTAATATTTCTGATACAATGCCATCAATACTTTTTCAGGAGTCATAGGAGCACTGTAAGGAATTTCTGCTCCTAGGTTAAATGCTTTCACTGCATTGCGTATAGCAAAGTATGCACCAATGCCATACATCAACGGTGGCTCTCCAACAGCTTTGGAATTAAAAATTGCACGTTCGCTTCCTTCTGTTTCTAATGCATGAATAGAAATTTCTTTCGGCACAGAATAGATATCCGGAACTTTATAAGTTGATAACGCATTCGACAAAAGTTTTCCATCATTGTTGTAAATCAATTCTTCCATCGTCATCCAACCGATACCCTGAACAATTCCTCCTTCAATTTGTCCGCGGTCAACAATGGTGTTCATGCTTTTTCCAAAATCATGCACCACTTTTACTGAGTCAAATTCATATCGTCCGCGAAGACAATCAACAGTTACAGTAATAATTGCAGTGCCATAAACATGATAAGCAAACGGATGACCTTTTTCTTTTGTTAAATCAAAATGTATTTCAGGTGTTGCATAGTGTGCATGCTCTGATAAACTTTCACGATTGAGATAACAACTCATCACCAGTTTTTGCCACGTGAGATCAGATGGTTTTCCTTTCACAAAAACAATTTCATCTTTAATTATAATGTCATTCTCATTAACTTTAAATTCTGTTGCAGCACGTTTTTTTAATCTTGATAAAATTGCATTACATGCTAACTCCGTTGCCTTTCCATTTAAATCAGCTGTGGCACTTGCAGCAGAAGGCGAAGTATTTGCAATACGAGTCGTATTGGTGCTTTCAATTTTTACTCTATTAGCCAGAATAGAAAAAATAGTGGATGCAACCTGCAGCATTTTTGTATTCACTCCTTGTCCCATTTCAACAGCACCTGTACTTACGCCTACACTTCCATCTGTGTAAACATGAACAAGTGACCCTGCCTGATTCATGGTAGTTTTTGTAAATGAAATACCAAAACAAACCGGCATAAGCGCCAATCCTTTTTTTATGAATTTATTTTTTAAATTAAATGTTTCAACTTCATCTCTGAGATTTTTTAAATCATACAATTCGTTTGCTTCTGTCCAGCAATTTCGTGCAACACAATTTGATGCAATTTGTCCGTAATGAAATTCATCTCCATCCTTTAATAAATTTTTTTCCTGAATTGCTGATGCTGGAATTCCTAATTGCTCTGCGGCTTTGGCAAGGGCCGATTCAATAACAAACATTCCCTGTGGGCCTCCAAAACCGCGGAACGCTGTATTAGGTGGTAGATTTGTTTTGCAACTGAATGCAGTCACTTTGGCGTTCGGAATAAAATAAGTATTGTTAGCATGAAACAATGTGCGTTCCATTACAGCAGGAGATAAATCAGCAGCAGCACCGGCATTTTGAAAGAAGGTTGCTTCGTATGCAAGTATTTTTAAATCTTTAGAAAAACCAATTTTAAAATCAGATGAGTAAGGATGACGATTGCCGGTCATGCGCATATCATCCATGCGATTCAAAATACATTTCACAGGTACTTTTAAATGATGTACTGCAAGCGCAGTCATTGCAGCCCATGCATTTGCCTGGTCTTCTTTACCACCAAAACCTCCGCCAAGCCGTGTAACGTCCACTTCAATTTTATGCATTGGAACACCAAGTACACGTGCAGCACAACGTTGAACGGCAGTGGGTCCCTGCGTGGAAGAATAAATTTTTATGTTTCCGTTTTCCAAAGGCAAAGCGTAAGCTCCTTGTGTTTCGATATACAAATGTTCCTG
>JANLZB010000058.1:0-19245 GCA_031366005.1 Bacteroidota bacterium | reverse complement strand
ACAAAAAAGCATCCACTAAATCGCTGAAAGAAAAAAGACTTGAAAAAAAAGCGAAGAAGGACGCTAAGAAAAACAGCTGAGGAATTATATAACCCTCTGTTAAAAAATCCCTCGGCAAATTCATTGAGGGATTTTTTATTTACTCAATTTTGCCGGGTATATAATTTGAATTAAAATATCAAAAATGAATAAATTTTCCGCTTATGTTCTTTTTTTACTTGGTGTGATGAGCATAAACTCCCTTTATGCACAATGCCCCGCTAACCAGGATTCTGTTACCATCACTATTCAAACAGAAAACCATGCCTTTGGAATTTACTGGCAACTGGTCCCTGATTCTAATGCATGTGGTGTAAATCCCATCTTCACTGGCGGTAACCTGGCCCAAATGAATTGTAACAGTGCTGGGCTCAATGTCACAACTGCCGGAAATGGCTATGCTGGTTTTTCCACCTATATAGAAGGTCCGTGGTGTTTAGACAGAGATAGCATTTATTCCATTCGCTACATTGAAGATCGCGGAGGATATAACAACACCTTCACCGTAAATATTAACGGTTATCCCGTTTATTCTTTTGTAACATCCACCATACAGCATTTATTCAGCTTTACTATTACACCTCCTTTAGCTTATAATGTAGGGATGAAATCCCTTAACCTCACCAGTTATATGACCCCTGTTCCGCACACTATCAGCGGTTCATTTTTTAATTATTCGGCTAACACCATCACATCAATAGAACTCTGTTACAGTATCAATGGCGCAGCACCTGTAACGCAGTTTATCAGCGGATTAAATATTGCACCCTTCACCACTTATCATTTTACACATTCGATGCCCTGGACTCCCATTACCAATGGTAATTACGATTGCTATGTGTGGTGCCAGACATTAAATGGAAATGCTGATATGGATCATAGTAACGATACCATTCACAAAGCTGTGGTGATAGGCAATCCAATTCCAGATATTATTGATCATTACCTTACTTCATTAGTTTCCTATACCATTATCGGTGATGCTGCTGACCAGGTTTATTTTCCCAGTGATCTGGACTTTCATACCATCCTTTCAAGAAACGAACTTTGGGTGCTCAATATGGGCGATTCTGTCTCTAATGGAAGCACGGTAACATTTTATAATGCTGGTGATACTAATAACCAGATTTCCCTGTGGAGACAGGATCCTAATGCAGATCATTTCTTCAACATGCCCGCTGCAATGGCTTTTAGTGACAATACTAACTTCGCAAGTGTGGATGCCATTTTAGATGCCCATCACAATGCAGGTCATTTTGCAGGGCCAGCTTTATGGAGCAGCGATTCACTGGTGTATGCTCTGCCTGGTCCTGGTCCGCTCGGCAGCCATATTGATATGCTTCATCAAAGTCCTTTTGCTATGGGTATAGCTGCTGATCATGATAATGTATTCTGGGTATATGATGGATATAACCAGCGCATCACTTATTATGATTTTGTGAAAGATCACGGTCCTGGTTTTGATGATCATTCAGATGGTATTGTAAGACGCTATGATGATGTAGTGCTCAACAGGATCAATGATACCATCCCTAATCACATGGTGCTTGATGATAGTACCGGCTGGTTATATGTGGTTGACAATGGCAATCAGCGCGTAGTACGTATGGATATTAACACGGGCGCTCCTACAGGTACTTTCTCTCCTTACCAGGAGCCTCTCGCAGAACACACAATTTATTCTGGAACCACTTGGAACGATTATATAACCACCGGGCTTGTGCAGCCTGCCGGCATTGACATAGTGGGCAACCGCATGATTGTTAGCGACTATAGTAATGGTGATATAATTATTTATGATAAAACAAGCAGCACTGGCGTAGAACTGGGAAGAATACACACCAACGCCCCTGGTGTTGCCGGAGTCAAGATAGGTCCCGATGGAAAAATATGGTATGTCAATCAATTGATCAATACCGTAGTGCGAGTAGATACCTCTGTTAGCATAAACTCAAACGAAGTTACATCAGCCGCAGGCTTTAATATTTATCCTAATCCTGTTGATAAAGAGTTTACGGTTTTCAGTTCACAGTTTTCAGTTGATAAGCAGAACCAGTTAAGGATTTTTAATATAATGGGAGAAGAAGTATTCTCAAAAACATTTACAACCCTCAATTTTCAACTATCAACTATCAACTGGAGTAACGGTGTTTATTTGGTACAGATCACTAATTCAACTGGTACCATCAGGAAAAAACTGGTAGTAAGGCATTGATATTTAATATGGTTAAGTGAATTGCTTGAGATACAGTTCTAAATTAAATATATTTTAAATGCCTGCAAATGGAGATTCACCTGAATAATATTCATTTATTATCTTTCGTTCCTCAAATGTGGCATATTAATTTAATAGATAACATTAAACAAAAACATAACTATGAAAACAACAATCAGAAAAACAATCTGGACCAACTTTGCTGCAATGGCGGTCATTTTCTTAATAGTTGCAAGCGGATGTAAAAAGAAAGAGGATGATACACCAACTCCTGTACCTACTCCCGATCCTTTAACGACTACTTACACATTAAAAGCAAAAGATGTTTTAGGAGTAACTGGTACCGTAACAATAGCAGAGGCAAGCAGCGGAAGTGCTGCTTCAGTTGTAACCATTTCAATAACTGGAGCTTCTGCTACAGTTCATCCTGCACATATTCATGGTAATTCAGCTGTAGAAGGCGGAGGGATTGTATATACGCTTAACGATGTAGATGCTTCCGGAAAAAGCACTACCACTTTTAATAATGTATCCTATTCAACCCTTGTAAATTTCGATGGTTATGTAAACGTACATGAAGGCGGGCTTATAGTGGCACAAGCAGATATTGGTTCAAATGCATTAACGGGTACCAATAAAACATATACTATCAACCCTGATAGTTCAACAGGGGTTTCAGGCACAGCATTATTTGAAAAACGAAAAGGCGGCAAAACATTAGTTACCATTTCACTTACCGGACTCATTGCAGGAAATATATATCCCGCTTACATTAATCTCGGTTCAGTTACCACCGTAGGCGCACTTGTTACTACTAAGACCTTGAATAGTGTAGTTGGCAGTAGTGGAACTACCAGCCTAAGCGTCACTAACATCAGAACATTGAATGATGGCACTTCCATCTCTTACGATCAATGGATGGTTTATACAGGATTTATCAGTATTCAGGATGCTATTGATACCACTAATGTGATCGCAAAAGGAAATATAGGAAATTAATATTTGTTAATTTTAAATAAAAAACCCGGCTCATCACCGGGTTTTTTTTATGCCTCATTATAATTCTAACTGCTGATTTCTCTTCATCCTTATTATTTCTCCCTATTATACGTTGGAAGGATACTGTAACCGCACATGATAAATAGCATTCAGCATTTTTTTAAACATGCGCTTGATGCTTGTAATATCACGATAAGTTATGTCGCAGTTTTCAAACTGACCGGTTTCTTGTTGGTTATGTATAATATCTTCCACTAACTTATCTATTGCTTGCGAATCGTGTACAGAAAGACTGCGTGCTGCAGCTTCCACACTATCAGCCATCATCAGCACGGCAGTTTCTTTAGAGAACGGTTTAGGTCCGGGATAACGGAAATCATCTTCATTAGGAATCTTATCAGGATAATTCTTTAAAAATGACTGATAGAAATATTGCACCATCATAGTACCATGATGGGTACGGATAAAATCAATCACCGTATCAGGCAAACCATGCTTCTTTGCTTTCTCAATCCCACGTATCACATGACTGATAATGATAGCAGCGCTCTCATCAAAAGAAAGTTCATCGTGTGGGTTTACCTGCGTGCTTTGATTTTCTATAAAATACATGGGCATATCCATCTTGCCAATATCATGGTACAATGCCCCTACCCTAACCAGTAACGAGTTGCCGCCAATTTTATAAATAGCAGATTCAGCAAGATTGGCAACCTGTAAAGAATGCTGAAACGTACCAGGAGCTTTGGTTGAGAGCTCACGTAATAAGTCACTGTTGAAATCAGTAAGCTCTATCAATGAAAAATCAGAAGTAACCCGGAAAGATTTCCCAATTAAAAAGATAAGCGGATAAGTCAACAATGTGAGCAACACATTTCCGAGCAGCCAACCGCAATTAATATAATTTACATCGCTTATGTTTCCTTCATTAATTATTGACAAGCCTGTGTAAGTAATGAGATAGGCTAAAAAGATAAACCCTATGGCCACAAAAAGCTGCGAACGGCTGCGCATATTAACAATGCTAAAGATGGCAACCATACCTGCAATCACCTGCATAAAAACAAACTCGAGTCCATTAGGTGCCGCTGTGCCAAGTATAAGCATAGTTAGCACGTGTGTGAACAATGCTGTCCTCGTATCAAAAAACGCCCGCGTTACAAGTGCCAGGATGCAGAGAGGAACAATCAATTGGTTTACAAAATGATATTTCAAAATAAAGGTGTAGAGAAAAACAATAGCTGTGATCAATAGAAAAAGTAAAGTGATCTTGCGTGTGTCAAATAAAATATCTTTTCGTAATAACCATAGAAAGAGAAGCAAAACAGCAATGGCAACACTCACCAGTAATAAATAACCAAAGTAAACCTGGTAGCGCACACGTTGCAGGGGCTGTTGATCCTGAAATGCTTTGCGGAGTGATTCTAGAATCTCGTAATCGCGTTTATTCACAATTTTTCCTCTGCTGATAATAAAACTGCCGCGCTGTATCATGCCTCGCGTGAGACTCAGATTTTGCAATGCAGCATTTTTCATTTTTGCAGTCAGTTCATTATCACAAACAATATTGGGTTTCAAAACCTCCTGAATGCTGTTAAACAATTGCTGGTTTGCAGAGGCGTTTTCAAGAATTAATTGTTGTTCTATTAAAGCAAATAGCTGGTTTCGCTGGTAGAAATCATTGATATTGTATTCACTTAATTCATTCCCCTTAATAAGTAATATGTTCTCATTATGCACCAGGTTAAGATGACGAGGCAATTCAATAATACCACGCTGGTAAATTTTATCAAAAAGATTAACACCAACTGCAATTTCATTTGCAGTAAAATTTGTTCCGTTACGTAAAAAAATTTGTTTTGCTTTTAAAGCAATTGATGTATCTTCTCTGAAATAATTCTGAATATGGCTCAATAATAAATTACGCTCATCTTCCAACGTGTCGCGTGATTTATAAATTGGAAAATCAAAAGGTGCTCTAAGATCATCATACTGCCAAGCTTGTCCAATTTCATAATCAAACTTAAAACGTACTTCACGCGGCAGAAAACCTGCAATGGCAAAAACGGAAACAGCGATTAACACAATGCGATAATAAAAATCGTGCTTTGTACTTACACGAATAAAGAGTTGACGTAACGTCATAGGAATTTTACTGCTGAATTAATTTTTGATTGCTATTGCCTGCAGCAAAAATATCTTATTAAAAGTATCAGCATGGCAAAGTAAAAATAAAAGCAAACCTGTAAGCCGGGTTCTGTATTTCATCAGGATAAATCCCAATGAACTTCCATCATTTATCTGCGATGATACTCGCGCATCACCTGGTTCAGCCTACCCATGCCGGCAGCATTGCTTTCGCAATGCAAAGAAGCGAGCAGCTTCTCCCGGTAAACCGGAACGGCACCTATTTGGCCTTTCAACCCACAAGGTTTACCCTGCGTTAAGTTACCATAATCGCACGTAAGCTCTTACCTCACGTTTTCACCCTTATCCCATCACGATAAATCGGGACAGGACGGTATAGTTTTCTGTGGCACTTTCTGTCAATTTACAATTACTCGTAAACTGCCTTCCCGTTAAGAAGTGTGGTGCTCTGTGTTGCCCGGACTTTCCTCCCTGCAGGTGAATGCAAGGCGATGGAACGGTTTGCTTTTATCGGTTACAAATATAGTGATGAGGTGATGAATTTATTAAGTGATGTAGGAAATGATACAAGCAAATTTCTGAACTTATTTTTTACTTCATCACCTCATCACCTCATTGCTTAATCACTAAATAACCAATTCCTCAACATCTGCATACCGTGGTCAGTCATTATAGATTCAGGATGAAACTGCACTCCTGTTAAAGCAAGGCTGGAATGTTCCATTGACATGATATTTCCATCTTCATCAGTTGCAGTAATTTTAAAATCAGAAGGAAGAAAATCTTTATCCACTACCCAGCTATGATAACGTCCGGCATCAAATTGTTTTGGAATGTTTTTAAATAATAAACTATTCTCTTCAGTAACATTGCATTTGCGTTGAAGCCCGTGCATCACTTCATTAAGTTGTAAAATTTTTCCTCCAAAACTAATTGCCAACGCCTGGTGACCAAGGCAAACTCCCAATATTTTTTTTGATGCTGCATATTTATTTATCAATGGAATTAAAATTCCGGATTCTTCTGGCAAACCAGGTCCGGGTGAAAGCACAATATGATCATAAGCATCTACAGCTGATAGAGAAATCTCATCATTTCTAAAAACATCTACTTGCTCACCACTTATAACTTCTAAATAATGCAGCAGGTTATATGTAAAAGAATCGTAGTTATCCAGCAACAAAATCTTCATAACTGCAAATTAAGTGAATGCATTTATTTTTGAGCATTAATAAACTTTATATTATGAAAACTATTATTCAAACAAATGATGCTCCCACTCCAGTGGGTCCTTATAGCCAGGGAGTGATGGCGGGAAATATGTTGTTTACTTCCGGTCAAGTTGGTATTGATCCGTCAAGCGGGAAACTAATAACTGAAAATATTGAAAGCGAAACTAAGCAGGTAATGAAAAACCTGAATACTATTTTAACGAAAGCAGGATTCGATTTTTCTCATGTTGTAAAAGTCACCATTTTTATGAAAGACATGGATTTGTTTAAAAGAATGAACGATGTGTACAGCATTTATTTCAACGCTGATTTTCCGGCACGGGAAACAGTGGGAGTTGTTCGTTTGCCTTTGGATGCCAATGTTGAAATTAGCATGATTGCAGTGAAATAATTTTGGATTGATTGATTTAGGATTTAAGATTTATTCCTGTCCAATCACCAAAATGTTTTTGTTGTTCATTGGTTGCATCCTTAATCAATTCTAATTTATAACGATTGTAAAAAGTTTCTTCAGTTGCCTGGAGATTCAATACGCGTTTCTTTTTTTGCGTGAATACTTCAAGCCTCACCCCCTGCCCTTCTCCAAAGGAGAGGGGAGGCATACTCTCAGGTTTATCAATTGCATAGCGTATTACATCATCTAAGTTGTTGGTCTCCACTTTAAAGTCATTTACACAAATGAATTCATCATCTTTTGACAAACCTGATTTATCAGCAGGCGAACCGGGTGCTATGAATGATACTTTTAAAACAGATCCTTCTGCAATTACTTTAAAACCTAATCGCTCTTCAAAAATCAAAGGCGATTTAATTTTGCTGATATAGCATCCAACATTATCAAGTAATTCCTGTAAATAATTTTCATACGATTCCTTTCCATTGATAAAACGATTAAAAATTTCATCAGCTGGTTTTCCTGCAAAATATTCAACCAATGTTTTAACATCGTGCTCAACATATCCCCTGTGTTTTAATGCAAAATCGTTATACAATGATCGCATTACATCATCTAATGAATTTTTCTGTTTGGAATTTTTGCGAATGAAAAGATCAAGGATTAGTGCAATCAAGCTGCCCTCATCATAAATGGAAGTTTTGCGATTCGGAATTCCTGGTGTGTATCCATCCAGCCAGGTATCAAAACTTGAATCTGCAACTGACAAATTAAATCTGCCATAGTTGTCCATGTGACGTTGCAGCCGCATGTTGATTTCATTAAAATAATTCTTTGCAGAAAAAAATCCGGAACGTGCAAGAAATAAATCGCCATAGTAAGTTGTAAAGCCCTCATAAACCCAACCCAACCTACTGTAATTCTCCTTTGTATAATTATAAGGATACATATCGGCAGGGCGAATGGTTTTAATATTCCACGCATGAAATAATTCGTGTGAGGCTACACCAATTAAATCATTGTACAAATCATCTTTCATTAATTGATAACCGGGACCCAATGCAAGCACTGTACTGTTAGTATGCTCAACTCCATGATAAAAACGGTAAGGTAAAACCAGGAGGAGGAAATGATAATCTTTTACAGGGAATGATTTCATCATCTCCAACTGAACAATCGTGAACGCTTTAAAATCTTTAATTATTCTTTCCCAGTCCGGTTTGCAATCTCCCTCTATCCAGATGTGAAACGGTATATTATTTACTTGATAACTTTCATGCTGCAATGTTGCTGAGGCGATAAAGGGTGAATCAACCAGCTCATGAAAATTATCTGCATATAAAATGTGATCAATTGATTTTAATCCGCAAGCTACTTTCCAATCTGCAGGGATGTTTAATTCAACCTCGCACTTTTCATTTATCCTTTCAGGCACGTACAACATGCAATGAACAGGATTGATGTAAAGCATTTTTTCATCTGACCAACATGCACCTGCATCAGCCTGTGCAGCATAATAATTGTATTTAATAATAATTGTTTTGGAGCCGTTGGTTTCAACTTCCCATAAATCTTTTGTTAGTTTCAAATGCTTTAAAATGTTTCCAGCAGCATCATAAGCATTCCATCGTTGTATGTTTTTTGCGAAGTTGCCAAGCTCGTATCTTCCAGGCCGCCAAGATGGTAATTGTAATTGCAAGATTTCCCCTTCAACATCATCAATTATTAATTCAAGTTCAACATAATGTGTGGATGGTTGCGAAACGGAGAAGCTATAGCGCATTATTTAATGTATTAATTAGTTAATGTAATTTGATAATTTGATAATTTGATAATGCCTGCTTCAATGAATTAGCACATTAACACATTAGCAATTTATTTTTTATTTTTCTTACTGATTCGGATCATCCGTTGTGGGTGTGTATAATTCCATCCATCGCTCTGGAAAATGCAATTCTTTAAAACCAAATTTTTCATACAACCCGTGTGCATCTCGTGTGGCAAGCATAAATCTCCGGAGCTTTTGCAAATGCGGATGTGCCAGAATAAATTTCAACAGTTCTTTTGAAATTCCTCTTCCGCGAAAATCATTTACAACAAACACATCAGCGAGGTAGGCAAATGTTGCAAAATCACTCATGACTCTGCCAAAAGCAATTTGTTTGTTTTCATAATAAACCCCGAAACACAATGAATGTTCAATGGAAGTATTTACCTGTTCTAAAGTGCGTGTGCTCGCCCAGTAAGTGTGATTAATTAAATAATCAGTAATGAAATCAATATCCAACCTGTTTTTATCGGTGCTGATTAAATAGGATTGACCGTTAATAGATACTATTTCCTCCTGAACCTTCATGGAAGCGCAAAGAAAACAGATTGCACGGTAATGAAAGAAAAATTAAGAAAGGATTTCTGTATTTGTTTTTGTGCAGAAGTTGAAACACACAGCGAACGAGCTACAAGCACGCTCGAGACGAGGGAAAAAAATACTTTAAAAGTCCGCAATAATTAGTTTCTTCATGCCCATCATTTTTTTGAATGCTCCGGGTTTTTTGTTGAGTTCTTCCCAGTTTTCAGGACAGACCTGCCAACTTAATCCATATTTGTCTTTAAGCCATCCGCATACACTTTCCTGACCACCATTTGTTGTGAGCGCATTCCAATAATAGTCAATTTCTTTTTGGTCTTTGCAGGGTATCATAAATGAAACAGCTTCATTGAATTTGAATAACGGACCAGCATTGATACCAATAAACCGCATGTTCAAAATTTCAAACTCAACGGTAAGAATTTTGCCAGCAAAATCTTTTTGAAAATCAGCTAATCCTTCGGCTTCTGTCTTTGGATAATAAGTAGTGTTAATGATTTTACCGTCTTTGAAAACCGACAAGTAGTAGTCTGCGGCTTCTTTCGCATTGCCGTCAAACCAGAGGTTTGGGATTATTTTCTGCATAGTATTTAATGTATTAGTTAATAAATATTTTATGTTGTAAATGGAAAGAACTTATAAAATTCCTGCCTTCTCTCTATTTCACATTAAAATTGTGTTGCAAATGCATTCGTTTAGGGAAAGAAAATGTTCGAATTAATACTCCTTTACTTCGGCTTATAATACTTCATTGCCTCCGGCATAAAAGCCTGTAGGTCCTGTATCCGTTTCTGATCACTCGGGTGGGTACTTAAAAATTCAGGAGGTTTGCCCCCACCACTTTGCTGCGACATACGTTGCCAGAATTTTGGCGCTTCACGCGGATCGTATCCTGCTATAGCAGCAAAAATTAATCCCAGCTTATCAGCTTCGCTCTCCTGAAGGCGTGAGTAAGGCAGCAATACACCAAGGGTAGTTCCCGCACCGTAAGCTGTGTTAAAAATAGCACGTGTCTGTGCACTTTTCTGTGCCAACGCCACATCAAGCGCAACTCCACCCAACTGCTGAACCATCATCTGGCTCATGCGCTCATTACCATGACGCGCCACTGCATGTGCAATCTCATGCCCCATAACAATTGCTAATGCGTTTTCATTTTGAGTAACAGGTAAAATCCCTGAGTAAACTACAACTTTACCACCAGGCATACACCATGCATTCACCTCTTTACTTTTCACCAAATTAAATTCCCATTTATAACCATTTATGCGATCGGCCATTTTATTTTGGCTCAGATAACTGGTAACTCCACCTTGTATCCTGGTTCCAACTGTTTTCACCATTTGTGCATCAGCATCTGTTGGAGTTACAGGAGGGTTCTGTTGCAGAAATTCATTATAGCTGGTAAGTCCCATTGAAATCATTTCGCTTTCCGGAAGCAAATTCATCTGGTTACGATTAGTGATGGGCACTTTGCTGCATCCCAAACTTAAAACTGTTACTGCAATGAAGAAGGAAAAATGCTTTTTCATATATGATGATTATTTAATCAATGGTTACTGATAAACCTCGGTCAACTAAACCTTCTTTTAAAGGCTTTAATTTTTCGATAACTCCGTCCTTCACAGTACACTTTCCATTGTTGTGTACAATAAAAGCGCATTGTTCTGCCTGTGTGTAATCATGTTTGCAAATAGTGATTAAAGATTCTATCACCCACTCAAATGTGTTTACATCATCGTTGTGCAAAACAAGATGGTTTTCCTTTTTTTCTTTTTGGAGTATTGATACCTCTACCTCTGTTTTCGGACTGTAATTGCTCATTTGTTCAGAATTTGTGTACAGCAAAATTAGTCATCTTTAAATTCTCCAAATCAATTACAACTGATAACAAAATTGATGCCTGCCAAAACTAAAATTGAATCAGAGAAAATTTTGTTATTTCATCGGTATTGCGAAATTTTATGTTTCTATAAAAAAGATTTTTTATTGAAACATAATAGCTTCAAAAAAAATAATAGTTCATATAGTTATTATATCGCTTAATATCACGAATATTGTATCCTGTCTGCATCTTGAGCAAATCAGGCAGTTCCGTGGCATATTTATGACGATAAACTAAAACAATACAATAATGAAACAAAACAGACATTTCATGAAATTCTTATTTGGGATAATCTTTGGAATATCCGCATTTTTAATTCTTACTCCACAGGAGGCACAAGCTACCCATTTCCGTTATGGACATTTAACATGGCAACGTTTAAATGCTGTATCAGATAATGTGCGGTTCACATTGGTAAATGCCTTTACCCGCAACCAGTTTTCAGGTAGTGCAGGCGATGGTTTACCCGCTGTGGGCGATATAATTACTGAAAACGTTGGAGGAACACAACTCTTTTTTGGGGATGGTAATTTCACCGGTATTTTACAATACAAAGTAATATCAATCAATGTTACTGATAATTGGATAATGGCTCAGGCATTGGAACCTGGCAGCAATGTAAAAACCACAATTGATCATAATTATCCTTCCTCTTCCAATGGTGGAATACCCTGGTTGGCGGAGATAAATGATTGCTGCCGTTCAGGAGCTGAATTGAATAATCCAAATGGAGATTACCGTGTCTTCACTTATGTTGAAACTGCATCAGGAAATCATCCTCCTACCAGCAGTTTGCCTGCAGTGGTTAATGTAAACCAAAGTACTGCTTCCACTTTTTTTATTCCGGGGCTTGATGTTGATTCCTCCTCTGTACTGCGTTTCAGGCTGGCTACAACTGCTGAAGCAAGTGGCTCTGCAACTTTTAATCAACCTACTGATTTAACAATTGATTATAATACAGGTCAGGTATTATGGAACACCACATTAAATGCATCTCTTGGCAATTTGTATTCATGCCAGGTAATAATTGAAGACCGTGATAAAGTAAATGACACATTAAAAACGCAGGTAGCGGTTGATTTTCTTATTCATGTTGTTTCTTGTGTTCCCAATAATTCCACTCCTTATTTTACCAATGAAGATTCGATTTGCGGAGCCATTTTTTATGTGAATGAAAACGAACTCGTTTCGTTTACAGTGAGCGGTGCAGATGATGATGAAGGTGACATTGTAGAATTAAATTCAGGTGGTTTGCCTTCTGGTGCTACCATGACTCCTGTTCTACCAACATCCGGTAATCCTGTTAGCAGTGTATTCAGCTGGACACCGGGAATAGGTAGTGGTGGAAGTTATAGTGTTACATTTTCCATTACAGATAATTGTGGTGCCCAGTCACTTTGTACAGTTACTATTACAGTTATAGGTGAACCTTGCCATTTAAATGTTACAGGAAAAGTTATTCAGCCTACATGCTCTAACTCATGCGATGGAAGCATAACTGCAAATGTAAATGGAGGAACCGGTCATTATACTTATTTATGGAGTAACGGAGAAACTACCAAAACAATTTCCAATTTATGCGAAGGACATTATACTATAACAGTCACTGATTCAGTAACACAATGTACTGCTGAAAAAATGTTTAGTATTAAAAAAGGAAAAGTAGGTGCAACATTTACGGTAAGTAATGTGAGCTGTTATGGCGCATGTGATGGCAGCATTACAGTTAGTGGCAAAGGCGGAAATGGTGGACCTTTCACTTATTTATGGTCAAGCGGTGAAACAACAGCTACTATAACAGGCGTGTGCGCCAATGTGAATTATACAGTTACCGTAACTGATAAAAAGGGTTGCACCTTCGTTTGTCAAAGGAAAGTTAAACAACCTACAAGGCTCACTCATACTATTTCAAAAGTAAATAACACAGGATGCTCACCAAACTGTAATGGTTCTGCTACTGCAAATCCAAAAGGAGGAACCCAACCTTATAATTACCTGTGGTCAGATGGTCAGACAACAAAAACCGCAGCAGCGCTTTGTGCAGGAACTTATACGGTTACTGTAACAGATAAAAACAACTGCTCCAGTACAAGCGCTGTTACAATTACAGGTAACGGCTCGTTCAATGCAAGTGTGTCAGCTTATGTAGTTCCTAATAATCCTTGTAATTTTGGCATAGCTGTTTGTAATGGCAGCGTAAGTCTGACGGTTAATCCTCCTGCGACTTATACTTATTTATGGAACTCGGGAGAAACTACTTCGAGTATAACTGATAAGTGTGCAGGACAATATAACTGGACTGTAACTAATGATGTTGGTTGCTCACAGTCCAATACAGCTACTATTGAAGATAGTTGTTCAAGCGTTCGAATGGCACATACAAGTGGCACATCTTTAAAACAAGTGTCAGCATATCCCAATCCATTTAATGAATCATTAAATATTAATGTTTCAACGGATGAAAATCTGATTGTTAAAGTTGAAGATGTTATTGGACGTATAATTAAGGTTTATGAAAATGTAAATCGTTCATTTGTAATAACAGAAAAATTAAATAACGGAATTTATTTTATTAAGATTGAAAATCAGTCAGGTTCGTTTACTCAAACGATAAAGGTTATTAGAACTTATTAATCACCGTTGAAAAAATGTGTCGTCCTGAAAAAGCGATACAGATTTATTAGACAAAAATAAATTAATTTAAACAGAAGTCAGTTCGATCTGGCTTCTGTTTTTTGTTTTATAGGTTCTCATTTTAATTGTTTGTGGTTTGTGCATTTGATTTGGGGTTAATAAGTGAGAAGAAAAATGTGGTCTTTCGCTGTTGTAGATGAATGGTTTCTGTGACTAATTCTTTCATCACATTTAAATTTACACGATAGGTTTCTAAATTAAATTCGTTTTTAATTATTCCGTTTACTCTCTCAGCAACTGCGTTTGAGTAGGGGTCATATTTTTCTGTCATGCTGCACAGGATGTTATTTTTTGATAGTGCTTGTTGATATTCGTTGGAGCAATATTGTATGCCTTTATCAGAGTGATGTATTAAGTTTGCTGTAGCGTATTTTCTGTTTTTAACAGCCATTTGTAAAGCTCTCAATACACCTGTTGTGTTTAAACTATTGGATAAATCATATCCAACAATTTTTTTTGAATACGCATCGGTAATAAGTGCCAGATAGGTGTTATCAAGTCCTGATGCAACATAGGTAATGTCTGATACCCACACTTGCTCAGGACGATGAATGGTTAATTGACTCACTAAATCTTTGTGTTTATAAAATCGATGATACGTGTTGGTAGTCACTCTATAACTTTTTTTAGGATGCAGTATTAAATGATTTGCATTTAAGATGCTGAATAATTTATCTCTGCCTACTTGCAGTTCTTCCAAGGGTTTTTGTAGCAAGTAATATAATTTTCTTGTTCCAATGCGTGGCATTCTTGCTCTGATGGGTAACACCATTTTTACTACTTGCTCTGCTATGATTTGTCGCTTTGCTTTTGCTTTTATTTTACGGTAATAAACCTGTCGGTTAACCCCGAACAATGCACAGGTAGAAACTACTGTTTCTTTGTTTTCTGTTCTGTAATTGTTGACTGTCCGGGTAAGGAGTTTTTTCTGATAGCGATGTTGTATTCTTTTTCTGCCAGGTTGATCATCATGTCAAAAATGATTGCCTTTTTATCAGCCGTTTCCACTTGTTTTTCTAAGTACGCTTTCTGTTTTTCCAGCAACTTTACTTGTTGTTCAAGTTCTAAAATTTTTTGTTCTGGTGTTTTTGGCATGTTTGATGGAGTTTGATTTTCCCAGTCAAAGTTCCCAAATTTCCTTAACCAGTTCACTACCGTTGAACGAGATTGTAGGCCATACTTCCTACAAGCTGCTAGTGTTGATAGTTCTCCGCGTTCAATTTGTTGCACTATTTGCAACTTCAAAGACATGTTGTAATCTTTTTAAGTGCGTTTTACATAAATATTTTTTTCTTGTTTTTCCATAACGATGTTTTTTTGTGTATCGTTATTTCAGGACGGGACAAAATTGAAATAATAAAACGCCCCGGGTTTCCGTGGCGTTTTTTTTATGTTCTTAAAACATTTACTACTTGAATTTTGTCTCCTTGCTTAATATTAATTCTTTGATTCTTTTATCCTCTCATTAACAATATTGTTTTTCATAATATTAAATGGTATCAGTACTTAAATAAAATTCCTGTTTTACATTTTACATTTAGAGCCTGTTTAAATTTTATTAAAAAATGTTATTCTGCCTTTGAAGTTATCTTTAGAACAGTGACCGTAACTGTTCCCTTCAGGGGTTAGGGGTTAAAGCGATTAATAACATAATTATATATAGAAACTTAAACAGCTCTTAATATACTAAACAATACAAAAACACTTTTATAACTGACTCAATACATTCTCATCTTAACTGTTATAAATAAAAAAATCGGGACATTGCTTTCCCGATTTTCTATTTATTAAAAGTAATTTGCTATTTATTATCAGCAGGTTTTTTATTGTCTGGTTGTGGCTGTTGTTGATTTTGTGTCGGAGGAATCGGTCTGCCACCTGGTCCACCTGAAGGAGTTGGACGCATTTCCATTTCTTTTTTCGAAAACTTAATTTCCATTGTCTTAAATTCTTTTCCACCTTTAGGAGCAGAATACATTTCCATCACCTGATTTTTATCATCAATCATTTTCCATGTTTCTCTCATCGCAGTTTCCTGGCCAGTCATGGGGTCAACCATTGAACCTTTCATTTCAACAGATTTAGTCGTTTCGTTGTAAGGTCCTTCCATATACATGATACCAGTACCCATATTATCAATCCATGTGTTCACAAACATTTTTTTCTGATTGTCATAACCGGTGGTACTCATACCTTCAAATGGCATTCCGTTAAAGCTTCCTCTTGTTTGTCCCTGCTGATAACGTCCTCCCATCACCATTCTGTTCACACAGGTTGCAGTGCTTTTCATGGGTTGAGAACCGGGAGTCATCCACATGGTTACATCTTCATTCCACATACCATTGCTTTTAGTGAGCATCTGATGCATCGGTCCGGGTGCCGCATAAGTCATCATCGCTTGTTCCTCAGCTGAAGGTTGTTTTGTTTTTGCATCTTCCTGTGCAAAAATGGGTGAGCAAATTGTTGCTGTAAAAAGCATACAACATAATGTTTTTGTCAGTTTCATTTTTTTGATATTTTTAAATGGTTTTTGCAAATCTAATATTTAATTAAAAGAGATCAACATTATAATTTCACCTGCCAAACAGTGCAGTCATTGAACGCAGATTCCAGATTTATTTCTTTTTCAAACAATCCGTACACTGAAGCCCCACTCCCGCTCATGCTTGAATAAATTGCTCCACTGCCATAAATCTTTTCTTTGATGGTTTTTATCACGGGATATTTTGCAAAAGCAAATGTTTCAAAATCGTTTACTAAAATATTTTTCCATTCATGCACAGGTAATTTAATTATTTCTTCAATTGACATCTTTGGTTTTCCTGGTGTAACCATACTATAGGCATCAGCAGTATTAATTTGCACATGCGGCATAACTATCACAATGAAATAATTTTTAAGATAAATATTAACTGGTAAAAGCTTGTTTCCCTTTTCTTTTCCAATCATTGGTTGCTGATGTAAAAAGAAAACGCAATCACTTCCAAGCTTAATACAATATTCTGTAAGCTGATTTAATGTTAGGTTAAGTAGAAAAATTTCGTTCAGCAAAAGCAATGTATGTGCAGCATCTGATGATCCGCCACCAAGGCCTGCACCCATCGGAATATTTTTATGAAGATTAATTTCTACCGGAGATAATTTGTAATCATCCAATAATAAATTATAGGCTTTCACACATAAATTAGAATTTGGATCACCTTCAACAGTCAACCCGCTTTGTGAAAATTTAAATTTATCAGCTTTAACTATTTCCAAAATATCGCACCACTGCACCGGATAAAAAACAGTTTCGATATTGTGAAAATTATCAGGCCGTTTTTCAACGACATTCAATCCGAGGTTAATTTTAGAGGGAGGAAATACAATCATAAAGTAGTTTTAAAAAAAATTCGATAAACATTAGATTGATGCGGCTAAAATATCATTTATTTAATTTGGTTTATTTTTGTTCCTGTTAAAATAATATATGAGCACTCCATTACTTGACTTTGAAAAACCACTGGAAGAACTGCAGGAGCAATTGCACCAGGCACGTAAAATTGCTGAGAAAGGAAAAGTAAATGTAGAAGCTGTCATAAAAGATCTGGAATCAAAAATTGAATCTACACGTAAAGATCTTTATACACATCTCACAGCATGGCAACGTGTTCAGTTAAGCCGCCATCCTGATCGTCCTTATACGCTTGATTATATTCAGAATATTACAGGAAATAATTTTATTGAACTGTATGGTGATCGCCAGGTGAAAGATGATAAAGCGATGGTTGGCGGCTTTGGAAGTGTTGATGGGCAAACGATCATGTTTGTTGGTCAGCAAAAAGGCAACAATACAAAAGCACGGCAGTTCAGAAATTTTGGTATGCCTAATCCTGAGGGTTATCGTAAGGCAATGCGATTGATGAAGCTTGCTGAAAAATTTAATAAACCCATCGTAACATTTATTGATACACCCGGAGCTTATCCGGGTTTAGAAGCAGAAGAGCGTGGACAAGGTGAAGCCATTGCACGAAATCTTTATGAGATGTCAATTCTTAAAGTACCCGTTATCTGTATCATTATTGGTGAAGGTGCATCAGGTGGTGCATTAGGAATCGGTATAGGTGATAAAGTTTTAATGCTTGAAAACACCTGGTATTCTGTAATCTCTCCTGAATCATGTTCTTCCATATTGTGGCGCAATTGGGAAAACAAAGAGAAAGCTGCAGAAGCTTTGAAACTTACGGCAGACGATATGATGAAGTTGAAGCTGATTGATGGAATTATTCAGGAGCCTTTAGGCGGAGCGCATTCCAATCCTGAAGAGATGTTTAAGACAGTGAAAGGTGAAATAAAAAAATTGATTTCTGAATTAATGCGAATGGATTCAAAGGAAAGAATTAATAAGCGCATAGATAAATTCTGCGCGATGGGTGTTTATAAAGAAGAATAGGTATTCAGGGTTTTATTAGCCTGCAAACAAACATTGTATCACCACCATCTTCAGTTGCCTGCAATAGTTTTTGCATTTCAACCACCAATCCTAATTGCTTTGCATATTCAACCTGCGCTTCATTCTCTTCTTTAAAAACAGAACAGGTAATGTAAATTAAAGGTTTATTTTTTTTAACCAATGGAGCCACATTTTTTAGAATAGCTTGTTGCAGATTTTTGTAGTGATTGATTTGCTCCCGTTGAAAAAAAGATATCTGTTCCGGTGTTCGCGCCCATGTTCCTGAACCGGTGCAAGAAGCGTCAACTATAATTCCATCAAACTGTTTATTAATTAATGATGCAGGAATTTCTTTTGCAATATCAGCAACTAAGGATTGGTAATCCGAAATTCGTGCGCGTTTAAACCGTTCATCAAGGTTTTCTAAAATCGAATTGCGGTTATCGCTAACTGTCAATTTTATTTTTGATTCAATACTTTGCAGCAACAAACTTTTTCCACCTGATGCAGCACAGCAATCAAACCAATCTTCTTTTGGTTGAGGAAGAAAATAATTTCCTGTTCGTTGAGAGTTTAAATCCTGTATTTCAAAATAGCCCTTGCTGAATGTTTTTAAGGACTCTAATTTTGTTCGTTGTGGAACACTCCATGCAAGCGGTTGTTCAGTGCTTTCTTCAAATGAAATAGCAAGTTCCTTTAATTCTCTCTTTACTTCTTTCACAAATTGTTTTCGTACTCTTATCCAAACCTTTGGCTGAGATAAAATGCTTAATGCAAATTGCCCGACATCCAAATCACTACTCACCAATTCACCAAAAGGGAAAATATCTTTTATAGAA
>JANLZB010000057.1:0-14278 GCA_031366005.1 Bacteroidota bacterium | reverse complement strand
AGAATGCGCGGAAGCGCGTTGCGAAGTTGCTGAAGACCTCACCATCAGAAATATTTTTTCAGCGAGATTTTCTGCTGTTGTCATTGAGGTGCTTTCAGAATAGATTCTGATAATAGGTTCTGTATTTGACTTGCGTAAGTGAACCCATTCTTTATCAAATTCAATCTTCACTCCGTCAATGGTGTTAACAGGTTGCTTCTTGTATTTGGTTTTGATTCCTGAAAGTATCTCATCCATATTCATATCAGGAGTTAACTCAATTTTATTTTTAGAGATAAAATAATCAGGATAAGAAGCACGTAACATGGAACAGCTCTTGCCAAACTTTGCAAGATGTGTTAAAAACAAAGCAATACCAACCAATGCATCACGACCATAATGCAATTCAGGATAAATGACTCCGCCATTTCCTTCACCACCAATCACTGCTTGTTTTTCTTTCATCAGGTCCACCACATTCACTTCGCCTACTGCTGAAGCGGAATAAATTCCGCCATGTTTTTCTGTAACATCACGCAAAGCACGCGTGGATGATAAATTGGAAACAGTATTTCCTTTTTTATTTTTTAAAACATAATCTGCAACTGCTACCAAGGTATATTCCTCACCAAACATTTCTCCATCTTCACACACCAGTGCAAGACGGTCAACATCAGGATCCACTGCAATGCCGAAATGTGCTTTTTTCTTTACCACTTCTTTTGAAAGATCACCGAGATTTTCTGGTAGTGGTTCAGGGTTGTGAGGAAACTGTCCATTTGGTTCGCAATATAATTCTACAATATCTTTTACACCCAATGAACGCAACAGAGCAGGAACTGCAATTCCCCCTGTGGAATTTACGCAATCAATCACCACTTTAAAGTTTGCTTTCTCAATTGCTTTTTTATCAACCAGGGGCAATGCTAAAATTGCTTCGAAATGTTTTGCAAGTGCAGTGTTGTCGTTGGTTACTTTGCCAAGATGATTTACATCAGCATAACGGACTTCTTCGCTTTCTGCGACACGCAATACTTCTTCGCCTTCAGCACCTGAAATAAATTCGCCTTTATCATTGAGCAGCTTTAAAGCATTCCATTGTTTTGGATTGTGACTGGCAGTAAGAATAATTCCGCCCTGAGCGTTGTGAAAAACCACCGCCATCTCAACTGTGGGTGTGGTGCTGAATCCGAGATCAATCACATCAATCCCTAATCCGCACAAAGTGCCTGCAACAATGTTGTTTAACATGCTGCCCGACATGCGTGCATCGCGACCAACAATAATTTTTGTTTTTTTCTCCCGATCCATATCAGGATTATTTTTTGCAATGATAAAAGTGCCGAAAGCAGCGGTGAACTTTACAATATCCACAGGAGTTAATGCATCGCCCGGCTTGCCTCCGATCGTTCCGCGGATACCTGAAATTGATTTTATTAATGTCATTTTACTTAGTAGAAATCTTATTGTTTTACGAGTGCAAATATAGCCAATGGCAGGTTTACGTTGAATAAAAAGATGCCATACGCATGAGACTGTTGAAAAAATATTTCACTTATTTAATTCGGAGTATAAACCCAAAAATAATTTTTCACTTTTTTGTTACACTTGCGTATGGATCATTTTTGGTTTGAGTCAAAAATCCATCTGCATCTAAATCCTCATCAAGATCGGGCCAATGAATCCAACGGCCATCTCCACGCAATTCAAAATTTTTCATTTGGTCAGGAGTACCTTTGCTCAAATTTGGATACCAGTTTATCGGTGTGCCGATTATACGATGGTCGTTTAACTCAACAAAAATTCTTTCGCTATCAAACCAAACCTTTGTTATTGCAAACATTATTTTATTTTTATTTTTTAGTTGCAAAATATGCTTTCCATCTTAATTCAATAACTTCCTTGTTCAATAATACCTTCATCAATTTTTAAATCTTTATTTTTCATTCCATGATTTTCAATCATGGTAAGCGGATCAAGAATAAATTTTGCATCGCCATCGGCATTTTCAATGTGAATATGAATGGGCAAGTGTCTCTGCTAAAGAAAAAAAATTTTATACTGAAGAATCTGAATAATTCAGGCATATTGTTATTATTAGACTCAAAGATAGCGAATCATTTGAAGGTGAGATTTAAATAAACGCACAAGCTGAAAAACATTTGCGAAACAAGGGTTATGAGTTTTGAATCCGATTGATCGGAAGAGTTATGTATGATAAAAACCGCGATGAGGTCGCGGATTTTTTTTAGGGTTGTTGTTTGAATTACATTTGGTGCATGTTGGTGGAAGGAAAAAACACCAACATGGGCGCAATGAGAAAAATAATATGCAAACAAAACACGATATAATTAGTCGATTAAAAAATGCATTATTAAATAATGCTTTGAAAGAAATTAAAATTATTGCAAACTCAGAAGCTAAAATATCAGCTTTTATTTTACTCAGTTGTTTTATTGAATATATAGCAGGATTTCGATATGGAAAAACAAGTAAGGATAGTTATACAAAGTTTGTTGCAGAATATTTAAAAAAATATATTCCAAAAAAACTAAAAAATGATTTGAGAAATAAAATTGTGCATAATTATTCTGAAGGGGGCACTTATGCACTTGCATTTAATAAACCTCATCTGCATCTTTCAATTGTTCATAATAAAAGAGTATTATTAAATCTTGAGGATTTTCTTGAGGATATTGAAAATGCGGCACTAAGGTATTTTAATGAAATGGAAACGAATTCTAAAATTTTCGAATTAGCTAAAAAGCGATATTCCGAATACGGAATATTAGGATATTTGCCAATAGGTTCAAACGTTCCTTTCTCGCTTATTGGAAATGTTAATGCTGAATTAATAAATCGACAAGTTAAATAATCCTTTTATTTTAATCTATAAACTAACCAAATGAAAAAAATATTTTTAATTATAATTTGTTTTTGTTCTTTAAGGACAATAGGACAAATAAGATGTGTTGCAGAAAATAAATATCGATTAGTTACAACCACGTCTGATAAGCAGGTAAATAAAAATTTTATCCTATGTTTTAATGACGAATATTTTTCTTTTATGTGCCCTGATATGGGTGTTGGTACTTTTAAAATAGATCAAGTTTACAATAAATTAAATGATGAAGGTTATAATATTGAAAGTTTTTTTAATGAAGAAGAAGGTACGACTCCACGTGCAATGTATGATGTACGGATTACATATGGAATAAAAAAAGAAATTTTATTTACTAATACAATTAGTGGAGAAGCTTGCTATTTAATTTGTAATGGATTTGTAGGCTCCCCGCCAAATAATTCACTTGCTGACAAAGCAAAAAAGGCGATTGTAAACCATAAGCCTGCACCCCCAAAAAGTAAGACAATTGTTCAATATTATGATATGAAAGGCAGGGACTCTATTTTTGAAAATGGAGATATTATAAGAGTTAGATTTATTGGATATGAATATCGCTTACCCGATGGCCGGTGGATAGATTTAAAAGAATATTTAAATAGAAGAGCAAAAAGCCTTGTACCTGATTCAATGCAAGGATATAGGGGAGTTGGATTAGATATTGTTCCTGTCATAGATTCGCTTGGGCAACCAATAACCGTTGGACTCGACAAAAATGGAATTGCAACCTTAGAACAATGCTTCATAAAGAATAAACAAAAATTTAGTGAAGAAAATTTGAGAAATAAAATCCTTGCCCTTATTTTGAAATCAGGCGTGAAATGGAAAGTCGAAAAATCAAATGAAAGAAATGTTAAGTATGTGGGTAAGACTATTCAAATCGTTTTAGCAGTAAAGCCTGATTAAATAACTATAAAATTTTCTTTGCGATGGATTGCACTGCTATGAGAATGAAACACGGAAAAGGTTGGGACTAAATCCGATTGTAACGGAAAGCCCACAGCTGCAGGAGATAATAGTAGGGAGTTTGGAGAAGGGAATAGGGTTATTTGAAACGCTATAGTTTGATAACGGAGCAGCGAGGATCCCGATGCATCGGGACGGGCGAGGTGCTTAAATAGATGAGTGGTGGTCTGTTTTCTAAAACTTATCCCAAATAAACTTTGCCAAAGTTTTAAACTTTGGCAAAGTTGAAACAAAAGATTAATCTTCTACTTTGATACTATGCCCCATTTTATCCCTCTTAGTTCGCAGGTAGAGTTTGTTGTGTTCGTGGGATTGAATTTCTAAAGGGATGTTTTCAACGATGTGTAAACCATAACCGATTAAGCCTGCACGTTTGGTTAGGTTGTTGGTCATTAAACGCATTTTGGTGACTCCAAGATCGCGGATTTAAATCTTAATCTTCACCAGATACATCCGTTTCTTAACAATGGCGGGTACAATCAAGGTTTCATCATCCACCTGTTTTCCTGCTTTGGGTAGAATAAAAATACGTTCGCTGGAATGAATTATCTTATTGCTTTTTAATTCTCCTTTTGCACTCACTTCGTAACTGATCACTTCGTTATTTCGGCTGATATCATTATTATAAATCACCACAATCCTATCACTGCTCAATGCTGAAATAAAAGAGGATAAAAATCCTCCGTCATCAATGGATGCCTGGTTTTTACGCATCACGTGTGTCCAGTCAACTCCACCGTGCGAATTAATTGACATCACCACAATATTATCAAAATGATATTCTGTTCTGCGGGTAAATGATTGCGTAAAATAATCGTAGTAAGAATATTCACTCGTGTAAGCAGCTTCTGCCATAATCACCACACCGCCATCACCACGCAACACTATGCGTTGTATCGGGTAACTGAACAAGCCAGGATTTCCATCTTCATTGCGTTCGCCAATTAACTTAATCTGTGTATCACCTTTAATAGAATATGTATTCAGATGTAATGAGTCATCATAACTCAGTGAAAGCGTGGTGTATAAAATTCCTGCACCGGAACTGGAATTTTTATCTGCATAAAAACCAACCACCACCACATTCCTGTTCAAGTTATCAATTGCCAGTGCTGCTTCCGTCATTGGTTTGTTCTCACTCGTAAGAGCAAACTCTTTAAAATTATTTTGCCCTATACGATTGACAAACAAATGATATTGAAGCAAACGCTTTTTTTCATTTTCAGGATTCTTATCATTTATTTGCACCAATGAAATAAAATCTCCATTCTCTGACAATGCATATTCAATCTGCATTATTCTTTTATCTTCATACGGAATGATAAGCTTTTGCTGCGATATTACTTTTAAAGAACTGTCAAACGCAATGGTCTGAACATGTATTTCATTATCCGTTTCTTCTTCAAAATACATTGCACCGGTTAACCTGGAAGTAGATGTAACAAGCTTTACTTTTCCTAAATCATTATTTTTTCCATAGTGACATTCACCTAAACGTAAAGTGGATTTTTCCGTTTTACCGGTGTTATTATATATATCAGTAAAAAATGTTACTGTGTTTTCACTACGCTGATACTTCGATTGCAGCACTAAAATATGAGCATTAAAAAAAGTTACTGCTTCTACATTTGCTCCGTCCTCAAAAGGACTTAAAACCTTATCCCACTTTTTTCTGAGATTAAAATCATAATAGCTGATTTTATATTTACGGTTTTTAAAACCAATGCGGTCACGTTCGGAAGTAAGTGAAAGATTACTTTGCAGCAAATAAAATCCTTCCTCATCCTGCCCGATTACTTTAACATGACTGTAAGTGGCATCATCTAAATTTTCGGGAGAGATGGTGTATGATTGAGAATATGAAAAAGCTGATATAAGCAACATTAAAAATATCAGTAAATTAAATTTCATAATGTTTATTTGAAGTGCATTGTTAATCTGAAAAAAACATTTGAGATGGTGAGAAGAAGTAAAGTTCTGTACACAAGAGTTATAGCACCTCTTCTCTGAATTACTTTTTCGCGTATACAAACTCTTTACAGCAACTCTACAAGTTTCTTTCAGAATGACAGCTCTTTTTGAATGATTCATGATACCTCTACAAATGTAAACCACATGCTATTAGTTTAAGAAGGGATTGTTTTCTTTCTCGTATCCGATAGAAGTGGTGGGTCCATGACCGGGATAAACTGTAGTTTCTTCAGGTAGCACTAAAAGTTTATCACGAATTGAATTGAGCAGTGTACCAGGATCACCAAGCGGTAAATCAGTTCTGCCGATACTCATCTGAAACAAAACATCGCCTGCAATAAGTGAATTACTTTCATCATGATAAAAACAAATACTACCCGGTGAATGTCCGGGTGCGAGAAATAATTTAAGAACTGTGTTTCCAAATTTATAAATGGCGTTATCTGCCAGGCATACCACCGGATCTGGTAAATCTTTCATCGTTAAACCAAACATCTGTGCATATTCCTTAGCTGCATTATAAATTACTAATTCATTTTTATGGATAAAGGGTTTCAATCCAAATTTTTCAAACACCAGGTTATCTCCGAATACATGATCAACATGGCAATGTGTTTGCAACACTGCAACAGGTTTTAATTTTTGGGATTGAATAAAGATGAGCAAATCATAATCCTCTGATTCATCATAGCAACCAGGATCCACAATCACACATTCTTTTGTTTCATCATAAAGTATATAAGTGTTTTCCTCGAATGGATTAAATGTAAATGACTGAATTTGTAACATAATTTATTAACGGAAATGATTAATCAATTGTTGCGATCACTTTGAGTTCAATTGCAATAGGAGTGGGGAGGCAGTTTATTTCAATCGTAGTTCTGCACGGTTGATTATCCTTAAAATACTCAGCATATATTTTATTATAAGTTGCAAAATCATCTTTCATATTGGTAAGAAAAACAGTTACATCAAAAATCTTATCCCATGATGTTCCGGCATCTTCTAAAATATATTTGATGTTACGGAAAACAGAATGACATTGTGTTTCTATATCGTAAGAAATTATTTTACCGTTCTCATCTAATTCCACTCCGGGAATTTTTTTTGTTCCACGCTCACGCGGACCAACACCTGAAAGAAATAATAAATTTCCAACTCTGCGTGCATGTGGATATAAGCCAACCGGCTCAGGAGCTTTTGAAGAATTGATTTTATCGTTCATCATATATTATGATTCACTGCGAATTACGAATCTATACGAATTTTCGAATGCTTATGCCAGCCATTCGTATATTCGTATAGATTCGTAATTCGTAGATAGTTTTTGTTTTCTTAGATTCATTTAGCATTTATATTTATCTCCAGTTCCCAGTTTGCACGAATCTGTATGGCATCAGGATAATAATAAAATTGTTCCGGCTGAATTTTTTTCCAGTAATCACCGCTATCCCATTTATTATTTTTATTAATGTCATTCAGCAAACGAACTTTGTATGAACCGGGAGAAATATTTTCAAAAATATAATTAGTACTGCTATCTAATTTTTTCTGTTGAATAATCTGCAGACTTTCATTTATTAATTGCAAAACATAAGTTTGGTTTTTTGCGACTCCAGTAACTGTGGTTTTCAATGTGCCAAGTTCAGTTACTGGAGTTAATCTAAAATTAATGAGGATGGAATCAGAACTATTGTTGTAAACATCTTTGAAAGTTCCGGGAGGTGCTACCAATTTGTATTGCCTATTTTCTTTCCACTTTGACTGGATCACAACAGAGCTATGCAATGAATCTTTGTAACTGATTTTATAATCTGACAAGGGTACAGTGTCCTGAAATATTTTTACCTCGTTTAAGGATGCATTCATAACCGGATTTCTGAATGATAGCATAAGTGTATCGTCCGGTTTTATTTCTCCTGCAGTCACATTGCTTATAAAAGAAAACGCAGCAGTTTTGATTTTCTCACGTCCTGTACTTCGTTTTAAATTTACCTCGATTGTATCAAAAGGGATTTCATTATTTAGCAATTCTAATTTCAAAGTATCCAGGGTTGAATCTTTTACCCATAGAAATAATGAATCCTGTGACGGAGAAACATTGGTTAATAATGTTGCAGAAGCGATAGTAGTATTAAGTGTTCGCCAGCTAAGATTTTCTATCGGTTTGTTGAAAGAGATTATTACAGGTCCGTTAGATTCTTTGATTGCTCTTTTTACAAATAACTTAGCAGGCATCTGTGTAAACATTACCAGAAGTTGCTGTTGCGAATCGGGAACCTGGATAAATGCATCAGCAAATGCGATGGCTTCTTCCTGTGGATTATCGCATTTGTAATTATTGTTCTTATCATTTAATGCAAATAATTTATAAGATCCGGGACTTATGTTTTTGACAGTATAATTTCCGTGCTCATCTGTACGTCCAAAATAATCAGGTAGTTTTTTAAATGGAAGCGAATCATTTTTATCATGATAAAGCATCGCTATGATTCCTTTTTCTGTTTTATGCGAATAAGCATCCATCACTTTTCCACTGCAATAAAGAGAATCCAGAACATCACCCGTAGAAAAAACATATTGAAAATCTGTAACCGGGTTACCTTCATTAAGATCTGCAACGGCTTCGCCAAAATTTAAAGTGTATGTAGTATTTGGTTTCAATGTATCAGGTAACTCGATAATCAGGTTTTTTTTGTGGGTGCTGATCTTTGGCTCCGGTTCCATGGGTGGAGAAATAATCAATTGTTTTTGAATATCCTTCAACTGGATAAATTCATTAAAGCTCACTATAATTTTTTTTGCGGTAAAATGGGTGCTGTAATTGAGTGGTGAAAATTCTTTTATCACTGGCGGCTTCACATCTTTATCACCACCTGTGGGAGTAACACGATTGGCGCAAGAATAAATCAGCGTAAATAATATCAGAAGAAAAAATAATCTTGAAAAATGTTGCAGCATCAAATCAGATTTTCAATAATAGCAACCACCTGTTTTAAATATTGCTCATCTGTATTATCAAAGTCATTGAGCTTAACGCTATCTACATCAATGACAAAATATACTTTACCATTTTTAAATCCGGGCAAAACTATTTCTGATTTTGATAAACTGCTGCATGCAATATGACCGGGAAACTGATCAACATCAGGAACGATAAAAGTTTTTTCTTCTTTCCATGCTGCACCGCAAACACCTTTGCCAAAAGCAATTCTTGTACATGCAACAGGTCCCTGAAAAGGGCCTAATACCAACGCATTATTTTTTACAAAATAAATTCCGATCCATAAAACATCCAGTGTTTCTTTTAATGCTGCTATGATGTTTGCAACGTTTGCAATTAAATCTTCTTCGCCTTTAACAAGTGCATGTAATTGCGGTAACAGCACTTCATATTTTTCTTTGCGTGATGCTTGTTTACCTGCTATAATTAAATCTTCGCTCATAAAATAATTTACAAGGCAAAGATAATTTGTTCGCCATTAGTCTTTAATCTATAGATCATCGGTGATCCATAATATCTGCTTAATAAAATCTAATGACCAGATAAAGCAATGGCTGCAATGCTAACTGAAGTTCCAGGTATTTTTAAAATGGTTTCTGCACAGGCCGTAAGTGTTGAACCTGTTGTGATCACATCATCCACCAATAAAACATTTTTATTTCTCAGGCTGGTTTTATCAGCAACTACAAATACTTCGTTAACATTTTCAAAGCGCTCAAAACGGTGTTTCCTTGTTTGAGTAGTGGTAAACTTTGTCCGTTGTAAAATCGTGTGCGAATCAGCAATTCCAAGTGTAAGTGCAAGTCCGGTTGCAAAAACTGCTGCCTGGTTATATCCGCGTGTTCTTTCTTTATCAGGATGCAACGGCACAGGAATTACCACATCCAGATCAGTAAACCATTTACTTTGCAAAAGATCGTTACCCATCAGCTTGCCTATTTTAACTCCTACCTCAGGATGCTGCTTGTATTTTAACTGGTGAATGAGGTGCTGCACTTTGCTTCCTTTTGAAAAATGATAAAATGCAGTAGCAGCTTTCACCGGAACTTTTCCCCAGAATTGTTTGATGACAGGATTGATGGGATCAAGGTGAAAATTAGTGCGGGGTAATTTCTTTTGACATCGCAGGCATAAAACATCCTCACCTGCAAATAAACTATTGGTGCATGAAAGACACACTTGCGGATAGAAAAGTTTTTTTAAATCTTTTAAATGGGTTGATATCATTCAGATGGTATTGGTTAATGGAGGCTGAAAAATAATAGAATATTTTGAAAGCAGGAAATAAATTTTAATTCAGACCGGATTCATTAAAATTAAAAAAAAGTCTTTTAGTGTAGAGATAAAATCGAAATAAGTTCAGGTTAAGAATAAATAATTGATCGCAATGGGAAATTGCTTCTCTATAAAGTTGCGTTTAATTTATTCGTATTATCTTTTATAATTCGGTGATTCCTGCATAATGCTAACATCATGCGGATGGCTTTCGCGGATACCGCTATGTGTTATGCGTATAAATTGTGCCTGTTGCAAATCGCTGATGGTGCGTGCTCCGCAATAACCCATGCCTGCGCGCAATCCACCTACAAGCTGATACATCTCTTCTGCTACTGATCCTTTGTAAGGCACTCTGCCCACAATTCCTTCGGGTACTAATTTTTTAATATCATCTTCCGCATCCTGAAAATAGCGGTCTTTCGATCCTTCTTTCATTGCTTCAATAGAACCCATGCCGCGGTAAAGCTTAAACTTGCGTCCTTCATATATCATTGTTTCACCGGGCGACTCTTCAGTCCCTGCAAACATAGATCCGATCATTACTGAATGTGCTCCTGCTGCAATGGCTTTGGGAACATCTCCTGTAAATCGTATTCCTCCATCAGCAATCACCGGCACTCCGCTTCCTTTAAGAGCAGTTGCAACCTGCAACACTGCCCACAATTGCGGAACTCCCACACCCGCAATAACACGCGTAGTGCAAATGGAGCCCGGACCAATTCCCACTTTCACTGCATCAGCTCCGGCTTTTACCAATGCCAGTGCGGCATCAGCCGAAGCCACATTTCCTACAACAGTTTCTACTTTTGGAAAAGCTTTTTTAATTCGCTTCACTGTTTCTAAAACTCCCTTCGAGTGTCCGTGTGCCGTATCAATAACAATGGCATCAGCACCGGCTTTTAATAATGCGTCCACTCGTAAATCTGCATCAGCAGTAACTCCCACTGCTGCAGCTACTCGTAACCTGCCCAGTTCATCCTTACAGGAATTAGGTCTTGATTTAAACTTAATAATATCTTTATATGTGATGAGTCCGATCAATCGCCCTTTTTTATCTACCACAGGCAGCTTTTCAATTTTATGATTCTGTAAAATCAATTCTGCTTTCTGCAAACTGGTAACCCCGGTAGCAACAATCAGGTTTTCACGCGTCATTACTTCCTGCACTTTTTTATGATGCTCTTTTTCAAAGCGCAAATCGCGGTTAGTGAGTATTCCGGTCAACATATTATCACCATTCACAATTGGAATTCCACCTATTTTATTTTCGCGCATTATCTGCAACGCCTCATGAATTGTCGCATCCTGATTAAGGGTAATAGGATCTTGAATCATTCCGCTTTCACTACGTTTCACCTTTCGCACTTCAGCAGCCTGCTGATCAATGCTCATGTTTTTATGCAGCACACCAATACCTCCTTCCTGAGCCATAGCAATTGCCATAGCAGATTCTGTAACCGTATCCATAGCAGCAGAAATTACAGGTGTTTTAAGCTCAATATTCCGGGTGAATAAGCTGGTGGTATCGGTGTCGCGCGGCATCACTTCACTGTAAGCCGGCACTAAAAGCACGTCATCGTAAGTAAGCCCTTCTCCAATAAACTTGTTTGTGGATTGCATAGTTTCTGTTTATTGGCGGTCAAAGATAACAGGTATAAAGCAATGATTTTATTTTAATGATTTACCTCATTTCATTAATAAGTTAATAAAGGATAAGCAGGAGGTTAGTATTTATTTTACTCTTTCATTTTAAGCATTATCTCTAAAAAGTAAAAAGAGAAATCTATAAAATCTTAATCATTAACGGGCATATAAATATTAAAGGTCGCACCTTCACCAGGTTTGCCAATAGCGTTTATAATTCCTTTATGATTCTGCATAATTTTTTTACAGATTGCAAGACCGATCCCAGTGCCCTCATACTCAGATTTACCATGAAGACGTTGAAAAAGCTCAAACACTTTTGATTCGTGCTGCGGATCAAAACCAATTCCATTATCAGCAATGCTTATTTTCCAGTATTTTAATTTGGGGAGTGCTGATGAAGTATTTATATCTGCTGCTGAAACAATATCGGCTGTTATTTTTATATGCGGAGCGATATCAGGTTTCCGGTATTTGATGGCATTGGCAATTATATTGGAAAACAGTTGGAGAAACTGAACCGGAACAATTTTTAAAGTGGGTAAGGCAACTGATTCAATAACAACTTTTTTTTCTTTGATATCTTCATGGAAATTTCTTTTTACCTCTTCTAATAAAGTGTTGAGATCAGTGGAGGTAAAAATAATATCTGCCGTATTGGTGCGCGAATAAGTAAGCAAGGCTTCAATAAGAGTTTGCATCCTGGCTGCTGCATCTGTTATACGGTTAAAATAATCTTTACCGTTTTCAGAAAGTGATGAACGTTCTTTTTGTATTAACCTACTGGCAAAAGTCTGGATCTTACGCAGAGGCTCCTGCAAATCGTGTGAGGCAATGTAACTGAAAGATGCAAGCTCTGCATTTTGATTTTGCAACTCGATATTTTTAGCGGCAAGCATTTTTTCATTCCGTATGCGTTCCATTTCCAACTCGGTACGTTTTGCTGCGATTCTGAGCAATGATTCTGTATATGCTACATCATTTATTTTCTGCTGATGCATAACCACAATTAAGCCAATAGGGTTTTTATCAGTATCATATAAAGGATAACCAATATAACCTTCCACATTAAATTGTATAAGTGTTTCACTTTTTGGAAAAGTGACTCTGCACTGGTGAGCATAAGTATATAATGTACCACGGATAACCTGTTCGCAAGGGCCATTGTATAAAGGATATATTATATTTTCTGCATGATTTCCAAATGCATTCAGCGAAAGCGTTCTTACATCATAATCATATTCATCAGAAGCGGAATTTATCAGTTCACCAATAAAGGTGTAATCCAATCCTGTTTTATCAGCCAGTGATTTAGTAAGCGCATTAAAAAAATCATTTCCAGTTTTATACTCTGCAAAACTTTCAGAGAATTCATTTAGGATTTGTTGTTCCAGCTGTTTGTTTTTATTCAGCAACAGCTGATTTATTTCTTCCAGTTCACTCTGGTACCCTGTAATTATTTTCTGGTTGCTCTTCTTTTCAGTTAAGTCAGTAACAATCATTCCTATGGTTGCAAGATTGGGTTGCAAAGAGGTGAGTGATACATATACACATTTGGAAGTATCTTTAATCTGCAGATAAATTTCTCCCTTGCTGCTTCCGTTTTGTGCTTCACCAAAAAGTGTTTCAAATTTACTCTTTGATTCAGGTGAGATATAATTGAAGATGAAAGTGCCTACTACTTTTTCATAAGATAAGCCAAGCAGTTCATGAAATGCTTTATTGGAATAAACGATCAATCCTTCGGGAGTTAAATTAACTGCTCCTTCAGCAAATTTCTCTACCAATACACGATATGCATAATCACCGCTTTGTAATGTAAAAACTTCGCGTGTTCCGTTATTACCAATGGCAAACGCATCCACTTCACCTGATTTAATAGCTTCTATCAGCTGTTCGGCTTCTGCTAATCTGTTTTTAAGGTCGTCTATTTTTGATGATTGATTTACTGAATCCGATCCCATATTATTTTATTGTGATGCCCAACGCTTTTATTACTTTGTCACTATCAGAAAAAGTGCCGATCAGTGTTTTTTTTGGAAGCGGTAATTTTTTGATTAGTGAGGGAGAAAATACCACGTGGTTTTCCTGGGCCAATTCAGGATTTTTATAAAGATCAATAATTTCGAGCTCAAAGCTATCGCTTAAATTTTCATCACACAGATGCTTTATATTCTCAATTGCAGTCATAGATTTTTTTGACATTCCGGACACGTACAGTTTAAGAATGAGTTTTTCATTCACAACAAAATTAATCGCGGATTTTTTTTTCACTGTTAAAGTTTTACTAATTCACTTTTAGTGGACGCACATTTAAACCAACGAGCACTTTTTCCTCATTGGAAAGATCACCAATGATCTTACGTAATGGCTCAGGAAATTTTCGTACCAACGTGGGAATGGCAAAAATCTGGTCACCTTCTGCTAACTGAGGGTTCTTTAACAAATCAATTACTTCAATTTCATATTTACCTTCAAGGTGCTCTTTGCAATACCGGGTGATATTTTTTAAAGCGAGAACTGATTTAGGAGTT
>JANLZB010000011.1:0-45215 GCA_031366005.1 Bacteroidota bacterium | reverse complement strand
TTCGCATTGTTTGCGCTTTTGAATGTTCTTTTAAAAGGGCCTCGCGAAGATTCATTGATTATATTTTAATTGCTGAATGATGCAATCGTTATAGTAAGCCAAACTGTTTACTATCACTTCTCAATTTTTATTCAGTCTTTGATTAATATTGCTTTATTTTTTCGCAATCAAATAGTCAGCAAGATTTTTAAGCAGTGAAAAATGAACTGTATTGCTCAAACTTCCCAATATTCCTGTAATATCTTTTTTGGGTAACATAGTTAACATGCTTAATCTGCAAATAGCTGGTGATTTTAAACCGGATATTAAAAAATCAGGATGATGCTCATCTAATAGAATATTAAACTGAGGTATAAACTGTTGAAGTCTTGAACTGATACCACAAACTAAAACATCATTGTATTTAGGAAATTCTCTCAGCACTAAGGCAGGCCGTAATTTCTTTTCTGCATCCTGAGGAAAAATTGTAAGAATTATTTTCCCTTCTTCCATTTCTTATATGTAGGGTTAGGTTCTTTCACATCTGATAAAGTATATTCAGGTTCATCGTTAGCATATCCCTTTAAAAAATTTTGTGCAGAAAAATCTTTCCACATTTTTTCTTCAGTGTTTTGTTGCTCAATTTCCACAGCTACTCCAAACTCTTTTTCAATTTGTTTTTCTAATTCGGAAAGTGACATTTTATTGTTGAACAAAATATCTTCAACTTCCTCACCAAATGTTTTTTTCTTTGTTTCAGAGAAATACCAAACAATTATTAATAGACAAACAATTATTGGTAAAAGAAATGATGAATTATTTTCTATTGTTTTTAACCGAACCATGTCGCCTCGTTTCAATCTTTTATCCCGAAGAGTTTTCAAAATCTCTTTTGATTTTTTATTTTTTGTAATTAGAAGTTCAATAGTTTGCATGAATCAAAATTAAGTTTATTCAGTTTATCTCTGCTGGTTGTGATAAATGCAATATTTCATTGGATAACTCTAAACACCGGATACCTATTATGCGTCTTCTCATAATAGGGAGAATGTTGATAGATATAATTTAACATCGTCCAATGATTATTTGCAAAAGTTGAATCCTGTATTTTCCGTTGTTCAAAATCTTTTTTCAGAGCATCATTGTTTTTCAAAATCGCTTCTGCCTTTTCTTCAAAAACATAATCAGAAAACCATTCTTTCTGTTGCAACACGCTATCAAAAAAGTTCCAGGCGAAATAAGAATCCACGGCTTGAGGTTCTAAAGTTTCAATGATGTAACGATTACAATTTTGATTGCAGATCACACTATAATCACCTTTATAAAATTGAATAGTTTGATTTTCCTTTTCAGTTTTTATATCAGTATGCAAGTAATGTCCTTCATAAGGATGATCGCGACTTTTATAATCACGGATGTAATACACTTCAACATTCATCAATGTATCATGTTGAAGTTGTTGCATTTTTACGCCATTCATTTGCAAACGTTCAATCACATCTTTCCATGCCTGAGGTATAATGTAACCATAAGGTTTATCTATTGTGAGTGAAGGTTGAAAATTATTGTAATAAGGAATCTTGGCGTGATAGGGTGAAGTGTGATCATAATACAACCGAACCAATCCGGTTACATCGCTCTTCTTATGTTTTGCAGCATAACCATCAAACCAAATGCTGTCGAAATGAGTTGTATCCTGTTTCCATTGAATATCAAATTTTGTTTTGGTTGCACAATCATGTTTTGCATCAGTGCGTACTTTTAAAATTTTTGTGCTGTTAGTAGAAGTAAGTTCAAGAATTATTTTTAAGAAAGTATAAGTTGCTTCTACTCGTTTCGGAAAAGGTTTGAGCATGTGTGTTTCAGAAATAAATGCTAACGTGTTGAATAAGGCAGCATATCCACTTGCAAAACGCGGTGTTTCTAAAAATCCATCAATTCCGCCTTCAGGAGATTCACCATGTGTTTCAACATAAGGAGTCATTGGAAATTTTTCTTTCTCCATATTCGAATAAAGTGAAGGAAGAAATTCTTTCTCTACAAACGCTGAAACAAAATGATTCATTTTATCTTTTTGTGTTGCAATCAATGTCATCACATAACTATAATCCGCACCGTCACTTGTATGTGTATCCACAAACACATCAGGATCGTATGCCGTAAACATTTTATTAAATGCTTTTGCATTTTCCGAATTGCACTTAATAAAATCACGGTTCAGATCCAGGTTACGTGCGTTTCCCCGAAATCCATACTCTTCAGGTCCATCCTGATTAATACGGCTGCAACAACCACGGTTCAATGCTCCATCAACATTATAAACCGGAATGATTCCTATCATCACATTTTTAGGAATTGAAATTTTTCCGTTCAATAAATTTTTTGCAAGTAATAAGCTTGCATCAATTCCTTCCGGTTCACCGGGATGAATGCCATTATTGATCAGTAAAAAACATCCATTGTTTTTGCGAAGCTGTTCACGATTAAAATTTCCATTAGCACTAATTAAAAATAAATGCAAAGGTTTACCACCATCTGCTTTACCAAACTCAATCATTTTAGCTTGTGCATATTTTATATCAAGTTGTTTATAAGCAGAAATTACTCCTGAATAAGTGAGTGATCTGTTTTGTTTGTAATAATCATCCTGCGAAAATGCATTTGATGAAAACAAGAAACAATAACAGAAAAATAAAATACTATTTGAAATTTTAAAACTTTGTATTCTAATATTCGCAATGGAAAATGTCTTTACCACAATTATTTTTTTTTAGTATCACCTTATTCAACCAATTAACAAATCTATAAATAGAGGAGAGTGGGAAACGGGATTCGAACCCGCAACTTTCAGCTTGGGAAGCTGACACTCTACCACTGAGCTATTCCCGCTTTTAAAACAGTGAATTTTTTATGAGGATGTATTTATAATTCTTTTAGCTATTTTTACACTCTGTGCAGAGCAAATTTATACCCTTTTTTGATTCATTGAATATTCATTTCTTTGTCAGACCTTTGGCTCCATATTTGAAACAAGGGGCTTACATAAAACTTCAGTAAATAAATACAACAATGAAAAAAATTACTTTCTTACTTATGATGACATGTGCAAGCTTAATAGCTTTTGCACAAAATAAAAAAGCGGAAGTAATTAATGAAAATACGAGTGCCGCTGAAATAACTTTCGAAACTGAACTCCATGATTATGGCACCATTGATTATGCAGGTGATGGAACATATGCATTTAAATTTACAAATACCGGTAAAGAACCATTAATAATTTCTGATGCAAGAGGATCATGCGGATGTACAGTTCCCAGATGGCCTAAAGAACCGGTATTGAAAGGTCAGAGTAACTTTATCAATGTTAGTTATGATACTAAACGCCCGGGACCTTTTACTAAAACAGTTACCATTAATTCAAATGCTAAAACTCCAAGTAAAGTGATTACCATAAAAGGAGTTGTTAAATCACAGGAGCAGACAGAAGATCAGACACCATTGAAGAAGGACAATGGTTTTGCACCGATAGAAAACTCACCACGTCAATAAAATTAAAAATTAATAAACAACAAAACGTTAAATTAAAACAAAATAAAAAATCATCATGAAAAAAACAATTGTATTTGCTTCATTATGCCTGTTCGTTGCGTTCGCATCGCAAGCTCAAACAGACAAATCTGCTGTAACCCCTGACAAAGCCGCTCCGGCACAGGCTTCACCGGCAGATAACAAAAACGCTGCTGAAATGACTTTTGAAGTAGAAGAGTATAACTTCGGAACCATTAAACAAGGTGAGTCGGTAACCCGTGAATTCTCTTTTACTAATACTGGTAAAGAAGATTTAATTATCTCTAACGCAGCAGGATCATGCGGATGTACTGTACCTATTTGGCCAAAAGAACCATTGAAAAAAGGTGCTAAAAATGTAATTAAAGTTACATTTAATTCAGCAGGTAAAATGGGAATGCAGGATAAAACGGTTACCATTACCTCAAATGCTAAAAACAGCCCGAAGGTGCTTCACCTGAAAGGAACTGTTGAACAGCCTGCTCCGGCAGCTGATCCTGGCAAAGCGGACGCTCCTAAAAACTAAGCAATTAAATATTCTATTTTTGTTGTCCCACTTCTATCAGAGGTGGGACAATTTATTTTAAAGCTATGCCAAAGATTTCCTTGAAAGGTGCACAGATGCCACCTTCACCCATTAGAAAATTAGTTCCTTATGCTGAACAAGCTAAGAAAAATGGAAAGTTTATTTATCATTTAAATATCGGCCAGCCAGACATTCACACACCTGAAGTAATGCTGAACGCAATAAAAAATAATAAGCTGGAAGTAATTGAATACAGTCATTCAGCGGGTATTGAATCTTATCGAAGAAAGCTCGCCACTTATTATCAAAAACATAAAATCAATGTTGACTGGACTGATATTATCATAACAACCGGTGGTTCTGAAGCTATAGAGATTGGCATGATGGCATGTCTTAATGCCGGTGATGAAATAATAGTTCCTGAACCTTATTATGCTAATTACAATGGATTCTCAACTCAGGCAAGCGTGATTGTAAAACCTATTCCTTCAAGTATTGAAACGGGTTTTGCATTGCCACCTATCGCTGAGTTTGAAAAGGCCATCACTCCTAAAACAAAAGCAATTTTAATTTGTAATCCGAGTAATCCTACAGGATATTTATATAACAGAGAAGAATTGGAATTGCTCAAACAAATTGCATTGAAGCATGATTTGTTTTTGTTTGCTGATGAAGTATATCGTGAGTTTTGTTATGATGATAATCAATATGTGTCTGTCATGCATCTGGATGGATTGGATCAGCATGTGGTATTGATGGATAGTATTTCAAAACGTTATAGTGCATGCGGTGCAAGGATTGGAGCATTGATTTCAAAAAATAAAGAAGTGATGGCTGCAGCTTTAAAATTTGCACAGGCAAGATTGAGTCCTCCTACATTCGGACAGATTGGTGCCGAAGCAGCCATTGATACACCTGATTCTTATTTCATTGAAGTGAAAAAGGAATATACTGCAAGACGTAATTATGTTGTAAAAACACTTAATGAAATGGAAGGTGTTTTTTGTCCGATGCCAAATGGTGCATTTTATTGTATTGCTCAATTACCTATTGATGATGCAGATTTATTTTGTCAATGGCTGTTGGAAGATTTTGAATTGAATGATGAAACAGTGATGCTTGCACCTGCAACAGGATTTTATTCCAATCCTGTACTTGGCAAATCGCAAGTCAGGATTGCTTATGTTTTAAATTTAAAATCGCTGCATAATGCAATGGCATGTTTGAAGAAAGCATTGGAAGTATATCCCGGAAGAACCATTGCTAACAAGATTCATAAAGTAGCTCAAGTTTAGTTTACGGCTTAGATATTCCAAATCTTTAAGATTTGGAATATCTTTCCCAATCAAAATTTATTCATGACATCTCAATTTTTAGCTGAAGAGTTAACTAATAAAAAGCAATCACTTGAATTGCGCACGATTGCTGATAAAGTTTTATCACTTCAACGCATCAATAATCAGGAAGCATTATGGCTTTATGAACATGCAGACCTTGGAGCATTAGGTACACTTGCGAATGCTGTACGTGAAAGGAAGAATGGAAACTATACTTACTTCAATCGCAACTTTCATATTGAACCAACCAATGTGTGTGTTTTTGCATGCAAGTTTTGCTCTTATTCGCGTCTGTATAAAAATAGGGAAGAAGGGTGGGAGTTAAGCATGAATCAAATGCTAGATCGAGTTAAAGCTTATGATGGAAAACCAATAACTGAAGTGCATATTGTTGGAGGTGTTCATCCTAAAATGGATCTTTATTTTTTTGGTGATTTATTAAAACAAATTCATGCTCATCGTCCTGATCTGCATATCAAAGCCTTTACAGCAGTTGAACTTGATTACATGTTTAACAAAGCAAAAAAAACGATTGCAGCAGGATTAACTTATTTGAAAGAATGCGGACTAGGTTCATTGCCTGGTGGTGGCGCTGAAATTTTTGATGAAGCAATACGTGAAGAAATTGCCGGTGACAAATGTTCAAGTGAAAAATGGTTAGCCATACATGAAACTGCACATAGCTTAGGAATGAAAAGCAACGTAACAATGTTATATGGTCATATTGAGAAATATCATCATCGTGTTGATCATTTGGATCGGATTCGAACCTTACAGGATCTTACCGGAGGTTTTAACACATTTATTCCTTTGAAGTTTCGCAATAAGGATAATGAAATGAGTGATGTTGCTGAATCAACAATGCTTGAAGATTTGCGCAACTACGCGGTAAGTAGAATTTATCTCGACAACTTTGATCATGTCAAAGCATACTGGCCAATGATTGGCCGCAGCACCGCACAGGTTTCACAATCATTTGGTGTGGATGATGTGGATGGAACAATTGATGACAGTACACGCATTTACACAATGGCAGGTGCTGAGGAACAAGTACCTGTTTTAACTACCGAACAATTGGTGCAGCTCATTCGTAATGCAGGTCGCACTCCTGTGGAGAGGGATACGCTTTATAATAAAATAAAGGTTTTTGAAGCGATTGATTTTCAAAATTAAATTGTATTTTTTGTAATGGAAAATTAAGAGCCTGTTTAAATTTTATTAGTCCAACTATTTTATCTTCAAAAACCCCGAAAGGGGGAACTGTCATGCGCGTGGTATCCCTTTAGGGAATTAAGGGTGAGTGCGGGCAAAAGCATAATTATTTTAAGAAATTTAAACAGGCTCTAAGTGTAATTAATTTTGAGCATTTTTTTAATTAATAGTGTTAGGGATTATTTGTCTTCATTAAAATATTCTTTTAATTTATTACAACTAATTTATTGATCGATAAATTATCTGATTTCAACTTCAACAGATAAATTCCTGATTCAAGTTTTTGATTAAAATCAAGTTCCATGTCTTTTTCATAATTACCGTTAAGCCCTTCGGATGCTCCAAAAACTAATTTTCCGCTTTCATCAAATAATTGAACATTTATTTTTGATTCGTGGACTACAGTTAAAATTTGATGTGCAAATGCAATATGAAATAATTTACCGTTTGATGGATTTGGATAAACGATAATATCTTCTTCGTGTTTTTTGGTTGTTATATCAATTACTCTTTCATCGGAATATTGAAACTCCCCATTAAAGTCAACTTGTTTTATTCTGTAATAGGAAATGCTTTGTAATGGTTTTGTATCAATCCATTTGTAATCAATCACCGCATTGCTATTCCCTGATCCTTTTACCTTTCCAATACTTTCAAAGTCGACTTCATTTGCAGATCGTTCAATCTCAAAATAATCACAGTTTTTTTCTGTTGCTGTTGACCAGGCAATATCAACATTGTTTTCGTTAGCCTGAGCTGTAAACTTTATGAGTTCAACGGGCAAAGGGTTTCCGGCACACATGCCATTCGCTAAAGTGAAAGAACTTAAAGTGGTAAAATTATTCACCGATGTAATGGTTCCGGTCGGAGCTGTAGTCCCAGTTCCTGCAATATCAGTCCATGTATTCAAACCATTGTCTTGCGCAATTCTCAGGCAGGTGGGGCTGTTAACATCATCCGAAGCATAGTAATACAACTTAATAATGCCATTAGAAACGGCTGCTCCTGCACCCTTACTGCTCCTCCAATAACCTATATTGGAAACTCTTTGAAGAGTAGGTGGTAATGCATACGTGAGATCGCGTGCCGAACTATCAATATATTCCATCATATAAGTAGTAGCTGCGATTGAACTTTGTATTACCGTTAAATCAGCGCGATGCATTTGATTGTTTTTACCAACTGGAAAAACTTTTAAAATACTAGTTATTGAATCAACAGTTTGTATCATGGGTCCCTTTACAAAACTGCTGTCCTGATTTATTGCATTAAGCACCACAGTTGCTGCGGAGCCCAATGTTAGAATATTGCTCGCAGTTGTAATAATATGCCCGTTGGTAAGCGAAAAAACACCATTAATAGTTACGGGATTATTCAGTATTAGTGCATTTGCAGGTTTTGAATTGTTTATTGTGAAATTTTTGAAAACAGCATTTCCTGAAATTGTTTGTGCGCCTGTGCCGTTGAAAATAATAGTGCTAAGATTTGAATTGAATGTTCCTGTATTGTTCCAATTACCTTTTACATAAAAATTTCCTGTATCTCCGACAGTTGTTGTCCCTGTATTTTTAAAATCTCCTAATGTGGAGATAATTGTTCCGGGGCTGATATACAGACTGCCGATATTGATTGCATCTTCCTGCGCATTTGATTTTATAGAAATACATAAAATCAGCAAAACGAAAACCAATTCTTTTTTATAGCTTATTAATATTTTCATTTTATAGTAATCAATATTTATTGTTCTGAATGATCTATTTAATTGTTGAATAAAAATTGTACAACCGACATTTCTTTAAGACATGAATTAATTTATTTTAGTCCAAACAACTGTTCCACCAAACTTTGCAGTAATTGCCGAAGCGGCAATTTCGCTTGCAAAGCGTGCGATTACTGTTCCTGAAGCAGAAAAAGTTGCTATTCCTTCAATATTTGCTAAATCACCTAAAAGAGTACTGGTTCCATTTATTGCACCTGCATTATAAGTACTCGAGGTGTTTGATGTATTTGTGGTTGCGCTAAGTGTATAGATGGTAGAATAGTTTAGTTGAGTTGTTGCAGGTCCATTGATAGACCAACGGCTACCGGTAGTTGTTGCAGCACTCGTATATGGAATAGTGAATTTAAAATAATAAGTGCCTGCAACAACCGGAAACGATAATCCAGTAACATCAGCTAAGCTTGTAGTATTATTAATTACATCAGCAGTAATTGTAGTTCTGTTAACACCAGTAGTATTGGCTATAACAAAAGCAGTGGTGGCTAATTGAGTAGTGCTTGTTCCTAAACTTGCAGTGGGTGCAGTTGGAACACCGGTAAATGCGGGAGAAGCTAAATTTGCTTTTAAATTATCTGCTGTTGTAACAAAAGCTGTAGTGGCAAGTTGTGTTGTGCTGGTAGCTGCTGCTGCCGTTGGTGCTGCAGGTACTCCAGTAAATGTTGGAGACGCCAAATCCGCTTTTAAATTAATTGCTGTTTGTTGAAGTGTTGATATTGGTTTATTGACATCGGAAGTGTTATCAACATTGCCTAAACCTACTGCTGTTTTATCAAGTGTTTGAAAAGTTTTATCACCTCTCCAATATTGTGCTGTTGTTCCTGCAGCAATTCCTGTTTCTCTTGCGTTAAGCTGTCCCTGTAAATTTTGAAATGCAGTAAGAATCGAATTCCCCGAATTTAAAATTGTATTTGTACCAACGGAATAGCCTGTTAATGGAGCTGATATCACTCTGGCATCTGTGTAATACAAATTGGTTCCTTCAGTTATCTGACCTGTGTTTAAAACAACTGCTCCCAGTTGTCCGTTTACAGAAGTCACATTATTAGAAGATGGTGACACCTGGTAAATACTACCGTTATGGATTACTTCATCACCAAGCCCTAAGGTAATATTTCCTGAACCTAAATTTTGAGTTCCTGCAACTGAAACTTTATAAACCCATCCATTGGAACCGGTAGCATTTGACAGAACTGGTGTGTTTGTACTTGCATTCCAAACGCCTTTATAAGATAATACCCCTGTCGGAAGTTCTGATGCTAATACTTTTCCTCCTGCATCTAATGCAGCAACTCCATTGTTTGCACCTATTTGTGTTAATGGAATAAACGTTCCATCTACATATCCTTTTGTTGTTAAATGAGTAGATAGTGTTGGTGTAGCACCTACAACAGGAAGCGTAAATGTCTTGGTGCCTGCAACAGTTTGATTGGTGGTAAGGTCCACAAAGTTTTGAGTTGCAGAACCTGTACCTCCTCTTGCAATTGGTAATTGGCCGTTCCACCCAAGCGCTAATGAAACGGAAGAAAGAAGTGATGTAGATGGTGAGCCGCCTAATGTTAGTGTTACATTAGTATCATCAAGTTTTGATAACGCACCGGCTGATGTAAATGCAGGAGTTGTTGCACTTCCTGTTGCATTTCCAAAATATGTATTTGCAGGTGCATTGTTTAAAGCAAATGATAAAGCTGGAGTTGAAGTAGATGTAGATATAGATGTTGTAAACAATGGAGAAAGATTACCGCTTGAAAAGGAGGTGACAGTTCCACTTCCAGAAGCTGATAATACTCCTCCACTTAATGAAAGCCCTGATCCTAAAGAAATAATTTCTGCATTTCCTGTTGCTGCTGTACTTCTGCCGATTAAAGAATTAGTCGGTATCTGCTGAAATTTAGAAAAGTTTACCGCGTTAGTAGAAATTGTAGTTGCTAAAGAACCTGTGTTTATATTAACATCTCCGGTATAGTTAGGTGAAATTAAATTCCAGATTGTACCATCATCATAATAAAACAATCCCTCATCAGTTGAATGATAATATCTGTTTGCAGTTCCGGCTGCAGGTATTGCAGCTGCTAAACCGCTGCTGATTGAATTAAAACTGCCGTTATTAATTACCTGTAAACTGTTTGTCACATTGCTTAAACCTACATCTGCCTTCACCAACCCCAAATCAGTTTTGAGTGTAGCAACCGGAACATCTTCAGGCACTCCTGTTCCTGCAGAAGTTCGTCCTTTATATGTTTTAGTAACCATGTTTGCCATCTTTGCATTGGTAACAGCAGATGCAGCAATAGTTGTTGCAATACTTCCTGCAGTTGTTGTAATATCACCGGTGAGTGCAGGGAACCTTGCTGCAGCTAAAGTGCCTGTTACATTTGTTCCTGACAGGTTTACTGCATTAGCCGTTATTGCCTGACCTGCTAACGATAAATAATTTTCTCCGGCAAGAGTTACATTTCCTGTATTGGTTCCACTGAGGTTTGATCCTGAAATAGTCCCTGTTGCAGCAACGGAGGAAGGTGTAATAGCTCCTAATGTTAAAGTAATTGCAGGTGTCGAAGTGCTTGTAGAAACTACTCCTGACACACCATTCGCGGTAGTTACAGACACCGATGTTACTGTACCTAACGCAGACCAAACCGGAGATGCAGGTGTTCCGGTATTTACTTCAAAATTGTTAAGTGTAGTATTAAATATAAGCAATCCTGTTGCCGGAAGAACAATAGCATTTCTATTTACTAATGTCATTCGTGGCGCGAGCAAACCTTTTGCTGTTGATGTTAAATCAAGTATGGAAGAGTTATCAGGAGTAATAGTTCCTACTCCTAATTGCGCCTTAGCTGATTCAATGTCAAGAAACAAGCTAAATAATAAGGCGGCTTTAATTAATGTTTTCATTTGAAAATTGGTTACTGTCTGATACATAAAATTTTTGTTTTGAGTACAATGTCTTTTGTGTTGCGATCTTAATTAATGATAAATTATTCATTTGTATTGGCACAATTATACATGGATATCAAACGGATTATTCATCAAAAGCAGAGATCCATAACTATTGTAAGAAATTTAATTGCAATTGCATTTAAACTTTTTACTCATAAAACCAATTTCCACCTGTAAGAAATGAGCATTTACTCTTCCTATCTGTCATATATTGCTGTTCCCATAAATAACGAAGCTTTTAATGATGTGATAACCTTATCCACAGCAAGTTTCATTCAATAATTGCAAAAATTATTTTAAGCTATTAAATGGTGTAAAAAAGTGTAAGGTTTTTTATTAAGTATGATAAAAAGTATCAAAAAATATGTTAATGCAAGTAAAAAGTATTTTTTTATTTCAACAGCAGAACCAAATAAAAAATCTATCGTAATATGTCATTTATAATAATAAGAAGTCATAATTAAATAAGAATACAAATGAAAGTGATGAAATACGCTGGGGTTAAAGTTTTGCTTTTAGATGATAAGGCAACCAACTGCCTTCTTATTGAAAATATTTTGAAAGAATCCTTGGATGAGGTGATAATAAAAACAGCACGTTCAGAAAAAGAATTTCAAAAACAGGTGATACGTTTTAATCCCGATGTCATTCTTTCTAATTACACGTTACAGGAATATTCTGTATCCAAAGCCCTTGATTGGCTGGAAGAGGAGAATAAAAATAAACCGCTAATACTCGTAAGTGACCAGGTAAGTGAAGTGCTTGCCAAAGAATTAATTTCACGAGGTGTGGAAGACTTTATCCCGAAAAGTCAGCTCGGACAATTACCAATTGCAGTGCTTAAAGCATTTGATAAAGGAAAAATTAAGAACGCAAAAACACAAGCCGAAAGCAAATTAAAAATCAGCGAAGAACGCTTAGAAACTTTTTTCAAATATGCACCGGAAGCAATTATTAATCTTGGATTTGATGGAAAAATTTTAGAGATCAACCCGGCAGGTATTAAAAAGTTAAGTATTAAATCATTTGAGAAACTCAGGAATAAATACATCTGGGATCATATTGTAAAAGCAGACATTAAAATATTGCGCAAAGCAGTGCAATCTACAGGTAGAGGTCATCATGAAACTGTTCAGTTCAGAGTTGACAGTGGCTATAATCGCATCGTTTGGTTTGAGTCTAACCTGGTTCCCATTTTGGATGAGGAGGAGGCAGTGTGTTCTGTTTTAACAATCAGCCGTGATATTACCAATCAAAAGAACGCGCTTGAAGAATTAAATTATCAGGCAGCTCTTATAAATAATATTGTAGATGCAGTTATTACGGTGAATGAAAAGTTTGAAATAAAAGCCTGGAACAAAGGAGCAGAAAAATTATATGGTTTTACTGAAAATGAAGCTAAGGGAAGAGTAATTAATGAATTGATAAAAGTTCAATATGAACATAACAATCGTGACGAGGTAATAAATGTGCTTCAAAAAACAGGACATGCTACTGGTGAAAATATTGGGTTTACAAAAACGGGTGAAGCAAAAAATATTTTGTTTTCTGTTTCACATCTTCAAACGCAAACAGGAGAAATGTATGTTGGAATTTACCGCGACATTACACAACAGGTAAATGCAAGACAAAAATTAAAAGAAAGCGAACAAAAGTTTTTAAAAGTTTTTCAATCGAACCCGGCAGGCATTGCAATCAATCGCATAGCTGATAAAAAATTTGTGGATGTAAATGATAGATTTCTCGCAATGATGGGATATACACGCGATGAGTTTATTGGGTTTTCTACAGAAGAATTAGGCCTTGTGACTGATGCTGAAGTGAGTAAGAAAATGAATCAGCAGCTTCTGCAAAACGGATTTTTCAGAGATATTGAACTTACGCTAAGAAAAAAAACAGGTGAACTCATTCATGTATTTGCTTCTACTGATACTGTTTCAATTGGTGGAAAAGCACACACCATTACTATTGTATATGATATAACTGAGCAGAAAAAGGCACAGGAAAAGATTAATCACCTTGCAACGATTACAAAAAATATTTCTGACCCGGTTATTTCAACGGATGAAAAATTTTTAATTCGTTCATGGAATCGTGGCGCTGAAAAAATGTATGGTTTCACTGCTGAAGAAGCGGTGGGAAAAAGCATGGGTGATCTCATACATTTTGACTTTGCAAAATCCAGGGACAAATTAATCGAAGATCTTTTAAAACAAGGTTACTTACAGGGTGAGGTAGCGTTAAAAACATTAACTGGCGACAGGAAATATATTAGTTACCGTGTAAGCTCCATCACCAATGACCGAAATGAAATAACGGGTTATGTTGCTTTGCATAGAGATTTAACGCTTCAGCGGATTACGCAGCGTAAATTGCATGATGTGCAAAACCGCGTAGCTGCTACTATGGAAAGTTTATCTGCCATGATCTGGTCAGTAGATACTGATTTCAAACTCACCTATTGCAACATGGCTTTTGAAAACCTGATGCGCAGAGTTTATCAATTGGATGTTAAAAATGGAATGTCACTGGAAGAAAGAGTTCCGGCTAAATTATTTTCACAACGTTATGAAAAGCAAAAGGAGAATTATACAAGAGCGCTCAATGGAGAAACTGTTTCTCATCAGGATAATCATGAGGAGGATGGAATCATAAAGTATAATATTGTTACTTATTACCCTATCACTGAATTTGATAAAGTGATGAGTATTGTTTGTATTTCAAAAGATATAACTGAAATAAAAAATACACAGGAGCAAATAGCAAAAAGTGAATTGCAATTCCGTACGCTATCTGATCATTCACCTGTAGGAATATTTCTATCGGATTATAAAGGAAATCTTGAATATGTAAATAAAAAATTCTCTGAGCTCACAGGTGTTCAGAGCGAAGATGCAAAAGGACATGTTTATTTAGATGCGATGCATCCTGATGATCGTGAACGAATAAGAATTGAATCAGCTGAATTTCGTGCTTCAGGAAGAGATTCGCAGAGATATGAAATGCGGTTTCTTAAACCTGATGGAAAAATTACGTGGGCAATTGTTCAATCAAATGCACTGAGGAAAAAATCAGGAATGGTTTATGGTTTTGTTGGAACCGTAACAGACATTACTGAAAAGGTGGAGAAGGAAAATTTGATAATGGAAAAAAAGAGAAGATTGAAATTAGCACAGGCGCTGGCTCATATTGGCGACTGGACTTATGATCCCGTTAAGCAAACAGGTGAATGGTCAGATGAGATGTTTCGAATTTTTGAAGTGGACCCAAATGTTCCGCTCCTCCAGTATATTGAGTTTATAGAGTTGGTACATCCCGAGGACCGGAAAAATGTCTTGGAAGCCAATGAAAAAACATTTAAAGAAAAAACCACCAATAAGCTTACTTATCATGTAACAACACCTGCCGGAAACGAAAAATTCATTATCAGCCATGTAACATTTGTTTCAGCTTCACATGGATTTCCTGATCGTTTGTCAGGAACAGCACAGGATATTACTGAATGTACAAAAAATCTGGCGCACACTAAGAGCTAAGTCCTCATTCTGTCTCTCAATAAGAAAATTGCGATCACAGCAAAAACAATATTGGGTATCCATACTGCAATTAATGCAGGTGTGTTTCCATTAGTTGCAAAGGTTGTACTGATTTGCATAAACATTATGTAAGTGAAACTTAAAAGTATTCCTAACCCAATTTGCACTCCGATGCCACCACGGACTTTTTTACTAGAGAGCGAAACTCCAATCAGCGTTAAAATAAATGTTGCAAAGGGAAGTGACGTGCGTTTGTATTTTTCAATCAGATAAAAAACAATTTCTTCAGACCCGCGTAATTGTTCCTGCGCTATGAATTTATTCAGCTCACCATAATCCATTGTTTCAATGTAATTTATTCTGCGGTTAAATTCTGCAGGATAAAATGCAAACGTTGTATCCAAACGGTAACCACTTCTGATTTTTTCACTCATGCTGTCAATGTTTCGGATGAAATAATTTTCCAGCGTCCATTTATTTCTGATGCTATCCCATACTATCCGGTCAGCAAGAATTTTGTAAATCATTCTGCCTTTGTCAAACTTTTCATAGCTGAATTGATAACCGATCTTGTCTAAATTATTATAACTTTCAAAATAAATATACTGACCGGGAGTAATTTGTTTGTGTACATTTCTATTGGTGTAAACAAAAGTATTTTTAATGTATTTGGTTTCGAAAGCAATCCGCTTTCCGTTAGAGTGAGGCAATACCCAGTTATTCATATAAAATGAAATGGATGCCACAACAGTTGCAGCAACCATGTATGGAACAAGCAATCGCTTAAAACTTATTCCGCTTGCAAGAATGGCAACAATTTCTGTTTGTGCTGCCATGCGTGAAGTAAAATAGATTACTGAAATAAAAATAAATAACGGACTAAAAAGTATTGCGAAATAAGGAATAAAGTTCAGGTAGTAATCAAAAATGATTGCATGCAGCGGAGCTTTGCGTTCCATAAAATCATCAATCTTTTCTGAGATGTCAAAAACAATGGAGATTAAAATTATTAATCCCAAAGCGAAAAAGAAAGTGCCGAGAAATTTTCGGATGATGTATTTATCGAGGAGTTTCATCACGCAATGTCATTCAGTAGGAAACCTGTCATATATGAAACATAAAAGTTTGTTAATGTAAATGGCTTGTTTAAAAGTTGATTGCCCTGTTTTCTGTCAACCAAACATTTGTGGTAAGTCAAACCACCTGCAATTATTTGACAATCCCAATAGGTATCGAAATCCTGAGTGACATCCACTTTCATAGTCGTTGCGAAACTTTTTCCACCATTTCTTTTTTCCATGACAAAAAACTTCCTTCTATAATTTTCTTTCGTGCTTCTTTCACCAGCCAAAGATAAAAGCTAAGATTATGCAGTGTCGCTATTTGTGCACCAAGCATTTCTTTTGAAATAACCAAATGTCTTAAATATGCTTTGCTGTGTTTATCAACGTAACAATCGCTCTCCTCTTCAATGGAAGTAAAATCATTTTTCCATTTTTCATTGCGGATATTAATGATACCATTTCGTGTAAACAACATTCCGTTGCGTGCATTTCGTGTTGGCATCACACAATCAAACATATCAATACCGAGCGCAATACATTCCAAAATATTTGCAGGGGTTCCAACTCCCATCAGGTAACGTGGTTTTTCCTTCGGAAGAATATTAGTAACATCATCGGTAATCTCATACATTATTTCAGCTGGTTCACCAACGGACAAACCACCAATTGCATTTCCATCCCGATTCATAGAAACAATAAATTCTGCACTTTGTTTACGTAAGTCTTTATAAGTACTTCCCTGAACTATCGGAAATAAAGTCTGCTCATATCCGTATAAAGATTCATTACGATCAACATGTTCGCAGCAACGTTTTAACCAACGATGTGTTAACTCCATTGAACTGCGTGCAAGACTGTGTTCACAGGGATAAGGCGTACATTCATCAAATGCCATAATTATATCAGCACCGATGCTGCGCTGAATATCCATTGCGCGTTCAGGAGAAAAAAAATGTTTGCTGCCATCAATATGAGAAGTAAATGTTACACCTTCTTCTGTAATTTTTCTGATATCACTCAATGAGAAAACCTGGTAGCCACCACTGTCAGTTAAAATTGGTTTATTCCAATTGATAAACTTGTGCAATCCTCCGGCTTGTTCCAGAATATTGGTTCCGGGGCGCAGGTATAAATGATAAGTATTTCCTAAAATAATTTGTGCCTGTATGTCTTCTGACAAATCACGCTGATGTGCTCCTTTTACAGTTCCTGCTGTTCCAACAGGCATGAAAATGGGAGTTTCAATTATGCCATGTGCAGTTTCTAAAACGCCTGCACGTGCTTTTGAATTATTATCTGAATTAAGAAGAGAAAATTTCATGAGGGCGCAAAAATAGATGATTGTGCAACCTATGAGCTTTTTAATACACAGAGGTTGAAACAACTTTAAGAAGGCTTCCACATTTGTTAACTTTGTATCCTACATCATCTATAAATATTTTGCAAAACACCAGGATTTTAGACACGGTTTCAAAAATTAATGCTGAAGAGGAAAAAAAGGAAATCCTCAAACGATATCGTGCTTTGTTAAAAGCGTGTAAAGGAAATTTAGATAAAGGCGATAAAAAATTAATCCGCACTGCTTTTGATTTATCACTCGAAGCGCACAAGGACATGCGCAGAAAATCGGGTGAACCATATATCTATCATCCTATTGCAGTTGCTCAAATTGTTGCAGAAGAAATAGGTTTAGGAACTACAGGAATTGTGTGTGCTCTTTTACATGATGTAGTGGAAGACACACATTACACGCTCGAGGATATGGAGCGTTTATTCGGGAAAAAAGTAAAAGACATCATTGATGGGCTTACCAAGATCAGTGGAGTTTTTGATCACAAAAGTTCATTGCAGGCTGAGAACTTTCGTAAGATGCTGCTTACGCTTAGTGATGATGTACGGGTGATACTGATAAAACTTGCTGATCGTTTGCATAATATGCGTACGCTTTCTTCTATGGCGCGTGATAAACAATTAAAGATTGCATCCGAAACTGCGTATCTCTATGCACCGCTTGCCCACCGTTTAGGATTATATGCAATCAAAACTGAATTGGATGACCTTGCTTTGAAATATACGGAGGAAGATGTTTATAATAATATTGTAACCAAGCTTCAGCAATCAAAAAAAGAAAGAGATGTTTTTATAAAAGAGTTTACTAAACCAATTCGTGAAGAGTTAGATAAAGAAGGATTTAAATACGAGATAAAAGGACGACCGAAGTCTATTCATTCCATCTGGAATAAAATGAAAAAGCAATCGGTGAGCTTTGAAGAAATTTTTGATCTGTTTGCCATACGTATAATTATTGATTCTCCCACTGAAACAGAGAAATCAGATTGCTGGAAAGTATATAGTATAGTTACGGATTATTACACACCAAATCCTGATCGCTTGCGTGACTGGATTTCTACTCCTAAAGCAAATGGATACGAGTCACTTCACACCACCGTGATGAGTAGTGAAGGCAAATGGGTTGAAGTACAAATTCGGACTCAGCGCATGAATGAAATTGCAGAGAAAGGATATGCAGCTCACTGGAAATACAAAGAGGCATCGCACGAAAGTGCATTAGACGAGTGGATAACACGCATACGTGAAATGCTTGAAAGTCCTGAATCAAATGCACTTGATTTTATTGATGACTTTAAGCTGAATCTTTTTGCTGATGAAATATTTGTATTTACTCCCACAGGTGATATCAAAACATTACCCATTGGAAGTACAGCACTGGATTTCGCATTTGAAATTCATTCTGATATTGGTTGTAAATGTATCGGTGCAAAAATCAATCACCGTTTAGTTCCAATCAGTCATAAGCTAAACAGTGGCGATCAGGTGGAAATTCTTACCTCTACTAAACAACATCCTAAAGACGATTGGTTATCATTTGTAATTACAGCAAAGGCGAAGTCAAAAATCAAGGCTTCACTTAAAGAAGAAAAACGAAAACTTTCTGAAGAAGGTAAAGAAATTTTTGAACGTAAATTCAAGAGCCTGAAACTGCCGAAGAAGGAATTCAATATGAATGATTTATTGCTTTTTTATAAAGTGAGCAATGTATTGGATTTTTATCACCGCATTGCAGTGAATGCAATTGATTTAAAAAACCTTCGCGATTTTTTTGAACAGAAGGAGCAAGGCAAGCTGAAACTTCCTGCCAAATCAGAGCAGCAAACCTTTGATGAGATGGTGAAGAAGGTGCGTGGCAAATCGGACATGCTGATGATAGGAGAAGGGATAGATAAGATTGATTATAAATTATCGCCCTGCTGCTCACCCATTCCCGGAGATGATGTTTTTGGTTTTATAACGATAAATGAAGGAATAAAAATTCATCGCACCAACTGCCCTAATGCTATTCAGCTAATGTCGAATTATGCTTACCGGATAGTGAAAGCAAGATGGTTCAATCAACAGCAAATTGCATTTCTGGCAGGAATTAAAATTACAGGTATGGATGATGTAGGTGTTGTTAACAATATCACCAAAGTAATCAGCAACGAATTAAAAGTGAATATCCGTTCAATAAATATTGAAAGTAACGATGGTTTGTTTGAAGGAAGAATTATGTTATTTGTGCATGATACAGAACATCTTAAAACCATGATGAAAAAATTAAAAAGCCTGCATGGAATTGTTAGTGTTTCACGAATGGATACACAAGAGAACAATTGATTTATTTATGGTTAACAAATTTGATGAATAAAATCTGCCAAGCGCATTCTTGTAAACAGTAAACCAATACATTTGGCTCACTAAACCAAAATTAATATGGAATTCGGATACAACATTCAGGACAAGGACAAATATGCTTTAGTGCATTTAAAAGGAAACCTGATTGAAAAAAACCAGGCTAATGACCTACTTGAAGAGATTAATCAACATTTAGACAAGGAAGCATCCAACTTTGTGATTGATCTTGCAGAATTTAAATACATGAATAGTACAGGTTTGAATGTGTTGTTAAGCATTTTGTCTAAAGCACGTAAATCGGGTGGTGAAGCTGTTATATGCAGAGTTCCGGAAAAAATAAAATCTCTTTTGGTAATAACAAAGCTGATAAATGTTTTCTCTGTTGTGGATACTGAAGAGGTAGCAGCTCAGAATTTTAGTTAGTTTTTTTTTAATCGAAAAAAATAAGAATAATTAAATTTTAAAAATAGTATTGATGAAAGTAGATGTTTTACTGGGCCTGCAATGGGGTGATGAAGGCAAAGGAAAAGTAGTGGATGTATTAGCTCCAGGTTATGATGTTATTGCAAGGTTTCAAGGGGGGCCTAATGCGGGACATACTTTAGAATTTGAAGGAATTAAACATGTTTTGCATACAATACCTTCGGGCATTTTTCATCCTGAAAAGATAAATGTTATCGGAAATGGTGTAGTGATTGACCCGGTTGTTTTCAAAAAAGAAATTGACGCATTGGTCAAGATGGGAGTTGATGTAAAAAAAAATCTTTTCATCTCACGCAAAGCACATTTAATTCTTCCCACACATCGTTTTCTTGATGCCGCATCTGAATCAATAAAAGGTAAAGCAAAAATCGGCTCAACACTTAAAGGAATCGGGCCAGCTTATATGGATAAAACCGGACGCAATGGTTTGCGGGTTGGAGATATAGAACATCCCGAATTTATTAATCGTTACCAGGCTTTAGTTGATAAGCACAAAGAGTTGCTTTCGTTTTATAAATATGATTATAATCTGCAGGAGGCTGAGGGAATATGGATGGAAGGAATTGAATTGATGAAATCATTAATGTTAATTGATAGTGAATATGTAATCAATCAATATATTAATGACGGTAAAACAATTCTTGCTGAAGGAGCCCAAGGATCATTGCTTGATGTTGATTTTGGTTCTTATCCTTTTGTTACTTCATCGAATACAATAACCTCAGGTACTTGTATTGGTTTAGGAATTGCTCCTTCAAAAATAGGAGAAGTTTATGGGATTTTTAAAGCATACTGTACGCGGGTAGGCAGTGGACCTTTTCCAACTGAACTAAATGATGAAACCGGTGAACAACTTCGAAAAAGAGGTAATGAGTTTGGTGCAACTACAGGACGTGCTCGAAGATGTGGCTGGCTGGATTTGCCTGCTCTTAAATATGCCATTATGTTGAATGGCGTAACTCAACTAATCATGATGAAGCCTGATGTGATGAGTGGATTTGATACGTTAAAAGTTTGCACACATTATTTATATAATGGAAAGAAAGTAGATTACATGCCTTTTGATATTGTACACACTGAAGCTAAACCTGTTTACACTGAAATGAAAGGTTGGAAACAAACTTTGGATAGCATTACCGATGAAGAATTACTTCCAGTTGAATTGATGGAGTATATTTCATTTATAGAACAACAAACTAATTTGCCAATCACTATTGTTTCGGTAGGTCCTGATAGAAAGCAAACATTAAAGCGCAGTGCAGTGCTGAGATGATTTTTAATTTTCAGCGTTTAATCCGTAAGATGTTGAACAGATTAAATATCAGATGCCTTTTTCTTATAGCAACATTTTTTTATTCAACGCATTTTTCATTTGCTCAAAAAAACAAAAAAGTTGAAATTGTTCAAGCCTCTTCATTAGAAGGAAGCAAAATAAATGGCATTGAAGTAAGAAGGCTGGTTGGTGATGTAATCTTCAAACAGGATAATACTTTGATGTATTGTGATAGTGCATTATTTTATGAAAGTACAAACAGCATTGATGCCTTTGGTAATATCCGCATAGAAGGCCCGGATGCAAAACTCTACGGAGAAACATTACATTATGACGGAAATTCCAAATCATCAAGAGTGGTTAAAAATGTTAGATTGACTGATGGAAAGATGGAATTAACCACCGATGCAATGAATTATGATTTAAGTACAGAGGTTGCAGACTACAATACTGGTGGGAAAGTAATAGATAATGAAAATGTTTTAACCAGTCAACGCGGATATTATTATTCAAAAGATAAAATGGTTTTCTTTAAGGATAATGTAGTGTTAGTTAATCCAAAGTATATAATGAATTCGGACACATTAAAATATAATACTACTACAGCCACCGCTTTTTTTTATGGACCCTCCACTATTCAAAGTACAGGTAAAGATTCAGCATATATTTATTGTGAAAATGGCTGGTATAACACCAAAACTGAAAAATCATTTTTCAGCAAGCATGCATTTATTCAAACGCGTGAAAACATCTTAAATGGAGATAGTATTCTTTATGATCGTAAAGAAGGAATTGGAAGGGCATTTAAGAATGTAATGGTAACTGATACAACACAGAAAATAATCATAAATGGCAATTATGCTTATGTGAATGAAAAGACCAATCGCTCATTAGTTACCGGTAAAACCATGCTCACAAAAATCTTTGATAAAGATTCAATGTATTTGCATGCCGATACTTTGTATGCAGTTAATGATTCGCTAACTAAAGAGAAGACTTATTTTGCATACAAACATGTTCGTATTTATAAAACAGATTTGCAAGGTAAATGCGATTCATTGGTTTATTCTTCAAAAGATTCAACTATTAGTTTTTATTCTGATCCTGTTTTGTGGAGTAATCAAAATCAGCTAACTGCTGATTCAATTTCTATTCTCCTTTCGGGAAGTAAAATATATTCAATGAATTTACGTGTTAATTCATTTATTTCTTCTTCACAAGATAGCTTGCGTTTCAATCAAATTAAAGGAAGAGATATGATAGGTTACTTTAAAGATAATAATCTATATAAAATCAATGTTATTGGCAATGGCCAAACTATTTATTATCTACGGAATAATAAAAATCAACTAACAGGGGTTAATAGAGCTGAATCAAGTGATCTTATGATTTTTCTTAATGATAGTAAAGTGCAAAAAATATCCCTGCTTAATAAGCCAGATGCAACACTTTATCCGATCAAGGAATTACAGCCTCATGAATTAAAATTAAAGGGATTTAATTGGCTTAATGAAAAACAACCGCATTCAAAAGATGATATATTTATCTGGAAGTAACTTTAATATGGAATTAATTAACCATTGATAGTTAATAACTTATTAACAATCTACACAAAAAGTAGAATTTTCTTGACATAATGCTTTTTCTGAGTTATATTTGAGAACTTTTTAACACAAAAATGTTTATAGTTTATTCCCAAACCCAAAACTTATGATACAGTTAATTATTGCATTTTTACTCTCTTTAGGTTTCAATTTTGCTCCTGAGCAAAAAGATGCTGTTACCATTGACAAACAGGAAGGAGAAAATTACGGGATAGTTATTACTGATGATGTAGGAACCCGTACTCATATGAATCTAATATATGACAAGTCAACCAATTCTTTTAAAGTTGTTGAATAATTTTTCTTATTGTAAGTCCCCAAAATACATTATTTTGATTTTTTAGAACCATTCATTTTGAATGTCTTTTCATACCCCTAATTGTCCATATATTTCATATTACACCTATATACATTTGCTTGTGTAAAGGGTTTTGTTGTTCATAGTAGTAATTGTTTTGGCTTTTCTGTGTCTTCCGGGTCCCGCTTATAGCGGGACTTGGTTGTTTTTGTACGTTCCTGTTTTTAAACAATGAGGGAGATTACTGAGGATTTAAGAGATTTTTTAGAGACAAAGTACAATTTCTATAATCAATCATATTTTATTCACAACGATCCAATAGCCATTCCTCATTCTTTTACTCTTAAGGAAGATATTGAGATTTCTGGTTTCCTGGTAGCAACAATTGCATGGGGTCAGCGATCAACAATACTAAGAAATGGGAATAGGTTAATAGAGTTAATGGATAATTCCCCTTATGATTTTGTGTTGAACTTTAAACCTAAAGACCTGAAAGTGTTTGATACATTTGTGCATCGAACATTCAATTCAATCGATTGCAAATACTTTTTGATTGCCCTACAGCATATTTACAGAAGAAAAGGTGGATTAAATAAGGTATTTTTAGATAGTTTGAATGTCCATAATTGCAATATTGGATTAGCAATTTCGACATTTCGGCAAACCTTTTTTAGTTTATCCTATCCTAAAAGATCACTTAAACATATTTCGGATCCCACGAAAAATTCATCAGCCAAAAGGATATGTATGTTTTTAAGATGGATGGTAAGAAGAGATAAGAACGTTGATTTTGGTATTTGGACTAATATTTCCCCGGGCATATTAGCTATTCCATTGGATATACATACAGGCAGAGTTTCAAGAAGTCTTGGGTTACTGGAAAGAAAACAAAATGACTGGAAAGCAGTAATGGAACTTACAACTAATCTTAGAAAATTTGATCCGCTTGATCCGGTGAAATATGATTTTGCATTATTTGGTTTGGGGATAAATGAAAAATTCCGTTGAAGTTATTTTTTATCGGATTGCTCACTAAAATGTTGAATTTCCTCGTCCGAAGGCAACTCATTTGATTTATCTGTACTTTCTATTGCCCAATATAGATATTTACCAGTGCCATTGCACGCATATCCAACAATTGTATCATTATAACCGAGACTCAGGCGAGTAAACGTTTTCCAACGTTTATCAGTTTCCTGCACTGCTAATTTTGCATCAATTTTTTTATAACACTCGTTCCTAAAGTAAACAGTGTAAGTTTTCGATGATTCATGACATTGACTTCCTGGTTGACCCCATTCATATTTATATTTAATCAGGCATTTATTTACGTCATCGTATCCTTTGCTCCGTTTTAATGTCAGCATCATAATAACGAATCCGAGTAAGGATATTAATAAGAATGTGAATTTTCTGTTTTTTTGCATAGTAAGATTTTGTGCCTGATTAAATTTTTATTTGCAATGATTATTTTTTAAAATTATTTTGGCTTCATCATTTCCCAATTTTTTAGAAATGTTCCAATCTTCACAAGCCCCTTTTAAATCTCCTTTCATCTTTTTGGTAAAGCCACGATTATTATATGCTTCAGGTTCATCAGGATCAATTGCAAGTGCTTTATTAAAATCATCCATTGCATTCTCATAATCTCCTAACCGGTTACGAGCACTTCCTCTTGAAATATAAGCCCATTTATGTTTTGGATTTACCTCAATTACTTTGGAGTAATCAGCCAACTCTCCATTAAAATCTTTAATCATTCCTTTAGTAAATCCTCTGCTAATCCAGGCATTAGTATTTGTTGAATCCTCTTTAATAGCAAGTGTATAAGCTTCTATCGCTTCTTTATATTTTACATTGGCAAATAATTGTTGTCCCTTGTTAAAATATTCTTTCGATTTTTTTGAATCTTTAGGTTGTGCAAATGTTGTCGCTGTTATCAATAACAGACAACCTTTAATCAAAAGTGATCTCATCTTTATATTTTGGTTCGGAAAGAAGTCGTATTAAATGCCTGAATGCAATTCTTATTTCGTATGCTTGAACAGGATTATCCACAGGAAAACTAAACCGCAAATATGGTCTTTTTATCTTTTGAATAAATAAGGTTCTGGTAACACAGTAACCTTCTACTTTTAAACAAGGTGCTGATAGAATTTGCTCACTGGAATCATAAACTATAGCTGTATCTAAACCTCCACTTGATACCTTATCCTGCCGGATTTTTGTTCCATCATCAGAATAATAATCAGCAACAATAGTTGCACCTACAAGGTGAATTTTACACTTTCCCTCTAATTTCTTATTTAAATAATCTACTGTTTCCCGGCTGCCAGGACTCTGACTGTAAGAATTTTGAAAAAATACCAACATTAACCCTATTAGGCAAAGTAGCTTGCTCTTGTGGATATGATTATATGTATTCATAAATATTGAATTGCAAAGTTGATCATTTCTACTTAAAAATCGGTTTATGGTTTCGTTTATTAAGAATTTATTCAGTATAAAACTGCAATTAAAAAGTTGGCAGGTTATTATTATTATAACCCTTTTAATTTCCACATCACTGCATGCACAAATTGGTTTGGAAGTACCTGTGAAAGTTGATGTGGAAAATGGAAATATGGACGATGTATTTATCAAGCTGATGAAAAACGGTAAGACTATTTTTAGTCAATCATCTACAAGCAGATTGAAATTAAGATTAAATTTTAATAGTAATTATACGATCTTGTTCAGCAAACCCGGTTATATTACTAAATCAGTGGAGTTTGATACCAAGGCTCCAGCTGATCATATTGCAGATGGCTTTGATCCTTATAAGATAGGTGTGAAACTTTTTAAACAATATGATGGAGTAAACATAACAGTGTATAATCAGCCGGTAGGTAAAATTCATTTTGATAAAGATCTTGATGAATTTAATTATGATACTGATTATTCAAAATCTATTTTATCAAACCTGAAAGAAACAGAAGAAAAATTAGCAGCAAGGGCTGAAGAGGAAAAACGAACAGGTGAAACTGCTATTAGTGTCGAAGGAAAACAAGTTGATGAAGCAGCTCCTGTTCCAGCACCAGTGCCTCCTGTTAATACTACTTCAGCTATAAATGAACCTATACCATTGACACAACATGATCCAATCACTTCTAATACTGGTAATGGAGATAAAGACGTTGCTTCGAAAATTAAAGGCAGCGGTGGGGAACAAACAAAAGATTATTTTGCGATGGATGGATCAAATGACATCAGCGCAAGCACTACTGTAAATCAAGGTAATGATGTAGGCAATGCTTCGAATAGTAACCAGGGAATAGATCCTGGTAAAGGAAAATTAGCTAATCAAAATGGTGTTGACATGGGCACAATGAGACTAATTAATGAAGACGAAAAAATAACACGTGAAGACATCGTGGAAAAAACCCGTGTTATCACACTAATACATGTTACCCGTGGCAAAACTACCACACATTATAGAAGGGTTGCTTATCACTGGGGCGGTCCTTTTTATTTTATAAATGAGATTAGTAATATTTCAGAAAATGTTTTTGCAAATGCAACCGGTATAGTTGATTAGTAATTTCATTTTGCTGTTTGATAAAAGTGTTTTTACCTAACCTCACCGCCCTTTTATCAACAAATAAACACTGAGCGCAGGCCACGGCTTTACTTTTGTTAATAGTAAAACATAAAGTCACAAAGTCATGTTGCACGCAGAATTCTCTCAATCTATGTTTAAACCATTAACTGATGAACAGCAAAATCTGCTTCAGCAGTTTAAAACATGGCGGCAGAAATACGGTTTGCCGCATCGGTTCCGGTTTTTAAGAAATCTTGCTAAAACACGCAAACACACGCGAACTGTTTATCCACCTGGTTGGAATAGGTAACGTTGAATGAAACAAAAAATCCCGCTCTTCACAGAAGCGGGATTTTTAATTTTATAGAAATTAATTCTTATTTATGATCATCATGACCTGCTGGTGCTCCATCTTTAGGTGCATCATCTTTTTTATCAATAGAAAGCAATTCCACTTCAAAAATTAATGTAGAATTTGGTCCTATTTTACCACCAGCACCACGGTCGCCATAAGCAAGGTTACCCGGAACAAACAGTTTCCATTTTGAACCTACCGGCATCATCTGAAGTGCTTCTGTCCATCCTGGTATTACTCCACTTACAGGGAAAGAAGCAGGTTGTCCGCGCTCTACAGAACTATCAAACACAGTTCCGTCAATCAGCGTTCCATGATAGTGAGTAGTAACCATATCATTTAATGTTGGCTTTGGTCCTGTACCTTCTTTAATAATCTGGTATTGCAAACCGCTGGCGGTAGTTTGAACACCTGGTTTCTTTTTATTTTCAGCAAGGAATGCTTCGCCTGCTTTAGCATTGCCTTCGCCTTTTGCTTTTTCTTTAGAACTGATATAACCTCTTATAGCAACATCTGCCTGCTCAGAAGTCATAATGTTTTTATTGGCAAAAAAGTCTTTCATGCCTTTGGCAAGAATATCCACGTTTACCGTATCGAGTGCATTTTGTTTAAGGTTTGCACCAATGCTCACTCCCAAGCCATAGCTTACTGAGTCGAGTTGTGTTTTAATGTTTGCGTCTGATTTCTTTTTGTCCTGAGCGTTGCATGAATCCATTACAATAACTGAGATTAAGAGATAAATAAGTGATTTGTTTAATTTCATCGGTGTGATTTTAAAGTGAGGGTGCGAAAGTAGTATTTTTTAGGTTCGTAGATTTGCATTCTTATGGATTTTCAATTAATTTCTGATTTTAAGCCCACTGGTGATCAACCTGAGGCAATTGCACAGCTAAGCGAAGGTTTATTGCGTGGAGATTCTGCGCAAACTCTTTTAGGAGTTACCGGCAGTGGTAAAACGTTTACCATTGCAAATGTTATTCAACAGGTGCAAAGACCGACTCTGATTTTAAGTCATAACAAAACATTAGCAGCTCAATTGTATGGAGAGTTCAAACAGTTTTTTCCGAACAATGCAGTTGAATACTTTGTTTCCTATTACGATTATTATCAGCCGGAAGCCTATCTGCCCACAAGCAATACTTATATAGAAAAGGATCTATCCATTAACGAAGAGATTGAAAAACTTCGCTTGAGTACAACCACATCATTGCTGTCAGGCAGAAGGGATGTAATTGTGGTTTCTTCAGTTTCCTGCATTTATGGTATGGGTAATCCTAATGATTTTGCAGAAAATATTTTACGCATACAATCAGGATTGAAAATTAGTCGTAATAATTTTTTGCACAGGTTGGTTACCAGTCTTTACTCGCGAACTGCTGCAGAGTTTAAACGTGGCACTTTCCGGGTGCAGGGAGATACGGTAGATGTATTTCCGGCTTACAGTGACCTTGCTTATAGAATAGTTTTTTTCGGTGATGAAATAGAAGAGCTTGCAACCATTGAACCCACCACAGGAAAAAAACTTCAGAAGCATGAACATATTGCTATCTTTCCTGCTACACTTTTTATCACCAGCCAGGGCAGACAACTCCAGGCAATATTTAACATCCAGGAAGACCTGGTTAAGCAAGTAGAATATTTTAAATCGCAAAGCCGTTTTCTGGAAGCAAAGCGATTAGAAGATCGGGTAACTTTTGATTTGGAAATGATACGCGAGTTAGGTTATTGCTCAGGCATTGAAAACTATTCACGTTACTTTGATGGACGTGGTATCGGCCAGCGTCCATTCTGTTTACTCGATTATTTTCCTGAAGATTACATTATGGTTATTGACGAAAGTCATGTTACCGTATCGCAAATTCGTGCTATGTATGGTGGCGACCGTTCGCGCAAAGTGAACTTAGTTGATTATGGCTTTCGTTTACCTGCGGCAATTGATAACCGTCCGCTTACGTTTGATGAATTTGAGCTAATGCAACACCAGGTAATTTATGTGAGTGCAACACCTGCTGAATATGAATTGGCAAAAAGTGAAGGGGTGGTGGTGGAGCAGGTTGTGCGGCCGACAGGATTACTGGATCCACCAATAGAAGTACGCCCAAGTGTTAACCAGGTGGATGATTTGCTGGAAGAGATTGAACGCGTAGTAAAACAAAATGAACGGGTGCTTGTTACCACGTTAACAAAACGAATGGCAGAGGAGCTCACAAAATATATGACGCGCTTAAATATCCGCTGTCGTTACATTCATTCAGAAGTTACAACATTAGACCGCGTGGAAATACTGCGTGATTTAAGACTCGGTGTATTTGATGTGCTTGTCGGAATAAATCTCTTACGTGAAGGGCTCGACTTGCCTGAAGTTTCGCTGGTGGCAGTGCTTGATGCTGACAAAGAAGGTTTCCTACGGTCGAACCGGTCACTTACGCAAACAGCAGGGCGTGCTGCACGTAACCTGAATGGAAAAGTAATTATGTATGCTAATAGGATTACTGAAAGTATGCAGCAAACAATGGATGAAACTGATAGAAGACGTGCTAAGCAAATTGAATACAATCTGAAAAACAATATTACTCCTCATGCTTTGAATAAAAACACAAGTGATGGAGTTTTTGCTTCACGTATTGAAAATGCAAAAGCAGCAAAAGCTTATGTTGAAAATGAGGAAGTGAGTGTGGCGGCTGACCCCGTGGTGCAGTACATGAGTCTTGATCAATTAGAGAAAGCATTAAACAATACACGCAGAAACATGGAGCGGGCTGCAAAGGAACTTGATTTTATTTCTGCTGCACGTTACCGTGATGAAATGTTTCAGTTAGAGAAACTATATAAGCAAAAGGCATAACGCATGAATAACACTTTGCTTGTTATAACTATCAGCGCTTATATTTTTTCCATTGCTGCAAGTCTTATTTTATCCATTGCTTTACGAAATGTGCCCATCATTAAATTAAAACTGCCGCTCTTAATCCATGCCATGTTAATGCTGCTTTTTTGTGTGCTCTATTTGATTAACCATGATTCAAAACTCTTACATTACCTGAGTCTGGCTTTTGTTTGTTCAGGTTTGATAATGGCAGGTATGGTGATACGATCAGATGCGATGCTTCCGTTTAAAATTTATTTCTCATTATATTTTTTCAGCATTATAATTTTTATTGTTTCTCCTTCACAGTTATTTAAATACATCAGCTATAGCTGGAAAAGCAATGACCTCTTTAAAACATTTCATATAGAAGGCAATTATTTTTTAGAAGAGCAACAAGGCATGTTAAACCTTACTGATGATCAGATTAAATATAAAGTTATTCAAAGTTTCGGGGTATTTCACAAAACACTTGCCCGAGATATTGACTTCAACCACAGGTTAGACAGCATCCATATCATTTCTTTTAATCACTTAAACATCTTAATATTGCGTGGATATTTCATTGCAAAGTCAGCCCAGGTTAACAGCCCTGATAGTTTAGAAATCACTGCTTATTTAGGAGATCAGACAAAACAAATCATCCATAAAACTTCAACATCAAAATAATTATGCGCATTAAATTAATTTCTTTACTAACGTTTTCTTTCGCTTCACTTTTGTGCATTGCAGTGCATGCACAAACCCAAATCAATACAACTGAAATTTGGTTGATTGATGTGGTGAATGAAGCAGGCAAAATAGAATTCGGCAAAGCTGAAAGAATAACTGACAACGATCATTATGATAACCAGCCATTTTTTTCACGGGATGGAAACTTATTGTTTTTTGCAAGCATGCCTGACACTTCGCAGAGTGATTTGTTCGAGTATAACCTGAAGAAAAAGACAACCCGCCAGATTACTAATTCACCCGAGAGTGAATTTCAGCCACAGATCATGCTCACTGATAAAAATCTTATTAGCTGTGTGCGGGTGGATATGGATAAAGCCCAGCGTTTCTATAGTATTGATTTAAGAGATACTACTGCAAATCCTTTAACTGAAAATGAAGACTCAGTGGCTTATTACTGTTGGATTAATGATACCACCACAGGCATGCTGATGCTGGAAGGTGATCACATGATACTGGAACAATTTGATATGGTGCCGTCACAGGCAGTTATTTTAGCCGAAGGTGGAGTAGGGCGTTGTATCCAAAAAGTTCCGGGTATGGAGGGAATGAGTTATGTTACTAAGCAGGATTCTATCTGGACCATAACAAAATATGAGGCATTTACCGAAGAAGAAACTCCTGTTTGCCAAACTTTAAAGGGAGTAGAAGATTATTGCTGGACTTATGATGGAAAAATACTGATGGCTGATAAAGGAAAACTTTTTATGTGGGATACCAAAAACCAAAAGGATCCCCAATGGTTGCAGGTGGGCGATTACTCCAAGTTGATTGGTGCTTTTTATCGCCTTGCTTTTAGTCCGATGGGAAACAAGCTGGCGGTGGTTTCTTATAAAGGTGAACGCCCTTAATGGTTTACAGTTTACTATTTACAGTTAATGATGTAACATAACTGTAAATAGTAAACTGTAAACTGTAAACTAATGAAATACGATTGCATCATTGCCGGTCAAGGCATAGCCGGTTCTTTGCTTGCATGGTTTCTAATTAAACTGGGTAAAAAAGTTTTAGTGGTGGATGATGGTTTTGTTCACTCCTCATCTCGTGTAGCTGCAGGCATCATCCATCCTATCACCGGAAGGCGATTGGTAAAAACATGGCAGGCAGATACATTAATTCCCTGTGCGGTTAATTGCTATCGCGAAATAGAATCAGCACTTCAAACTAATTTTTTTAATGAGATACTCATTCTCGAAATATTTACTTCCGTTCAGCATCGGAATGAATGGATGTCGAGAAGCGCAGAAAGTGATATTGAAAAATATGTTGATCGTGTTTTAACTCCTGATGAAATACCTACAATGGTTGTTGCACCGCTTGGAGGAATTTTGTTAAAGCAGACAGGATGGTTAAACGTAAATGCATTTACATCTGCAATCACTCAATATTTAAAAGCAAACGGAAGTTACCTTGCCGATAAAATACACCCACATGAAATAATTTTTAGAGAGCACGAAATAAAATGGAAAGATTATGAATGTGAAAATCTAATTCTTTGTGGTGGTTACTCATCGTTGACTCAATATTATTTTAACTACTTGCCTTTTATTCCTGCAAAAGGAGAAGTGATAACAATACATTGTAAAGATTTACAACTGGCTTATATTTTAAATCAAAGTGTTTTCGTATTACCATTAGGAGAAAATCTTTTTAAAGTTGGTTCTACATTTAACTGGAAAGATTTAACATTACAAACAACAACTGAAGCGCGTGAACATTTACAACAATCAATAAAGAAAATAATTAATGCCGATTTTGAAATCGTAAATCAAGAAGCAGCCATTCGCCCCACCACTAAAAACCGCAGACCATTTCTTGGATTTCATCCGCATCACAGGCATCTCGCAATCTTTAACGGCCTGGGAACAAAAGGTGTAATGTTGGCTCCTTATTATGCATCGCAGTTGGCTTGGCATATTACAGAAGGGAAGGAGCTGGATGATGAGGTGAATGTGCTAAGAGGGATTGGATAAATATTCTTCATCGCCTTCAACTGCTGCAACAAAGTAGGATGCGAGTAATGAAAGAAAATATACAACGGATGCGGAATTATCTGCTGCCATAATCCTGCGGGTTTTTATATGCATGAATAACAGCAAGAATAATTATCATTTTTGTTTTCTCTTCCACCATATAATGAATATGGTAAGGGAATTGTTTCAATAAAAGTGTTCTTACATCCTTATACTTTACCTGGAAACCAAGAGGCGATTTTGCAATATGTGATTTAGCTTCACGCAAACGGAATAAAAATTGTTTCGCGAGTAATGGAGATAGGAATTTATAATAATTAAATGCAACAGTTATGTCAGTCTTTACCAGAGGTCTGTTGATGAACTGATAACTCATAAAGTCTTTTCAATGTCATCAATCGTTTTATCGAAGTCAGATGTATTATCAGTGTTATTGTAATAATCGTTTAATCGTTCATCAATAATTTGCTTTTGCCAGTCGGAAAGCACTGCAAGATTTTCCGCTTCTTCTTTTTGTAGTTCAGCGTATTTTGTTTTTAATGCTTGCCATTCTTCAATGGGTATAAATATGCCTGTGGTATTTCCTTTATTATCATGAATAAATTGCAGTGTCATTTTTTTCGGATTTTAGTATAACTTGTTACAACAAATATATTAAAGATTATTTCCCGCTTTCAACGCCTTCAACCTTTGTAACAAAGTAGGGTGTGAGTAATGAAAGAAAACATACAAAGGATGCGGACGAAGATTACTTAGATTGTCAACAGATAATTTTTTTAATGCAGATTGCATCGGTTTCGTTTCATAAGTAGTAGCTGCGTAATGATCTGCTTCGTATTCATTTTTCCGCGAAAGCATATTCATTCCGATACCCAGCAGCATTGATACAGGGCTGTACAACATCCCAAATGCAAGCAGTCCTAAAACAAAAGAACTTCCTTGTCCGCCTAATGCTTCTGATAGTTTTGGTGAGTCAATAAATTTTGAAAGCAGAAATAACATTACCCCTGTCTGCAGAATAGAAAGCAGTAGTGTTAACCGTGTATGTTTCTTTTTGTAATGCCCCACTTCATGTGCTAACACTGCAACCAATTCTTCTTCTGTATGTTTTTCTATCAATGTATCATACAACACAATTTTTTTCTTTGCACCCAGTCCACTGAAAAATGCATTTGCTTTGGCAGAACGTTTTGAACCATCCATCACAAATAAATTATCTAACCGGAAAGAAACTTTTTTACAATAGGATTCAATCTTACTTCTCAACGAACCTTCGGGTAACGGAGTGAGTTTATTAAACAATGGTAATATCCACGAAGCATAAAACATCACCATGATTAAAGTGAAAAGACTCACTGCAATCCATGTGTAAATCCAGAAGTTAGGTCCGGTCATCTGATAAAACAAAACAAACATTGCAAGCAAACTTCCGCCTATCAATCCGCCAAGCAAATAACCTTTGAGTTTATCAAGAAAAAAAGTTTTTAGTGTGATGCGGTTGAAACCAAATTTATCTTCAATCACAAAAAGTTTAAATAAAGCAAACGGTGTTTGAATAATATCTGCAAGCACGGCTAACACTCCGAAAAATAATAATGTGCTCCATACCAAATCATGAGTTTTGCTAACAGCCCATTTCTCAAGCAATGCAAAGCTGCCTGTGAATAAAAGTACAAGCATCAGCAATAGCGAAAATGTACTGGTGTAAAAAGAAAATTTATCATTTGCACGTTCATACTCCTGCGATTTACGGTAACGTTCCTCATCATAAATTCCTTTCAGCTCCTCCGGTAATTCACTCGTGTAATTTTTCTTATTGAGATAATCAAGGTATCGCTCAAGAAAATATTCAAATAAAAGGATGAGACAAATTATAAATAACATAATTTTTATTTTAACTTTTGATTAATTTATTAAGTCAACTTACCGGGGTTGTATCGGGCTTTCCATCTGATAAGACAACAGCGAACCTATTATCCAGCCAATAAAACAGAGCAGCAAAAACACTAATAAAATTTTGCCTGTAATGCTTATTGCTTTCCGGTGATGAGGCCGCAGTGACATTTCATTTTGAAGCAACAGAAATTAATTGTGACATCCAGCTTTCTTTTAAAGAAACAAGCCACTTTTTATTAAATTCATCAAGTGTGCTCACGAGATTATTGAACATTAAGGTATCATTGTTAATAATGCCATCGCTGTAAAGCATGTTTAAATCTTTAATGTTAAATGCAATTGCTTTATCCCCGCTTTTATATGCAGCAATCTTTCTATCTATCAAACGAATGTTGAAGTCTTTTTCAAGTTGCTGTACCTGGTGAAACAATTTATCAATTGAACAACCACTTGCCTGTGCAGTGCGCTCATCAACACAGAAAATTAAAAACATCCCGTATTGAATTTCAAAACCCGCTTTCAGCATTAATTGATGTGCCGTCCATTGATTGGTAAATGTGTTGATCCTTTTATTTATGTCTGTAACTTCAGAGGGTAATAGTAACCGGTCTGACTGGTACACCCATACACGTGAATCAGAATTAAAATCATTAAACATTGTGCAAAGGTAAAACAGTTTGGAGTTTAAGAATCAGGATTGAATGTATAAACACTCACATCAGGATTCAATAAATAAAAAAGGAGACTGTCTCTGTGTGTGACAATCTCCTTTTTTAAAAGTGAGGTCAATAACTACTAACGTGTAATTACCATCTTCTTAGTGATTGACTGATCATTGTAATCCAATGTATAATAATATATTCCAGGGGCTAAATTCTGCGCATCAAAATTTAATGAGTAAACACCAGCCTGCAATTTATCCTGAACAGGAACTGCAACTATCTGTCCCATTATATCAGAGATATATAGCTTAGTGAATCCATCCTGAGGCAATGTGAAATCAAATGTGGTGGAAGCACCAAATGGATTCGGATGATTCTGAGCAAGCTCAAATCCATGACTGCCTAATTCTTCAATTCCTATCGGGCTGCAGAAACCAATGTCTGTGAGGCAAACATCATCTACTGTCCAACCTTCCTGCGTACTGTCGAAGTCTGCAGCAAACTTCCAACGGATTATCATGGAACCATTCACATTTGGCCGCAATACCTTCTCACCATATAACCAGCCATTGCTTGTGCCTGTCCATCCTTTTACAAGTGGAGGAGCATTAAAGTTAAGCGCTGATACATAAGTGTAGTTAAACGGAGTTGCATTTGGTGTGCCTGCAAAGTCAATGTTTTTCCAGGTAGCACCATGATCCAATGAATATTCAACTGCGCCACCATCTTCAAAACGCTCACATTTGAACTGATGAAAGAAACTTAATTTATAGCACTTGTTGGAAGAAACCATAAATACTGGTGAGAATAAAGAAGACTGATCGCCATCCCTGTAATTTTGAGTTAAATTAATTGTCCATGCTTTTGTGGGACTATGTGCACTGCTAAGGAAAGTCTGACTTGGAGTACCCAGTTGCCATGAGTTCTGCCATGCATAATTATCAGTTTCTAATGCAACCCATTGCGGAGCATTTTCAAAATCATTGCAATATGGATAAGCCGCCACTGAATCAAATACCACTATGCTGAAACAAGTTGTATCGTTAGAAGTATTTAAATCCTGCGTACCATTAGGCTGCGAAGTAACAACACAGAAATCATGAACTCCCGGAGTTGCAACCCATGGTGTAGTAAACTCTATCCATGCCGAATCTTTCTTGAGAAGCGGATTAGGGCTAAAAGTTTTAATAAGTGTTTGAACAACATTGGTAAATCCACCTTCATAAAGTGTAGCAGTAGCTTGTGTTAATGAAGCGGTTCCCCTGTTTTTTATCCATGTACTTAAAAACACATTCTGACCTGTGAAGAGAAGATTATTTGGATGAATTAAGGTATCAAGACTCAGGTGCGAAGGAGATATATCCAAAGGAACCGGTATCTCAATTTCAAAATCGTCAAGCGCATGTCCATCATAATGAATAGTTACATCAGAAGTAAATACAAATCTGAATCTCACACTTGTACTATTATTCATACCAGGAACAGTTCCTATCGGGTATTCCATAAGTGACCATGTATCCGTTGGTGGCTGCGGATTACTCCAACCAGAACAGTTACAGGAATTTAAAATACTGTTATACCAGTTTATAGTTCCCAAAGGATTTGGAGGTACTCCACCCTGAAGACCTAATGTGTTCCAACTGGTTCCGTTATCAAATGTATATTCCACATGAACTCCATCCCATCCGTTTTCTGAATTATAATTAGACCAGAATCTTAGGATACCATCCACTGCATTGGTCATATCAAAATAAGGAGTGTATAAATAACACTTTGCATTATCCGTGTACTGTGCATTAAGATTAACATCCCAAACTTTCGGAGCCGAGTGTGCTGTAGATGGAACTGAAGGAGTAATTTGACCTGGAATACCCCATTCCCAATTTGTTCCGGGATCACCATTAGGATCAATTTCACCTGACCATCCCAGGTTTGTAGAATCAAAATTATCAGTAAACCAATGGGTGAAATCAAGAGTATATGTTGGAATACCAATTAAATCAACGCAAGTAGTGTCATTATTATGATTTACATCGCTGGTCCAGTCAGTATAACAGCATAAAGTATAAGGACCTGAAGGAGCATTGAAAGTTCCGGGAAGAGCCAGATTCTGCAATTCATCACATGGGCCAAGATTAACAGATAATGAGAACGGAGCCAACTGTTGAGTATCTACAGTACAAACAATGGTAGCATTTGTTACAGTAGTTGTTCCATAGTTATGCAGGTTTACTGAAATAGATAATGGTGCTCCTGCCGGAACGCTGCCCGTTGGAGAAACAATTGCACTGATACCAATATCATCTCCTGAAGGTTGTACAATACAGAAATCGTCAATAGAATATCCATCACTTGTATTGGTAACAAAGAAGTTTGAACTAAACAACCAGCGGAACTGAACTTTATCAACGGTATTATTCAAATCGGGAGTATGGCATAAGAAATAAGTTGATTTCTCCCATCCTCCGCTATTACCTGACCATGCAGGGATATTGGTGAAATTAAGACTGGCAGTATTGTACCAGTTAATAGCATCAGGATTCGGTAATGAAGTTCCAAGTATATTCCATGTAACACCATTATCAGCAGAATATTCCATTGTTACTCCATCTGCTCCATTGTCAGTATTAAAATTCTGCCAGAAGCTAAGCACAGCACCAGACACTGTGGAGAAATCAAAGAAAGGCGTATAGAGATAAGTGTTTGCATTGTTACCATAACCTGAAGCCAGGTTTACATCCCATGCATTAACTCCGGAATGAGCACCGGTGGTTGCACCAAATGCCGGAGTACCAAATTCCCAGATTGTATTAGGATCAAATGTAGGATTGATAACAGTGCTCCAACCCACATTACCATTTTCAAAATCATCACAGTAAGTAACATTTAAAGTAGGTATTCCCACCAGGCTGATACACATGGTATCATTGTTAAAATCACAATCCTGCGGAAGTTGCGTGTAAATACATATTGTATAAGCTCCCGTAGGCACCGTGAAAGGAGGTAAGTTCACTGTAAGCGTATCATCAGCACCTAAGTTTCCGGTCCAGTTAAAGGTTACAGGAGTGCTTCCTATTGTATCAATCAAATAAGTGATAGGGAAAGAAGTAAGCGTGGTGGTTCCATCATTAATAAGTGTAACAGATACCGGTAACGTACCACCTACAGGAGCATTGATAGTAGGCTGTACGATAGTTGTTATACCCACATCAAAGAAACATGGTGCTTTTAAACAGAAATCATCAATTGATACCCCATCCACTGTAACAGACGCATCAGAAGTAAATGCAAAACGGAATCTTGCACTGCCTCCGGTATTCAATGCCGGCTCACCAACTAATTTGTATTTACAATTAACCCAGCCACCACTATTGCCAGCCCATGCATCATCGTTGCTCGAATTAATTACATTGGTGTACCAATTGGTTCCGTATGGACTTCCAACAGTTCCTAATTTAGTCCAACCTGCACCGGCATCATAATCTAACCTGGTTCCATCCCAGTTTGTTTCGGTATTCCAGTTTTCCCAGAAAGAAAGACGGATGCTGTCTTGTCCTAAAAAATCAAAGAAAGGAGAAATCAAATAAGAAATTGCACCGTTATTATATGCTGCGTTTAAGTTTATATCCCATGCATTAACCGGTGAATGTGCGCCTGAAGTAGCTCCCCATGCAGGAGTACCAAATTCCCAGTCGCTGCCGGCTGCTCCTTGTATATCAGTTGTCCAGCCTATATTTCCATTTTCAAAATCATCACAATATGGAATAGGAATGGTTGGTATTCCAATTGAAATTACACAACTTGTATCATTAACAGGTACTGTATCTGGTAGTGAAGTATAGGCACAAAGTTCTGGATTAGTACCTGAATTAATAATAACACTATCACCAGGGAAACATACCTGAACACTATCGCCACCTACAAGTGAACCTGAATAAACAGTGGTATAAGTATTACCGTTCCATGTAGCTGTCACTGTAAAATTTGATTGTGATGCAGCTCCATAGTTTGAAACCTGCACACAAATTGGAACAGTATCGTTTTCACTTGCAAAACCCGGTGGGGAAATTATAGCTGATACTCCAATATCATTTGGAGGAGGAACGGTTATACAGAAATCATCTATAGAAAATCCATCAACAGTGTTAAATCCATCTGAAGTAAAGTGGAACCTGAACTGCACTGCAGGATCACCACCAATACCAGGAAGATTAATTTTGTGTGAAACAGGTGTCCAGCCATTACTTGTTCCTGACCATGCATCTCCTCCACTGAATAATGTAGAATTATACCAATTTACCGGATCTCCTGCTGCACCTAAAGTTGTCCAGGTAGGATGAGTTGAACTCTTCCATTGTAATTGCATACCATCACCTCCCGGATCAGTTGCATAATTAATCCAGAAAGAAACAGTGGCGTTAAATACAGTATCAAAACAGATAGTATTAGACGTTAAATCACAGATCGCATTATTGGTATAACCGCTGTTAAGATCTATGTCCCATGCATTAGGTGCTGAATGAGGAGAATTGGTTAAACCAAAACCCGGAAAACCTAATTGCCAGTTAGAAGCTCCATTCGTGGTAGGAGTCCAAACAATAGAACTGCTGCCATCAAAATTATCGCATACTGGAGCACAAGGCGGAACACAGATAACAAAATAAACTGTTGGAGATGTTGCAACATTAGCACAGGTTGAAGCATCTGTGGCTGTTACATACCAGTAAACAGTGTCTCCAACCGTAAGGGTGGGGTTTAAAATTGCTACCCAATCAGAGTCTGAACAATTAAGCAAGCCACCTATGCTTTGCCAACCGGTACTGTTAATCTGATAAAACAGATCTGCAAAAGCAACACCTGATTGTGGATCTTCAATACCTACAGAAAATTGATATTCACTTGAGAGTGCTTTGCATCCAAAATTATCCGTTGGTATAGTAGTACATTGAGAGGTAAAGGTTGGATGTAAATTGATAACCGGAGGAACTAATTCGCAGTTCGCTGCAGTGATACGAATATCATCAAGATTCCAGCCATGGGCTCCATTCATACCATTACCGTCAAGGTCTCTCACTACAAAACGAATTTTTATATTAGCCATGCCATGAAAAGCCACTAATTCAAAACGTTCATGTTTCCACCAGCTATTGTTAGGTGCAGCCTGGTCATTCCCCGGTTGCCAGACAAGAGGATAAGAGGCAGCAGTAAAGTTGTTATTGCTTGGCCAGCTTGAATTACCAATATAATTTACATTAAAATTAGTGAAGGGTGCCCAGGTAGTACCTCCATCTGTAGAAATATCAATTCCTCCGCGATCAAAGAATGAGATTTTAGCAATGTGATTGAAATCGAGAAAAACAAATTGATAAGCGGTAAAATCCATCAATGGAGAAACCAGAAAACAGGAGTCATTGGTAACATAAGATCCATTGAGACTATTTGGAGGTGTTGACCAAAGTGTATTGTCAATGGTCCAGCCACCACCACCACCGGCAGGCAAACAGTTGCTGATCATGTTAGTTGTTCCACCATTGAAATTTTCATTCAGCAGGGTGTCAACCTGTGCCTGTGCCAGGACAGCAAACAACACCGGTAACATAGTAGATAACAGTTTTTTCATAGGGTATTTTTTTATTTATTTTTTTATTTGGATGATGAACGTTTCAAAAATAGAGATTTCAGCTTTGATAACGTGCAATGATAAAAATTTATATGATAATTTTTACACAGGTTGAACTCAACTCACTACACCATAAATATCATGACGAGAGAAGAAAGAAAAGGGTTGCACGTATTTAAAAGTATTAAAAGTTCAGTTTACGTAACAATTAATTCCTCATCCACAGGTTGATTTATTTACCGGCTAACATTTTTTACACGCTGACCTATTAACACCATCAGCCCTTCACTGGCAGCTTCTGCTTTATGCAATGTACCTGCAGGAATGTGAACCAATTCACCTTCATTATAAAAAGTAGTGATACCGTTAGCGGTGATTTTACATCTGCCTTTCAACATCAACAGGCGTTCCTCTTCATCAGCATGTTCTTCTTCAACAGCAACACCTTTTGGCGCCCATACAGCATAGGAAGTAATATTATCCGAAGAAGGCAAATCCACCCACAATAAATCCTGTGATCCGGGTTTGGGTCCTACATTGTTTTTATCTAAGTATTCCAGCCAGTCATTCACTGATGATACCTGTGATAATAACGGAGGTAAACCTAATTCAGCAGCTTCAATGCCAAGCAATATTTTGTTTCTTAAATTTCCAGGTGGAATCAGGTTTTCAGAAGTTGCTTTCGCATGAAGTGTTTCTTCCACTTTTTGCAGTTCTTCATTTATAGCTGGATGCAATGCAATCATTTGCTGCACTTCTTCCTGTTCCCTGTTGCTTAATGCACCAAGACAATATAATTCCAGTATTCCTGAAGCAATAAATTGATCAACTTTCTGCATTATTTTTTCTAAAGAGTCTGATATGCAAAGTAACGGGTTATGATATTAACTTTTGATGATCAGAAAAAAATGTATTCACTTCTGTTATATTTGTTGCAAATCCATAACAAAATGAAAAGACAATTTATTATTAATTTTTTAGCAGTTATTTTTATTTCATTTCTCACCTTTAACGCTCGTGCCCAAGCTCCCAATTTAATTTTCACACCATTCATTACCTCCGGTTTAGTAAGCCCGGTGTATTTAACTAATTGTAATGATGATCGTATTTTTATAGTGGAACAGGATGGACGTATCCGTATTAAACATCCGGGTGTTACTGCAATGGACACTTTTCTGAATATTAACTCTATCGTTGCATCAGGTGGCGAACGTGGTTTATTGAGCATGGCATTTCATCCGGAATATAAACAAAATGGATTTTTTTATGTGAACTATACAAATAACAGTGGAAACACCACCATTGCGCGTTACAGCGTGAATCCTGCTGATTCTAATAAAGCATTGTTGAACAGTGCATCTATACTGTTGGTGATTTATCAGCCTTTCTCCAATCATAATGGAGGGCAAATACAGTTTGGTCATGATGGATATCTATATATCGGTATGGGTGATGGAGGATCAGCAAATGATCCGGGTAACCGTGCACAAAACCGTGATTCATTATTAGGAAAAATTTTGCGTATAGATGTTGATCATGGAAATCCTTATGCAATTCCTCTTGATAATCCATTTATCAATACACCCAATGCACGTGATGAAATATGGACATATGGAATGCGAAACCCATGGCGCTTCAGCTTCGATCGTTTAACAGGCGATCTGTGGATTGGTGATGTAGGACAAGGTGCATGGGAAGAAGTAGATTTCCAATCAAACGGTACAGGAGGAGGTGATAATTATGGCTGGCGATGCTGGGAAGGAACCCATTCAACCGGACTAAGCAATTGTTCTAATGTTATTAACCAACATCCTCCAGTATATGAATATTTCCACACTTCCAATCCTCTTTATTGCTCAATAACAGGAGGATTTATATACAGGGGAGCACAATATTCCAACCTTTTTGGTCATTATTTATTTACTGATTATTGCACTGCACAGTTTCAATCGCTTATCGCCAATGGCTCAGGAGGATTTACTCATTATAACCTTGCAACTTTAACCAATGCAGACATTAGCAGTTTTGGTGAGGATATGTATGGAGAATTATACGTGTGCAGGCTCAGTAATGGTTTTATCTACAAAATACAAGAAGCAGCGTGCTTACCTGTTGCATATATTGCAGGAACGGATACTTTAAATGTGTGTGACAGTGTAGCAGATTTAAGCACTCCATTAGGTCAGAATTTTATTTATCAATGGACTGATAGCAGTGGTAACACAATCAGTAACACTAATACCGTTTCAGTATCTCAGAGCGGTTGGTATCAAGTGAACGTTTACAATCCTGCTTTTTGTTCTAATGCTGATACAGTATATGTTAATCTCTTAGGTCCACCACCCGTTGCTTCTTTTGCAGGACTTGATACTTTTTATTGTATTTATAATTCCGCAGATACTTTAACAGGAATTCCGGCAGGAGGTGTGTTTAACGGTGCCGGTATTTCGAATTCGATATTTAATCCTGATTCAGCAGGCATAGGTATTCATCTCGTACAATACAATTACACTGATCCTAATACAGGTTGTGTAAGTTCCTCAGGTAAGGCGGTAGTTCGCGTGGATGCTTGTGTAGGATTAACAACATTAAATGGAGTGGAGGTAAGTGATATATTTCCTAACCCTGCAAAAAATCAACTGAGTATCAATTTAGATGCTTTAAAGAATCAACAATCTACAATGCAGATTATTGATATGGCAGGAAGAAAAATACAAACGAAAAATGTGAAATTAAATCAAGGAAGAAATAATATTACATTCAACATTCACGACCTTGAAGCAGGAATTTATTTACTGAATCTGCAAATAGAAGGCGGATCGCTTTCGCGGAAATTTGTTGTAGATAAGTAAAACAGTAAACCGTTTTTTCAGCTTCTGTCTTCTTCGTGAAGTACTTTGGTTTGATGTTTCAATGTGCGAAGAATCAGCGTAAGCAAAATTGCTGATCCTAAAATTATAAGCGCTGTATTGCTGTACTCAAATTCCTTTCTTATTGTGAATCTTCGCAGTAAATCCACAAACACAAAACCGATAACTGTTGCAAGCCATCCTGAATATTCTCTGCGTAGCACACTCTTTAAAGAGAATTTTACAGAAGGTGAAATAAATCCGGACAATCTGGGAATAAAAGCCGGTGCTTTCATTGACCAGTCAAGATAAGATTTTCCGAACTGCTTTTCTAAAAAACGCTCTTCGGCAAACATTATTCTTTCATAATATACCCAATATAAAAGGGATACTATTATAACAAATGCCGGATTGAGTGTGTAAACAACAATACCTATCCACATAAAAAAATTACCAAGGTAAAGAGGATGCCTTACTACAGAATAAATACCTGTTGAGTTGAGCTGCTCGGCAACTTGTTTATCGGTGTTTCTTCCTGATGTACCTTTTGGTGTTGTGCCAATGGTATAAGCTCTGATGATAATTCCAAGGATGCTTAATAAAACTCCCAGCAGACTGAAAAATTGAGCTTTTAACGGGGAAATCAAGGCGTAGTTAGCAAGGAAAACCGCAGGTATAGCGAGGATAAATAAAATCACGGGCATTTGTCCCCTTCGTTTAAAAAGCCAGTTACCCTGTGCTTCCAGTTCGTGCAATAAAGCCATATAAAATTTTCGGTGAATATAAACCATTTCAAGTTTTATTATCTATATTTCGACCGTTCAATATACGCTCTCTTAACTCTCTAAATAATATTATGGCGAAGGCAAGCACTAAGAATAAGACTAAAAAAGCTACTTCTAAAAAGAAATCAGCGAAGACAAAAAGTCCGCAACCTAAATCAAAATCAGTTGCTAAAAAAGCGAAGAAGACTATTTCGAAAAAACAAACAGGCAGCAAAAAGAAAACTGTAACACGAAAGTCTGTAATTAAGAAGGCAGTGAAGAAAGCGGCAAAAAAAGCTGTTAAGAAAACTGCAATTAAAAAAACTGCAATTAAAAAAACAGCTCCCGGGAAAAAGGTAGATATAAAGAAGAAATCAATAAAAGAGACTGCTAAGAAAACTCCGGTCGCAAAAACTACCCAATCTTCTAAAAATATAAAACAAGGAAATCCTGTTGCAGGAAAAAAAATAAAGCCTGAAATAAAAGCATCCAAATCATCGAAGTCAAATTCAGTACAGGATTTACAAAAAGGCAAAAAGGATAGAAATGCTTTTGATGAAAAGATGGAGCAAAAAGCACAAAGGATAATTATGCAGATGACGATGCAGAATGGAGAGATCATGTAT
>JANLZB010000092.1:0-36374 GCA_031366005.1 Bacteroidota bacterium | reverse complement strand
CTAAAAGATTTAGATCAACAAGTGAATTATTATCCATCTTATGAATTAACATTTAATAAAATGATGAAATATGTTTTTAGTTTAGGTGGGAAATTTCCGCTGCATGGATACTCCACACAATTTATGATAAAACATGCTTTTGTTAATTATAATATTTTAAAGGCAATGGGTGTGAAATTTCCTCCTTTACCACAGGAAATTAAAATGAAAAATCCGAATCTTAAATAGGATTTTAAAATTTTAAAAAAATTTTTACAATCGCGGTATCAAATCTCTAAGTGCAATGTCAGCCCCACGCTCGTTAGAAAAACGAAAACGGAAATGAGCGCAGCCGTACTTGCTTTTATTTATTTAATATTTGCCTTTTATATCTCTAATTTGTTGCTTATTTGTTGCCCAACGTCCATAAAAAATTGATTTACAATGATGAGATACATTTTGTATCGGCAAATAAAAGTGTTGTATTAAGAAACATTTCAAACTTCACTCCGCTTGCTCTTCTTCTTTGCTAACACCGTTTTTATAATGCAGCTCTTTTTCCTTCAAACCTTTGTTATCATATTTAATCCATAATCCCTCTCGCAAGCCATTATGATACATTCCGCTTGCTCTGATTTTTCCATCACGGTAATAAAGTTTTGCAATGCCCTCAGCAAAGTTGTTTTTATAAGACATCTCGAAAATTAAAACACCATCTTCGTTATATTCTTTGTGAATGCCCTCTTTTTTACCATTTACGTAAGTAGTTTCTTCAGCAAGTTTTCCGTTTTCATAAAATACTTTCCATGTTTTATCAGGCAAACTATTTTTATAAATTTCGATGGATTTGATTGAATCATTTTCTCCATAATAAATCCATGTACTGTCTTTCTGTTGGTTGGTGTAAATTCCACGCGCCATCATTTTTCCGCTTTCGTAGTAACTGATTCCAGTGGCATGCTTTGGATTATTTTTATCAAATGTTACAACTGCTTTTAGTTTGCCGCTTTCATACCAGGTGCGCGAAACAGTGATGGGTTTGTCATCTTTAAATATAGTTTCGCTGCACAAAGTATCAGTACGGTAATATTTGCGCCACACACCCTGTTTTAATCCTTTGTCATCTTTACTGTTAATGGTGTCACCCTTGTAAACCTGGAAATTCTGAGCATGTAAAACAGTTGTTAAACAACATATAAACAACAGCACAATTTGTTTTTGCATGGTGCAAAAGTATTTGTTCCATTCAACGAATATTTTAACAGGATATTTTTATTTCTACTTTTGAAAAAATCCTCTGTGAGTTAAATGAAGTACAGCTTATACTTATTAATGTTTTTTGTGCTGATAAAGAGCTCCAGTGCATGGTGTCAAACTATCAGTGGTACTTTGAAGGACAAAGCAACCAACGAACCTTTAATTGGCGCCACAGTTATTGTGAAAGGAACCACTAACGGAACCACCACTGATTTAGATGGAAATTTTCAGTTGTTAATAACGCAACCACTCCCAATCATTTTGGTGTGTACTTATGTAGGATATAATGCAGAGGAAATTTCAGTGAGTGATGCAAGTCAGAAATTAAAAATTAAGCTTGGCGCAAATCAAATTAATCTTAAAGTAGTAAATGTAACAGACAGCCGTATTACGGAGCGGCAAAAAGAATCTCCGCTCACAGTGGAAACCATGGACATGATTGCAATAAAGCAAACACCGGCAGCCAATTTCTACGAGGGGTTAGGACAATTGAAAGGCGTTGACCTTACTTCTGCAAGCATTGGATTTAAGGTGATCAATACACGTGGTTTTAATTCTACTTCACCGGTGCGTTCTCTGCAGATTATAGATGGAGTGGATAACCAGGCACCGGGTTTAAATTTTTCGCTGGGAAATTTTTTAGGTGCATCTGAGCTGGATGTATTAAAAGTAGAATTAGTGGCGGGTGCAAGTTCAGCTTACTATGGTCCGAATGCTTTTAACGGAGTAATAAACATGTCATCACGCAGTCCGTTTATAAAACCAGGACTTGAGGTAATGGCAAAAGTGGGAGAACGGAATTTGCTTGAAACCTCAGTGCGTTATGCATTTGTATTAAAGAATAAGAAAGGGATTGAAAAATTCGGAGCAAAGTTTAATGTGTTTGCGATGCGTGCAAACGACTGGGAAGCGGATAACCTCTCTCCTACTCCACAATCAAGAAATGATGCACATAACCAGGGAGGCTATGATGCAGTTAATGTGTATGGTGATGAATATAACCGCGCAGGAGATCTGAGTAAAACAGCAAGATCATTTCCGGGGTTAGGTACTTTTTACCGCACTGGATATCATGAAAAAGACCTGGTGGATTATAACACTGAAAATTTAAAACTGGGCACTGCATTGCATTACAGATTACAACCGGAAACTGAAATTATATTAGCATCAAACTTTGGAGCAGGCACCACCGTTTATCAGGGTGATAATCGCTACAGCTTAAAGGATATAACTTTTTTTCAAAACCGGATTGAGATTAAAAAGTACAACAAATATTTTCTTCGATTTTATGCTACCAATGAAAATGCAGGGAAATCGTATGATGCTTTTTTCACTGCATTGTTATTGCAACGTGCTGTAAAAAATGATGTGGACTGGAACCAGGACTATCGCAATTATTGGGCAACATCCACAGTATCTCAAACTCCTACATCCATTGCTTACCAGATGAGTCATTATCCGGGATTTCCACAGGCGCCTGTTCCTTCCACACCTGAATCATATATTGCTTATATTAATTCTATCAATCCTTTCCTCATACAGAATTATTACGACTCATTAATAAAGTATCATGCTTTAGCCAGAATGTATGCTGATGGTTATGGCGGAGTCAGTATTTATAATAACAGTCCCTTTCTTGTTCCGGGTACCAATCGTTTCGACACTGCCTTTGCCGGAATTACATCAAGAGAAACATTTGCACAGGGCGGATCAAAATTTTATGACAAATCAGCTTTATATCATGCACATGGTGAATACAAGTTTACACCAAGATGGTTGGATATTACAGTGGGTGCAAATTTTCGTGCGTACCGACCTAATTCCAACGGAACTATTTTTAGTGATACTGCTGGATTCGTTATTAAAAACAATGAATGGGGCGCTTACGCGGGATTGGAAAAAAGAATTTTATCTGATAAATTAAAACTGAATGCTACAACACGGGTAGATAAGAATGACAACTTTAATTACTTGTGGTCGCCAGCTTTTTCAGCGGTTTACACACTGAATAAAAATCATACATGGAGAGCAGGTTTTTCTTCAGCCATCCGCAATCCGACATTATCTGACCAGTATTTATATTACCAGGTGGGTAGAGCAATATTGGTAGGAAACCTTACGGGTTTTGATTCATTGGTTACTATTCCATCACTACTTTCATTTTATAACACGCAGAATAAAGATTCACTTGTTTATTTTAATGTGCGACCGGTGGTTCCTGAAAAGGTAAAGACCATTGAAGTGGGATACAGAACAACTTTGTTTAATCATATTTATATGGATGCCGGATATTATTACAGCATCTATAAAGATTTTATCGGTTATGAAATAGGTGCTGATATTGATTATATAACATCAGCAAACAGCGCATCAGTTAATAATGTTTACCGTGTTGCAACCAACTCACTTGACAAAGTAACTACCCAGGGATTTTCAGTAGCGATGAATTATTATTTTTCAGAGTTCTATACTTTGAGCGGTAATTACTCATGGAATGAACTCAACCGCAAGGGTTCGGATGATCCGTTAATTCCAGCTTACAATACACCAAAAAATAAATTTAACATCGGGTTAAGCGCGCGCTATATGCAAACCAATTTTACTTTGTTAAACCGCATCTGGAAAAAATTACCCAGCATACCCATTCATAACTGGGGCTTTAATATCAATTACAAATGGGTGCAGGGATTTCTGTTTGAAGGATCGCCACAATTTACAGGTGAGATAAAAAATTATGATTTGCTGGATTTGCAGATTAATAAACGTATTACAAAACTAAAAACCACTGTGAAAATAGGAGCTGCAAATTTATTAAGCCTGAGAGCTGTTGCAGCACACATAGCAAAAAACAATGAATACAAATCAGGAGAAGCTAATATATGGAACAATAAACATTATGAAGTATTTGGCGGACCTCAGGTTGGTCGTTTAGCTTATGTGCAAATATTAGTAGAACTGAATTAAAAATGAAGTCACAATAAAATGGCAAACTAAATCTTTATCGCAAATTTTCTATTCTGTATTTATCTAAATTTACCGCAACTAAAATCAAAGCAATGAAAAAAAAATTACTTAGTATTATCTTTATCAGTGCATGTGTTTTTTCAAACACAGCATTGTTTGCCCAACGCTACCTGTCTTATGTGTTTCCATCAGCCAATGTAGCATCCAATATTATTTACGCTAACAATTATCAGTTTCTGCTGGGACCGGGCTCTCCTATGGCAACAGATTTAAAAATGGATGTGTATGAACCAGGCGGAATTGCTGATACATCTACAGCCAGACCATTAATTATTTATCTGCCGACAGGAAGTTTTTTACCTGCAATTGTCAATGGCACTCCTACCGGTTCGAGGCGTGACAGTTCAGTGGTGGAGATGTGTACACGATTTGCAAAACGAGGTTTTGTAGCAGCAGCAGTTACTTACCGCCTTGGATGGGATCCTCAATCAACTGATCAGGATATACGCACAGGCAGTTTATTGATTGCTGTTTATCGTGCCATACAAGACGTGAAATCATGTATAAGGTTTTTCAGAATGGATGCAACGGTGCATGGAAATGTTTATAAAGTGGATACCAATAATATTATTCTGGTGGGCCAAGGATCTGGCGGTTATGTGGCGCTTGCCTGTGCAACACTTGATAAAGCAAGTGAAATAAGTCTTCCTAAATTTCTTGCACAAAGCACTAATTTCTCATGGGGATTTGTGGCAGGTACACCTTATGTAAACCAGGCTGCCATGGGTGACTTTGAAGGATTCGGTGGATTTTCTACTGTTAATAATTCCAACAATAGTCCGGGTTATAGTTCAGAGGCGCATTTCGTTTGTAACATAGGCGGTGCGCTGGGTGATAGTTCGTGGTTGGAGCCGGGTGATGTACCGATGGTTGGATTCCATGTTAAGGTGGATCCTTTTGCGCCTTATGGCAACGGACCGGTAATTGTTCCCACTACAGGTGATTTTGTGGTGGATGTAAGCGGAGACAGTATGTTTATTGCGCAGGCAAATGCTTATGGAAATAATGCATGTATCCCGCATAATTTCACTGATGTTTATACCACACATGCCAATTCTTTAAATGGAGGACAAGAGGGATTGTATCCATTCTATACACCTTCGCCACAAGCAGGACCATGGGAATGGTTTGATTCTACAGCAACGGTTGCTGCAGCACAGGCATTAGGTTATTCTCAACCATATGGAACAGCAGTGTATCAAAATGCTTTGCTTACCAATCCCAATATGAGTAAAGCAAAAGCGCTGGCATATATTGATACTATTCAGAATTATTTTGTGCCACGGGTGAGCCGTTGCGGAGGTTTTGTGGGCATTAAAGAAAACAATAATCCGGCTATTGCATTACAGGTAACTCCAAATCCTGTTAAAGATAATTTTATGATTTCCATCAGTGATGCGTCACTATACATTCACAGTATTGAATTAATGAATGTTATAGGCGACCGCGTTTATTCAATGGAAGGATTAAATGCTCAAAGTGTGAAAATCAATCGCGGTAAGCTGGATGCAGGCGTTTATCTTGTAAGGATTAAAACTGACAAGGGTAATACTACACGAAAAGTAATATTTGAATAACACAGTGTAAAATATGTTAAAGAGCCGTCACAACAATAATGTGACGGCTTTTTTAGTTGATAAAAAGAAAATGCAAAATGCTGCCCGGATATTTTCTGTAATAATTGGATGTGTTTGCTTTATTACCTCTGTAAATGCACAGAAACTTACGTATAGAATTTTTCTTAATAAAGATACCATTGGCATTTTAAATGCCGAGCGGCAAGCACAAAAAGAAAGTGTGAGCTATATTTTGCAAAGTAAAATGACAGTGCATAAAATTATTAATGTAGATGTTGAATATAAAATGGAGAGTGATTACAGCAATGGTAAAATGATGCATTCAACAGCTTATCAAAAAATAAATAAAAGAGTACAGGTTAATTCAAGCACCAAATGGGACGGAACTAAGTATGTTATTGAGACTGCTGATCAGACAACAACGCTTAAAAACAAAAACATTCATTATAACATGTGTGCCATTTATTATTTTGAACCTGTAGGAATAACGCAGGTTTATTCTGATGCGTTTGGTAAGTTTTTAAATATAAGACCTGTGAGCAGCCACCGTTATGAATTAACATTGCCTGACGGCAAAAGGAGCTATTATAATTATGCTTCGGGAATCTGTTTCCAGGTGGAGTCAGAGCAATTGTTTTCAAAAGTTATTTTCAGATTAACGAGATAAGATGGGTTTACGGTTTACAGTTTTCAGTTTACGGTTTACAATCACTACTTTATTTTGTATGATAAGCCTGATAACTATTCCTCAAATTTTGTTTGGGCAGGCAAAAACCACATCGTTTGGCTTTGTAGTGAAACCAATATTTCCGAGTAGTTTTTTTCGTACGGGACCACAAACGCAGACGGTTGATTCAGCAAATGTAACCTTCAGACTTGCGCAGATTTCGGGTTTTAGTGCAGGGGCTGTAGTGAGGAAAGGAATTACCAATAACCTTTCATTGGAAACGGGGATACAATATGTGAAGCGTGTTTACAGTCTTAAAATAACAGATACTACATTTACTGAAAGTTCTTATCATAAAATAATTGGTTATGAGGTGCCATTGCAGGTGTTGGTGTTTGTGCAGCTAAGCAGGCAGATATGGATGAATGCTTCGTTAGGAACATCGGTGGATATTTTTCCTTCTGATATAAATACACGCTCAGCTTATTTTAAACACCTGGCATTGCGTAAAAGTAATTTAAGTGTTTTTAATGCAGGACTGATAGCTAATATTGGATGGGAATTCCGTACAGAAAAAGATGGAATTATATATCTGGGGAGCAGTTACCACCGTTCGTTTAAAGATATTTATATTTCGAAGGTGGAGTATTATCGTAATGGAAAATCAGGGAATCAACCAATTACTGCTAAAACAGATTTTAATTTAAAAGGTGATTATCTTACCCTTGACCTGAGGTATTATTTTGCGGGAGATATGAATAAGAAGAAAAAGAAGAAGTGATTTTTTATTTATAAATTATTTTGTTGATCACTTGTTTATTTAAGCCTCTTCCTTTGGATTGTAGAAGTCTCAGATAATTATCCGTACAGTACTTCTCTATCAGAAAACCTTTTTGCCTTTTCCTGTAGTTATCAAACTGAATAAACTTTTCTGAATAAGTTCTCCCCATGCACCAGAACATCCACCATAACATTCAAATTGGGGTACTAAGCCCAAGTGAGTAAAACGCAATTGTGTTTTGTTATTTATTTCAGCAATTTCAAAAAGGATTTTGGTTCCTGTCCATTCGCTTTTGTTTTTTGTAAAATTCAATTTGCTCTCCGTTACCAGCCACACTACTTTTTCATTCGGAATTAACTCAACTAATTTTTGTTTTGAAAAATGGATATCCTCCATTTGATAAGTAAACTCATCATCAAGTTTTTTTGAACTGCCTTTAACTTCGCCCTGCCACCAACCACCAACATTATTGATTGCATTGAATACTTCTTTAGGAGAATTATCAACTATTATAGTTGTTGTGAAATTTTGATTGTCCATGCCTATATTTTTTTATTTTGCTTTATTGTTTAAAATCATCTGCAACTTTTTCAGTTTTTTATCCCAAAAATTATCAAAGAAGCTGATGAAATCCTGTAAGTGATTAAAGCCATCTTGTTTTAATATGCAATGTCGTTCTCTACCAATGCCTGTGATGGAAATAAAACCCCCACTATAAAGGATTTTTATGTGTTTAGAAACAGCAGGACGGCTCATATCAAAATTCTCCGCCAAGGAATTAATCGTCATGCTGTTTTTTGAAAGCATCATCAATATTTGCCTGCGGCTTGGATCGGCAATTACCTGAAAAGCATCCACCGGTCGCGATCTCATTTGTTAGCAGCTTTTAAAAGTTCACCTAATTTATTGCACAAGGCCATCCAACCGCTATTGTGGTCGGCTAAATTTTTAAATAATTCAAATCCGCTATGCACTAATAATAATTGTGTTCCACCTTCGATGGCTGTAAGTGTCCAGGTTACTTTTGAAGTATAGGGAGTTTTGGTTACTGCCCAATCATTTTTCCATATATAAGCCAAATGTGTGCATGGGATCACTTCCGAAACTTCACAAACAACAAAGGAATTATTAGGATTTCTAAAACGAAAATGATGTCCGACAAGGGGTTTAAAATCACTTGGCATCAACCACTGCTCAATTAATTCTGGTTTAGTTAAATACTCCCAAACTTCTTCAGGCGTTTGAGAAAAATAAAATGTGTGCTTGATTTCTTTTTGCATATTGAGTAACTTTATAGTTACGCAAATATATGTAACTTTAAAGTTACCAAACAACTTTTGCTTAAAATATTTTTGGAAGGGTTTTATTTCGGTCATAAAAACATTTTATATGTTGGAATTGAACTGAATTTTTTGAGATGATTTATTATCTGTATATTTTTATTATATCTAAATATAAAAAAGTGCGGACCCTAAGTGAAGCGAGATTTAAAAATAAAATGCCCTGAATATTATTTTTCCTTTGGTGTTGTATTCGATAGCAGGTGCCGGAAATTTAATAAATCCAATGGTTTGGAATATGGTTTTGAGCAAGGGTGAGCGTAATTTTATTTTGGTGAGATCAATATCAGGAGCGAGATAAAACTGGCGGTAGCGCTGAAAAGAGGGGATGGGGTTTCCATTTATGATAAACGGATTTTGGTTTGCACCTGTCATTCCTTCAGCTCCATAACCAAGGGAGATGTTTAACCATTTAGGAAAGTGAGATGAGTAAGAGAGAAAGGAATAAATATTTGCGCTGAGCCAATAGGTTTGTCCGTTATAATCTTTAAAAATATGTTGGCTGAAGTTTTCTCCCAGTAATGCAGGACGGTATTTTGCATATTGAGTGGTATGAAATGAGAATTTAAACTGAATGCGTTGTTCTTTCCAGGCTAATTGCTGAGAGAGAAACAGTAACGAACCGGCAGAGTTGGCACCAACATCAGACCAGGAGAAACCCCATTGGGATGAGAAGCCATCCATCACTTCGATGATGGTTTGATAAATCAAACCCATCCCTGCTCCTATCCTTGCTGATTTTTTTTTATCAGTACCTGTCCAGGCTACGAGGTTATTGCTCCAGCGGCTTAAGTAATACGCTGAACCTATATGTCCGATCTTATCCATTTGATTCCACTCCTCCGCATCATTAAATGTATGGAAACCGGAGGAAGGGTAGCCGCGGTACCAAAGAGCGTATAATCCTACCATTGAAGTTAAGTAAACATTGCTTGTTCCTATTATGACTATGGCAGCACGGTGAGGATTGTAAATGGTGTCGGGCTGAAGAAAATGTTTTTTATTAAAATGTGTTTGTGCGTTAGCAAATGTGGATAATATCACCACGAAAAATACAGCAATGCTTTTTTTATGATGCATTGGATAAGGACTAAATGTGAAAAGCCCGGGCAGCTTTTTTAAATTGTATTATGATTTGCAAAATAAATTTGGTGTAAATGCAAGGGCAAGTTTATATTAATAAAACGGAAGTAGATTAAGAACCTGTTTAAATTTTTAAAAAATAATTTTTTATATATCAACCCTTCGGGATTCTTAACTGTTTGCTTGATCTTTTTATAATCATAACACGCTTTCAGCGTTAAAAAATCCCGAAGGGATGTTATTTTTATAGTTAAATGAGTAAAGTTCACAGAGAGAATTCCGAAGTGATGATATATATTTCTTTTTGAATTATGAAATTAAAACAGGCTTTAATAAAAAACAATTTTTTTTGTCCGGGGAGTGTATTCGTCCCAGTTGATATTAAAAAGTTTTTGCAATACCGATTGTATTCCTTTGTATGAACGCGATTTCCGGACGTACCCATTGGCTCCATTGTTATAGATGCTGTCAATATCTTCCTTAAGACCGGAAGTAGAATAGATAATGACCGGAATATGTTTAAAGTTTTTATGTTCTCTTATTTCTTTCAGGCATTCGGTGCCGCTTTTGCAGGGCATATTGAGATCTAAAAACATAAGATCAGGAAATTTACAGATATAGCACGATAAGAAATGTGAATAAAAAACAGGCATCAGAAAAAAAGAATTTCAATACATTTGCGAGCGAAAATTATGAGTGCACGGTTTATTCTTCTTGCTGATGATGATGTGGATGATCAGATGTTGTTCCAGGATGCAGTGGAAGAGATTGAAGAAGACATCAGGATAAGAACTGTTTACAGCGGTGAGCAGCTTATGCGCTTGCTGACCAAACCGGATGCAATGTTACCTGATCTTATTTTTCTGGATTTGAATATGCCGATGAAAAACGGCCATGAATGCCTGGAAGAGATAAGAACCAACGATAAGCTGAAACATATTCCGGTAGCAATTTTTTCTACTTCGATGAGCCAGGGTGATGTGGACAGGACTTTGCTGAATGGTGCTAATGTCTATATACGCAAGCCAAGCAACTTTAATAAACTTAAAGAAGTTATTTCCACTGTGGTGAATATGGAATGGAAATATCCATTTGTATTACCATCAAAGGATATATTCTTAATTAATTTTTAAATTTTATTGAAAGTGTGGTAAGAAGGGTGGGGTTCTGGAATACTCTGCAACGCGATTTGACATCATACTTTGTCATTTTCTCCCTGGCAGGCACCCATGAATCATAAAAATACGCGCGTTCTCTACATCGCATGCATGTGCGTGAAGCCTTGAAATCATAAGGATCACCATTTTCTTTTATCCAGTTGGAATAATCCTGGTATCTCCATTTATGTCCCACAATATTACATATTGCATTAAGGGATTCTTTAAAAACAGTTTTCATTTGTGCGAAAAAGTTAAGGTGCTTTACAAATTAAAATTAATTGATATTTTAAGCAGACAAATTATTAAAGCTTAATTATAAGCAAAGATAATTTCATTCATGCTTAAATCAAGAAAAAATTATCATTTAACTATATATTCATCTAAAACATGTTATGCGTTAAGCGCTGAAATAACTTTATCCCTGGTAAGAGGTTTTACAATATAACCATCTACTTTAAATTCAGTAGCTCGTTCATAGTCGGTTTTATGATTGGAAGAGGTGAGAATAAATACTTTTGGCCGTGGTGTTTTAATAGGTAAATGGATAAACTCTTCTAAAAATTCAAAGCCATCCATAACAGGCATTTTAATATCAAGAAAAATTAAATCAGGACATTGCTTTGTATGCCCGATGGCATGCATGCAATTATCAGAAAGAAAACTTAACGCTTCCTTACCATGGCAACAGGTAACTATGTTATCCGCCAATTGCATTGAATGAATTGTTCTTTTGTTAAGAAAACATGCATCTAAATCATCATCAACTAACAGTATGTTATTATATATTTTCATAACGAGGCTTAAAAAACGCCTAAAGTTATACGCTTAAAATTAAGCTGCAAAAAAATTTGCGATTTAGATTTTTTGAAAAAAAAACTCCTTAGCGGGAGCTATTTATAAATCATTTTGAAATAGTCAATGGAAATTATTCCAACCTCGGAGACAACTGCAAGAATAAAATTTTTAGCAGATGTAAAAAATATATGCCAGAGCTATAAAATTATTTTTTGCCTGCTTTACTAATCAGCCAGAAAATGAGTGCAACTACAATTACTACTATAAAAATTCCGGACCACATGCCTGCCTTAAATATTCCTTCAATAGCAGCACAACTTGATAACACTAACATCATTACACTGAATAAGGCTAAACTTAGTTTTTGATTTTTCATGTTTTTATGATTTTGAATTATCAATTAATGAAATACTGTGCCATCTATTTTACCACTTTGATTTGCAGTTGCCTTAATTGCAATTCCACATATTGTGTATTAAATCTCTCAAAATTTTACAGAAATGTAAGGCATAGTTTTTTTTTAAATAAATGTAAATCATTAAACCCATTATCAAACAAGAAAATATAAAACATGAAAACTACTTCAAAAAAAACAGTTCAAAACGGACAAAACGGAGCCGCTAAAAAAGCATCAAGAACAAAACAAACTCAGGAACCCTCAGAAGGTTTGCGTGAATTATTTGTAAATGAATTGAAGGATATTTATTGGGCAGAGAAAGCATTAACAAAAGCTTTGCCTAAGATGATAAAGAAGACTTCTACTGAAGAATTAGCAAATGCAATTGAAGAACATTTATCGGTTACTGAAACGCACGTTACACGATTAGAACAAGTGTTTGAATCCATCGGAGAAAAAGCACAGGCTAAAAAATGTGAAGCAATGGCGGGGCTTATTAAAGAGGCAGAAGAAATAATGCAGGATAATGAAGAAGGTGTTGTGCGTGATGCGGGAATTATTCTGGCAGCTCAAAAAGTGGAGCATTATGAAATTGCCACCTACGGAACTCTGTGTGTGTTTGCAAAAACCTTAGGTGAAGAGGAAGCCGCATCATTACTGGGAGAAACACTGGCAGAAGAAAAAGAAGCGGATGAAACATTAACTTCTATTGCTGAATCAGCAATTAACGTGGAAGCAGCTCACGCAGGCGAATAAATTTTTATTGACAATTAACATATTATTCTAACATTTAAAAAAACAAAAATTATGGCAGAAAATCAAAAAGATCAGCAAGGGCAAAAAAACCCTTCCGGACAACAGTCAGGTCAGCAGTCACAAGGATCATCTAACCAGGGACGGAGAGATGAGGAGAAGGATCAAAAAACCGGCATGGAAGAAGAAGATGAAAATGAGCAAGGTAGCATGAGAGGAGAGAACCGTGAGAAAAATCCTACAGCAGGATCACGCAGCGGACAAGGAAGCGGTGAAAACCAAAGCAGCGGACAAACAGGACAGAACAAAAATCAGGGTAGCGGAAATCAGGGTAACCAAGGCAACAAAGGCAATCAGCGTTAGTTACTTTTTAAGCTTTCCTTTAAAGGCGTTCAGCGAGAGTTGAGCGCCTTTTTTTAATTATATGTATACATCATATAAAAAAGATGATAAAACAATTCAACAATAATATGTAATTATGTTTTTTGCTTTTTCTTTTTAGCAGCAGGAAAAAGCACATTATTTAGAATTAGCCGATAGCCAGGTGAGTTAGGATGCAATGCAAGATCAGTGGGAGGATCGCCAACCATGTGCTGGTAATCTTCAGGATCATGACCACCATAAAAAGTCCAGGTGCCTTTGCCATATTCCCCATGAATATAACGGGCTTCATCAGCTGATTTGTTTTCACCCATAATTAAAACTTCGGGCTTTACCAATGATTTTTTGAAGGCGGTGGACTGTCCCATAAATGCTTTGATGACTTGCTCATGATTTTGACAGAGCATTGTGGGAACGGGATCCCATTTGGCAGAAAATTCAAAGAGTGTAAAAACATCTTCATTGCGCGGCACTTTGCGTGAATTGGTAACATCAATATCAGAAAACTCATACTCCAATGGATTAGTAACGAGTTTAAAATTGCGGAATGCAAAACATTTGCTGTAATCAAGTTTGCTGTTGTAATCAGGGGAAGTTCCGTCACCATCATAAATCTTATCACAAATGTCAAGACCTTCTGCGGCAAGGGCTATGTCGTAGGAATCAGTTCCTGAACACATAGCAAATAAAAATCCGCCACCGGCAGTAAAGTCACGGATCTTTTGCGCTACCGCAAGTTTCATCTGACTCACTTTATTAAATCCTAAACCGTGTGCCATTGCTTCATCACTCCTCACCTGCTCCTGGTACCATGCTGCAGTATGATACATTGCATAAAACCTTCCGTATTGACCTGTAAAATCTTCATGGTGCAAATGCAGCCAGTCATATAATGGTAATTTACCTAAAACAACTTCCTCATCATATATTACTTCGTAAGGTATCTCAGCATAAGTAAGCACGAGCGTAACCGCATCATCCCATGGTAATTTATTTTTGGGTGAATAAACTGCAATTTTCGGAGCTTTTTCCAGTTTCACCACATCCATGTTAACTTCTGCGGGAGATATTTCACTGATAATTCCGGCAGCTTGTCCATCTGCAATAACTGAATAAGTAACTCCCCTTATCACGCATTCTTTTTCAAGAGGTGCAAGTTGTTTAAACATAAAGCTACCACCACGATAATTCAGCAGCCAGTCAACCTCCACATTATTTTGTAAAATCCAATAAGCGATACCATAAGCTTTCAAATGATTCTTTTGCGTATCATCCATTGGAATCAGAATGTAAGCAGCATGAACCTGATTGATAGAAAAACAGGCAATTGTTAAAAGCAAGAATAAATATTTTTTCATAGCATGTTAAACGTAAAAACATTGCCATTGTTATAACAGCATTGTCACGAGTGTAAAGTTGAGATTTTTTTATGAATGAGGAATGAAAGCGTTTTAAAAAGGCGCTTCTTCGTCCATGTCATTCATTTTTGATGTACGGGTAATGCGTTCATTTTCCACATTGGGATTTTGAATGCTTACAGTTTCATCAATAAAATCAAAATTATCAAGATCAGTAAACTTAGTAAGGTGACCAATAAACTTAAGATTTACATTTTTCAAAGCACCGTTACGATTTTTTGCGATGATAATTTCTGCAACGTTAGTAGTTGGTGCATGATTTTCATCTTCGGTTAAACCATAATATTCAGGACGGTAAATGAACAATACCATATCAGCATCCTGCTCAATTGCACCTGATTCACGTAAATCACTCAGCTGAGGTTTCTTGGTTCCGCCACGTGATTCAACAGCGCGGCTTAGCTGGGATAAAGCAATGATGGGCACGTTTAATTCTTTGGCAATACTTTTCAAAGAGCGGGATATCATGCTTATTTCCTGTTCACGGTTACCGCCACGTCCATTCTCACCACCGGCAACCATCAGTTGTAAATAATCAATAATGATCAGCTCAATTTTTTTCTCTGCAGCAAGTCTTCTGCACTTAGCCCGTAATTCAAATACAGTGAGTGCCGGAGTATCATCAATATATATTGGAGCTTTAGTGAGCGGCACAATTTTGCTGTTTAACTGCGCCCACTCGTGATCAGCCAGTTGTCCTTTTTTTAACTTCTCTGAATTAATTTCAGTTTCGCTGGAGATTAAACGGTTGACCAGTTGCAGCGATGACATTTCGCAACTGAAAAAAGCAACAGGCTTATTAAACATAACTGCCGCATTGCGCGCCATACTGAGACAAAAAGCAGTTTTACCCATACCGGGCCGCGCAGCGATAATTACAAGATCAGACTTTTGCCAACCAGCTGTTACACGATCCAGCTCTGTAAATCCACTGGGAACCCCTGTAACACCTGCTGTTTGATGGGCTGCTGTTTCCACTTCCTTTATTGCTTTTACAATAAGGCTGTTCATGTCCTCATAGTTGCGCCTTATATTTCCTTCGGCAATGGCAAAGAGGTTTTTCTCTGCACGGTCAAGCAAATCCAACACATCCGTGGTTTCTTCATAAGCATCGCGGATAGTTTCACCGGAAATACGTATTAACTCACGCTGAATAAATTTCTGAAGTATGATACGCGCATGATACTCAACATTTGCAGCAGATGCTACACGATTGGTTAATTGCGTAATGTAATAAGCTCCACCTGCTATTTCAAGCTCACCTTTTTTACGCAATTGCTGCGTAACAGTGAGTATATCCACGGGTTCAGTTGCATGAAACAACTGATGAATGGCAGCGTAAATTTTCTGGTGCTGATCTTTATAAAAACATTCAGGATGCAAAATATCAATTACACTTGCAAGTGCATCTTTGTCCAACATTAATGCACCAAGCACTGCTTCTTCAAGATCAGTGGCTTGGGGAGGAAGTTTACCTTGTAAAAGATCAGGAGTAAATGCTTTTATATTTTTTTTCCTTGCGGAAGTAGTGTTCTCTATCATATCAAGTGCAAAGTTAAAGAGAGGGCGAACTGAAAAATTGTGAAAAATCAGTTATTGACAAATCCACGCAAAAAAATTTATAAGTAGTTACAAAACAATGCAGAAAAAATAATTTGATTGTTAGAAATTATTAATAACCAAAACTAGTGCGAGAATCAAAAAAAAATGTTATGCAGTTTAAAGAAGCGATATTTTCTGATTGGGTTAAGCTCTAAAAAAATGCGCCCGTTTAATTGTAAATTAAACAGGCGCATTTCTAACTGATAGCCTTTATTGAATGATAATTTTTTGAGTTTGCGTTTTGCTCTCAGAGATCAGTTGTAGCGTGTACATGCCTGGGTCTGTTTGTTTCGGAAGATTAATTGCATGCGTAAATTCTCCATTTGCAGATTTTAATTCCTCCTGGTAAACCAATGCTCCTGCAATGTTATAAAGTCTTAAAGATAAATTTTCCGTTCCTTTTGATTCACCTTTGATATATAAAACATCAGTTGCCGGATTTGGGAAAGTCACAATGCCAAGGTTTTCATAATTAACCACAGGAATACCAACGGCAAAATCATTATGTGGGAATGTAATAGCAGATAAATAATTATCCTCTTTACCATCATAAGAAGTAAAATTACCTCCGGCATATAATGTTGAATCAAAAACACAGAGTGCAGTAACAGTTGAATTATATACAGGATAATACAAGCCACTTACACCGGTGCTTCGAATGATTGCACAATTGCTTACCGTTTGCGAGCCCGCACTTGTAAAACCACCTCCTACAAATACATAATTGGATTTAGCTGCCAAAGCATTCACATTTCCATTGGTACCAGGATTCCATGAAGTAATGCTGCCATTACTGATATCAATAGCAGCAAGATGGTTGCGGGTTACAGCACTGTTGGATACTGTAGTAAAAGTCCCTCCTGCATAGAGTATATTGTTATCTAAGGCAAGTGTATAAACAGCAGCACCAAAGTCAGGATCCATGTTTCCTATTGCTGCACTGGATGCATCTATGGCTGCAAAACGGTTTCGTGGCAGTGTGTTTATATTAGTAAAATTTCCGGCAGCGTAAAGGGTATTGTTATCATATATCAACGCATAAACATCACTATTGGCATTAGGATCCCATGTTGATAATGAACCTGAAGTGGTATTCACAGCAAACAGATTATTACGCGTGGAAGTTCCTACGGTAGTAAAACTTCCCCCTGCATAAAGAGTACCATTAGATTCCTGCATTGAATATACGATTCCATTTACATCAGGATTAAAAGTGGTAGCAGCACCTGTGGTTTTGCTTAACTGTGCTAAATGATTACGGGGTTGGCCTCCAATGTTTGTGAAATAACCACCTGCATAAACATTGTTTGCATCAGTAGCAACAGAGTAAACAATGTAGTTTGCATTTGGATTCCACGGAGTGATAAGGCCAGTTGACACATCATAACTTAAAATATAATTTCTGTTTTCATATTTAAGCCAGTCGAAATTTCCATACACTACCATTTGCCCACCACTTTTACTAATTCCAAGTCCTGTAGTATTCACTCTTGGATTCCATGATGTAGCAGTACCGGTTGAAGCATCAACAGCAGCAAAATAGGTTCTATCCTGTATACTTGCACCGGAACCAACTGTAGTAAAATCACCTGCACAATAAACTACTCCGCTATCCACCACAACACTATAAACGCCTGAATTAAAATTCGGATTCCATGTAGTGGCATTGCCATTGCTAATATTAATTGCTGCTAAACGATTGCGGCTTTGTCCGCCAATATTTGTAAAGGCTCCACCTACATAAGCATGAGTAGCATCAAAATCTATTGCATATACAAAATTGTCAGCGTTAGGATTCCATGCGTTAAACAATCCTGTGGTAGCATCAATAGAAGAAATATAATACCTGTTTGCTGACTTGGCCCAGTCGAAGTTTCCACCGACTAATAAATTAGCACCACTTCCAACAACCACATAAGCTGAAGTATTAAGTACAGGGTTCCATGGATTAATGTTAGCATTGGTAGTATTAACCGCAGCAGCATAAGATCGTTGGGTACCATTAATATTTAAAAATTCACCGGCAACGTATAACAGGTTGCTGCGGTAATACATACTGTAAACTGTATTGTCAGCATTAGGATTCCACGTGGATGCATTAGCAGTGGTTGCATCCAGCGCAGCTAAGCGGTTGCGGGTTTGCCCACCTATAGAAGTAAACGCTCCACCAGCATACACTGTGGTACCCACGGGAAGAATGGAATACACATAATTATTTGCATTAGGATTCCAGTTAGTAACCAAATCGGTTGTTAAATCAACTGACATAATATATCCTCTTGTTTCATATTTAAGATAAGAGAATGTTCCTCCAGTTACAATTGAAGTTCCTGATGTAGCAAGTGCATATACAGTAGTATTTGGTTTAGGATTCCATGCAGACACAGACGCTGAAGTGGAATCAAGTTGTGCAAGATATTCGCGTGTTGAGGTTCCCACTGTTGTAAAATCTCCACCTGCTATTATGCTGTTTCCTGAAGAAGCAATAGTATAAACAGTGGAATTCATATTAGGGTTCCATGTCATTGCATTTCCATTGGATAAATTAAGTGTAGCCAATCTGTTGCGCGGTTGTCCGCCAATGCTGGTGAAAGCACCTCCAACGTATATTTTACTTCCTGTAAGCATCATGGAGTAAACATAATTGTTAGGTGCAGGGTTCCACGCATTTACTGCCGATGTGGTTTTATTGATGAGTGCCAGATAAGTGCGTGATGCTCCTCCTATCATACTGAAACCTCCTGCTACATAAATGTTACCTCCTGACACTATTAATTTGCTTACGACATAATTTGGATCAGGAGTCCACGAAGTAACCACACCGGTAGTTTTATTTACTGATGCCAGATAAGTACGATTGGCCCCATCAATTACAGTAAATGAACCTCCAGCATAAATATTATTGGTGCCATCCACAGCGAGACAGCTTACCGTTGAATTTGGATTAGGCATAAATGCAGGACTAAGCACACCGGTAGTGGCATTTACGCAAGCAAGATTACTGATAGTTGTGCTGCCCACCACAGAGAATCCACCACCAAAGAAAAAAGAGTTTCCATCCAATAAAATAACATATACAGTACCATTTACATTAGGATCCCATGCAGGGTCAACTGTATTATTTGACAATATGTGTGCAAGCCGGTTACGTGTTATTCCTCCTACCGTAGTAAAGCTGCCACCAATGTACCATCCTCCTGTACCATCTGACACCACATCATATACAGCACCATTGGCTTTAGGGAAATCATACACAGGAACATCGTTAGCCGTACTAAGCATTGCTGCACCTCCTGTGTTACGACCACCGTGACTAAAACCACCACCTGCGTAAAGCGTATTTCCATCTTTAACCAATGAATTTACGATATAGTCAGTAGCTACTGAAGGCAATGCTGCACCTGTAGTATTATTAAGTCTTGCAAAATAAATTTGATCTACTCCGCCAATATTTGTGAATGATCCACCTGCATAGATATCATTACCGGACACTGCAATAGTGGCTACAGTGCTGTTAGGATTTGGATTCCAGCTTGTGAGCTGGCCTGACGATAAATCAATTGCGGCTAAACGGTTAATGTTGTTACCTGCAATGTTTGTGAAGCTTCCGCCAACATATAAAATACTTCCATTTTTATAAAGTGCATTTACTGTACTATTTGCATTCGGATCAAAAGCAGGATCTACTGTTAAATTAGCAAGCACGTGTGCGATACGATTACGTGTGACATTACCTACAACCGAAAAAGAACCTCCCATATACCATCCTCCTGCTCCATCATCTATAATACAATTTACTGCTCCGTTTGTTCGCGGAAAATCAAATTCAGGTATGTCATTGGTACCCGTATAATATGCAGCTTTACCTGTGTTAAATCCTCCAATGGAAAAACCTCCACCAACATAAATGTCGTTGCCTTGTCCTTTTATGGTATTAACAATATAACTAAACGAAACAGAAGGTTGTGTGATTCCTGTAGTGATATCCAGCTTTGCAAAATAATTGATGTCTTTTCCACCTATGTTAGTAAAGGTTCCGCCAGCATATAAATTACTACCGGTAATCCAGATTGTATAAACTTCAGCGTTAGGATTTGGCATGAATGAACCTGCAACACCTGTAACAGCATCAACAGCGGCAAGCCGGTTGATGGCCGATCCGCCAATGTTAGTAAAACCACCTCCTACATAAAGTGTAGTTCCACTTAACCATAGGCATCTTACCACTCCATTTGGATCCGGAAGAAAATTAATATCAACTGTCTTGTCAGCCTTTATATGAGCAAGCCTGTTTATTGCGGTGTTTCCAAGTGCTGTAAAAGTTCCACCCACATACCAACCTCCATTACCATCAGGTATGGTAACATTGATGCTGCTGTTTGCTCTTGGAAAATCAGCATCGGGAAAACTGTTAGTGCTGCTTACTAATGCAGACTTACCAGTTCTGTAACCGGCACCGGTAAATGATCCCCCAAGATAAACAGTATTACCCTCGCGTAAGATGGTATTGACTGTTGAATTAGTCTCAATAAAATAGTTTCTGTAAGGCTGGGCTACTGCAAATTGTTGCAGAATTAATAATACTGTCAAACAAATTAAGGTTTTGCCAATAGGAGGCAACATGAGTGTACGAAGTGTTTTCATATTTGGTTTTTTTTAGAAATTTAAATAAAGAGCGAAGAAAAAACAGGAAAGTTAAACGCCTGTTACCCGACAAATGTAATTAAAAAAAAAAGCGATAACCAATGATTTTAAAGGTTAAATCTTTATTTCTTGCTCTCACTTTTTTTAAATTATTGATAATGATTTAACTTATTACAAATTAAATTAATCAAACCGGGTAACCTTCATTTTACCGAACTTTGTGCCTTTCAAAACAATGAATATATTCTTTATAGATTAGCAGTTATGGTTGATTTATCATAACAAGAAACTATAACTGTAAGCCAAAAAAATGCAAATCGAATACTTAAACGAGCACCTTGCCTTTGGTCAGTGGGGTAATGCACTTATTGTAGTTGCTTTTACTGCCGCTTTACTTTCAGCCTTCGCATATTTTATCGGTTTATACCGCAAAGATGATATAATACAGTGGCGTATGCTGGCACGCAATGCTTTCTATGTGCATGGTGTGGCAGTGATCTCCATTTTCGGACTTCTGTTTTATCTTATTCATAATCATTATTTCGAATATTATTATGTATGGGAGCACTCATCTACATTATTACCTGTTCGTTATATGTGGGCTTGCTTTTGGGAAGGACAGGAAGGAAGTTTTCTGCTCTGGACTTTCTGGCATGTGGTGCTTTGCTTTTTCCTAATCCGTAAAGCTCGTGAATGGGAATTTCCTGTGCTAGGTGTCATCATGTTAGTGCAGGTTTTTTTATGTTCGATGGTATTAGGATTGGAATTTAATGGAATAAAAATCGGTTCCAATCCATTTATTCTTTTGCGTAACCAACAGGATTTTGCAAATCTTCCTTTTATACACATGCCTGATTATCTGAGCAAAATAAAAGATGGACGAGGATTAAATCCTTTACTACAGAATTACTGGATGGTGATTCATCCTCCAACTCTATTCTTAGGTTTCGCATCCACTGTAGTTCCATTTGCTTTTGCAATGGGAGGATTGCTTACAGGTAAAGTACGTGAGTGGGTGAAGCCTGCATTGCCATGGGCTTTTTTTTCAGTGATGATTTTAGGAACCGGAATACTGATGGGCGGTGCATGGGCTTACGAAGCACTGAGCTTTGGAGGATTCTGGGCATGGGATCCGGTGGAGAATGCGAGCCTGGTTCCATGGCTTACATTGATTGGAGCTGCACATGTGATGATCATTAATAAAAAAAATGGTCAGTCGTTAATGAGTAGTTTTATTCTTACAACAGTAACGTTTTTGCTGGTGCTTTACTCAACATTTTTAACACGCAGCGGTATTTTAGGTGATACTTCTGTGCATGCATTTACTGATTTAGGAATGTCAGGTCAACTGGTTTTCTACATGGCATTTTTTGTTGTGATGTCAATAATTTTATTAGTGATAAACCGTAAAAAAATAAATCCAAAAACGGAAGAAGAAAAAATTTCATCACGCGAATTCTGGATGTTTATGGGAATGTTGGTTTTGTTAATCTCTGCCATTCAAATCACAATCACAACTTCTATTCCTGTTATCAATAAAGTATTTGGAACAAAGATGGCACCACCCGCTGATGCAATTGACTTCTACAACTCGTGGCAGGTTCCTATTGCAATAATTGTTGCTTTGCTTTCATCTGTGGGATTATTTTTTAAATGGAAAGAAACCGATATGCGCGATTTTTTAAAAAAGATATTAGTGTCATTAATAATTTCAATTATCGGAACAATCATTTTACAATTCGTATTTGACTTTAGCCGTGTTCAGTTTGTATTGCTTGCCTTTGCGTGTTTGTTTGCATTCATAGCCAACTTAGATTATTTTCTCCGCATACTCAAAGGTAATTTTCCAAAAGCCGGAGCAAGCATTGCACACATGGGTATTGCGTTAATTCTTTTAGGTGCTTTAATTGCCAATGCAGAAAAACACATTATCAGCCGTAACATGCTGCAGGTTGACCTTGGAAAAGATTTTCCGAACAAAGAAAATATTTTGCTTTATCGTGGTGATACATTGGCAATGGGTGATTACTATGTGACTTATACCGGTAAGCATAAAGAAGGTGTTAATATTTATTACACCATTGATTACTACAAAGCCAATCATGAAAAAGGGAAATTAGAAAAAGCATTTTCATTAACACCACTTGTGCAGCTGAACCCACGAATGGGTAATGTATCAGAACCTGCAACAAAACGTTTTATCAATAAAGATATTTACACACACATTACTTATGCTGAACTGGAAGGTGATAATGAAGAGAGCAATAAAGATGCTTACAAAAAACCTGCTGAACATAAAATAAAAGTTGGCGATACACTCAGTACAAGTAACAGCTTAGTGATATTAACTGCATTAAATAAAGAGGTAGATAAAAAAACTTTGTTGCTCAATGAAGATGATATTGCAGTGGAGGCACAACTCACAATTATTGATGTAAATAAAAAAGTGCGTTATGCTAATCCTGTTTTTATAATTAAAGGACAGACACCTTACAGTAAAGATGCAGAAGTAGAAGATCTCGGGTTAAAATTCAGCTTTGCCAATATTATTCCTGATGAAAATAAAATTGAATTAAATATCTCTGAAAAGAAAAGTAACAGCAAAGACTTCATCATAATGAAAGCCATTATTTTTCCGCAGATAAACATTTTATGGACAGGATGCATACTGATGATTATCGGAACTTTTATTGCGATCAGAAAAAGATTTAAGCAATTGAACTGAAAATCATTTTAGCTTTGAAATCCATAATCCAAGCGAATGTTGCAGATAAATAAACCAAAACTTAGTTCCTTTTTTGTAAGGCTCAAGTGTATAACCTAATTGCAACATTTCTTTTTTACAAACCTCCTGAATGATTTCAAGGTCTTTATCAGTTTTGGAAAGTTTGTTTTTATAAGAGTTAATAAAATCAGTAGAAATGGGTTTCAATGAATTCTTACTTGTAAGATTTCGTTTTTCAACCTCATCATCTGTTTCTTTAAAAATCTTTTCTACATCCAGTGTAATATCCAGCAACCGGGAAACAGAAGTCATTTCTTTTACAGGATCAGCAACAAGGTTTTCATATTTGATTACATCATCTCCATTCATACTCTTAATTCCGTTTTTCCAAACCTTTGCATTGGTTAAAGGATTAGAAGTACTCCATGAACAAGTTTTAAGACTTGCAACTACATCCCGTGGATCTCTTACTAAAAACAATTTTTTCGCACCCGGAAACCAATCATTAATATAATTCTGGTAAAAAATATGCGTGGGTGATTTATCAATTATCTTAATTCCATTTTCTTCTTTATTCAAAGTGTTTTTTAAATAAAAGGAAATGGTTTGCAAAAGAAGATCAGGTGCATTGGTAACACATCCTTCCAGGTATTTCTCAAGTTCAGCATGATTAACATTCCATTTTTTTATAGAGTGATGCCTTACCCATTTTTTTATACTGCTGTTTTTCTCACTCTCTGAGCTGAATTCTTTTTTTATTTTATGCTGATCAATAAAAGCAAAAAAATTTGTTTCAGGAAGCGCAATCATTCCCGGCATTTTATTTAAAGTAAGTCGCAATAAAGTAGATCCGCTTCTGGGAGCTGATAAAATAAACGCGTATATCATTAAGGATTGATGTGTAATTAAAGTAGATGTAATACGTAAGCCGCTCTTAAAAGTTTTACCTTTAATGGACTATGCTTTTTTCCATTTGATGGAACAGCCAACAGCTTTTGTTGATGGAACAGTTATTTCTTTTCCATCCAGCAATTGATTCACTGCATCTTCAACGTATCTCTTGGTAACAGCACCAGGTTCATCAGCATTATCATCAATTGCACCCACATATTTTACAATATTTCCTTTGGCCGATTTCTGCAAAACAAACACATGAGGAGTGCGTGCAGCTCCATAAGCCTGTGCAATTTCCTGCGACTCATCATAGAGGTATGGAAAAGTAAAACCTTTTTCCTTAGCATTAGCTACCATGTTTTCATAAGAATCTTCTGGAACCACATTTTTATCATTGGGATTAATAGCTATCACAGTATATCCCTGAGTTGCATATTTTTTATCAAGATCAACAATGCGTTGTTCGTATGCCTGAGAAAAAGGACAGTGGTTACAGGTAAACACCACGATGAATCCTTTTGCCTCTTTAAAATCTGCCAATGAAACCATTTTGCCATTCACATTTTTTAATTTGAAATCTCTTGCTGTATCACCCGGAACATAGCTGCCAGGATTTATCAGCTTAAAGCTGAGCATAAACAGAATCACTATTAATGCTGTACCAGTTCTCATTAAATTTTTCATTGTATATATGTTTTTAAAGTTTGAAATAATTCATCGGAAGTAAATTCTTTTTCATAAAAATCACGTTTGTCAGCGGATGTATTATAGATAACGGTTGCGGGTATTGCTCCCTGCCAGCGGTTGTCCACTTTATCAATCCATGCATTGTAATCTGGTTCATCCAAAAGATAAACAGTGCTATTTATATTTTGTTTTTCAAGAAATGGAATTAACCGTGTTTGAAAATCTTTTTTAAAATCAAGACTGATGAAATAAAATTTAAAAGGTTTGTTGCTTAATTGTTTTTCCTGTTCGATAAAAAAAGGTAATTCGGTAACACACGGCTTACACCATGTTGCCCAAAAATTAATCACGTAAGTGGTATCCGATTTTTGATGCAAAAGATTTTCAAGCGTATTCCATTTAATAATTGCTGCATTTTGCGCTTTGCAATAAGTGCCAAAACAGAAAATTAACAGCAAAAGAAAAATACTTCTTTTCATCGTTGCAAAAATAATCAATTGAAATGCTAATAATCCTGCCTTAATCTTTTCACAAAATATTTTAAACGGTTAATATTTTCAGGTAATACCAGCTGTTTCGGTCAACTTTTAAATGATTATTTTTGCAGCATCTAACAGGAGAATTATAAAAACATGAAAGAAGACGATGATGCATTGGAGAACCGCAAAGAACATCGTGATATATTAGATAATACCATCCGCAGGTTCGAAGAAATGAAGCGCAAACGTGAGCGCTATTTTTTTGATGTGGATGCACTGCTGAGAATTATTGAGCATTATATAGATGCACAGGAATATCAGAAAGCTGTTGAGATTATCAAATATGCACGAACTCTTCATCCGCAGGCTGTGCAGTTCAGTCTGAAAGAAGCCCACATTATGGCTTTGACAAACCAGGAAGAAGCAGCACTGAAATTGTTGGATGAAGTGGAAAAGGTAAGCCCGTTTGATGTGGAAGTTTATATCATACGTGGTAACATACTTAATATGCTGGAGCAGTTTTCAAAAGCTGTTGTTTGTTTTAAAAAAGCACTTGAAGTTGCCGATGAGCAGAAAGATGATTTACACCTGAGCCTCGCCATCACTTATTCAAACATGGCGCAGTATAGTAAAGCAGTTGATTATTTTAAACTCTGCCTTGAAGAGAACGCTGATAACGAAGTGGCGTTGGAGGAAATGGTGCACAGCCTGGAGTTAAGCAACCGCGGACAGGAAGGCATTGCATTTTATAATAAGCTGATTGATGATCGTCCTTATTCTTATATCACATGGTATCATTTAGGAAATTTATATTGCAAGCTTACTCTTTTTGAAAAAGCGCTGCAGGCTTATGATTATTGTTTGCTCATTAAAGAAGATTATGCACCGGCACAATTAGATATGGCACATGTACTCACAATGCTTGAACGCTATAATGATGCGATAACACGTTTTAAAATAGCTTTTGAATATTGCAAGCCCGATGCATTTACTTATTACAATATTGGTGAATGTTATGAGCAATTAGAAAAGTATGATGATGCACGTTCTTATTATAAGAAAGCAGTGAAGATGTTACCGGAATTCGCACAGGCGTGGTATGGAATAGGTGTTACACTTGAAGCAGAAGACCGATGGTATGAGGCTATACATTACATCAAAAAAGCGCTTGATATAGATAACCAGCATGGTGATTATTGGTTTGCTTTAGGTGATTGTGAATATAAATTATGCAACTATGCTTCAGCAAATGATTGTTATAAAAAAGTAATTGATTTTGATCCTGAAAATGTAGAAGGATTTATTACTTACGCTGATTTTCTTTTTGAACAAAACAGGATATTGGAAGCTGCAGAAATTATCAATGCTGCCATAGCTTATCATCCTGACGAAACAGAACTTTTTTACAGGCATGTGTGTTATCTTTATTTATCCGGCTATCAGCAGGAAGCATTAATAAGACTGGATGAAGCTTTGGAAAAAGATTATACCCAGCATGCAGTACTTTTTGAAATAGTTCCATCCATGGAAAATGATCCTTCCATTATTAACAGGATTCATCCTAAATTATAATTGAAATGCAAAATTTTCAACTCTCACATTTACCCAACCGCTCAGCAAAACCACGTCAGAGTGGATTAACTATGGTAATGGATAAAGGGTTGAGCATCCGCGAATGCGAAGACCTTGTATCATCATCAGGAGAAATAATAGATATTATTAAATTAGGTTTTGGAAGTTCCTTAATCACTCCAAATCTTGAACGCAAGCTTGCCTTTTTTAAGGAAGCCGGCATACCCGTTTATTTTGGCGGCACTTTACTGGAAGCATTTATTATACGCGGCATGTTTGATGATTACCTTCAACTACTTGATAAATTTAAAGTAGAATATGCGGAGGTTTCTGATGGTTCTATCACCATGCCTCATCAGGAAAAATGCCATTACATACAACGACTTGCTAAGCGAGTAACTGTTATCAGTGAAGTGGGTTCTAAAGAAGAAGGTATTTTAATCCGTCCTAACTTATGGATTGAAATGATGCAACGTGAAATTGAAGCCGGTGTGTGGAAGGTGATTGCTGAAGCGCGTGAAAGCGGAACGGTTGGTATTTTCCGTCCTAATGGCAAAGCACATGTTACACTCATTAATAAAATAGTTGCTAAAATTCCTGTGGAAAGAATTATTTGGGAAACTCCTCAAAAATCACAACAGGTTTATTTTATTAATTTATTTGGTGCCAATGTTAATCTCGGAAACATTGCACCTAATGAAGTGATAGCGCTTGAATCGTTACGACTTGGTTTGAGAAGTGATACATTTTTTAATTATCTCGATAAGAGAATGCAAACAGCAAAGCATAAAGAATTTCCAAACGAAAAATCAGAAACCCGCGCAGAAGAAACATTATAGTATATGAAAGAAGTAACCGTTTCGGAATTAAAATCCATGAAGGATAACAAAGAAGACTTTCAATTGATTGATTGCCGCGAACCGCATGAATACGAGACAGGAAATCTTTCAGGTGAATTAATCCCTATGCATGATTTAGTTAACGATCCTGATCGCGTTAACCGCGATAAAAAAGTTGTTATTCATTGCCGCAGTGGAAGCCGCAGCGGGATGGTTATACAAACGCTTGAAAAAAAGTTTGGCTTTGATAATCTTTATAATCTTAAAGGCGGAATTGCAGCTTACGCAAAAGAGATTGACCAGAGTATTGCTGTATAGATAACAGAACACGGACAACACTGATGCGACTGATAAATACAGATTTTCATCCTTTTAAATCCGTTTAACCTGTGTCATCAGTGTTCCATTAAAAAATTCTGTCATGTTTGATGCCATAAAATTTCTCATTGATTTTGTTCTGCATATTGACAAGCATCTCTTTGAGATTGTGAGTAAATATGAAACCTGGACCTATCTTATTTTATTCCTGATTCTGTTTGCAGAAACCGGTTTGGTTGTCACTCCGCTTTTACCGGGAGATTCATTATTGTTTGCAGCCGGGGCAATTGCTGCCTCGTCAGGAGGATTAAATATTTTCTACCTTATCATAATTTTGTTTATCGCTGTGTTTGCAGGTGACAACACCAATTATTTTATCGGGAATTTTCTTGGACCAAAAGTCTTTGAAAAAAATTATCGCTTACTTAAAAAAGAATATATTGAACAGACACGAACTTTTTATGCAAAGCACGGAGGCAAAGCAGTAATCATGGCGCGTTTTGTTCCTATTGTAAGAACATTTGCACCTTTTGTTGCCGGAGTTGGCAGCATGACCTATAAACGTTTTATCGGTTTCAGTTTGATGGGAAGTTTTTTGTGGATTAACATTTGTTTGTGGGCTGGTTATTTTTTCGGAGGACTGAGATTTGTTAAAGAAAATTTTTCACTCGTAGTTCTTGCTATTATTGCCATTTCAGTACTGCCGATCATCATCGGAATTATCCGCAACCGTAATCGTGAAAAGTAATGCGTTTATTCGGGCTTATCGGTTACCCGCTTACGCATTCATTTTCAAAAAAATATTTTACTGAAAAATTTGAGCGCGAACATTTAACTGATTGTGCTTATAAAAATTTCGAAATAGCAAGTGTTAATCAATTGCATGATGTGATTGCAGATCATGCTCAACTTAGAGGATTAAACGTAACCATCCCTTATAAAACTGCTGTTATTCCTTTGCTTGATGAATTGAGTGATGAAGCAAAAATAATTGGGGCAGTTAATACGATAAGCATCAATACCGCTGATAATAAAAAAATCTTAAAAGGATTTAATACAGATGCGTATGGATTTGAACAATCATTGATCCCAATATTAAAACCGCATCATATTAAAGCATTAATCATTGGTACCGGTGGAGCTTCGCGAGCTGTTGCTTATGTATTATCAAAACTGAAAATTGATTTTTTATTTGTAAGCAGAAATAAACAAACTGTAATTGATAAAAATATTTTGAATGTGATCAGTTTTGAAGAAATAAATGAAAGCATCATTCAGCAGTATCTGTTAATCATCAACACATCTCCTGCAGGAATGTATCCTAATGTTGATACCTTTCCTCCTCTACCCAATCATGCCATCATCAAACAACATTTGTTTTATGACTTGGTTTATAATCCTGAGGAAACATTTTTTTTATCCAAAGCAAAACAACAGGGAGCAGTAATTAAGAATGGTTTGGAGATGTTGCATCTGCAGGCAGAGCGAGCTTGGGAAATATGGAATGGTATTCAGCGGCAGTAAGCAGCGGCAGGAGCAGCCGCTTTTCATACTTTATACTTTTTTATATTTGCTTCATGAAAAACATCGTTTGGGATACCCGCTTAAAAGTAATAACAGGAATGATTACAGTTGCTGCATTGTGCAGATTGATTCCTCATCCTGATAACTTCGCACCTATTGGTGCAATGGCATTGTTTGGTGGTTGTTACATCAGCAATAAACGAATGGCATTTATTATTCCACTGGGTGCAATGTTGCTGAGTGATGTTTTATTGCAACTGATAAACGGCACCGGTTTTCATCCCGGAATGATATGGGTGTATGGTGCATTTGCATTGATAACCTGTATTGGATTTTTATTAAGAGGAAGAGAACAACGCCAGACTATTATGGTGGCTTCATTAGTGGGCTCCATGTTATTTTTTGTAATCACCAACTTCGGACAGTGGGCTACGGGTTATTACGGTTACTCAAGCGGATCATTAACTCAAAGCTTTATTATGGGCATTCCATTTTTCCGCGGAACAGTGATGGGTGATTTATTTTTTAACCTTGTTTTGTTTGGAAGCTTTGCTTTGGCAAGATGGAGGTTTCCGGTGCTGAAGAGGGTGTGAAGTTTAAGGTTTAAGGTTGGTTGGGCATATAAATAAAAAAACCGCGCAGTTGCTTTGCGCGGTTTAACCAAATTAATATTACAACTAATCAAAAATTTATAAAACAATTTATTGCCTGGCTCCATGGACCTGCCCCATCAGCACCCACAGCGCACATGCGAAACTTATATTGCGCGCCCGGCTGAAGATTTTCAATTTTAATGAATGAACGGGTGTCAGTAATAGTTATCCAGTTTTCCACTTCAGGGTTAGGCGCAAGGGTATATTGATAATTATAACAATCAGCACCATGCACCCTTTTACACTTTAATGATGCAGAACCTGATTGAAAAGAACGCATAGTAAAATCCTGCGGCTGTGGCAGCTCACCTATAGGCTGGCGCTCCTTTGCCAGTGGAAAACCGCTTGATGTAAGTACTTCAATATTGCCTGCACCAGTAGTGTTAACATAATTAAACAACTGATCAAGCTGCCTTTTAAGTAACGTTTCAAATTTGTTTTTAAGCGTTACCTGATAAGCAGTGCGGTTACCGGCCCTTACGGCACTTACAGCTATGTCAAAATCCTTTTTAACATTAAGTATCTCCGTTAAAGAAGGTACCGGTGTAGGAAAGTTAGTATTGCCGGTCATCTTAGTAAGCACATAACCGGTTTGTGCGCTCAGTTTTTCATCGGTCAAACCTGAGAAACCCTTTTTAATTTTTTGCATTTTTTTATTTTTTAAAATTATACCACAAGGATACATGCAGAAAAACGGGAGAAGAATTTATTTTGCGGATGCATCTTTCAATTGTAATAACAACTTTAAAAAAATATCGTAAATAGTATTGTTTATACTTTGCTAAGAAAGTAATGCAGAGAAGCGTTAGCCATAAACAAAAAAAATCCGGTGTAAGAAAATTTGCAAATGGCGTTAAAAATGCATACTTAAAAAACCAAAATATTTAAAAACCCTGACTAATCTTTCAAAATTTAAGAGCTATTGAAACGAAAATAAGCTTTAATCCGGATTACTTTAATTAAATTAAATACTGACTCAGTCAACCTGCTCCCTTATTTGTTTAAGTTGCAGGCGAACCTATGCAACCTTAACCGCATCTTATTTAACTTGCTATTGGAGTTAAACAACATTCCGTGCAACTTGTTTAAGTTGAAATTTGATTTAAACAAAACTACCTTCAACTTATTTGAGTTGAAATTTGATTTAAACAAAACTATGTTCAACTTGTTTAAGTTGAATTTGAAGTTAAACAAAACTCCGCGCAAGTTGTTTAAGTTGAAATTTGATTTAAACAGAACCCCATACAAGTTGTTAAAAACAGAAAAGCGAAATCATTAATTCCAAAACCTTCGCAATATTTCCATGGGTTAGTAGAAATGCGAAAATTTTGGTAGGTTTGTTTCGCATATTTATATGTTATGCGTCATGCTAACCGCTCCAATTGACCGACAATGCTAACATTAACAGACCAACCCGAAACTTAAACCTGAAAGTAATCTCCTCGAATGAAATTTTACAAAAACTCTTACCTTTGCCGACACAAAAAATATGCTTGACTCCTTAGACATAAAAAATTATAGAAATCTAAAAGAACTTAGAATTATCTCCTTGGGAAGGGTGAATCTCATTACTGGTAAGAACAATACTGGAAAGTCCTCCATTCTTGAGGCAGTTGCAATATATGCCACCAAAGGAGATTTGAATTTGATTTATGAATTACTTGGGGAAAGAGGCGAGGATTTTAGACAAAGGGTTAGACCAAATGAAGTATCAAAAAACCCTACAGAATACAATTTAAGAACTTTCTCATCCCTTTTTACTAATAGAATTATCGGCTTTGAGAGCGGACATTCTATATCAATTGGAAATATTGAAAGCACCCTTTTGGGAAAAGAAAAATCTGAGGAAAAATCCGTGTCTCTAAGATTTGTTAAATACTTTGACGAAATCCAAAAAGATAATCAAGGAATAATTACTACAAGGAAGCGAACTCTATTAGAGAATGACGCGGATAAACAACTTGCTAACTTTAAAGTTGGAGTTGAAATTAAAAGTGGAAGTAGCTCATACATTCTACCTCTTGAGGATGACAGACCTTATAGAATTAATTTTAAGGGACTCGGTAATAATGAAAGTTTTGAATTTATACGCACAAGGAACATTGACAAAGAAATAAACGGTAAACTTTGGGACAGCATAACTTTAACGGAAAAAGAACAATATGTTATTGAGGCGTTAAAGATTATTGAACCTACTACAGAAAGAATAGCTTTTATCGAAGAAGGTCGAGAGAGAACCGCAGTTATTAAATTATCAAATGCTGCTACTGTTTTGCCCTTGCGTAGTATGGGAGACGGAATAAACAGAATTCTGACAATTATTCTTGCGTTGGTAAATTCAGACAATGGCTTTCTTCTTATTGATGAGTTTGAAAATGGATTACACTATACAGTTCAAGAACAACTTTGGAAAGTAATTTTTAATCTTGCTCAAAAATTAAATGTTCAAATATTTGTTACAACCCACAGTGAGGATTGCATCTCTGGATTTGAAAACATTTTGAATAGCCCAAACAATTCGCTTGACGGAAAACTTATTCGCCTTGACAACGTAAACGGAACTATTAAACAGGTTGAGTTCAATGCGACTGAATTAAAAACCGCTTATGACCAAAACATTGAAACCCGATAATGAGAGTAAAAGAAAAGTTCAGCAAAAAACTCTTAGTAGAGGGAAACGATGACCAGCATGTTGTTTGGGCTTTATGTGAAAAGTTCAAAGTGCCAGAAACATTTGATGTGATAGATTGTGAAGGCATTGATAAACTTAACGAGCAAATTCCGGTAAGATTTAAACAATCAGGCATTGAAACTTTAGGAATTATAATTGACGCAGACACAGAAATTAACAATAGGTGGATTTCCCTAAAAGGAGTGCTTACGACACAAGGATTTACCGTTCCAAGCGACTTGCCATCAAAAGGACTTGTTCTTAAAAATGAGAACAACTTAAAAGTTGGCGTTTGGATTATGCCTAACAATAACCTAAATGGAATGCTTGAAGATTTTATTTCTTTTCTTGTTCCTAAAGACGACAAACTTTTACCAATTGTCAATTCCGCTCTTGACGATATTGAAGAAAAGAAGCTGAATAAATATGCTTCCATTCATAAATCAAAAGCTGTTATTCATTCTTGGCTTTCTTGGCAAGAAGACCCTGGAACTCCAATGGGATTAGGCATAACAAAAAGATATTTGACAACTGACGAAGCAACTTGTTCTCTTTTGATAAATTGGCTTGACGAGCTATTCAACAAGTAGCTGTAAACTTAAAACGGCAAACCTTTTCGCCCTTGCAGGTGTTCCTTCCACCTGCAAGCAACAGCCACGCAAGCACACCATACATTTCGTTCTCCTATTTCATCCTTGTAATGGTTTACAAAATCAAAGATAGTATCTCCTCGTTCATACAAACTCATCGTAGAATATTTATAATCAACAGCAGCGTCAGCCAATTTTCGCCCTTGCAGGTGTTCCTTCCACCTGCAAGCAACAAATCCAAAAACAGAAGCACGATTAGCAACTGATAAAAATTTTAAACTCTCTACGATAATATCTTTGTATTTATCAGGTTTCAGCAAATGTTTCCATTCTAAATTGGTTGCAGTGAAAAATTGGTTGCAGTGAAAAAGTGTATTTCTTCATTATCTTGCACGGTATAAAATTAACATGAAACTATCAACATAACTCACTATTTTTTGCAGGTGGAAGGAAGACCTGCAAAGGCGAAAAAGCTCCGAACAAACTATGTAGCAATTTAAAGCAAAGCGATGAAAAAAATCACAACTCTTCTTCTCTTAATTAGCATTAGCAGTATTTCTGCTATTCAAGCACAAACTTATATAAACGGTTTTATCAATACTAACACAACATGGACTACAGCAGGTTCGCCATACGTAGTAAATGGCAATACATTATTATCAAACGGCTATACATTAACCATTGAGCCGGGAGTAGTTGTAAAGTTTGACACCAATAGAACATTACAAATAGACGGTGAATTAATTGCCATTGGAACTTTTCAAAACAGGATTAAGTTTACCTCAAACAAAGTTTCACCTGCAGCAGGTGATTGGGGAGAAATACATTTTTCAAATACTTCAACTCAGGCTGTCTTTAATAGCAACGGAGACTATTTATCTGGTTGCATAATGAAATATTGCGAAGTGATGTATGGGGGAAACAGTTTAGGCTACGGACAGATTCATCTTGAAAATTCTTCTCCGTATTTTAGTCGTTGCACAATTATATACAGCAGTCAGGCAGGAATTTATTCCAATGGAACTTCTTATATTTTGGATTCAAGTATGGTGAGTCATTGTGGCCGAGGACTTGTTTTTAATTTGTCTTGCATCGGTGTGATTATAAAAAATGATTCTATTATAAATAATACTGGTGTGGGTATATGGGTAAATGGCTTAGCGTGCAATTCTGTCGTTCAAAATAATTATTTCTATGGAAATGATTATTCAGCATTAAATTTTGACAATACGGTAAACAATGTAACCATTACCGGAAACTATTTTATTAATAATATTAGTCGTTCCAGTGTTTATGGAGTTCTTCACGCTTCGGGCAGCAATATTGTAACGACAAATAATTACTTTATCAACGATTCATCAGCACTCGGGAACTCCATTGCATGGGTTGATGGCACAGTTTCTGGGAATTCTTTCATTAATAATACATCAGATGGTAATATACTTCATGTTTCCAGTGCAACGGTTGAATGTAATTTATTTCGTTCGAATGTAATAAGACAATTCGGAACTAGTATACTCAATGGATCGGCCTCTAATTGTATGATCCGAAATAATCTATTTGATGGGAACAATTCGTCTTATAGTGTTTCTGTTACTGACTTGCAAGGCGTTACATGTAGTTCCTGTTTGGGATATTTTACGCATAATACTTTCAAAAACAACTCCTTTCCTTTAGGCTCCTGTTGCAAGTTTAGTAATAACGTAAATTTTGCTCCGAGTATGGTCATTGACAGCAATAATTTCATAAACAACACAGTAACTAATGTTGTGTATGAAAATTTATTTGTTCAATCAATGAAGCATAATAACTTTTCAAATCCTAATTCCCAATATGAGCTGTACAATAATATTCCGTATGGCTCTCCCAATATCTCTGCAGACAGCAATTATTGGGGAAGTACCAGCTCTCAACATATTGACTCTGCTATTTATGACTACTTCGACAATGGAGCGTTATCAGTGGTGTACTATAATCCAATATTAACATCATCCGTGAGCATTGATACCTCTTGCATACCGGGTATTCTGGCAAACATTGCAGAAAAAAACAATAACGATTTTTATTCCAATTCCTTTCCCAATCCATTTTCAATTAGCACAACCATTCAATTCAACCGTGAATTAAAAAATGCGATTTTAAAAATCTATAATATCTATGGGCAGAAAGTAAAGGAGGTACATTCCATCAATAGTAATAGCATCAACGTTCAACGAGAAAATTTAACAGATGGAATTTATCTTTACTTAATAATTGAAGGTGAGAAAAGGATTGCAAATGGAAAGTTAGTTGTTAATTGAAAGATTTTCGCCCTTGCAGGTGTTCCTTCCACCTGCAAGCAACAAATCCAAAAACAGAAGCACGATTATCAACTGATAAAAATTTTAAACTCTCTACGATAATATCTTTGTATTTATCAGGTTTCAGCAAATGTTTCCATTCTAAATTGGTTGCAGTGAAAAATTGTATTTCTTCATTATCTTGCACGGTATAAAATTAACATGAAACTATCAACATAACTCACTATTTTTTGCAGGTGGAAGGAACACCTGCAAAGGCGAAAA
>JANLZB010000022.1:0-183746 GCA_031366005.1 Bacteroidota bacterium | reverse complement strand
CTCTCCGTAGTTTGTCCACATTGAAAAAAGAAGATACTGAGCGTAGTATTTTCTACCCTAACTGAGCGTAGAATAATTTAAAACTAAGCGTAGTATCCACTACGCTGTGCCTATCCTTGTAGTATAAACTACAATTTCACCTGTGGTCGGTGTTTATTCCTTCCCACCGACCACTTACAAATATTTAATACGTTCAGTGTGGTCGATGCGTAAAAAAGCCTTTTTACCCCCACTAAGCGTAGTATTTACTACGCTTTAACTATCCTTGTAGTATTTACTACAATTCAGCGCACAACCAACCCTAACTTAGCGTAGAATAATTTAAAACTAAGCGTAGTATCCACTACGCTTTGCCTATCCTTGTAGTATAAACTACAATTTCACCTGTGGTCGGTGTTTATTCCTTCCCCCTACTCTCCGTAGTATGTACACATTGAAAAAAGAAGATTCTGAGCGTAGAATTTTCTACCCCTAACTGAGCGTAGAATAATTTAAAACTAAGCGTAGTATCCACTACGCTGTGCCTATCCTTGTAGTATAAACTACAATTTCACCTGTGGTCGGTGTTTATTCCTTCCCACCGACCACTGACAAATTATTTAATACGTTTAGTGTGGTCGATGCGTAAAAAAGCCTTCTTACCTCTCCTATCCCGATAGCAATCGGGAGAGAAGTCAAGGGGGAGGCGAATAATTTTTTCAAAAAACATTTATTCAAATGTAACCTAATCCATTAATAGTCGTTCAAGCTATAGAAATACTTCAATATTTAAAAAAATAATAGAAAAAAAATTAAATCTTAATCCAATGAAAAAAATCTTCATCTCACTCATGCAGCTTCACACAGAAGTAGCTGCATTCTTAACCCGTAACAGTGCAAAGTTCGCAGGCAACGTACCCGTCATTGATGCCACAGCATCATTGCAGGCACGCATTGCGGTTGAACAGGCACAAGCCCGCGAAACAACTAAAATCATTAAAGGTTATGCAGGCAGCAAAAAAACAGCACGTATTAAAATGGCAGGTTTATGTGATGCCATGCGCAAGCGTGTACAATCATGGGCTATAGCAAACAATGATACCGTTGTATTTCAAAATGCAGGTGTCACTTACAGCGAAGTGGCTTATGGAGCAGTGCTTACCGGTATCACACGTGCACAAAATATCCACGACCTTGCCAATGCCATGCCCGTTGCCGATAATGCTACATATATGGTTACAACTTCTGATCTTACTCAGTTTCAGGCACAGATTGATTTGGTTACCACTCTTAATACCCAAAGGCGTAGTTCCGTTGTATTGCGTCAAACCGCAGGCGAGCTATTAACCGCAACCATTAAAGACACTTCTAAATTTATTCACGACACACTTGATTCTCTCATGGGTAATTACCGTGTTAAAGACATGCCTTTATATACTGAATACATTAATTGCCGCTCGGTTATAGATAGTGCATCCCGTCATGCCAGCATTTCAGGTACAGTAAAAATTGAAGGAACTAACACCCCCCTTCCCCGTGTAAAAGTAATTGCGTCTAATGGTATCAAAATATTTGAAGACTTCACTGATATAAAAGGTAACTACAAAATGCCGGTAAGCCCTGAACTCTACAATATCACTTTCGAAATACTCTCCTATGTGCCTAAGTCTGTCAGTGACGTTCTGGTTGATTCAGCAGAACGTCAGCAGGTAAACGTAACACTGGTAAAAAGCTAAATAATAAAATTCAGGGTTTAATCGTAGCAATAGTTAAAATTAAACCCTGGGTTTTTAATCATCATAAAAAAATTTTAAATACATGGACAAAAGAACAAATACAATAGTGCAGATGTACTACGAGTGCAGCGCATGCATGAATCGGAATGCTGCTAGTTATTCAGGTTATCAACCACTTCAGCAAGCAGTTACAACCCTTGAATCACGCATTGCTATCATCAACCAGACGATTATAAATCGCGAGCAATATACCAAAGGGATAACGTTCGAAAAAAAGGAGAAGAAAAAACAAATGGCGCAGTATGCCGATGCCATGCGCATGAAAGTGCAGGCCATCGCACTTAGTCACAACGATCAGGCAGCTTATAAAAATGCAAACTATACTTTTAGCATTATCTATCGTTCACCGGTGACAAGTGCTATTGCGTTTGCTCAAAACATTCTGCGGTTGGCAGAAAACACAACACCGGAAGATAGAATTATGTTTCATATTTCTGACCGTGATATTGATGATTTAAGATCTGTTATAAATAAATTTAATGTGGTGAGCACTGCGAGGCGCAGCTCAGTGGTAATTAAACAAACCACAGGTGATGTGCTTCAGGATTTAATTCGCGAAACCAGCAATTTTATCCGCGCTACAATGAGTGCCCTTATGGGGAATTATAAAATAACCAATACACGTTTCTATATGGAGTGGGAACATGCAAAGCGAATTATTAATTCTGCACAGCATCACGCGCAGATAACAGGCGAAGTTTATGACGCAGTCACTCAACAGCCATTGCAATTGGTAAAAGTAATAGCCACTGACGGAATTCGCACCTTCGAAGATATGACTGATGGGCAGGGTATTTATAAAATCCCTGTCAACCCTGAAATATGGTCATTAACCTTTGAGCTTCCATCTTACCAAAAACAACAACTGCCCAATATTCTAGTAGATAGCGGTGAAAAGCAAAAAGTAAACATTAGCCTTTCCAAATCCCCTTCCTCATAGATTGCAAATTGTTGACAGCAATAATAAATAACCCAGAAGGGTTAAATAACAAAAGCGGGAGATTCAAAAAATCTTCCGTTTTTGTTTTATCCATTCAGTGTGTAAAACATGCCCAATCTTTTTATCTGTTGGAATTTTCATGTGTCCTTTGTATTTCTTCCATCAACTGCTTTTGATTTGTTTCTTATTCTTCTGTTGGCATTCTTTCACCTCCGGTACCGCCAGCATTTTTCTCCTTTGGTCTGCTTCCTTCCATTCAATTACTAACAATAATTTATAGCGCTGGTGGTAAAAAAAAGAGACCGCCCTTTGGGACAGCCTCCTTAAATAATATTATTGATTATTATCTATTAATTTTTTTGAATAACCAATTTCTGCATCACGTTTTTACCATTGATATTAACGCTTACAGAATAAATGCCGTTTTGCAAGTTACCTAAATCGACATTTAATTTATTAGCTCCTTCAGTTAACGCTTTTTGAATGTTCAAAACAGTACGTCCTAACATGTCAACTACATTAACCATTGAAGTTTGATTTTTATCACTAAGCAAATTAATATTTAACTGATCGTTGGCCGGATTTGGATACAAACTCATAATCCCGGCTTGGCCATTTTGCTCAACATGAGAACCCATCTCGCGGAAATTGGATGCGCTGGTGCTAACTCTTAAATGATAACAATTAGCAGCACTAAAGGCTCCGCCATAACCAAAAACATATACTTTGTAAACCGTACCTGCAGTTGCGGTATTGTAAATAATCTGCTCCGGAGTGGTGCTGGCGTTTGCTGAAGAGCTCAATAATGCACCAGTGCTGCTTAAGTAGAGTTGTACATCATAATCGCCTGGAAGTCCATCCACATCAACTTTAAGCTTTGGTGCAGCAGAGGTGGTGGTTACTTTAAAATAATCTTTATCTGTTGCACTACTTATCAAAGGATAAATATTCGTATTTGGTGCTATTGTCGCTGCTGCAGCAAGGGTGTTATTTGACTCATAATAATCCACACCGGTGCAGGCAGTTGGCAATGGCGAGGTGGTAAAATTTTGAATTGCACTATACGCGCCCCAGGCAGTACAGTACGCACGTACCCTGTAATTGTAAACAGTAGCGGAAAATAAATTTGTTAAAGCAACTGTAGTAGTAGTAACGGTTTTACTTAGCCATGCAGTGTTACCTGATATGCGATACGACACATTATATTTTGTAGCACCTGATACTGCTCCCAAATTAAAAGTGGCTTTCGTTGGAGTGATACCTGTTATTGATAGTACTGCCGGCACTCCACATCCGGTGGTTGCCGCAGTGGTAAACGTGTTGATGGCGGTGTAGGCTCCATAAGTTGTAGAACAAAATGCACTCACACGGTAATCATAAGTGGTATTTGCTGTCAAACCTGTTAATGCAATTGATGTATTGGTAGTATTTACGGGGGTCCAGGTGGTGGTGCCAGATACACGGTATTGAATATAATAAGTGGTACCGCCTGAAACAGCTGTCCAATAAAGAGAAGCACCTGAAGATGTAATTGCCTGAGCTGATAAATTTGTAGGAGTACCACAGACTCCGCCAACAGCCACACAACCCTGAGAAGTTGTTATTCCTACACGCGCTCCACCTGCTGCGAACAATGCATTGCTGCGTGTTGACTGTCCTGCTGTAAACATATTCATACAGCCATCATCAACATAGTCCATATAATTCATAAACATATCACCGTTAGGACCGTTGCTGCACGTAACATGAGGATAGGTAGGGCATCCGAAATTAGATGTTTGTTGTGTTGGGGTATCGCCAACCTGATCGTTTCCACAGTTTGCATCACCCCAGATGTGACTAAGATTTAACCAGTGGCCTACTTCATGAGTTAATGTTCTTCCTAAATCATAAGGTGCCATAGTGCCAACAGCAGCAGGGCCTCCAACCGATTCATTTAAAACCACAATACCATCAGTGCTTGCCGTGCCACCCGGAAACTGTGCATAGCCAAGCAATCCTCCGCCAAGATTACAAATCCATACATTCATATATTTAGCTGAATTCCAAGCATCATCACCACCTTGTGCATTAAACTTTACTGCATTATTCTGACTAAATGAAGTAGTTGCAGTTTGCTTTCTTATGATTCCCGTAGTTGCTGCACCACCCGGATCTTGCTGTGCAAGACAAAACTGAATGTTTGTATTTGCAGCTACTGCAAGGAAAGGAGCTGGCGCATTACCGGCATCTGCATTCGTGTGGGAATAATCTAAGTTTAACACATGAAGCTGTTCCAGAATGCGTGCATCAGGAACGTTTTGTGTAGTGTTGTTGGTGCTGTACAAAACATGGAATACAACAGGAATACTAATTACTGCAGTAGATCTGTTAGCAGCGTTAGATAAAATGTAGTTTTGTGTTTGCTGTTCAATTTGCTCCATTCTCGAACGCATTGCCGGGTCATTTTTTAATTGTTCCTGCAAGTATTCCATCGTTCCGCATACGCGTCCGGGTTTCGATTGTGCCATTGTGCCACCCATTCCCATCAGGAATGCAATAGCAATAAATAATAAATTTTTTTTCATTTTTTTTGATTTAAGTGTTTGTTTGTTGAAAAATGATTATTGAATAATTTTTGTAATATGAATATGTTTTGACGCTAACCTAAAATGAATTAATTACAGTTGTAATTGAAAATTAGGTAATAGTCTGTGTTTTATTTATAAGATAGAATGTAAATAGAGGAACTGAAATTTATAAGCTATAAATAGCAAAAGGTGTATGGCAAATATATATATAATTTAGTTCCTTCTCAGTACTCCGCCTACGTTTGTGTCCTCACAAACGAGTTAATTGCTTGCAGATCGAATTATTTATTACTTGCATAATTGAAATTTAATCCCCCGCCCATGTTTGTGTTCTCACAAGCATATTAAATTCGCGTGCAGATCGAATTAGTCTTCTAGTGGAAATTAAATCTTTTGATTTAATTTGATTCGTTTGTGAGGACACAAACGAAGGCGGAACCAACATGATCTGCAATTCTTCCAGTTAATAATCCTCTTTCAATCAACCAATCTGCGTTCCCTACTACATCTATTTCACAAGTTGCTTCCAGCATGACAAAAAAAGTATCAACTCCCTATTAAATTTAAGTTTTTCAATATCACTCCACACCATTCCGAAGACGTCATCCCTCTCCTTTGGGAGAGGGATGAGAGGGTGAGGAGATTGATCTCTTCCAATCTCCCGCCCTCGTTTGTGTCCTCTCAAACGAGTTAATTGCTTGCAGATCGAATTATCGTTTTAGGGAACCTAAGTTGTTTTTGGTAAACATTAAATTTTATTCTATAACAATTTTCTGAATACTTCTCTGATCACCGTTCATTACTTCTATCATATAAATACCACTTGCAAGAGTTGAAACATCGAGAATAAACAAGTTGTCGCCAACCGAAGTATAGTGATTTTGTAACATTACTGTTTCCCCAACTAAATCTGTAATACGAATTAAATTGGTTTGTTCTTTATCAGATACAAAAGTTACATTTAATTCAGTACTTGCCGGTGACGGATAACAGTTTGCATCCAATTGGTTTGCCTGCGATTCATCACCCCGGCAAACGATATTCACATGCAGTGAATTATAAGAACCGGGTGCGCATGCATTGTTTGCTCTCACTTTTACATTACCTGCTGATGATCCAAAATTTACTGTAACTGAAGTAGCCGAAGTAATCATCGTATTGGAGGAGGAAGTTATACTTCCATCGTTAATCCGCGCATGAACGGGAGCACCCCATGTGTAAGAGGTTGCAGTTACTACCGGTGATGTTGAATAAGGCACACCCGTTTGATTTGCACAAACTGAATTAGTGCCTGTAAGCGAAGATGGCGCAGCAGGTTTTGCGAAAATATTAGTTGCACGCAATCCGCTTGTTCCGCAACTGTTAGTTGCACTAACTCTTAGCTGTCCGCTCACATAAGATGGATCAAAATCTGCAGTAATAGCGTTGGTTCCTTGCCCGCTTGCGATGGAGGCTGTTGTTGTACTGAATGACCAGTTATAAGTAATACCCGTTTTATTTATTACCGAATAAGAAACTCCACTTAAACCACAGTTGCCATACGGATTTCCGGTAATTACAGAGGGAACTCTAGGGTCATTCCTTTTTATATATAAGTGTCGCTCAGGACTTGTTCCACAAGTATTCACGGCTTGCACGGATAAAAAGCTATAGCTGAATCCCGTTGAGTAAGTCACCCTAACCAATGTATCATTTGCTCCGGCTCCATTGGGATGATTGATGGAAGTGGTGCCAGCTTGCGCGGTCCAGGTATAGGAAGTTGCTCCTTCTACCGGAGCGATGAAATAAGTTTTTAAGTCTCCCGGGCAAACTTTCGCAACTCCGCCAAAGGTTGTTATTGGATCGGGCTTGATGGGAGCATTTGTACAACCACCGCAGGTATCAATATGAGTTATACCAATCACAGGATCACAAGCGTCTTTTGTACAATCTATGCCATCGCTTATGTTAACAGGTGTATGTGAGGTTCCGGTTATCGGATCGCAGGCATCAGTAGTACAAACGTTGTTATCATCCGTGTTTACGGGGATATGAGAAATGATTCCCGATGCAGGATCACAGGCATCGGTAGTACAGGCATTGTTATCATCACTACTTACCGGAGTGTGGGTAACATTGCCCGTTGTGGGATCACATGCATCAGTAGTGCAGGCATTATTATCATCGAAAACGATTGAACTTACAGTAACAGAATTTGAACCTGTACATCCGAATCCGTCAGAAACTGTCACAGTATACGTGGTAGCAGTATTTACTGAAATGGTTTGCGTTGTTGCTCCTGTTGACCAGTTGTATCCGGAAAAAGAACCTGCATTTAAAGTGGTGGAACTTCCGGAGCAGAAAGATAAATTTCCACTAATGGCTGGAGCAACAGGTGGCTGAACAGATATCACTTGCGTTACCCCACCTGTATTTGTGGCACAGGGAGCAGTAGTATTTTCTATCCGCACCCAATAAGTGGTGGTACTGGTTGGTGATATGATAAGTGTTAAATTGGTTGCGCCTCCAATCGGGTTCGTTCCAACAATAGCGCCTGTTCCCCATTGATAATTTGCATTAGTACCCAATGTGCCTCCTGTTGCTGTTAATGTAGTTGAGCCGGGATTGCAAATAGTTGTTATTCCTGAAATACCGGATGGCGCAACTGATGGATTATTTACCGTTACAACCTGAGTTACTCCACCAGTAGTTTGTGTACAAGGAGCAGCGGCATTCTCTATCCATACCCAATATGTGGTGGTACTGCCTGGTGAAACTAAAAGAGAAGAATTAGTTGCACCTGCAATTGGAGAAGTTCCCACAACAGCACCTGTTCCCCATTGATAATTTGCATCTGTGCCTAAGGTGCCTCCTGAAGCGATTAATGTTGTAGAACCGGGACTGCAAATCGTGGTTGTTCCCGTAATGCTGGTTGGAGCAACTGAAGGATGATTTACTGTTACTACCTGTGTTACTCCTGCAGTATTGCCAGTGCATGGTGCAGCAGTGTTTTCTATCCGCACCCAATAGGTGGTGGTGCTTATTGGTGATACATTTAGCGTTGAATTAGTTGCGCCTCCTATCGGGTTAGTTCCAACAACAGAACCGGTTCCCCATTGATAATTTGCATTAGTACCTAATGTGCCTCCTATGGCTGTTAATGTGGTGGAGCCCGGATTACAATAAAGTGTTGTTCCGGTGATGCTGGTTGGCGCTACAGAAGGATTATTTACTGTTACTGTTACAGTTGCGCAGTTAGTTGTATTACAAGTGCCATTGTATCGTACAAAATAGTTTGTGGTTGAAGTTGGAGAAACATTTAAAGCATCTCCCGTAAATAGCAGCGAACCTCCGCATGACCCGGTGTACCATTGCGCTACGGCTGCTGTACCTTTTAATCCACCTGATACCGTGAGGGTAGTACCGCTTCCATTACAGATAGTTGTTGTACCTGTAGCACCTGTTGGAATAATTGATGTTGTATTTACAGTAATAGTTGCCCTTGCGGGTGAGGTTTCATTGGAAGGCACATTGTCCACCTGTGAATTTACTGTTGCATTACCGCCTGTACCGTTTGAAGTAAACAGGGTAGTTGCTGTTCCGTTTGCCTGGATGGTGGTTTGTGTAGATGAAAGACTTCCTAACGTTGTGGCAGGCCATGTAACGGGCAATCCGATGAACCTGGAAAGATTAGCAACAGGTATAGCAGTGCCATCTGAATTATTCAGGAAACTTGCAGTAATGTTAGAAGTATTTCCAAGGTTTGTTGGCGTTGAATTACAAATCGTGTTGGGAGAAGCTGTTACTTTTAACTGCAACCACGGGTTGGCATCCAATGAGCCTCCACCCGCCACATCTCCTCCTGCCTGGTTGCAGGGAGCTGTAGAGCCACCGCTTACAGGATTTGAATTACAACCCCACCAGTTATTTTCTGCATTCACACTGCCCGAAGACTCAACAAAATGAAGACCACTGGATAATGCTGAAGAAGCACTTGTATTACCGACAAACCGGTTGAAATGCATCTGCATAACCGATAGATTGGCGCCATTATTTAATGTAACCGCACCGCCAAGTCCGACAGTTGTAAAATTATTTAAGAATGTATTGTTATTAATAGTTGTAGTAAAAGTAATGCCGCCTGGTTGCGCTCCCTGAGAGGTAATATGAATGGCACCGCCAAGCTCCCTGGCAGAATTACCGCTAAATGTGGAATTTGTTATATTGACATTACCGTTATTACCCTGGTTATTATACAATGTAAAAAAAATTGCACCTGCTACGCCATCAACGCTGCTATTATTAGTAAAAGTGCAATTATCAACTGTTAAGGTTTCCTGGAACATATAAATTGCACCTCCTACTCCACCATTACCCGCTGCACCGGGACAAATATTATTATCAAAAGCGCAATCGATAACGGTTAGCGATTCAAAAAAGCCTCCAATTGGACCCGCATATATTGCAGCCCCACCATACTCATCAGAAGTTAAATATCCATTCTGAAATTTTACTCCGGAGATGGTGGTTATAACATTTGGGGTAGTTCCATTATAATTAATTGTGAGAATCCGATCCTTATTTGCATCAAGGGTATTACTAATGATGGTGTTTGCCGGACCATTTCCATTGATGGTTATATTTTGTGCAGTATTTCCAATCGTTATTTGTCTGTTTGGAAGAGCCTGGGTCAGATTATAGGTGCCTGTTGATAAAGTTACAGTATGGTTCCCACCTAGGTTATCTGCTGCCATGAGAGCAGAACGAAGAGAAATAGTTGCTCCACCGTTAATTGTACCAGTGGCATTATTCAGCGAAGAAATAACAGGATCGGTAAATGTGTTGGTTACATAAACATTAGCTGATACCGGGTTAATAAATGCCAAGCAGTAAACTGGCAGCAGGGTTAAAAATAGTTGTCTGTATACCTTATCAGCAATCAATTTATAGTAGTCGAATATTTTTGTACTCAAAGCTGATAATATAAAGTATGGAGTTTTAGTTTTCATTTGTTGTAGCTTATTAAATTAACTTAGATGAATTTGTATGGGATCAATGGAGATTAATCATAAATGAGCAGTTTGTTAAAATACACAATTGGCTTACCTAACTATTAAGACTGTTGCAGAGTGTGCCGTTCACATCAATTTTAACCAACATGGTTGACTGTAGCGAAGCACCAGATTTGAGAAATGAATAAACTTCATATAGGTATTTAAATTATTTTTTTGGTTCTTAGGGAATAAAAAGAACTCTTGATACACGACTGCAAGTTGCTGAAAAAAAATGAGAATTACAAGAGGTTTTAACTTTGCCAAAGATAGCTTCGCAACTATTTTCACAATTATAGGATTGTTTAAATCATGCGCTCTTTTATTTGCTTGCTATTTGACTTTATAGTTGGTTACAGAGAGGTGCTGCTTAAGTTAGTTCCTATTTCTGATTGATCCACTTTTATTATAAATTTACATTGTTGTTAATCGAATTTATTCGGGTTATCGTATTCTATTTTTTGAATATTAAATTTTGCATAGCTGAAATCTCCTTTCTCCAACCTCCATAATACATCGAATGATGTAGGCACAACAACATTATTTAACGCTTTATAATTATCCATTTTAATAATCCATGTTGCTAAATTTTCTTTGTCCATGTATCGCTTTGTTTCGATTTGAGTTATCTCACCAAGAACATTAAAAGTGAAAATGAAAAATAATGAAAGCCCTTTATAGTTGAATGTTAGTTTCGCGGTTTGCGAATCAACCGGAAACCACTTTAATTTTTCACTCGGCAATAAATTAGTTGGATACAAAATACTTTCTCCAAGCCACCGAAGTAGTTCGCCCTGATTATATTCATCGCCTGTCACGTCCACAACATTATACAAAGAGAACAGAGAAACAACTAAGCGTCCTTTATCACTAATATACATATCACGGGCAATAAACATGTTTGTACTGCCCTTCCAGATAAAACCCGGCTTTTCTGTTGTAGCATATTGTTCTCCTTTTATGTTTATCCAACCTTTATCAAAGCCTGTTTTAAATTGTCCGTCATGCGTAATTCTTGCGTAACTGATATACGGTTGACCATCTTTTAAAACATGTTTGAAATATCGTTGCACAGGTTCAGGCAATCCAATTAATTGTTCTTGCTGAAATGTTTTAGTAGAAATATTTTTTGATTGAGAAAAAAGCTCATTTACCTGTTTATGGAACTGTATGGAAAGATTTATTTTTACTGCAATTAAAATAATCACAATAAACGCGATAACAGCAATGGAGATTATCATAAGTTTTTTATAATTCATTTTTTATATCCCAGATATTTCCTTGATCTTTCTACTTTATCATTTCAATATTTTAAAATTCAATTGGAATTTTTTCTTTTCGATGAGCGAACGCCAATCAATAAATAGAAGTGTACAAAGAAGCAATAAGCCTAGCCCTACACTTGCAATTGATTTCCATGATAATGCTGCACTCATCATATCATTAAAATTTTCAGATGCGAACTTACCAAGGTGAACCGCAATTGCATCACTCGTGAATTTACCAACGAAGAATGCAGGAATAATTTGTATCGGTTTTATGCGAGCCATACCACCTGCAAGAAACAGCGGAGTAGTTGGCAATGGCAACAGTGAATAAGCAATTATGATCAACTGGCTTTTCCATCCTTTCTCTTTCATTTTTTTTCCGAGAAACTGAATGTCTTCATTCTTTTCAGGTTTGAATACTTTGTCAGCAAGCAGCGGTATGTATAAGGTGAGCACATATCTTCCAAATATTGAACCTGCAACTCCTATTATAATTACCAACCATGTATTCAATCCAAACATTATTTGCAAGGGAACCATTATGGAAAAAGCCGGTGGAAACGGAAACGGAACTACATCAAATAAAAATGCTCCTGCAAAAACTAATAAATATTGCCACCACATTTGTAAAACTTAAAATGCAATTGATGCTTCAATCATAACTCCATCAAACTTTCCATGCGAACGAATATCTGTCAATGGAAATTCTTGTCTTCTTCTTAACGATTTTTCAATTGTTAGCCTTGCCATTAAATAACTAACAGTTGATTCAGCGCCCTGATTAAGATTTACATAATGTCCTTCCAAGCCATCATGACATCCGCCAGTGCATGGATTGTATATGATCTGATGCAGATGATTGTTTCCTACAAACCAATTAAACGAAGCCTCCATTTTATGCAGATAATCTTCGTCATTAAACACATCATAAAATTTACTCAACGCAAGGATGGTGTATGCAACATCAATAGGTTGTTCACCACCAACAGCTACAGTAATTTTTTCCTCTCCTTTATACAACCAACTTTTATTGGAAATTACTTTTATACGATTCTCTGTAAAAATCTTCGACAAGAGAAAATCAAAAGATGATTTGGCAATTTCTTTATAGATGAGTTTACCTGTAGCTAACCATGCACACAACATTGCTTCGGGCAAAATGCTGTTAGCGTAAGTCAGATAACTTTCAAACCAGTTCCATTTATTGTCGGACTCATGCCTGTACATTTGAACTAATCTGTTTGCAAGTTCATTTATCAATAACATATCCCATGCGGAAATATTTTTTTCGTTATGATAGTATAAACCTTTTATTGCAAACGCCATTGCACGTGTAGAATGAATGCTGTTTAAGTTTGATAAGCTACTTTGCATTGTTGCTTCTGCATCAGTAACGATAGATCGAAATTCCTTCGGAAGAATATCACTCATAGAAATCATATAACCCAAAGCCCAAATTGCCCGACCATTAGAATCAGCAAGGTTGGTTGAATTATTTTGATCGGTAAAAATATTTTGTTCGTTAACGTAATTCAAAAAGCTGCCATCGGGTTGCAAGCAATGTTTAATAAAATTGAAATATATTTTGATATAATTTAAATCTGTTTCATCCTTTGTTAATTCATAATGCTGACACATTGCAATTAATGCACGGGCATTATCATCCAATGTATAACCGGAGTCAATATCGGGTTGGTTGATTTTAGAAAACTGAATCATTCCAAAATCAGTTGTGAGTTTTTTTACATGATCGAGATTAATGGATGGCTTATTATATTTCAATGAAATCTCACCATCACTGATTTTTTCAAACAACATTGCATGAGCAATGGCAGCATTTTCCCAAGCGGTGGATGCCATCCTGTGCAATCCATTTGAACTGATATTTTTTCTTAACTGTTCATCATCCATTAAGTTGATCACCGCATCAGTTAATTGTTGCGGGTTCTCAAAATCAATAATAATCCCTGCATCATCGCGCAATACTTCGCGTGCATGAGGTATAGGAGTAGAAATAACAGGGCAACCACAACTGATAGCATAAGAAAATGTTCCGCTCACAGCCTGGTTAGGATCTTTGGAAGTGAATAAATAAATATCAGTGAGTTGCAAATATTCCAACAATTCGGGTAATGGCAAAAATTGATTTATAAAACGAACGTGTTGTTGCAGTTGCAAATCATCCACTTTTTCTTCCAGCATTTTGCGATACTTTTCACCATCTTGTTTTACAACTGACGGATGTGTTTTACCTATAATAAGAAACAACACTTCAGGATATCGTTTAACTATAGCAGGGAGTGCTTCCAAAGTAGTTTCAATATTTTTTCCTGAACTTAACAAACCAAACGTGGAAAGTATTTTTTTTCCTGTCAGTTTATATTTTTCTTTCAGGAGTTCCTTATCGGAATGAGGAACTAAGTGTGTGCCATGTGGAATCACTGAAATTTTTTCAGGACTTACTCCATAATCATTGATCAATATTTTTTTAGAAGAGTTAGTCATCACTATTATTGATCCAACAAGATTGGATATTTGTTGCACATGTAATTTCAATGTTTCATTTGGGCGTGGCAATACAGTATGAAAAACAATCACAACAGGTTTTGTAAGCAGCTCTAAAAATTGTTTGAAATCATTTTCTCTTTTTTCAAAAAATCCAAACTCATGTTGAATCATAACCATTCTTATTTCAGCATTCTCATTAATGGGTTTTGTTAATTGCACGAATGCATTTGGATGATCAGTGTTAAGTACATATTTTATTTCATCATTATAATTATGTTTTTCGTATGCTGATTCCAATGCGCAAATCCCTATGGTAAACGACTTATTAAATTTATTATTCAATGCCTTTATCAAATCCTGGGAGTAAGTTGCGATGCCACATTCGCGCGGAGGGAACGAGGTAATAAATAAAACTTGAGGCAACTCTCGTTTGGTATTCTTACTATACTTTCCGTTTGCTTTAATAACTTGCTGTTCTCCGCCTATTGAGATATTATTAAAATGGTGTGCAACGATTTTACTTTTCATAATTAATTTTATTAATCAATAATTCCTTTAGCAATGCAGAAATGCTTACCGATGCACAAGCAATTTGTTCGTCAGCAGCTCCGTAATAAATATACAATGTGTCATTTGACAAAAATGTGCCAGTAGGGAAACATACATTGTTTACTTCGCCTTTTAATTCCCACTCGTGTTCCGGTTTGAACAATGGGTATGGTAATCGTGCAATTTCCTTCTGTGGGTTTTGCAAATCAAGTAATGCAACACACGCAGAATAAACGTATCCTTTCACAGTGTCATGCACACCATGATAAATCAACAACCATCCGTATTCTGTTTCTATAGGAGGACAACCTCCACCTATATAGCTCACTTCGTGTTGATGTTTGGACGAAAGCACAATGTGCTCATTAAAATGTAAAAAATAATTCTGCCAGAAATCAGTTGTCAATTCCTTTAAATCATTTACAGATACGATTTGAATTTCGGGCCTTATACGATGCAGAAAATATAGTTTGCCATTTATTCTTCGAGGAAAAAAAATTACATTTTTGTCCCATAATAAAACCTGCTTTCCTTCCTTTTCATGAATTTGTTCGTGTTCATTATATCGAATATATTTTTCATGAATAGCATCCTTGCATCCTGCAAGGTGACAGAATTTATCATAAGTGATTTGAGGAACTATTATCCCCAACTTATCCCAATGCTTTAAATCTTTTGACGTGGCTAAACATCCAAGTGCGTTCACTCCATCATAAGCAGTGTAAGTGAGATAATATAAATTATCAATCTTTACGATTCGCGGATCTTCCACACCATGCGATTCATAATCAAATTGAGGAAAAAGTACAGGTGTGTCAAACCGTTCTTCGATAGTAAAATGTTCTTTCAATTTGCAATAGCCAATGCTTGAGTAATTGCCCTTACTTACAGCCCGGTAAAAAAGATGAATGGATTCTCCATCGCTTATTACTGCAGGATTTAATACTCCTTCGTTTTCAAAACCTAGCGTGGTTTTGTTTAGCAGGATGCCTTCTTTTTTTACCTCAATCATTATTTACTTTTATTAAGAAAGTTTGAAATCAAAAAAGCAACTTATTGGATTTAGCACTGATCTACTTATTTACCATAATTCAATTGTTCACTTTATTATTTCCGTTATATAGTCAATAACATTTATTCTTAAAAACCAATCGAAGCTTCAATCATAACTCCATCAAACTTTCCACCTGAACGAATATCAGTTGATTTAAAATTTTTGAATTCCTGATTTACATACTCTGCTTTCATCATAATATTTTTTGTGATAAAGCATCCTACTGAACCTACCATCCGATTAATTGTAATGTCATTTGGATTAAGTGGTAGCGCAGCCGTCACTGAATTATATCTTCCTCCAATCCAGAAATTTTCTTTCTCTCTCGGAAATCTGTAAATTAAATCCACTGCATATTGAGTTGCGGTGCGCATGTCGGGTTCTGTAATGGTTCTGCCTTTTGCCATTTCATAAGTGCCAAATAATTCTAACCCTTTAAACTTTACGAATGGGTTAATCATAAAAGCAGTTACCTGTTCGCTGAATTGTGGGTTAAATCTACCAGACCTGAAATTACCATTAGCTGTTGCAGTAGTATTCTCCATCACAAAGAAATAATGCGAACCTGTTCTGTCTCCTGAAAATAATGTATTGCTTGCAGCGCTTTGAACTGCGTAAACAGAACCTGTAATTCTGAATCTGAAATCATTATTGAACTGTTTGTCATAACCGACCTTGCCATGAAATGCAGGCGCGTATTTATTTGCTTTGCCTGTGGCAGAATCAATTTTAGATGATGATACAACGGTAGGATTAAGTTCTCCATTTGTTATTCCACCAGTAAAAATTAAACCACATTTAGGATGGTAAAGTATTTCGCCACCAATTTCAGTAGCAAATTCATCCATAATATAGTTTTCTACAAAAGGATTGTAAATGGCGCTCCCTCCATCAGTTCTCCTGTAATGCTGATCACCATAGTCCACTTCATAATCACCAACTTTAATAGTGAAGCTTTGCATGATGTTGTCCACTGCCTCACTTTTTAGAAAAGTAAGTTTATCTAATTGCACATATCCACCTTTTACCCATGTTTCCTCGTGATGACGTGAAGACAAATACATGGTAAGATTCATCCGGATACCATCATACAATTGTGCATCAATGGTGAGATTAGCCATTGCAAGATTAAAACCATTGGTAAGAGCAATAAGCTCATTAGTGTTGACATCATTTAATAAAACCGTATCGGCATTATTCTTATGTCTGAGTCCCTGAAAATCCTGCGTAAAATTTCCACCTATTCTTACCTTAATACCTGTAAAAGCAGTTGTATCATTTTTGTTATTTTCAAAAATATTTAATCCCGTCTTGTCATTAGAGCGAAAATATTGCATTGCTGGTTGTTGCGCTTTTAGTACGCAGCAAGTACAGCATAGAACTAATAAGAGTTTATTTTTCATGATGTGAGATTAATTGAAAACTTATATGAAATTTTTTCATTTTTTATAAACCAATGTAAAATCCAACGTAATGTCATCACCCGTTTTCATTGCACCCAGCATAAAAGAGGGCGGCTTCACTTCGTAATCCGTCATTTTTAATTTTTCAGAACCTGTACAGGTAATTGTTGCATCCCTGTTGAGCACGCAATAAACATCCATTGCTACCTCATTAGTAACACCTGCTATAGTGAGATTACCAACCGTTTTAACGAGGTGCCTTTTATCTTTTCCTCCGGGAAATACTTTTGCAGAAGTCAGCTTATAAACGATGTCTTTATACTCATCTGTCTTTAATGCTTTGTAAGCATTTTTGTCCAGCATCTTTTCATCACTTTTCAAATCCTTTACCTGTAAAGAGAAGGAGAGTGCCGTAAGAGAATCAAGTTGATGATTGTTGGCATCATTAAATCCGAATGCAGCATCACCGGTAAAAGTTTGTGCATCCATGCTCCACTTATGCAGAGTTGATGTTCCCGACAATTTCATCTCAATATCCTTAGAGTCCTTGATAGTATAGAGAGATTGTGATTGTGCGGGATTATTTAAACCTGCAATAAAGGTGATGGTAATCATTGCAATTATTTTAAAAATGTTTTTCATTTATTACTGAGTGTTTGAAGATTTAATTTTTGGAAAAATACTCTTTCACAAATGCGTGTTGCTGGTTCTCTGTCATTTTATCTGAGTGCTTTACTTCAATTTTTATTTTTTCAAAACGATGATCAGCTCTCAAAATATTTAATAATTCAGCTTTGGCATTCGTAGGACCGAAAAGCAATACTTCGTCATAATTCCTGATTGTGTCTCCCAGCTTTTTGTAATATTCTGATTGCTGATGCTGCTCCTTATTATGCATTACGTTCTCACTTTTGTGCTGGCTTTCTTCTTTTGCCTGGTGTGTAAAATCGGATTCAATAGTTTTTGATTCTCCGGCTTCCTTAGTAAATTCCATCAAATGAGCACTTGCATGATCCATCCAGATGCCTAAATTTTTTGTTGTAGTCATTGTTTTAATTTTAAATAATAATGTTTTAGTATAGAAAGATTCTATCCTATATTGATAAGTGAATAAAAATATTTTGTAGAGGAAGTTATTTTAATCAATAACCTCTTCTGATAATGTAAAAAATAATTTCCAATAAAAATTGTTGCTATAGCTATTCAGTAACAAATAAAATTTAACTTTTGCATTTATAATATTGTGCTGATTGACTACAAAAACAAATAGGATATTCCAATGTAAGCAGCGTTAGTTTTAATGTGAGTGCGATCCAACACGTAATATGAATTGGTAGTATTGGACTTGCTATTGTCGCTGACATCAATCAATCCCATAGCACCGCGGTAACCAACGCCAAGGCGAAAAGATTTTGCAGCATTGATCCCGATATCCACACCTGCACCGTAAGCAACACCTAAATCATTCTTTTTTACTGCAAGCACAGCTTGTGCATTACTGGTTCCGTCATTACCTGATGTCTTGAGGTTGCTACCTACATTTATTCCTAACTGAGGACCTAAAACCATGTTAAAATTTACTCTTTTAGTTTTATTTGTATTAAGGGACAGTAAGAGCGGAATGCTAACATAACTTAATGTGATTTTTTGTTCTACATTTTCATTTTTATATTTCTGTGAAATGGTATTGTAAATGAGGTCAGCTTCTATCCCTACATTATTGGAAATATTGAAGCCTGCCATTGCACCCGCACCAAAACCCATCGTTACACTTCCTTTTACAGTGCCCCCGGTGGAATTTTTTATATCGAAAGTTGAGAAGGAGGGCATAAGCCGCGCTCCTATTTCAAATTTCTGGGCTTGAATAGAGCTGCTTATTCCTAATAATAATACAGCCATTAATAAGCTGTGTCTAAAATTGATGTTTGAATTTTTCATTTTTATTTTTTTTTAACTATTTAATATAACGTGTGTGTATTCTCAAGGTTAGGTTAACAATACCAAGACATACCTTTAAGATATGTGCCAACGGGAAATAGTGGGATTAACTGAGTAAATTAACTTATTTCTTTCAAAAAGGGGCAACCGTTTGCCGAATGTGAGTAAGAAGAGATAAATGTTTAACGCCTTTATTTACAGTTAAACGGATATAGAAAGAACAATAAGTTCGGGTACGAGCAGCAACTACAACACACCTAAATTTTTATCTGATGGTGTACTAAGGATAAACACAGCATATCCTTCCTCTCCTTCTGCTCTCCTCCCACTCTTCCCAAACCAAACTTTTTCCAGGTGAAATTTTAATCCTTTGGCACAAAGATTTTTTATCTTTTAGCGATGGAAGTAAAAAAGCAAAAAGAACAATCAGCACCTGCAAAAAAACAAACGATAAAAACAAAAAAGGTTTGGTTGAGTAGCTATGCCATCATTGCATTGGCTTGCATCATCTTGTATTTTTTAATCAGGATGCAGGTTTTTGATATCATTGGCAATTACAGAAATATTGTTGAAAAAGTTTCACTTGCCGGATTCTTTGCAGTGGTTGTGTTAACGGTTTCCAAGCTGATAGAAGTTATCATTTTAAAAAAAGCACATACCAAAGCAGGCAGGTATAATTTAATTCGTCTCACCAAATTAGTAAGTACGTTGGTTATCGGTTTTTTATTTGTTTCTTTTCTCTTTGCCAATTGGTATGCAGCGGCAGTTTCGCTTGGATTGTTTTCGCTCATCATTGGTTTTGCATTACAAACTCCAATCTCTTCTTTTATCGGGTGGATGTATATTATCATCCGTAATCCTTATCGCATTGGCGACCGTATTCAGCTTGATACTTTTAAAGGTGATGTGATAGAGGTTGGTTATCTTGATACCACATTATGGGAGTTTGCCGGTGATTATCTCACGAATGATTTGCCAAGCGGACGGCTGATACGTTTTCCCAATAGTCTTGTATTCCAATCCCCGGTATATAATTATTCGTGGCGCGATTTTCAATTTATATGGAATGAAATACCATTTCATGTTGCGTATGAAAGTAATCTTGATCATGTTGAAAAAACATTAAAAGAAATTACCATGAAAGAATTAGGTCCTGATATGAGCGAGCGTATTGCGCAGCTACGTAGTATGATCAAAGAATCTCCCATTGATGATAGAAATTAAAGATTATCCTTTTGTGAGTTTCCGCATTAATACCAATACTTGGGTTGAAGCCACGGTTAACTATCTTGTACCTCCTAAAAAAGCAGCTTCAATCCGTTCACAGATAATCAAGAAAGCAATCACACAGTTGCTGAAAGATCCTGATAAAACCATGTTTCCGAAAAGCAATGCACGTTGATATGACACGATTAAATTTTTTGCATTTTCAACTTTTGTTATTTTTTAATATTTTAACCTCGTGTTTGACTTTAGTTTTCAGAATCAGGTTGGTTTTTTATTAGCAGCTATTCCTGGATTTATAAATATGATCCTGTTAGCTTACATTGTATTTTTTCTTCCTAAAAACCGGCTGATAAATATTTTCGCACTGCTAACGCTTGCTGTTGCCTTATGGCAAATGAACGATGCTATTGCAAGAATAAGTGTGACAGCCCACACCGCTGATAGATGGGAAACGATGCTCAGTTTTGCATGGATTTTTGTGGGACCCTTATGCCTTCATTTTGCATTGCTCTACTGTGATTACATTAAAGCTACTTATTCACGCATCCTGCTGATTTTATTATATGCGCCTGCTATTGCTTTTATTTCCATTTACCAGTCAGAAATATTTCCTCATATTTTTGACTACTCACCCATCTGGGGATGGATAAATTATCATAACAATTCCATTTTTGATGAACTTTTAATTTATTGGATTTCGCTTCTTGTATTATGCGCTTCTGCATTGCTGATTGTACACACTTATCAGGTTTGGTCTGATCGTTTGCTCAGGACCCAATCACTTTATATCGCTTTAGGAATTGGTATCCCTACTTTGACAGGAGTGATAACGGAAGTTATTTTTCCTACCTTATTACATCAGGCAGCACTTCCTGTTACTTCCACCATGATGACTTTTTTTTCGCTTGCTACTGTGCTCGCATTGGCGAAATACAGGCTTTTCAGTGTAACAGAACTGATACGTGTAGAAGATTTAATCGGAGCATTACCCTTTATTTTATTCAGTGTATCTGATAAAGGAAGAGTTACTTATCTGAATGAATTTGGTGCGCGCATTCTTGATATACAAGATAAAGCAAAGCGTAGTTTCTCTTTCCGAAAATTATTAAACTTCGGATCATCACAGCATAAAGCAAATTTTTACGATGCATTAAATATTGCAATGGCAGGTAAATCGTGCGATAATATTGAATCATCAATTATTACAAAGAATACAACAATTGATATTCTATTATTTGCTAATCCCATCATTAATAATAACCGTGTGCGTGGAGTATTGTTTGCTGCGCGAGACGTGAGTGAGCTCATGCGAAATGCAAAAAAATTAAATGAAGCCAACAATTCTCTCACAGAAAAAAACATAGAGCTTGAAAACCGAAATGCGGAACTTGCTTCATTCAATTATATAGCGAGTCATGATTTACAGGAACCGTTACGAAAAATTCAGACATTCAGCTACAGGATAAAAGAAAAAGAAAACAGCAGTTTAAGCAGTGATACAGCATCGTTTCTGGATCGCATTATTGCTTCTTCACAGTTTATGCAAAAGCTTATTGAAGACCTTTTAAATTATTCCAGATTAAGCATTACTGAATTTAGTTATACTCAAACAGATTTAAATGAATTGGTGTCAGAAGTTGTCAATGATTTAAAGGAAAATATTGATACAATAAAAGCTTCAGTAATAGTTTCTCCGTTGCCAGCATTAAAAATCATCAGGTTGCAGTTTCGTCAGCTATTGTTTAACCTGGTAAACAATTCAATTAAATATGCAAAGCATAACGTGCAATTGAGGATTGAAATCAGTGCCCAGCTCATTCCTGCTATAGAAATAAATCACAAACCATTAATCAATAATGTTTCAAACTATTGGAAAATAACTATCAGTGATAATGGTATCGGTTTCGAGGAGGAATATGCAGAGCGGATATTTTTACTATTCCAAAGATTGCATTCCAAAGAACAATACAGTGGTACAGGTATCGGTTTGTCAATTTGCAAAAAAGTAGTTGAAAACCACCGCGGATTTATCACAGCCAAAGGCATCAGGGATGAAGGAGCAACATTTGAAATATTTATTCCGGACATAGAAGAATAATTATGGACATATTATCTGTGTAAACTAATAAAAAAATCCCGTCTGTATAAATACAAACGGGATTTTATGAATAAATGATCCATTAATTCTTAACAAATTTTATAACGCTTTTGTTTCCGTTTGCACCCGATAATTCCAGGTGATAAATACCCGGTTGCAATAATGATACATTAACCTGGTTAACTGAAGTTTTGCCTTGTAGAGCTATCGCTGCCAAGGATAAATAAATTTTTATGTAACAACGTTTTAACTCAGTTGGCATAAACTTATAGTTACTATTTATAAGATATAAATAAAATGAAAAAATTAAATATTATACAGTGCATACTTTCGCTTATTCTTGTTCTCAACATTTCATGTTCAGCACCTAAAAGCGATAAAGCAATCACCACAGAAGCCAAAGAAGTAAAAGAGAATAATACTAATGGCGACACCTATAAAGTAAACACTGAAACAAGCACCCTTGAATGGATAGGTACAAAGGTGAGCGGGTATCATACAGGAACAGTTAAAATTAAAAGTGGTGAATTAACCCTTAATGACAACACTATTTCAGGAGGAAATTTTATAATGGACATGACCACTATAGTTGCTACTGGTCCTAAAAATGTAAATGAAGAAATGAACCACAAACTTACCGGTCACCTGCGGTCAGCCGATTTTTTTGATGTGGAAAAATATCCTGAAGCCACATTTACTATCACCAGTGTAAAACCTTTTAAAGGTATGATTAAAGAGCAGGATGACCCGAGGGAGGAAACCATCAGTAAATACAAAGTCAACAATCCAACGAATACGGTAAGTGGAAATCTAACTATTAAGGGAATTACGAAGAATATTGAGTTTCCTGCAGGGATAATAATAGATGAAAATTCAGTGGAAGCTACAGCAAAGTTTAATATTAACCGCAAGCAATGGGATATCATTTATCCCGGCAAGCCCGATGATCTGGTAAAAGATGAAATCAACCTGGGAATATTTTTAAAAGCAACTAAGTAATTTACAGAAGAGAAAAAATTCGTGCTTCCCAAAAAGAATTTTCAGAATTTTCCTTAATCTTATTGTTCGAGGAAAAAACTGGTCGCTCCTACCCAATCCATATCCTGATTATATCTAACGCCAATCATTTTTCCTTTGCTCATCCTGCCAAGATTAATGATGAGTTCTGGTTTAGATTCATTCTCTTTCCATAAATACATTAAGCGGATTTCACATTTAACAGGACCTGTAGGTGATTTAACAGCACCCGCATAATTTACTTTGCGTTGCAAAATATAACTGGCCGGATCAGTGATTGCATCAAAATCTTTTTTGGTAACATCAAAAATAATTCCTTGTCCTGAAAAAGAAAAAAGTGGTTTCAATACCCAATTTTCCAAATCTGTTGGAATTGTTTTTAAGTCTTTAACAAATAATGTTTCAGGCACATATTTGCTTTTAATAAAAGGCATAGTGTATTTGCTGATACGGAAAAACCAGTTAGGATGAGCAACCCATTCCACATCCACTTCTTCAGTTAAATTAAACTGCAGTTTCAAATCTTTTCGTTGCAGCAGCTCATCAAAAATTACGCGGTTATAAATCCGATGGATAGGAGTTTTAACTCCGTCATTGAGATAAAACAGTTGCCTGCCTTCGCGTTTCACATCTTTAATATCAACAATAGGGATACCGAGATATTTCTGTGAACAGTAAAAATCAATTTGTGTTTTTTGTTTCCATGGCTCTAACTCAAGCAGCACCACATTTTCTTTTTTGTGTTTGCCAACAATCACTTTTTTTAACCGCTCTATATAACTCTGATGAGTGTAACCGTTAAACTTATTATCAAATCCTGCAGGAAGTATAAAATGTTTTTTATACATCTCTGAAAGCCATTGCTGATAACAGTAAAGAGAAGCAAAGCCCTGCATTTCTATCAGCTGCGGAATTAATCCACCATTACCATCATCACAGATAGCAAAGTCAATTGCCAGCAGTTGCGTGTGATCATCTTCATTCGGCACACGGCACTGATCAGGGATTGCTGCTTCTGTCATCTTTTTAAAATCGTTTTGAAGAATAACATCTACAATTTCATCTGCCGCTTCCATCAGCTGGTATTTGAAATATTTATCCACAAACACCGGAGTTTCTGAAATACGAAATTCAATATCGTAATGAAACGTATTGTTCATGTCATTAATAAATGCCTTGTATTTATCCTGGGAAAATGCTGCGTTATAACGCTGTCTTATAAATGGGATCATTAATAATTATGAGTTATGAATTATGAGTTATGAATTAAATATATGAATAATGAGTTTTTAGTTTTGCAATTAAAGCTTCAAAGCGTTTACAGGTCTTTTATTTTATTTAATAAGGTGTTAAATTCTTTTGTGTTTGCAATAGGAGCAAATGCGGGATCATTCACCATCCTGTCCCGTTCTTTAAAACCGTTATCAATTGCTTTTTGTAATTCATTAATGGTAGCGGCTTCGCTTCCCTGTTTAGCATGTACCTCTGCACTTAAATACCATGCCTCGCTATTGGTAGGATCCACCAAGCGATAAATCTGTAATATATAATCTGCTTTGCTTAATTGATTTGCATTTATGTCAGTATTTGCTTCCATATAACTTGCCAGGCTAAGTGAACCTAACATGCGTTTTAACATAAAGGCAGCATCACTGTTTCCCTGGCGCGCTATCTCGTCATTAATCTTACTCACTTCATTTTGCCACCACGGAATTTCTTTACCAAATGATTTAAAATAATGATCTCTTAACTGATTTTCCTGTGCTATTAACTGATCTTCTTTTAAACGTTCGTTCTGGTAATTTTTATTTTGCTGAAGTGCCTGTAGCGTTTGCTCATATTGTTTAATATCCTGCAACCCTCTTAAATAATGTATAAGCTTTTCATAAGTCTCAGCAGCCTGTGTAAGCTGATTGGCATCGCGTAATTTTTTTGCTTTTTTCTCTTCAGCAGTTTTAAAATCGCTGAGCAAACTGTTGTTAACTGAAACAGTTTTATTTCGCATAGCATCTGTTTCTAAAAATAAAAATGCATCCTTCATAGTTGACAAAGGGCACCATTCATGCTTTCCATTAAACAAGAGTAACTGATGAGAAACAGGAGTTTTATCTAATTGCTTATTCAATGCAATCAATTCCGTCATATTAAAATCTTCTTTGCCTGCAATGCCAACCAGCGCAAAAGGAATATTATTCTCACTCTTCGAGTTGATAGCTGCCGAACAGGCAATCACGCCTGCAATTCCCGGAGTTTGCATTGCTACCAGGCCAGCTACTCTTGCACCTCCTGAAAAACCTGCAAGATATTTTCTTGAACTATCAATTGAAAAACGTTTTTCTGCATCCTGCATTAAATTATTTGCAATGTTCATCAATGCTTCAGGTTGCATCCCGTTTTTTGAATCATTAGAGCCAATTAGAATAAAATTAAACTCATCAGCTAAAGCAGAGTATTTATCCAAAGGAAATCTTCCACTGCCGTGCGAATCAAAAAAGTAAACAACAGGATAAGTGGATGATGCTGAATAATTTTTTGGGAAATAAAGAGCAAAGCTTTGGGATGAGTTAATATTATTAATAACAGGATCAATTATTTTCCCGTTTTCAAAACTATCTTTTGCAGCAGTAGTTATTGTGGCAGGAGTTTCTGTTACCACCGCTTGCGCTGAATGAGAAGGAGCCTGTCTGCAACTAAGTATGAAACAAAGCAGACAGATGATGTTAAAGCGATGATGCATTTTGTGAATATTAATCAATAAAAACCAAAACCTCATTAGCGTTTAACTCTACGCGATATTTTTTTAAAGCAAATTCGGCAGGACCTTTCGTAACATTTCCATCGCTGCTAAAGGTGCTTCCATGTAGGTTACAGATAAATCCTTTTCCTGTAGCTGTTAAAGCATTATCAGCATGCGTACATCTGAGTTGCAAAGCCATAAATTTTGTTTCACTTTCCTTTCTCACAGCAATATCATACAATGAATTCTGAACTTTTAAAATCTGCAAATTATTATCTGTAAACAATGCAAGCGGAATTTTTATTTTATTCTCAATGATTGATGTTTTATAAACTGGTAATGATGCGCATGCCGAAAGCAAACTGACTAATACACCTGATCCCACAAACATGCAAAGTGAACATGATGTCTTTATAAATTCTTTACGCTCCACTTAAAATGAAAATCCGATTCCTAAGTTTAAAAAAGTATTATTATTTTGGTATTCATTTTCAGGATCAGCCATTAATAGTTGCTCCGTGTCACCGGTAGAAACAAATCTTATATCAGCTTTTAAAGTTACATTATTAATCGGCAGATAATTTAATCCTGCTACAATATGCTGCTGATTCAATGTCTTATCTTTTACATTATTATCCGGAACACCTGCATTCAAATCCAGATATTCATAACGTGCAAACAGAATTAATTTCTGATGCTGCAGATTTTTTCTTTTCAGAGATTCAAATAAATTATAACCCACTTCTGCATAACCACCAACTGCCTGCCCAGTAATATCATGACCATAAGCTGCATTAATTTTTTCTGCATCAGATATTGATAGAGCAGTGCCAAGCAAACGTGCATTGAATCCTTTATAATCATAAATTACATGTGCCTCACCTATTACTACCGGTGTGCCGAATGTTCCTGAATTGAGATTAATCTTATCAGCGTCTTTTTTTGCAAGCCCTACTGATCCTCCATAATAACCAGAAACCTGGAATCGTATATTACCAGGATTAAATTGTAATGCTGCAGTGAGTGCAAGATTGTTTGCACTCGCATTACGTCCTTCATAACGTCCACTGCGTATTCCATTATCATGTTCAAACGATGCAGCATTTAATCCATTGGTTAATGCAATGCTGTAGTTGAAAGGAAGCCGCAACAGATTACCATATAACCCCACTCCTATTTCTCTCCATGTTGAAGGAATGATCAATGTTTCAATTCTGTTTCGCTCTACACCATTAAAAGAAGTAGGTAAATGATCTTCGTTAAGAATACCAATACGAGGTAAAAACAAACCAGCAACGAGGTGATTTGTTTTGTTTAGCTGAAACTGAAGATAAGCCTGTTCGAGTGCTACTTCACCACCATTATCACCGCCTTCCACTTTGGCATCTTCCACTTCTAATTCAGTAAAAACAGAAATTTTTGAATTGAACTGATGACCTACAAACAAAACAAACCGGTTGAGATTTAATGTAGCTGTTTGATTATTGAAATCACGCTGATATGATACATCTCCATAACCGCCAATAGTAGTACGGGCAATTACTTTATTTAATAAACTGTCGTTAACCGTTTGGGCGTTCACATTACTAAATAAAAAAAGAAAATTTATTATAAAAATTAATCTGCTCATACTTTCAAAACTCACCGGGCTCGCAAAGGAGCGGCAAAAATAAAAACTAACTGATCTTTATTTTTTTTATAAAGAAAAAATTTTTGAAAAAAAGAATTCTTCTTTCATCAAAGCTTAACTATTACATAAAACGGTTTAAAATATTAAAAACAAGTGCAGCTAATCCTGCTGAAACAGGAATTGTTAATACCCATGCCCATATTAAAGTAAATGTAACGCCCCATCTCACCGCTGAAATACGTTTAGTTAATCCCACACCGATAATTGCACCGGTTATAGTGTGCGTAGTACTCACAGGAATTTTAAAATGTTGTGTACCAAAAAGTGTAATGGCACCGGCAGCTTCAGCACTGAACCCTTCAAAGGGAGTTAATTTTGTTATTCGTTGTCCCATGGTTTTAATAATTCTCCAACCGCCAAACATGGTTCCTAATGCGATGGATGTATAACAGGCTATCGGTACCCACTCAGGTAAATGTTTGATGTCAGTGATTAATCCCTGGCTAAGCATAGCAGCAGCAATTATTCCCATTACTTTTTGTGCATCATTACCACCGTGACCAAGACTATAAGCAGCAGAAGATACCAGCTGCAATCGCCTGAAAACTTTATCTACTTTATTAGGTCTTGCATTTTTACAGATATGCAATGTAATAACAGAAATGAAATAGGAAATAATAGAACCCAATACCGGAGCAAGTACAATGAAATAAACCGTGGGCATTACTTTATCAAAATTCACAGCATGAAAACTTCCGGCATTTGCCATGCCTGCTCCTGCAAAACCACCTATCAATGTGTGTGATGAACTGCTGGGAATACCCCACCACCAGGTTAACAGATTCCAGATAATAGCAGCTATGATGCCTGACATCACAACAATGAGCGTAATATTTTCGGGCTTTACTGTTTTTGCAACTGTATCAGCAACTTTTAATTCAAACAACCAGTAAGCAATAAAATTAAACATTGCAGCCCACAATACTGCCGCCAATGGACTTAATACTTTGGTTGAAACAACAGTAGCTATGCTATTTGCTGCATCATGAAAACCATTGATAAAATCAAAAACCAATGCGAGACAAATAACTACTATAAGTAAATGGCTATCCATAAAAGTTTTCCTTATGCCATTTTAACAACAATACTTTCAATCACATTTGCAGCATCCTCACACTTGTCAGTTGCGGTTTCAAGTGCGGATAAAATTTCTTTGGTCTTAATAATTTTTATCGCATCAGTTTCACTTTCAAATAATCGGGCAACAGCATTATCAAAAATATCGTCTGCATGATTTTCAATACTGTTTACTCTCACCAGTGAGTTACTGATATCACGCATCTGGTCCATATTTTTTAATTCAATGATGGCGTGTCTTAATTCATCGGTTTGTGTCACAAGTAACTCAGCAAGTTTCACCATATCAGCAGTGCATTCACTAAATTTATAAAGTTCTAAGCGCTTAGATGCTCCATGAATAAAATCAAGCACATCATCCAAAGCACTTACCAGGCGATGAATATCTTCACGATCGAAAGGTGTAATAAAATTCCTTTCTAACTCTTTAAAAATATGGTGAGTGATGGTGTCTCCCTCATGTTCTAACTGTTCAATTCTGCGATACCATTTCTGCCTGTCTTCAGCAGTGGTGGCTATTGTAAGCTGGTACATCGCCTTAGCGCCTTCCTGGAGGTTGATAGCAGCTTTGTCAAATAAGGGAAAAAATTTTCTGTCCTGAGGAACAAAATATTTTAAGAAGGAGAATGATGACATGATAATTAGAATTGAAGGTGGGCGAAAATAGCTTTTTTTAAATGATTCATTTCATTCACCTCATAAGTTGATCAATTTATTAATAAATGAATGGAGATAATTCTTTTAACCTATTTTAAATTTACTATGAAACCACCTTAATCCTCATTATTTAACGCCATATTTAAATTATTACAAATGAAAAATTATTTGTTTGAAATCCTTTGTTACTTTTAGCGCCTTCAATTATCTAAAATAAACTTAAACACAAAAAATGAAAAAAATTCTATTATTCATTGCAGCAGGCTTTATTATAAGCAATCTCGCTGCACAAGATCAAAGATTTAATGCGGCTTCAGTAAAGGTTAAAAACCCTATAGCCTCACAATCGCATTCGCGAAATGTACATGTTGCACCTGCAGCAGTCATTTACAGCCAGGATTTCGGTTCAGGAATTCCGGCAGGATGGGCTGTTACTGACAGTGCTGGGAATGGTGAAATCTGGACTTATTCCACTGGTGGTCCAATGGGTCCTTCTATCAGTCCCGGAGACACTATTCAAAGTGCTACAGCGGCAAACGGATTTATGATCATAGATGATGATTTCTATGGTAATAACATGACCGTTACCAGTACAGAATTAATTTCAACTGCTATCAATTGTTCTGCAAATTCAATTGTGCGCATTGCCTTCACTGATTATTTCCGTCAGTTTGCTGCAGTTGCAGCATTGTACGTAAGTAATGACAGTGTAAACTGGGTAGATGTGTATCATGCAGAAACAGGTTTAGCACAAAATGCTGCTACAGCTAATCCGCATAATGTGGATATAGATATTTCTGCTACTGCAGCTAACCAGACTACATTATTTATAAAATTTAAATATGTAGGTAACTGGGATTACTTCTGGGAAGTGGATGACATCCAACTTTATGAACCAGCAGCAACAGATGCAGGTGTTTCCGGAATTACTGCTATTACTTCAGGTTGTGGATTAAGTGCTACCACTCCGATTTCTATCTCTATTGCTAATTTTGGAGCTTCACCAATCTCAGGATTTCCGGTAAGCTACACAATTAACGGAGGTGCTCCTGTTACTGAAACTTTTACAGGATCTATTCCTGCATCAGGCGGAGCTAATTATACATTTACAACTACTGCTAACCTTTCAGCAGTTGGTAACTACACTATCATTGCTTATACTGGAGTAACCGGTGATGCAAATGCATCAAATGACTCATCAAGCACTAGTACTGCAAACACTTCTTCTATTGCAATTACTACAGGATCTCCGTTTACAGAAGATTTTGAAACAGCTGCTACTACTACACCTCCTGCAGGTTGGTTAGTTGAAGACACTGACGGAGATTTAAACAAATGGGATTTCCCTGCAACATTTACACATGGTGGGTTAGTATGTGCACGTATTGGATTTGGTAATCCTGCAGCAGCAACTACTGAAAACTGGTTATTTACGCCTTGTCTTGATCTTACTTCAGGAACTAATTATGTTTTGGAATTCTATTACAAAACTTTTGATGGTACTGCTACAGCATATCAGCTTGAAACACGCCTTGGTACATCCAGCGTAAGCACAGCAATGACACTTCCTATTGCTGTTGAACCTGTGCCAACAGATTCAAGTTATCATTATGTAGCTCATACTTTCTCTGTTCCTTCCAATGGCACTTATTATCTGGGCTTTAATGGATTTGGATCAGGAGTAACAGCTTCAACCCGTGTTGACGATATGCAGATATCAATTGCTACAGGAGTAAAAGAAGTTACAAATCCTGATAACCTGTTAGTAAGCCCAAATCCTACTAATGGTTTCCTTAACATCAGTGGCAAGGTAACGGAAGATAATATGCAACTTGTTATCAATAACTATTTAGGTCAACCGGTTTATTCTCAGAAGTATTCAGCTGCATTTAAAACTCAGGTGGATCTTTCAACTTTTGCAAGCGGAATTTATACTGTTCAACTGATCACTTCAAAAGGAGTAATCACAAAAAGAATTACGCTACAGACAAAATAATTAATTTGAATTTTCTTTTCTATAAGAGTCCCGGTTATTTCAGCCGGGACTTTTTTATTTAATACCATAATTTAATATCATCGAGCTATAACCATTTATATTTTTAAGCGCTACGTGCTATAATTAATTTACTTTGCATCATATTATTTTAAGTCTCTATGAGCATTATTATTGAAAGCATTGAATCCGTTGTAAAAATCAGGTTGAACCGCCCTGAAAAATACAACAGCTTTAACCGTGAAATGGCTTTGCAGATGCAGCAGGCTTTGGACAATGCAGCAAATGATAAATCAATCCGTGCAATTTATATTACAGGTGAAGGCAAAGCTTTTTCAGCAGGTCAGGATTTAGGTGAAGCCATTGATCCCGATGGACCTGGAATTGAAAAAATTGTGCGTGAACATTATAATCCCATTATTCAAAAAATACGATCTATTGAAAAACCTGTTGTGTGTGCAGTGAACGGAGTAGCGGCAGGCGCAGGTGCTAATATTGCATTTGCATGCGATATTGTGATTGCTGCAACATCAGCAACATTTATCCAGGCTTTCAGTAAAATTGGCTTGGTGCCTGATAGTGGCGGTACTTTTTTTCTGCCACGCTTAATTGGTTTTGGAAAAGCATCTGCATTAATGATGCTCGGTGATAAAGTGTCAGCCGCTGATGCATTGCAAATGGGAATGATTTATAAAGTTGTGGATGATGCCTCATTGCAGAATGATGCTTTTGCAATTGCAAAACAATTAGCATTAATGCCAACCAAAGCACTTGGATTTACAAAGCGATTGTTGAATGATTCATTTGCCAACAATCTTGAACAACAGTTACAGATGGAAGAAAAACTGCAAGCTGCATCTGGTGATACAAATGATTATAAAGAAGGAGTGAATGCTTTTATTGAAAAACGAAAACCAAACTTTACAGGAACATGAGCAGATATTTGAATGTATTTGAAAAAATCTCAACGGATATGACAAAAAAATTTCCGAACGTTGAGGCATCACAGATGTTTGGAAAACCTTGCCTGAAAGTAAATGGCAAAGCGTTCTGTTGTTTTTTTGATGGAGACATGGTTTTTAAGCTCACCGGAATTGATCATGAAAAAGGATTAAATCTTAAAGGTTCAAAACCGTTTGATCCTTCCGGCAGTGGCCGCCCCATGAAAGAGTGGGTACAGGTTTATATTTCGCAAGCTGATAAATGGGCGCGGCTTGCAATTGCAGCAAAACATTATGTAGAGCATGGCACCATTCAGCCAGAACAATAATTTATGAATGATGATAAACCTGTTGGTATAATTGGTGCCGGAGCAATGGGAAGTGGCATTGCCCAGGTTGCTGCTGTTGCCGGTGAAAATGTTTTATTGTTTGATGCAAATAATGAAAGTTTGCAAAAGGCAAAAGGCAATTTGCAAAACAACTTGAATAAGCTGGAGGAAAAAGGAAAACTAAATAAAGGTGATGCCGCTTCAATTTTTGATAGGATTCAATTTGCGGATAGCTTAAAAGATTTTTCAAAATGCAGCCTGGTAATTGAAGCTATCATTGAAGATTTAAATATTAAACAAAAAGTTTTTTCCGGTTTAGAAAATATTGTTGATGATAAATGTATTCTTGCCAGTAACACATCTTCACTTTCCATTGCATCAATTGCCTCTGCATGTAAAATAAACTCCAGAGTTATCGGAATACATTTTTTTAATCCTGCACCACTCATGCCGCTGGTAGAAATTATTCCTGCTATCACTACAAATAATGCTGTCACCGAATCTGCAAGAAAAAAAATTGACAACTGGAAAAAAATTACAGTCATTGCAAAAGATACACCGGGCTTTATCGTAAACCGCGTGGCCCGCTCCTATTACGGAGAAAGTATTCGTATTTACGAGGAAGGGATTGCTGACTTTGCAACCATCGACTGGGCTATGAAAGAGTTTGGTGGTTTTAAGATGGGACCTTTTGAGCTGATGGATTTCATTGGTAACGATATTAATTACAAAGTGACTGAATCAGTGTGGGAGCAATTTTTTTATGAACCTCGTTTCAAGCCATCACTCACACAAAAAAGATTATACGAAGCAAAACTGTTTGGAAAAAAATCAGGTAAAGGATATTATGATTATAGTGAGGGAGCAATTAATCCTGAGCCAAAAAAAATTGAATTAGTTGGCAAACAAATTTTTCAACGTGTATTATCAATGCTTATTAACGAAGTGATTGATTCGCTTTATCTCAGGGTTGCTTCACGCGATGATCTTGATCTTGCAATGACCAAAGGTGTGAATTATCCGAAAGGTTTATTGCAATGGGCTGATGAGATAGGATTAAAAAAAGTGTTGAACACTTTACAATCACTTTATACTTTGTATGCAGAAGATCGTTATCGTCCGAGTGTATTATTAAAATTAATGGTTAAAGAAGGAAAGAAATTTTATAATTGAGATGAGGTGCTATTATGCAGTTAACTGAGGGATTTTTTAATTCGTAACATTCGTATCATATTCGTTAATTAGTAACCAGGAAATGGAAAAAGATAATACAACATTAGCTATTGCAGTCGTTGACAAGATGTATCGCGAAGATAAATTCAGTCAATGGTTAGGTATTGAAAGATTGTTGATTGAACAGGGACATTGCATCTTGAAAATGAAAGTGCGGGAAGAAATGATGAACGGATTTGGCATTGCGCATGGCGGAATTGCTTTTTCATTTGCTGACAGCGCTTTGGCTTTCGCATCCAATGCTTATGGAAGATTAAGTGTTGCACTGGAATGTTCAATTTCGTTTCCTGTGGCTGTTAAAGTGGATGATGTTTTAACCTGCGAAGCAAAAGAATTAAGCCTCACCAATAAAACCGCTACTTATCTGATAGAAGTAAAAAATCAGAAACAGGAAAACGTTGCGTTTTTTAAAGGAACCGTATATAGAACTAATAAAGAATGGTTTCCAGTTACTAATTAACGAATGATTATATCAAAGCTTAAGTTAGGTTTATTAATTTGTTTTGGCAGAACGGAAGTGAAATATAAAAGAGTCTTAAATATTGAACTCTTAAATCAGGAAAGACAGAATAAGGAAAATAATTTAATGAGGCAATGATTCGTTTCATTCGTAATAGATTCGTTAATTCGTAACCAGCATGAAAGAAGTTTATTTAATTGATGGCATAAGAACCCCGATTGGAAATTTTCAGGGCACACTTTCAACTGTTCGTCCTGATGATTTGGCTGCAATTGTTTTAAAAGAATTATTAAAACGAAATGCTTCTGTTGACCCAAAAGAAATTGGTGACGTATTACTTGGCTGTGCAAATCAGGCAGGAGAAGACAATCGTAATGTTGCACGTATGGCATTGTTGATTGCAGGATTGCCTTATACTGTTCCGGGAGAAACCGTAAACCGTTTATGTGCATCAGGGCTCTCAGCATCCATTGCTGCAGCACGTGCTATTATGGTTGGTGATGCAGATTTAATGATTGCAGGCGGAGTAGAAAACATGACACGTGGACCTTGGGTAATTTCAAAAACATCAACACCATTTGGAAGAGATGCGCAAATGTTTGATTCAAGTTTCGGATGGCGATTTATTAATCCAAAAATGAAAGAGCTTTATGGTACGGATGCAATGGGTGAGACAGCAGAGAACTTAGCTGACCGTGATAAAATTTCAAGAGAAGACCAGGATATATTTTCTGTTTGGAGTCAGCAGAAAGCAAATCAAGCGCTATCAAATGGAAGATTAGCGAAAGAAATTATTGAAGTAAATATTCAACAAAAAAAAGGTGATGCAATTATTTTTGATAAAGATGAATTCATCAAACCACAAACAACTTTAGAGGGTTTAGCGAAGTTAAAGCCAAGCTTTCGCAAAGATGGAAGTGTGACTGCAGGAAATGCTTCCGGATTAAATGATGGTGCTGCTGCTTTGTTATTTGCTTCAGAAGATGCAATAAAAAAATATTCGCTTCAGCCTAAAGCAAGAATTGTTTCATCAGCAGTTGTGGGAGTAGAGCCACGCATCATGGGTATCGGACCTGTTGAAGCAAGCAACAAAGCAATTGCAAAAGCTGGATTGAAATTGAATGACATTGATATCATCGAACTCAACGAAGCATTTGCTGCACAGAGTTTAGCCTGTACCCGTTCATGGGGATTAGCTGATAATGATCCAAGAATTAATCCTAATGGAGGTGCAATTGCAATAGGTCACCCATTAGGGATGACTGGTGCAAGGATTTTAAATTCTGCTGCTATTGAGTTACATGAACAAAATAAAAAATATGCACTTGTTACAATGTGTGTTGGATTGGGTCAAGGTTATGCGGTTGTGATTGAAAAAGTTTAATTATATATCGCGTTGTCATTCTGGAAGAAACTTGTGAAATATCTGTTAACGGCTAAACTTTGTAAGGAGTTTATTCAAAGAACAAAATCCCTCTAAGATCATGGCAAATATTTTTGAGTTCAACGGTTATAAACCAATAATACACGAATCGAGTTTTATTTATCCTAACGCAACAATAACGGGCAACGTAATCATCGGTAAAAATGTTTACATCGGTCCCGGTGCTGCATTGCGTGGTGACTGGGGTGAGATAATAATTGAAGACGGTTGTAACGTGCAGGAGAATTGCACCATTCACATGTTTCCGGGTGTAACTGTACTATTAAAAGAGAGCGCACACATAGGTCATGGTGCAATTATACATGGAGCCAACATTGGTAAAAATGTTTTAGTGGGAATGAATGCCGTAGTGATGGATAATGTGATCGTTGGCGACAACAGTATTATTGGTGCATTGTGTTTTGTGCCTGAAGGAATGATAATACCTGAACGAAAAATTGTGGTGGGTAATCCTGCAAAAATTATTAAAGATGTTACGGATGAAATGATTGATTGGAAAACAAAAGGTACACAACTTTATCAGCAATTACCTGTTGAACTTTACGCAACTTTAAAACCATGTGAGCCTTTAAGAGAAATACCAACTAACAGACCTAAACAGCAGGAGATTTATAAGAATTGGAAGAAGAGTTAAGAGATGATTTTTTTCGTCAGCAGAACAATACACTGATAACTATTTTACTCTCTAACAAAAATATTTTTTTTTATTTTTTCTTTTTACTCCAACTTGACGTTTGCCAAACTAACTTATGTAGTATCTCATACTAATAAGATTATCTTTAACAAATATTAAACTTTACAGTTTCACTTTTTTAAACAAAATGTATCATGAAAAATTTTATCTTTCTAATTATTTTTGTTTCATTAAAGATTCTACATTTAGTAGTGATGGAATTGTAACAACAGATTTTGCTCCTGGTTATGATGTAGCCTCTGCCATTGGAATTCAGGCGGATGGTAAAATTGTTGTAGCAGGTACTAATGAAGGAACAAGTTCTGAATCTCAATTTGCACTTGCAAGATATTTTATAGATGGATCACTTGATACAAATTTTGGCAATGCAGGAAAGGTACTTACTAATTTTGGACTCGGTTTTGACCAAGCGCTTTCATTAGTCATTCAACCTGATGGTAAAATTTTGTTAGCTGGTTACGCAACAGAAGCTGGCTACAGTTTTGCATTAGCACGTTATGACACGAATGGCAGTTTAGATACTACATTTAACTCTACAGGGAAAGTGATAACTGATATGGGAGGAAGTCAGGATTGGATACAATCTGTTATTTTACAGCCAGATGGAAAAACAGTGGTTGCAGGCTATGATAATGGTAATTTTGGATTAGCAAGATATAATACTAATGGTTTACTTGATACCACTTTTGATTTTGATGGAAAAGTTTCAACCAGTTTTGGATCGTTAAATGATTGGGCTTACTCTGTAGCTATTCAACAAGACGGAAAAATTGTTGCTAGTGGATTAGCATATAATTCAATAACAGGTGTTGATTTTGCTTTAGCCCGTTATGATACTACCGGTGCATTGGACACCACTTTTGATAATGATGGTAAGGCAACATTTGATCTTAGTAACAATAGTTTTGATGAAGGTCATGCTATGGTTATTCAACCTGATGGTAAGATTTTATTAGCAGGTAACTATAGCACAAATGCAGATAAAGATTTTGCAATTATCCGTGTAAACGCTAATGGTTCACTTGATACTAGTTTTGGTAATAATGGAATTGCAAGATTTAACATTACTAATGTGGACGATTATTGTAACGCAATAGCATTACAAACAGATGGAAAAATTTTAATGACTGGTACAATTTGGTTTACCAGCACAGATGAAATAGGAATGATAAGACTCAATAGCAATGGTACAATTGATAATACCTTTGGTAATGGAGGAATAATAATTACACATATCAATAATATTTATGACGAAGCAAATGCTGTTACATTCCAGACTGATGGAAAAATTCTTATCGGAGGTTATACAGAATACCCAGGTGGAATTTCAGATTTCGCAGTCCTCCGGTACAATAACGACATTCAAACAAGCTTCATTGATTTTTCTGTTACAGATTTACCAATATTAATTTATCCTAATCCTGTTAAAGATTTAGCCAGTATTCAATATACACTAAATGAAAATGATAAAATAACAATCTCTCTTTTAGATATGAATGGAAGAACTGTACAAACATTTTTCAAAGACAAATCACAACAAAAAGGAATGCACGAAGAGCATTTGTATTTTAATAAACGAGTTTCATCAGGAGCATACTTACTTTCAATTTCAAATTCACAAGGAATACCAGGAGTAACTATTAAAATTATTTTGGAGTAAATATTTCTATTGAACTGAAAAGTTTCACATGATAAAATTGCAATAAAAACCCAAAACATTTTCACAATGAAATTGTTTAAAATGATTTCCTCCACCCTGTCAATTCAAGAACTAAATTTTTCAATTTTGCAGCGTGAAGAAAAAGGTAGTTGTTTTTACGGGTGCAGGTGTAAGTGCTGAAAGTGGAATCAATACGTTTCGTGACAGTGGTGGATTATGGGAGCAATACAGAATTGAAGATGTTGCCACACCTGAAGCATGGAGAAAAGATCCTGCATTGGTGCTTGATTTTTATAATCAGCGCAGGAAGCAGGTAATAAAAGCCGAACCAAACGATGCGCACAAAGCAATTGCTCAACTTGAAAAATATTTTCAGGTGCAGGTGATCACACAAAATATTGATGACTTGCATGAACGTGCTGGTTCAAAACGTGTGCTGCATTTGCATGGAGAAATCCGTAAGTCGAGAAGTACACTTTCACCAAACTTAGTTTATAAAATAGTAGGAGAAGAATTAAATATCGGTGATAAGTGTGAAAAAGGAAGTCAGCTTCGTCCGCATATTGTGTGGTTTGGAGAGATGGTTCCTGCAATGGAAGAAGCTGTAATGCACACACAGAATGCAGAAATTTTATTGGTGATCGGAACTTCATTGGAGGTTTATCCGGCTGCCAGCCTGGTACAGTTTGCATCTGAAGAATCAATAAAATATTTAATAGATCCCAAAGCACATTTAATTTCAGGAATTGATAACCTGCATGTTATTCAGAAGAAGGCTGGTGAGGGTGTGCCGGTTTTAGTTAAAGAATTAATCAAAGAATATGTTTAGTAACGAATTTTTAAATTCAGATCTATTTAACTGGGGGATATTGCCCCTGCTTATTTTTCTTGCGCGTATGAGTGATGTTACGCTTGCAACGCTCCGGAATATTTTTCTTTCCAAATCCATCAAGTATATTGTACCCTTTCTCGGATTTTTTGAAGTGCTGATCTGGTTGCTTGCCATCAGCCAGATCATGAAAAATCTGCACAACCCACTTTGTTTTATTGCTTATGCAGGAGGTTATTCAACAGGAATTTTTGTCGGGATTAAAATTGAAGAACGCCTTGCACTTGGATTACAGGTAATGCGTATTATCACCCATCATGACAGTGAAGAGTTAGTGCAGTCATTGCGCAAAGCCAATTTTGGAACCACGATAATGGATGCACAAGGTAGCAAGGGACCTGTTAAAATAATTCTGACTGTTCTGAAAAGAAAAGACCTCCCACTTGTGCGTGCTATTATTAATGAAAAACATCCGCAGGCTTTTTATTCTATTGAAGATATAAGAAATGTAAGTCATGGTGTTTTTCCTGGCGGAAGTGGAGAAGGGAAACTGGACTACCTGAAGAAGATGTTTCCTTATGGTGGATCGAGATAAAGTAGCTGTAAGAGGCAGTTGCAGGAGGCAGTAATTTTATTGCAAGGATAATCTCTTAATTAATCCAGCAATTTCAAGTAATACTATTACTGTAAAGTATTTAATTCAATCGCTCAAAAATCCCTGCAGCACCTTGTCCAGATCCAACACACATGGTTACCATGCCATATTTTTTGTTTCTGCGTTTAAGCTCGTTCAAAATCTGTACGGTAAGTTTTGCTCCTGAGCAACCGAGCGGATGCCCGAGAGCGATGGCTCCACCATTCACATTCACAACTTCCTGGTTTAAGCCAAGCGTGCGTATCACGGCAAGTGATTGGGAGGCAAAAGCTTCGTTGAGTTCAATAAGATCAATGTCGTCCTGTTTCATGCCTGCACGTTTTAACGCTGCAGGTATTGCCTCCACAGGTCCTATGCCCATTATGCGGGGATCTACACCTGCCACTGCATAACTTACAAAGCGTGCAATAGGTGAGGCATTTAATTTCTTCAGCATCTTTTCTGATACCACCAGCACAAAGGCAGCGCCATCACTTGTCTGCGATGAGTTGCCTGCGGTAACACTTCCTTTTACATCAAAAACAGGTTTTAATGTTGCTAATTTTTCAAGCGAAGTGTCGGCACGCGCCCCTTCATCAGTATCAATCACAACAGTGCGTGTCTGCTTTTTTTCTTTTTCATCCACATACACCTCATTGATTGTATAGGAGACAATCTCCCCTTTTAATATACCGGATGAAATGGCTTTCACTGCTTTTAGATGGGATTGTAATGCAAAAACATCCTGGTCTTCACGTGTTACTTTATATTCTGCGGCAACGGCTTCTGCGGTTAGTCCCATGCCCCAGTAATAGTCAGGATTTTTTTTTGCTACTTCATAGTTTGGTACAATGCGCCATCCCCCAAAAGGTATGGGACTCATGCTTTCCACTCCACCTGCAATAATGCAATCAGCCAATCCGGCTTTTATCTTGGCGGATGCAATGGCAATGGTTTCTAAACCTGAGGCACAATAGCGGTTCACCGTCATGCCCGGCACTTTAACAGTATCCAGTCCCATTAAAGAAATCATGCGCCCTATATTAAGCCCTTGCTCTGCTTCGGGTGTTGCATTGCCTGCAATCACATCATCAATATCCTGTTTATCAAGATTGGGAACACTCTCCACAAGATGCTTTATTACAGCTGCCGCCAAATCATCAGGACGGGTAAAGCGAAACTGTCCGCGTGGCGCTTTGCCCACTGCTGAACGAAAACCGGAGAGGATATATGCTTCAGAACTCATGTTATTAATTGTTTAACTATTGTAAAACAGAAGGCGCAAAGTTCGCAAAGATTAAACTATCCGGTTCTCTCTTTGCGCACTTTGCGCCTTTGCGTTATTGTATAATTTTTATTTCTTCTTAGATGTATCTGTCGGAGTTGGCTTAGGTGCCGGTGGAGGTGCCGGAGCGGGAGACATTCCTGTTCCTAAAGAATCTTTTCCCAATGATTTTATTCCTTTTTTATCACCTGCTTTTTTAGCATCTGCAGCTTTCTTAGCTTCCGCTTTTTTCTGCATGTCAGCAGCTACTTTAATATCTATACCATCTTTATAAGTAGTGGTAGCAATTATAGCGCCTTTGCGGTTATAAACCTTCCACTCGCCATCACGTTTTCCATTCTTGTAAAAACCCTCCACGCTGGTTTCACCATCATCATAATACTTTGTCCACTTATTTTCTTTTCTACCGGCAACATACTCTCCTTCCTGCTTCACCTGCCCTGAATAGTAATAGCGTTTGTAAGTGCCTTCTTTAATTCCATTCTGGTACTCTGTTTCTTCCATCACTTTTCCGTAAGGATAAAACTTGCGGGCAATACCATGTCTAACGTCATTCACATATTCTACTTCACTTATTTCATCGCCCAGCGAATTAAAAGTTTTCCACAAGCCTTGTTTCTGACCTAATTCATCAGTCTTGTTGCGGTGTTTTTCTCTTCCCGGGGCATACTGTGGTTTGGTTTCAGTCTGGCTGAAGCAGAACAGAGGGGCTGCTAACAGCAGAATGAAAAGATATTGGTGATGTTTCATACTGGTATATTGTGTGGCTAAAATATAAAACTAAATGTAATCTGCAGATTAGTTATAAAGGAAATCAATTTCGCAAGGGTTTTCCTGTGGTTAATATAGCCTGAATCCTTTCCAGCGTTTTCTTCTCACCGCATAGCGAGAGAAAAGCTTCACGCTCCAGATCAAGGAGATATTGCTCTGATACAAGTGTTGGTGCTGATAAATCGCCACCACACATCACATAACCCAGCTTTTCTGAAATGAGCTTATCGTGTGCACTCATAAAATGCCCTGAATACATGGAGTTTGCCCCTGCATACACCATTCCCAACCCTGTTCTTCCCAGCACTCTTATATCTTTCCGCTGAACGGGTTGCGTATATCCATCCTCAGCCATTTCAATAGCAGCCTGACGGGCATCAGCTATCAAACGGTTTTGGTTGTAACTGATATTATCAATGCCTTCTCTTAGTATTCCTAAATCAAATGCCTCGTGAGCAGAAGTAGAAACTTTGGCCATCGCGATAGTAAGAAAACGTTCGCGAAGCAAATTCAATTCAATATCTCCTTCTTTTATTTCATCAGCAAAACGCACAGTGAACTCTTTACTTCCACCACCACCCGGAATTAATCCGACACCAAACTCCACCATACCGGTGTAAGTTTCTGCACCTGCCTGCACTTTATCAGCATGCAAGGTCATTTCACAGCCTCCTCCTAAACTTAATCCATGCGGTGCAACCACTACGGGAATAGAAGAGTACCGTACACGCATATTCATCTGCTGGAACATCCGGATAGCCATGTCTAGTTCATCAAATTCCTGTTCAATAGCCATCATAAACATCATTGCAAGGTTTGCTCCGGCTGAAAAGTTTGCTCCGTCATTGCCAATCACTACACCACGAAAATCTTTTTCAGCAAGTTCAATGGCTTTGTTTACTCCTTGTACTATTTCACCACCAATGGTATTCATCTTGGTTTGAAACTCACAGCATAAAATGCCTTCTCCAATATCTATTACGCTGCACCCACTGTTTTTCCAAACTGTTTTATTACTTCTTACATTTTGTAAAATAATGTATGACGATGAACCCGGAACAGGTTTGTAACTGGATGAACCAATATCATAAAATAACTTTACTCCATTCTCAATTTTATAAAAGCTGGTGTAACCTTTTTGCAACATATCATTAACCCATTGAGCGGGTTTATATCCTGCTGCTTCCATTTTCTTCACCGTATCGGCAACACCTAAGGCTTCCCAACATTCAAAAGGTGGTAGCTCCCATCCGAAACCGGCTTCCATTGCTGCATCAATACGATATACTTCATCAGCTATTTCAGGAATACGTTCACTTACATACCTGAACAAACCGTACAGTGATGCGCGATAAAACTCGCCTGCCTTATCAGTTCCTGCCACCAACAGTTTCATTCGTTCGTGCAGGTTATCAATAGTTTTCGTTTGTTCTAATGTTGCAAACTTTGTTTTTTGCTGTGGCTGATATTCAAGCGTTTTTAAGTTGAGAGAGAGGATTTCTGTTGCCTCACTCTTGCCCTCTCCCGTGGGAGAGGTTTTTTTAGTTTTCTTGTAAAAGCCCTGTCTGGTTTTATCACCCAGCCATTTATTCTCCACCATCTTTTGAATGTAAGGAGGAAGATTAAAAACATCACGCTCTTTATCATCAGGGCAATTATCATATACACCTTTGGCAACATGAACCAAAGTATCTAAACCCACTACATCACAAGTGCGAAAAGTTGCTGACTTCGGACGACCGATAACCGGACCTGTGAGCTTATCCACTTCTTCAACTGATAAATCTAATTTCTCCACCAAATGAAATAATGACATGATACCATACACACCAATCCTGTTTGCAATAAACGCAGGAGTGTCTTTACACAATACAGTGGTTTTGCCAAGATGTAAATCACCATAGTGTGTGAGGAATTCAATGATCTCAGGCTTTGTTTCCGGTGTGGGTATAAGCTCAAGTAAACGGAGATACCGTGGAGGATTAAAGAAATGTGTTCCAATAAAATGTTTGCGGAAATCCTCGCTACGTCCTTCCAGCATTTTTATGATTGGAATACCAGAAGTGTTAGTGCTGATGATAGTTCCTGCCCTTCGATATTGCTCAACCTGTTCAAAAACTTTTTTCTTGATGTCAAGATTTTCCACCACGACTTCAATTATCCAGTCGCATGCAGCAATATCTTTCATGTTATCACTGAAGTTACCTGTTGTAATGCGTGAAACAAATGATTTACGATACAGTGGTGAAGGATTGGATTTAACTGCTGTTTGCAACGAATCGTTTACTATCCGGTTTCTTACAGCTTTGCTTTCTGGCGTCAATCCTTTTTTTTGCTCATCAGGGGTTAGTTCTTTGGGAACAATATCAAGGAGTAAAACCTGCACACCGATATTGGCAAAATGACAGGCAATACGAGAGCCCATAATGCCTGATCCTAAAACTGCAACTTTGTTAATAATACGATTCATATTGTACAAATATATTTATCCTTTTATAAGGGATAGGTAAGATGAAAATATTAGCAGGGAAGAAAAAAACCATTATTGAACACTGCCTTTGCACGTCCTGTAAAACTACAATTGATAAAAGGAGTGTTACGCGATAACGAACGAATATGTTGCATGGTAAATGTCCATTCTTCCTTCGGATTGAAAATGGTGAAATTTGCTGGCTCACCTTCTTTAATCCGAGCAGGATTTAATCCTAACACTTTGCGTGGGTTAGCAGCAATGCAATTGATAATTTTCTCAACAGGCATCTTATCTTTTAAAGCGGTGTTCAAAACACCGAAAGCAGTTTCCAATCCAATCATTCCAAAACCTGCATAATCATATTCCACATCTTTCGATTCAATATCCTGTGGTGAGTGATCACTTACAATCACATCTATTGTTCCATCCGCCACAGCATTTATTAATGCATCCACATCAGATCGTGAACGCAATGGTGGTTTCACTTTATAATTAGAATCGAAATCATTTAAACTTTCATCTGTCAGCATTAAATGATGTGCATAAACCTCAGCCGATATTTTTGCGCCACGTTTTTTTGCTTCACGCAAAACATTTACTGCAGAAGCAGTTGATATTCCTGATACATGCAATGCTGTATGGACGTATTCACTTAAACTTATTTCACGTTGCAATGCAATTTCTTCTGCTAACGCTGGTGATCCTTTAAATCCAAGCAAAGTAGTAGTGGCACTTTCATTAGCAAGTGATTTTCCTGAGAGGTAATCGTCATCAGCATATGCAATCACACGGCTGTTTATATTCACTGCATACTGTAAAGCACGCATCATAACTCCACTGTCTTTCAGAAATTTTTTATCATCTGTAAAAGCAATTGCTCCTCCTTGTTGCATGTCATACATCTCACACAATTCCTTTCCTTCCCGGTTAAGTGTAAGGCTTCCGGCAGGGTAAAGAGTGGTTATATGCGGTTGTGATTTTGATTTTACAAATTCAATATCCGCTCTTGTTTGCAATGAGGGTTGTGTGGAGGGCATCAGTAAAACTGCAGTAAACCCTCCTGCGGCAGCAGCATTTAATCCCGTTGAAATAGTTTCCTTTTGTTCATGACCAGGTTCACGAAAGTTAACACGCATATCCATCCAGCCAATGGACAAATATTGATTGGATGCATCATACACCTGAGTGTCATCAGCACAATTTTTTAAATCAATAGTGGAAGCAAAGAATTTGTAAAAACCATTTTCCACATAAACATCACAAACCTGTTTATGAAACGAATGTCCTTCGTGAAGAATTTTAACAGATTTTATCAGCAGGTTCATGCTTTCCAGAATCTTAATAATAATATTTCAATCAATAAAAATAATAATACTAACACAATGCAATATTTCCATAATGCAATTCCTTCAGCTAACTGGTTTAATTTTTTAGTAAGGTTTGGCACTTCGGGAGCAAGCATTTGCATATTGCTTAGCTTGTATTGCTGAATTTGTGCAGCTATTTCTTCAGTTGAATAAGATGCTAAATAGGATTCAGCACGATTGTAATTGAACGATACAACTGAAACTGTTTTTTGTTTTGTAATCAAATCATAATTGCCGGCTTCTTTAACAACATCATTAAAAGTTATATGAATATCAGATGCGGTTACGCGATGATTTGGAATGACATCAAATTTTTTCTCCGTATTTATAAGATGAAAAGTTTCATCATTATCAATGTTGGCCTGGCTTAAATTTAATCCATCGTTAGCGCCCAGTGTAAATGAAATTTCATGTTGCTTTATACTAAGCAATGCCATTTGATACAATGCAGGAACGAAAACTGCATGACGGGCGAGATTACTAAAACCAGGTTTCAATGGCACAGTGAAAAGATAAACCGTTCCTCTTCCGATTGAGTATTGTAATAAGTATGGAGCGCCCCCTTGCAATCGCATCAGTACTTCCCTGTTACTTCGTGTAGTTTGATTTAATTCAAAATGTTTTAGTGCAACAGGATAATCAATGTTTGCTTCGCTGTTCTTTGTTTTTTCAAACACATCTTTAAATAAAGGATGATTGCGATCCAGTTTTTCAACTTTGTCATTGTTATTATTTATACCGATTAAAGCATCAGCATTAATTCCTTGTAACAATTGGTTGTATGAATTAATATCAGCACTACTATCAGGGAAAACTAAAAGTTCACCACCATTGTTCAGGTATTTTTCAAGCTCTGAAGCAAGACCGGAGGAGATAGCAGGAAGATCATTTAAAATAACGAAGTTCTGTTGCGGCAATAAACTATAATCCACCTGGCTAAGCGCAGCATTATTAAATGCAAAAAAAGGATCATTGCCAAACAATGCTTTTAAATAAGGGCTTACTCCTTCCCCGTTAATCGCCAGAATATTTATTTTATTTTTTACTTCAAATGAAAAATAATAAGAGTCATCAAATGTGATGGGATGATCAGTGATGCTTAATTCCGCTTTTTGCCATCCTGGTTCATTAACAGTAAAACTCATTGCTGTGGTTGCAGATGCTTCTGCAGCAACAGGAATGCTTGCCACTGCGCGTTGCATTCCGTTAACAGAAAGTTTTACCGGAACATTTTCAGCATCCTTATTTCCGCTGTTGTGCAAACGAATATTTAATTCGCAAGGACGATTAAGTTGTACAACAGGTGAGGAAAACCAGCATGAATCAATAAAAAGATTGGCAGTACTTTGTGATACCAGCGGAAGCAATGTTACCTGCAACGAAGTATCAGTTTGGCAAGCCTGAAAATCAGCTGATGTTTTTTGAAAATCAGATAATATAAAACTTAATTTGGATGTATTGCTGAGATTATGAAATGCTTCCTGCTGGCGCGAAATAACTTCGCTTAATTTCCTTGTTGCAGGAGAAATTTTTACCTGGTCTAATACATCAAAAAATTCTTCGCGACTTACCAGGCGTTGGTGCACTGCTTCAAAATCATTGGTGAGTATTTGAAAACGTGTGGATGGAGAATAGGCATTAGCTACTTCACGTGCTTTCTTTTTTGCAACTTCCAGTAAAGTGCCTTCCTTACTTACACCTTCCATCGTGAATGAATTATCAAGATAAATACTCACAGCATTTTCAGCTTTAAGAATTTGTTTATTGCTTTGGGGAATGATGGGCTGAGCAAATGCAAATACAAGAAACATTATTGCAAGCAGTCGCGTTGCAAGCACCAGCAAATGTTTTAACCTCGACCTGTTGGTAGTTTCATCCTTCAGTTCTTTCAGAAAGCGAACGTTTGTAAAAAAAACTTTCTTGAATTTCCTGAAATTAAAAAGATGAATAATTATTGGAATAGCAAGTGCTGCAAGAGCAAAAAGAAATTGAGGGACTAAAAATCGAATCAATTTAGGATTTTAGATTTTAAATTATAGATTATAAATTTTATCTGATGACTGCCGCTGCTAACTGCCGACTTTTTCAACGGCTGCCAAAGATAGAAAATTGCGTTTGTGAAGGCTTTTCAGTTATCAACATACGATTGTAAATTAATATTTCGTCAGGGCTTTGCGTAGAGGTAACTGCCCTCTATATTTGGGTGAGCAGTTTGCTGCAGAACAAATGAAACCAAATAAAGCATGCCCAAACAAGTTATCAAAGACAAAGACCGTAAGATATTTGTGCTCGACACTTCAGCCATACTTTTCGACCACAATGCCATGTTTAATTTTAAAGAACATGATGTAGCCATTCCCATAACAGTATTGGAAGAGATTGATCGTTTTAAAAAAGGAAACGATGTGATCAATTTTGAAGCACGTGAATTCATCCGCAGCCTTGATAAGTTAAGCGGAAGTTTTTCGCTGCAGGATTGGATACCACTAAATGGACCGACAAAAGGGAAATTCCGTGTTTTAATGAATGAACATGGAAATGGAGTGGATGCACGTAATGTGTTTGGTGATGCAAAGGCAGATCACAAAATAATTAATGCTGCGCTTGGAGTTCAGCATGAGAATCCCGGAAGAAAAATTGTGTTGGTAAGCAAGGATATAAACCTGCGGCTAAAGGCAAAATCATTAAATCTGCTGGCTGAGGATTATCAAACCGGTAAGGTAAAAGACCTGAACGAACTTTATAAAGGAAAGTCAACTGTTGAGAATGTGCCGAAGAAAGTGATTGATAAAATTTACCAGGACGGTTGGTGTACATGGAAAGAGGTAGTGAAGCACCGTCCTATTGCTAATCATTATTTCATTTTAAAAAGTAAAGCGGAATCAGCATCTGCGCTTGCCTATTTTAATCCGCTTACTGAACGTATCGAACGGGTAAACAAAGCCAGTGCAACAGGCATTCGTCCGCGCAATGCAGAGCAGGCATTTGCAATACACGCTGTTTTAAATACTGATGTTTTATTAACTACTATTCTTGGTGTAGCTGGTACTGGTAAAACATTACTTGCACTTGCATCATGTATGGAACAAAAAAGCAAATACCGTCAGATATTTTTAGCGCGTCCAATCGTTCCATTAAGTAATAAAGACATTGGTTATTTACCAGGTGACATTAAATCAAAGATTAATCCTTACATGGAACCGTTGTGGGATAATCTGAAATTTATACAAAGTCAATATAAAGAATCGGATAAAGAGTTTCAGAAAATTAATGATATGGTGGAGCACGAGAAGCTGCACATTACGCCACTTGCATATATACGTGGACGAAGTTTAAGCAACATTTGTTTTATTATTGATGAAGCGCAAAATCTCACTCCACACGAAGTAAAAACCATCATCACCCGTGCCGGTGAAGGAACTAAAATAATTTTTACCGGAGATGTTTTCCAGATTGACACTCCTTATCTTGATTCACACAGTAATGGACTTTCCACCCTGATTGATAAAATTAAAGATCAGAATGTGTATGCACATGTTACTTTAGAAAAAGGAGAACGCAGTGAACTTGCAAATCTGGCAGGGGCGTTGTTATAAATTTATTTAAGGATTAAGAGTTCTTAAATGCTGCTTTATAAGCATTAGTAAATAAAAAGGGCGAACCTGAAAAATGTATGTTCGCCCTAACCAACCTAACCTGGCACAAAGATAAACATATTATCCACTTTCTCTTGTCGCATTTTTATTTTATTTTTTGTCGTTCTAACAATGACAGGTTAGTGATTGCTCAAAACCGATTAGAATAAAAGTTATGAAAATCCTCTCTGTAAATCAATGTAAGCATTGCTGTTATTTATCAATTTCATGTTCTCTCTTTCGGGCTAACTTTGTAACGATTTATTTATGTGGATGAAGAAAATATTATTTAGTCTCCTGTTAATTTTAACTTTCAGTATAACCGCCTATTCCCAGCGTTTTAATTTCACTTCTTATGGTATTGCAAACGGATTACCTAATAACCAGATAAATAAAATACTGCAGGATAAAAGCGGAATGCTTTGGATTGGAACAATGAGTGGAGCATGTCGGTTCGATGGCAAAACATTCATTCATTTTGACCAAAACAATGTTTTATCAAACAACCCGGTTAAAACTTTCTTTCAGGATTCAAAAGGGAATATCTGGATTGGTACTATCCGCAAAGGAATATGTAAATATAATGGTACCTCATTTAAATTTTTTACTACTGATGATGGTTTGCTCAGTAACATAGTAAATGCAATTTGCGAGGATAACCATGGAAATTTATGGATAGGAACCTCAGAAGGATTATGCCGCTTCGATGGTAAAAATTTTACCAATTACACCTCGTCAAAAGGATTGCCTGCAAATAATATTGCTGCCTTATATAAAGACAAAAATGACCATCTGTGGATTGCAACAGTTGGAGGTGGAATAGCTATATATAATGGACTAGCTTTTAAAATTTACAATGTAAAAAACGGGCTGGCAAGTGATATTGCTTATTCTTTTACAGAAGGTAATAATGGTAAAATCTGGATAAGTACTTACCAGGGTGTCTCTGTTTTTAACGGATCACAATTTAAAAATTATAATGTTGATAACGGATTATTAAATGAGCATGTTGAAGACATACTGCATGACAGTTACGGACAAATTTGGCTGTGTACTTATGGAGGCGGAATAGGAAAATTCACAGGTGATTCAATCAATATGATAACCATGCATGAAGGTGTTAATAACAACATTATTAAAACAATGATTGAGGATCGTGAAGGCAATTACTGGATTGGTACCTGGAACGGATTGTATAAATATAATGGCGACCGCTTTGTAAGTTATACCCTTGATGATGGCTTATCCAACAGTAACATCATCTCAGCATATTCTGATGCCATGAATAACATTTGGTTTGGCACATTAACAGGTGGAATAAACATGTTTAATGGAAAAACTTTTAAAAATTACACTACAAATGATGGATTAAAAAGCAATACTATCTGGTCAATTGCACAGGATCATGAAGGCACTTATTGGTTTGGTACTACTAATGGTCCGTCAAGATTGAAACCCGGAAATGATTTAATCGAATCACCTTTTGCTGAATTATCAAATCTCATTATTTATTCAATCATAGAGGATAAAAACACACACCAGATATATTTTGGTACTGATAAGGGAGTTTACATTTATGATGGGGGTGTTTGTAAAATAATCAATTCAAAATATGGATTAAAGAGTGAGCAGGTGCGTGCTTTATTCCAGGATGAAAAAGGAGTTATCTGGATCGGTACAATAAAAGAAATTTATTTCCTCAATAATGATAAAGCGTTTTCATTAACCGCCAGTTATAATTTACCACAGGCACCTGTCACATCTATCATAAGTGATGGTTCAGGAAGTATTCTCTTCAGCACTTATGATTTTGGAATTATCAGGTATAAGCGCACTTCGGGATCGCCTGTCATTTCCAGAATCACAAAAGAAAATGGTTTAAATAATGAGCGTGTGCTTTTTAACTTTATGGATGATCAGAAAAAACTCTGGTTAGGAACTCCGCAGGGTATTGATTGTATTGACTGGAATGTTTATTTGAAACAGGGGAAATTTCAGATTTATCATTATGATAAAAGTAATGGTTACCTCGGTGTTGAAAGTAATGCAGCTTGTGAAGACACTGCCGGCTTCATCTGGTTTGGCACCGTAAATGGCGCCATCAGATTTAATCCGCGTGCAGGTCATCTTCAATCATCAGTTCCTGTTGTAAGTCTTAATAATATTCAGTTGTTTCTGGAAAATGTAAACTGGAGTAAAAATAAAATTCAAACCAGTTATCAAACCGGGTTGCCTAAAGATCTGGTCTTACCGTATTATAATAATCATCTTAGCTTTATCTATTCAGGCGTTTTTCTCACAGCTCCTGAGGAGGTGCAGTATCATTATATGCTCGAAGGTTTTGATGAGGACTGGTCGCCTGCCACCAAAATAAATATTGCAAATTATTCCAACTTGCCGCCTGGTGAATACACATTTAAAGTTCAGGCATCAGCCAATTTAAAAGATTGGTCGCTACCGGTTACTTACTCATTCAGCATAAAACCACCCATCTGGAAAACGCCTTTATTTTACTTTCTCTATATAGTAGTTTCAGTAGGCGCAATAATGCTTATTTATAAAGCACGCACACGCTCACTGCGAAGAAGTAAAGAAGCTTTACGTAAAAAAGTGGAAGCACGAACGCATGAGTTGCATGGCAAAAATTTAGAGCTCGCCAAACTTTCATTGGTTGCCAGTGAAACGGATAATGCCGTTATGATCTTTGATGAAAATCTTGAGCTTGAATGGGTAAATGCAGGATATACAAAGCTTACGGGTTATACATTATATGAAATCAAACGCATTAAAGGAAATAAGCTGAGCGATCTTACAACTAACGAACTTGTGGTTGAAAATCTTGATGAATGCATCAGGGAAAAGCGCTCCTTTATTTATGAGTCTGAAATAATCAGCAAGAGCGGTAATAAACTCTGGGCATCATCCACACTTACACCTATCCTTACAGATAAAGCAGAGTTGCAAAAAATAGTAGTGATTGATACTGATATCACATTGCGAAAAAAAATGGAAGAGCAGATTCGTTCTTCACTCGAAGAAAAAGGATTGTTGCTGCGAGAAATTCATCACCGTGTAAAAAATAATTTGCAGATCATAATCAGTCTCTTTAATCTCCAGACAAATTATGTGGAGGATGATAATGCATACAAAGCGCTGAAAGAAGGACAGGACAGGATAAAAAGTATGGCTTTGCTTCACGAGCGTTTCTATCAGAATGACGGGCTTTCCAAAATTGATTTTGATGATTATATTAAACGGCTGGCAGAAAATCTTTTTCAGTCGTTTAAACTTCCGCCCGGAAAAATTGGATTGAAGATTCACTGCGAAAAAATATCTTTGGATATTGATACCGGTGTTCCCTGCGGATTAATTATTAACGAAGTTGTATCCAATTCGTTGAAACATGCGTTTAAGGATGGTAGAGAAGGAGTTATCGAAATTAATTTTATCCTTGCAGATGAAATGACTTACAGGCTTACTATTGCTGATAACGGTATCGGATTACCTGCCGGGTTCGATCTCGCTACTTCCGATTCACTCGGCATTCAGCTCATCCATGCACTCAGCGATCAGATTGACGGAACATTAAAAATTGAAAACAATAACGGAGTAAAGTTTATCATTGATTTTAAAAAGACTAATTAAAAAAACAGATGGAAAAAATCAGAATTTTAGTTGTTGAAGATGAAAGTATTGTCGCCAAGGACATACAAACCACACTTACTAAACTGGGTTATGATGTACCAGCCACCGCTTCTTCAGCAGCCGTAGCTTACCAAAAATTGGAAGAGTTAAAACCTGATTTGGTTTTTCTGGATATAAAACTCAAAGGTGATGAAGACGGAATTCACATTGCCGAACATATAAAAATCAAATACAATATTCCCGTTATTTTCCTCACCTCTTTTGTTGATCAGGAAACGCTGGATCGTGCAAAAGTTACCGAGCCTTATGGCTACATTGTAAAACCATTTAATGAAACAGATTTAAAAACCACTGTTGAAATGGCGCTCTTTAAATATGGAAGAGATAAAGAAATCCGTGAGAGTCAGCAGCGTCTAGCAAATGCATTGGGTAAAGTAGGAGAGGTTATTATCATCACTGATACTGATTGCCGGATAACTTATCTTAATCAGCGTGCAGAAGCATTTATCGGATATGGAAACACTTCTGCAAATGGCGTTGATCTTTTTGATCTGATAAGCATTGAGCGTGCTGACAATTCATCTGTAAAGAAAGAAGAGTTGGTTACTAACATGCAAAATAACGAAGCTGTTGAATATAAAGACTGTAACGTGATAACTAAACGTGATAACAGCAGTATTCCTGCAATACTCACCTCTTCGCCCATCCGTGATGAGAAAGACCAGTTAATAGGCAACGCTTTTGTTATTTTAAAGCAGGAGAAAGGGCAGGATCAGTCGCAGCCGATGATGATGCAGACTGCTTTGCTTGAAGAACAGGTGATTCAGAATTCCTTTTTTGTAAAGAAAGGTTCTATGCTGGTAAAAGTATATCTTGATAATATCGTGTGGATACAGGCAATGGATAACTATGTGATCATACAAACCAACACTGATCAGTTTGTCATTCACTCTACCATGAAAGATATTGAAATGAAATTGCCTAACAATAAATTCTTGCGTGTTCATCGTTCCTATATAATTCCGATTGACAAGATCGGAGTGTTGGATGAAAACACTGTGCTGATTGGTGATAAAACAATTCCAATCGGTAAATCATATAAGGATGCGTTTATGGCGAGGCTGAATTTTTTGTAGAGATTTTACAGTTTAACAGTTGCAATTCACGCAAATCGTAAATTAACTCGTATTGTCATTCTGAAAGAAACGTGTGTGATCACGGAAGAAAGTCTTTTTAACGAAGCAGTAAATTTATTGACTATGACTTAAACAAGTTTGTTTTACAACAATTGTGGTTAGTTAATCAACTCTATTACTACTATCTCACAGGTTTCTTTCAGAATGACAGACACAAAGTATAATATTATGTATTGGAAAGGAGTTACAATTTACGGTTTACATTGGTGCCAAACGATAACTGTAAACCGTAAACAATAAACCAAACTCAATACCTTTGCACTCCCTTTTAATACTATATGACTACAGAAAAAGTAAAATGCCTTATCATAGGTTCAGGTCCTGCCGGATATACTGCTGCTATTTATGCTGCACGTGCTGATTTAAAACCGGTGATGTACCAGGGTCTTCAACCCGGAGGACAGTTAACCATTACCACTGATGTGGAAAATTATCCGGGTTACCCCGATGGAATTATGGGACCTAAGATGATGGAAGATTTTCAAAAACAGGCGGAGCGTTTTGGAACAGATGTACGATGGGGTTATGCCACCGAAGTTGATTTTAAATCAAAACCTAACAAAGTAACCATTGATGAAAAACATATTGTAGAAGCTGATACCATCATCATCGCTACCGGAGCAAGTGCAAAGTGGCTGGGATTGGAATCAGAGCAAAGGTTAAACGGTTTTGGTGTTTCTGCATGTGCTGTTTGTGATGGTTATTTTTTCCGCGGTCAAGATGTTGCAATTGTAGGAGCAGGAGATACTGCTGCCGAAGAAGCAACTTACCTTGCCAAACTTGCTAAAAAAGTTTACATGCTGGTACGCAGAGATGAAATGCGCGCCTCCAAAGCCATGATTCATCGTGTGGAAAACACAGCCAATATTGAAGTGTTATATAACCACGAAACCAAAGAAGTGATGGGTGAGAAAACGGTGAATGGTCTTCGTGTAATCAACAATAAAACCAATGAGGAAAAAGTGCTTGCTGTCACCGGATTTTTTGTTGCAATAGGTCATGAGCCTAACACCACTATTTTTAAAGGTAAGATTGACATGGATGAAAACGGTTACATCATCACTCAACCCGGTTCTACTAAAACAAACGTTGAAGGCGTGTTCGCTGCCGGTGATGTACAGGATCATATTTACCGCCAGGCAGTAACTGCTGCCGGTTCAGGATGCATGGCGGCAATAGATGCTGAGCGTTATCTGGCTGCTAAAGGAATACATTAGAAGTTGCTGACGGTAATTGCAGTCGCTTATGCCAAACACGCAAAATCGCATTTACCCATTTAAATAAGATGTCTTTTTGTATATCTATTAAGTCTTAATTCACAGACTGATTCATCAAATCACCTACCCTCAATCCAGCTCTGGTAATAATCCTCGCTCATTATCTTCACTGCATCTTCGGTTAGCCACAGGGGTTTAAACGTATCAATCATCACTGCCAGCTCTTTGGTTTCTTTGGCACCAATACTTTTTTCAACGGTGCCGGGATGGGGTCCGTGAGGGATGCCTGCAGGATGTAAAGTGATCATACCTTGAGTAACATTTTTGCGGCTCATAAAATCGCCATCCACATAATAAAGCACTTCATCACTGTCAATATTGCTATGATTATAAGGCGCAGGTATTGATTGCGGATGATAATCAAACAAACGCGGAACGAAGGAACACACTACATAGTTATGCGCTTCAAAAGTCTGGTGTACCGGTGGCGGCTGATGCACCCTTCCGGTTATCGGCTCAAAATCATGAATGCTTAATGCCCATGGATAATGATTGCCATCCCAGCCTATCGCATCAAAAGGATGTGTTTCATAAATATAAGGATACACAATGCCCTGCTTTTTTATCAATACTTTAAAGTCACCTTTTTCATCATGTGTAACCAGGTTCTGGGGCTTGCGAATGTCACGCTCGCAGTAAGGCGAATGTTCTTCCAGTTGTCCGTAGGTATTGCGGTAACGCTTTGGCGTTTCTATCGGGCTGAAGGAATCAATCACCAGCAGGCGGTTGTCAGTATCATTAAACTGCAATTGATAAATTGTGCCACGCGGAATGATAAGGTAATCACCATAGCCAAATTCAATGCTTCCATAAATTGAATGCATCACTCCACTACCCTTATGCACAAAAATCATTTCATCAGCATCAGCATTCTTTAAAAAATAATCAGTGATGGATTTACGCGGTGCAGCCAGTGATATCTGCAAATCGTTATTGATCAATACGGGTTTTTTGCTTTGTATATAATCGTCTTCGGGAGTTATTGTAAATCCCTGGAAACTCTGGTGACGCAGAAAACGCTGAAAGGCAACTTTAGGTTCGCGGCTGAATGGGTCACCCACTGATTTAACAAGTGTAGGCGCATAGCTATGATAGATGAGCGAATATACATTGCTGAAACCATGTGTGCTCACTAATTCTTCCGCATACAGCGTTGCATCCGGCTTTCGGAACTGTGTGTGCCGCTTGTGTGGAATCTGACCTAAAGTATGATACTGTGGCATAGTGAAATATTTCTGCAAAATTATACATTAGGCATTAGTCATTAGAGATTAGAGATTATAAATTAGTCATTGGTCATTGTAATATGCTTAAACCTTATTTGTATTTATTTACCTTAGTAGTATGAAAAGTATAACTTACACCTTATTAGCTTATTCATCAAAATAAGATATACCATAATGACTTATGATTAATTATCAATGAAAATTACCTGTTACTTTTACACTCAAATCAAAGTCTTATGAAATTCATTAGCTACAAACAAAACAACACAGAGTATTTAGGACTATATGTCAATAATAAAATATACAATCTGAATGATGCAGGCAAGGCATATGGAATTAATAACGCTGCACACACGATGAAGGAATTACTGGATGGTGAAGAGCAGGCAATGGACACAGCACGTTCTGTTGAATCGAAGTTAAAGAGCGGTGCTGTTGCAATAAAAGCTTTTGAATGGAAGGATGTAGAGATAATAGCTCCCGTTCCGCACCCTGCCTCCTGCCGTGATGGGTATGCTTTTCGCCAGCATGTGGCAGCAGCTCGCAGAAATCGCAATGTGGAAATGATTCCGGAATTTGATGAGTACCCAATTTTTTATTTTACCAATCACAATGCCATACAAGGTCCGGGTGAAGTATGGTGCATGCCTGATCATTTCCGTCAGCTGGATTTTGAACTGGAGGCATCCATTGTAATTGGAAAGCGTGGTAAAAACATTAAAGCTGCTGAAGCAGATAAATACATTGCAGGGTATATGATTATGAACGACCTGAGCGCACGCTTACTGCAGATGGAAGAGATGAAACTGAATCTTGGTCCTGCTAAAGGGAAAGATTTTTCAACAGTGATTGGTCCCATGCTGGTTACACCTGATGAACTGGAAAAATATAAAGTGCCCTGCAAAGAAGGTCATAACGGCAATAGCTATAACCTTGAAATGAAATGCACAGTTAACGGTGTGCAAGTATCCGCAGGCAACATGGGTGATATGGACTGGACCTTTGCAGAGATTATTGAACGTTGCGCTTATGGTGTGGATTTGTTACCTGGAGATGTGATTGGATCAGGAACCGTTGGCACGGGATGCTTTTTAGAATTAAACGGAACCGGAAAACTAAACGATCCAAACTATCCTGTTCAATGGCTGCAGGATGGTGATATAGTAGAAATGACAATTACAGAATTAGGTTGCTTATCTAATACCATCCGCAAAGTAAATACTGATTTCTCGCTGTTTGCTTTAAAGAAAAGAGCGGTCCAGGCTTAAAGTGTTGTTTACAGGTTGATCTTCCCTGATTTAAAAGGTTACAATCTTGTTATGCACTGGTTTCAGCGTTTACAGAAATGTAAATCGCCCGCAAGATCTTCATCCTTCATTCCTACAAATGCAATCTCTTGCATCACCATTTCTTTGCATTGATCAACAACCTTTACATTTCGGGCTTCAGCTTTAGTAATTCCAAAAAAAATAGCCTTCGTTAAAAACGAAGGCTATCTGAAAAGATTAAATAACTATTCTTAGAAGTGGAATGTAGCTCTTAAAGAAGCACTTCCTGTATTTGAACCATGGAAACCAAAGATAGTGCTCTGGTTAAGATCAGTATCAATACCAAATTTTGAAGCACCTGCTATATCAGTTTGTTGCTCTGCAACTACTATTACAGGAGGATTAGCAGCGTTAGCACCTGAAGTTTCTGTTGTAAGTTTTCCCTTTCCGGTTGTTTGGAAACCAATTCCCCAACCAAATTCAGCTCCGATAGCAATTTTTGGGAAGATAAAATAATCAACACCAATAAATCCACGAACACCAATTCCAATGGTGGTTCCTTGCTTGCTCTCGAGAACACGGGTGATTACTGCACCTGATGGATCAAAAGAAACGTTGTTACCAAAATTATAAGTAGTAGGATCCTGGTTTGTAGCAGTTATTGCATTTCCATATGCATAAGTAGTTTTTGATCCTGAGAACCATAACATTGCATCAGCACCATAAAAGCCCTGAAGACGTGTTTTACCTCTGCGCATTTCCTTACCAACACCAATACCAACCGTAGTATTAGATATTTTTCTTGAATCTTCCACTTGAGGATTAAAATTTGGGAACACAACTGGTGTAGTTAAATCTTCATTAACCATTTGCTTATCCTTCTGAGAAGTAAGACCTATTCTTACCAATACGCGCATAGCGTCAGTTGGTGAAGTGTATTTTTTTCCGATAATGGTTTGGTTACCATTTAAGAATCCAACGCCAGGAGCGTTGTTGTTACCATTCTGGCTGAAGAAATTACCAACCCAGTTAAAGATAGGATTTACATCCATACTGATCGCCCAATCACCGGTTTCCGGCATAAATGGTTCACCTTTTTTAGAAGTTAATCCTTGCGCAAAAGCACCTGATACGCCAAATGCTAAAGCTACTACTAGTACTGTTTTTTTCATGCTTTTTGTTGTTAAGTTTTAAGCTTATTTTTAGTTATAATTTTTAAAGATGTTTAAATTATCGGGGCAAATATAGCCGAAAAATGATTTGTCAAAATTTAGTCACCAAATGTTTTGAACCATCAATTGTTGAAATGTATGAATCATAATTAAATATTTAATTGCAAATCAAATTCAAATATTTATTAATAAATTATTAATAATGAGCGAGCTATAACAGTTTATATTAACGCTTATCCTCTCAATAAATCTGCATACGGTTAATCTTTAAAAATATTTTTTTCACATCAATAAATCTGTTCACAAACTTATAGTCATCAACTTTCAATTAACTATTTTTGTTTCCGAATGAACAATTTTGTTGTCTCAGCCCGAAAGTACCGTCCTGCAACATTTGACACCGTAGTAGGTCAGGCTCACATCACCAATACTTTAAAAAATGCTATTCGCAATAAACATCTTGCACAGGCATTTTTGTTTTGTGGACCTAGAGGTGTAGGAAAAACCACCTGTGCACGCATTCTCGCCAAAACTATTAACTGTCATAACATTACCCCGGCTGTTGAAGCATGTAATGAATGTGAATCATGTCTTGCCTTCAATGCATCCCAATCACTCAATATATATGAGTTGGATGCTGCCAGCAATAATTCAGTGGATGATATACGTGCACTTGTTGAACAGGTGCGTTATGCTCCACATTCAGGTGAGTATAAAATTTATATTATTGATGAGGTTCACATGTTGTCAGCCGGAGCATTTAATGCTTTCCTGAAAACGCTGGAGGAACCACCACCCTATGCAATCTTTATCCTTGCCACTACTGAGAAACATAAAATTATTCCCACCATCCTGAGCCGTTGCCAGATTTTTGACTTTAACAGAATTCAGGTGGATGATATTGCAAAGCATCTAGCTTATGTAGCTACCCAGGAAAATGTGAAAGCAGAAACTGATGCTTTACATATTATTGCCCAAAAAGCTGATGGAGCTTTGCGCGATGCACTTTCCATCTTCGATCAGATTGTAAGCTTTGCCGGAAACTGCATTACTTATAAAGATGTAATTAATAACCTCAATATTCTTGATTATGAATATTATTTCCGCATAACGGATGATGTGCGTGAAGGGCGTATTGCACCGGTGCTTTTAACTTTTAATGAATTACTCAATGATGGTTTTGATGGCCATCATTTTATCAATGGCCTTGCATCTCACTTTCGTGACTTACTGGTTTGCCAGGATGAAAGCACTTTAAAGCTTTTAGAAGTAAGTCAAAGCATACGCGAACGTTATAAACTACAGGCAAAAAACACACCTCCTGCTTTATTGCTTCGTTTACTTGAAGCTTGCAGCAAGTGCGATGTAGAGTATCGCTCAGCGCGCAATCAACGGCTCCATGTAGAACTTGCGTTGATAAAAATGTGTTCGTTTAACGGTGCCATGCCTGAAAAAAAAACAGCTGACGTAATTCAGCTCTCTTCTTTTTCCACAGTAAATAAAAGTGATGTTACTCCAGCTCCAGCCGTTGTACCGGTAGCAAAAACTGTAACTCCGACTCCATTGTCTGTTGAAAAGCCTGCGCCTCCGCTTACAGCACAGACAAACATAAAAGAGAAAACTGCAATGCCTGCTCCGGAGAAAAACCTTGTTTCTAAAACAGTTTCCATCAGTGCAGCATTAAGTGGAAAAACGCAATCCACTAAAATGACTGTAGTAAGTGAACCGGAAAACACACCAGCTGAAAATGTGAAGCCTGAAGACCTGCAAAAGGTTTGGGAAGATTATGCAAACAAACAAAGAACTGCTGGCAAATACCAGCTTCATACTACACTTACCTTTAGAAAACCAGTGCTGAAGGAAAATAATATTATTGAGCTGGAAATTCAAAACGATTCTCAACTGCAATTATTAACAGAGGAGAAACAGCAGTTGATTGATTATCTGCGTAAGCATTTAAATAATTATAAGCTGCAGCTAAAAACAAATGTTATAGAGCAAAGTAAAAACGAAGACACTGCTTATACAAACAAAGAAAAATACCAGAAGATGATAGAAAAAAATCCTGACCTTGAAGAATTCAGAAAGCAATTGGGATTTGAACTGGAGTCATGATGCATACTAATTAACGAATGCATTACTAATGTAACAAATTTTACTGCCATTAAATAGTAATGAAACAAGATTTATTATTTCCTGATTTGAGTTATAAAATTGTTGGAGCCGCTTTTGATGTATTTAATAAAATAGGCGGTGGGCACAAAGAAATTATTTACCATAAAGCACTTGCAATAGCATTTACAAACGCGGGATTAAATTTTAAGGAAGAGTTTTATGGGCCTCTCAAATTTGATCATGTCACAATTGGAAAAAAATTCTTTGACTTTTTTGTAGAAGATAAAATTATCATTGAGATAAAATCAGCTGATCGGTTCGTCAGAGATAATTTTGTTCAAATTCTGGATTATTTAAATAGTAAACAAATAAAATTAGGATTATTAATAGCGTTCGGAAGAACGGAAGTAAAATATAAACGAATATTAAATATCGATTTACTGAATAAGGAAAAACAGAATGTGATCAATGAAATTACAAATTAATCTCAAAAATTCGTTAATTAGTAACATTCGGATGGCATTCGTTAATTAGTATGCAACTTTAAAATAAACAAACATAAAATGAACGGAAGTAAAATATAAACGAATATTAAATATCGATTTACTGAATAAGGAAAAACAGAATGTGATCAATGGAATTACAAATTAATCTCAAAAATTCGTTAATTAGTAACATTCGTATGGCATTCGTTAATTAGTATGCAACTTTAAAATAAACAAACATAAAATGCAAGGAACTAAAATAACTAACGTTAACGGAAAATTAAATGTACCTGACAATCCTATCATTCCTTTTATAGAAGGTGACGGAACAGGACCGGATATATGGGCAGCGTCTGTGCGCGTGATGGATGCAGCAGTAGAAAAAGCATATAATGGAAAACGTAAAATAGCTTGGAAGGAAGTGTTAGCCGGGCAAAAAGCGTTTGATAAAACCGGCAATTGGTTACCTGATGAAACACTTGCTGATTTCAGAGAATATTTAGTGGGAATAAAAGGTCCGCTTACTACACCTGTTGGTGGTGGAATAAGTTCATTAAATGTCGCATTGCGTCAGATATTGGATTTGTTTGTTTGCCTTCGCCCGGTGCGTTGGTTTGAAGGAGTTCCTTCTCCCGTTAAAAATCCAGCGGCAGTTGACATGGTTATCTTTCGTGAAAACACAGAAGATATTTATGCCGGAATTGAATTTGCTGCGGGATCGCCTAACGCTCAAAAAATGCTTGATTTCTTAGCAAAAGAATTTCCGAAACAATTCGATAAGATCCGTTTTAACAGTGCTGCTAAGTCAGAGGAATTCTGGAAAATGGTGGGCACTCCTAATGTTGACAATAATATTAAAGTAGGTATAGGCATTAAACCCGTGAGCTGGAGCGGAAGTGTACGCTTAATACACAGCGCAATTTCCTATGCTATTTTGCATAAGCGTAAAAGTGTGACCCTTGTACACAAAGGAAATATCATGAAGTTCACCGAAGGTGCTTTTCGCGATTGGGGTTACCAGGTTGCTGATACTTATTTTGCTGATAAAGTTTACAGCTGGTCGCAATGGGAGAAAACCAAAAAAGAGAAAGGTGAAGATGCTGCCAATGAAGAACAGAAATCAGCAATTGCAGAAGGTAAAGTTTTAATTAAAGATGCCATAGCTGATATCACACTTCAGCAGGTACTAACGCGACCTGAAGATTTTGATGTAATTGCAACATTAAACCTCAATGGTGATTATTTAAGTGATGCCCTTGCAGCCCAGGTTGGCGGAATCGGAATTGCTCCCGGTGCAAATATTAATTACGTAACCGGTCATGCCATCTTCGAAGCTACACATGGCACAGCACCTAAATATGCAGGATTAGATAAAGTAAATCCCGGCTCTGTTATTCTTTCAGGAGCTATGATGTTTGAGCATCTTGGATGGCATGAAGCTGCTGACCTTATTTACAAAGGAATGGAAAACAGTATTGCTGCCAAGCGTGTCACTTATGATTTCCACCGCCTGATGGAAGGAGCCACTTTATTAAAATGTTCTGAATTCGGTACGGAGATTATCCGAAATATGGAAACGATAACGGTTTAATTTTGAATAATGAGTTATGAATTTTGAGTTGAAAATGTAACAACTTATAACTCAAAATTCATAACTCAAAACTCATAACTCAAAAATGCCTCTTCTCGGTAGTATAATTAAAAAAAGCATTGAGCTTCGTCATAAGTTAAAGACAGAAGCACAATCGCCTGCTTACTATCAAAGAAGAGAATTAAAAAAACTTTTGCGTAAAGCGCAGTTTACCTTATTCGGTCAAACTTATCATTTCACCACCATTGTTAACAGTAAAAACTTTATCAATAAATTTCGTGCTACAGTTCCTATGCACGATTACAATTCCATTTTTGCGAAGTGGTGGAATAAGTGTCTCCATAACGAAACCAATGTATGCTGGCCCGGCCAGGTAAAGTATTTTGCATTAAGCTCCGGCACGTCCGACAGCAGCAGCAAGCATATACCTGTAACCCGCGAAATGGTGAAATCAATACAACGCACCAGTCTGCGGCAAATTATTTCGCTCGGTGGTTACGACTTGCCTCAGTCAATATTTGAAAAAGGAATACTTGCGTTGGGTGGAAGCACTCATCTTCATCAGCATGGTTCTTATTTTGAAGGCGACCTCAGTGGCATTACCGCAAGCAAGCTGCCATTCTGGTTTCAGCATTTTTATAAGCCGGGGAAAAAAATTTCGAGGAAGCATGATTGGAATTCCAAGCTGGAAGAGATAGTGGAAAAAGCACCTACATGGGACATCGGCATTATTGTAGGAGTGCCTGCCTGGTGCCAGTTATTGCTCGAAAAAATTATTGAACGTTACAAGCTGAAGAACATCCACGAGATGTGGCCCAATCTCAGCATTTATGTGCATGGTGGGGTTTCTTATGAACCCTACCGGAAAAGTTTTGAAGCGCTTCTAGGCAAACCAATCCTCTATATTGAAACTTATTTAGCTTCAGAAGGATTCATTGCATACCAGCATGAGAAAGACAACCGTTCCATGCGGTTAAATCTTAACAACGGATTGTTTTATGAGTTTGTACCCTTTAATAGCAACAATTTTAACGGGGACGGAGAATTGATAGGCAAGCCAAAAGCATACATGGTGGATGAAGTGCAGGAAGGCGAAGAGTACGCCCTGTTGCTCAGCACTTGTGCCGGTGCATGGCGTTACCTTATTGGTGATGTTATCAAATTTACAAATGTTAAAAAAGCTGAGATAGTAATTACAGGACGCACCAAGCATTACCTCAGTTTGTGTGGTGAACATCTTTCAGTAGATAACATGAACAAGGCTATTGAAATGACAGCTGATGAATTAAGCATCAGCATTAATGAGTTTACTGTGTCGGGCATCAGGCATCAATCACTTTTTGCGCATAAATGGTACATTGCCTGTGATACCAAGGTGAACATTGAGCAATTGCGCATTTGCCTTGATGAGAAATTAAAAATATTGAATGACGATTACAGGGTGGAAAGAAGCTCTGCATTAAAAGAAATTTTTGTTGAAGTGCTGCCACACCGTGTTTTTTTAAAATGGATGGAACAACAGGGAAAGATTGGAGCACAAAATAAATTCCCCAGGGTGATGAAGAAGAAGCAGTTTGCAGAGTGGGAAAGTTATGTGCAGAGTGTGATGGCTTAAAGTTTATAATTCAGGCTACATTCGTTATCTCTGCATAACGGTGTACCAATAAATTTAAAAAATTGGTAAGCGGTTTTTCCGCCATCATTTTCAGCATAGGATTTAAATCAGCATCAAACATCAATTGCAATTGGGCACTTGCCGGTGACAGTTCCTGAATCTTACAAATTAATTTAAAATCAAAAGGTGCTTTGCCTTCTTTCTTTATTACAATTTCAGAGTTGGGAGTTTTAGTTTCATATGCCATTCCTAATGTCGCCATTCCCTTAATAGTAAAGCTGCACGAATTACCATCCGATTTCCAGTCTTCCACCTGTGGCGGCATCAACTTGCCGATGTTATTAAAATCAGATAAAAAATCAAACAACTGTTCGGATGTTTGATTAACGGTTACTTTATCGCTTTCTATTATCATTTTTTTTATTTGATCCCGATAGCTATCGGGATTGGTGATTTGATCATTGATAATGATATATCAATCAACTATAAACTTTCCTTTACTTATAATAATTCCACTTTCATTAAGGAGTTGATATACATAGATTCCTTTTTGGAAATCTTGCTTACTTAAAACTGTTTTATCTGACACAATTTTTTGGGTAATTATTTTCCTTCCAACTTCATCATAAACGTTCAATTTTAACCCTGGTCTCAAAGTGTTTAATGAAAGATAAGCATTACTATTAAAGGGGTTTGGAAATATATAAGATGAATAATTGTTAAGCTCAAGATTATTTATCTCTGTAGGAATTGAAACAGTGAATGAGTTAGGATATTGAATAGAAATCCAGGGTCCTCCACCAGGAAAGATGAATATATCTATTCTCAATGAATAATTTCCTACTGGAGCGCTATCTGGTATTACTAAAATATAATATCCTGTATCTTGAAATGATACAAATGGCATAGGAGGTGGCAAATGCTGTAAATTAATTACAAAGCCTGAATTATCATACACAAGTTTAGCATCAAACCAATTATTACTTTGTGCACAAGTTGAACATATTACAGACAGTATTACACTATCGCCTTGTGTTGCATTGGTCGGGCTAATAGTAAAAACAGGCGGTTGCGCTTTTAAACATGGAGAAATTGTAACTATAAAAAATATAACCAATAAACTTTTAAACTTTTTCATCCGCCAACAATTCAATAATATTAGGTCTTCACTGTTCCCCAGTCTGAGGGATTCAATCTCCACGCCCGAAGTAATTCCAGGTCCGTTTTCTTGACATAATTAGTTTCTACTGCTTCCTTTATCAATGCATCATAATTACTCAGTGAATAATAAGGACATGCTGCAGCTTTAAAATTTTTCTCTGCCTCGGCAAAGCCATAAGTAAAAATACTTACCAGTCCCTTTACAATCACTCCGCTCTTACGCAAATCTTCCACTGCTTTAATGCTGCTCTTCCCCGTGCTTATCAAATCTTCAATAACCACGGCAGTCTGGTTTTCCTTCACTTCGCCTTCAATCGTGTTTTGTCGTCCATGATCTTTGGCAGACGCACGCACATACACAAACGGCAAACCCATTGCCTCACTCACCAGTGCGCCTTGTGCAATAGCAGCAGTAGCTACACCTGCAATCATATCTGGCTTACCGAATTTATCTTCAATTAATTTAACAAGTTCCTGGCGGATAAACGTGCGGACTCGCGGATAAGACAAGGAGATCCTGTTATCGCAATAAATAGGCGATTTCCATCCCGAAGCCCATGTAAACGGCTGATCAGGCTGCAGCTTTATCGCTTTTATTTGCAGCAGGAATTCGGCTACTTTTGACGCAGTGTGATTGACCATGGATTTACAAACTTAAAGAATTTGGGTATAAAGTTGACAATTGACAGTTGAGAATTGACAGTGAGTCGCTATCAACTATCAACTATCAACTGTCCACTGTTAACTGTTAACTGTCAACTGCAATGTATAACATCTACATCAACGAACGGCTTTTAAAAATCTGCTCTGATAAAGATTCGCTAAGTGGTGCTGACCTGGTTTTTCGTTTAAGTGGTAATGAGCCGGAGAGTTTTATAAAAGAACTTGTTTACAGCTTTGAAAAACAACCCGGAGTTAAATCCATGATACTTGCCACACAGAATATTGACAAGACATGGCAAACATTCAAACACTGCTATACTCTCATTGAAGCTGCCGGAGGACTGGTGTTTAACTCACAGCAATTACTGTTGATGATATACCGCAACAACAAATGGGATTTACCAAAAGGAAAAATTGAGGAGGGTGAATTATCTGATGTTGCAGCCCTGCGTGAAGTGAGCGAAGAGTGCGGACTGCAACAATTAGAACTTAAAAAACAAATAGCCACCACTTATCATACCTATCTCTTAAATAAAGAGCGCATATTAAAACGCACTTACTGGTTTAAGATGACCACTGCGCAAACCGAACTCACTCCCCAAACCGAAGAAGGCATCACCGAAGCTCGCTGGATGACACGCTCTGAAATTAAAAAAGCAACTACCAATACCTACTCAGGCATTGCCGCGCTTTTGATTAAATATTTATAATAAAATTCTGATTCGTGAACTGACGTTTGCAACAGAAAGTGAACACAAACATGTAGTGAGGGAAGAATTAAATTTTTATATAAAAGTTTAGTCCAATGGAGTAAAGATTGGCTTTCGAATTATAGCCTGCTAAATATAAAGTTCCTGTAGTACCTCTTCCCCTTGTAAAATAATATTTAAACTGTGGTCCAAAACCCAATTCTAGAAACTTATTTACACGATATCCGGCTCCTATATTAATCAGTAACGAATAAGAAGATGATCTGTTGAAGCTTTTATTTTGAGGATCTGGATAATTATAAATACCCTTACCAAGGGTTGTCTGAAACTGATATAGTATATTATATGAGCCTCCTATACCTAATGAAAAAAATAATTTATTGATTGGCATCGTATAATTTAATGAAAGAGGTAAAGAAATAAAATGATATTGCTGTTTAATATTATCCGTTCTAAAATAACCTTGTAAAGGTTGATTAGGTCTAAATCCTTCCCAAGATGGTTCCACATAAAAAACTGTATTATCTTTAGTTTTATAATTTAGCCTTTCGAAACCCACACCCGCATCCAAAAACAATCGTTTAATTAACCGGATTTCAATTAATGCACTAACTGCATGTCCCGGATCTCCTGTTTCTCTTTTAGCCTCATAGGTATAGTGAGGCGAACCATCAATCCCTAAATATCCTAGCTTGATCCGCGCAATACTATCAATATTTACCATAAAGTTGAAAGTTGGGGCAAAGGAGACTTTAAAATAAACGTTTCTTTGTTGATGTCTTATAGAATCTGGCTGATTGCGTTGCTCAAGATTGTAATTAAAACCTATTAAAAAATTAATTGCATCACTTTTTACGGTTTTGTATCTGCTTATATTAACTAACCCTCTATTATTTCTAACTTCTAACGACAATGCGAATTTTTGCTTTATAGAATACAGTATTCCCACTCCACCTAAAATTCCAAAATCATAATTGCGAAATTTAATTGAATTAAGATTTATTTGAGATGTTGAAGTTTCGTTTTGTTTGAGTAAAAATCCATAATATAATCCTGCATCAACAAAGTATTTCAATTTCTCACCAAAAGTTGCTCTGCATAGAAAAGGAATTGTTAAATAATCAATTTTGGTATTTCCCTGAATATGATTTCCCTGAAATATATAAGGAATAATTTCATAAGATGAACCTTTTTGCTCATAATATGCTCCAGTTCGAAAACTAACAATTTTGCTGATATTTTTTTGAAAAAATATCCCACCAGAATATCCAATCGTTTTTTTATTATTAAAAGGATAACCGCGTAGAGAAACTAAACTAGGTCCTCCTTCACTTCCTATTTCATAAAGGTGGGATTGTGCGAACGAAGGGAGTATTAAAAAATAAAATAAAATTGTTATTAAAACCTTCACTTTCGTTTGTTGTTGGGCAATGAGAGTTTATGGGTTATTAGTATCTTCTACAAATGCTACATTATGCTTGACAAATTTGTCCTTTCTTTATTTAATCACGCAATTAATAAGTTAATCCGCCTGCCAAGTCCATCCTCAAAAATTCTGTAAAGCGTTGAAAGCTGAATGTCGCATTTTCCGTTTTCAAGTCGTGAGATGTAACTTTTTTTAGTTCCAACTTTGGTAGCAAGTTGTTCCTGTGTTAAGTTAGCTTTACGTCTTGCGTCTTTAAGAGTTTCGCTAATCACAAAATACTGAGCTTTCTCTTCAAACTCGTCACGTTTTTTTTCTCCAATCTTTCCGTATTGGATGTCTAAAATCTCGTCATAGTTTTTAGCATTTCTTATTGCATCGTTCTTTTTACTCATGGTCCTATTTTTTTCTTCTTTGTATTCGTGAGTCTTCGGGTTTATTCCGTTTTGCTTTTAAAGTAAAATATTCTTTTTTAAGTTTCTCTGCTAATTCAATTTCTTGTAAAGGAGTCTTTTGAGTTTTCTTTGAAAATGCGTTGAACAGCACAACCAAATTCCCTTTGTCAAAACAACAGAAGATTCTGTAAATGTTGCTACCAACTTCTACTCTGATTTCATAAAGTCCGTCTGTGCCTTCAACGTGTTTCAAAAACTTTTCCGAAACCTTGTCAACCGACTTGATAACCCGAAATACATAACCTATCTTTTCTTTCACGCTGTCATTCACTTCAAGATAAAAATCCTTGAAATATTGTCCATGAAATATGATTTCTCTTTCTTTAATCACTGTACAAAGATAACTTATAAGTGAACAGAAACCAATTCTGATTTATATGAATTGTCAGATTTATCCTAATCATCAATGACCATTGTTTTCTGACATTCATAACTCGTAACTCAAAATTCATAACTTCAATTATCCCAATTACTTAAATTTGCCGCCCATGTATCCACCCATTATGCGAACCGCGCTCAATATTGGCGCTTTGTACGGCTTAAGCTCCTTTGCATTTTTTTTATTAATGTATTATGGAGGTCTCAATGCATGGGGCGCTTCGGCATGGCTGGGTGTGTGGATTCCCATTGTATTTACAATATGGAGCATCCGCTTTTACCGCGATCGCGAGTGCGGAGGATATATCACTTACTGGCGCGCCTTCCGCACCGGTTTCACCACCATCATGTGCGGGGCATTGCTCATGGGTTTACTTCTTTATCTGTTTGGACTAACCGGTGCTCCTGATTTACTGGATAACTACAAAGAAGAAATGATGAAAGGAGTAGAAGAATCAGCAACAATGATGAAAGGATTTTTCAGCGATAAATTTTATGATATGATGGTGGAAAATATTAACAAAACAACATTAACATCGCTTGCCTCCTCCGATTTTTTTAACAAATGCTTTGGCGGAGCCATCATCAGTCTTATTGTTTCAGCATTTCTTCAACGCAATCCACCCGCTGATATTATCGTATGACTAACGCACCAGACATATCCGTCATCATCCCTCTTTATAATGAAGAAGAATCATTGCACGAGCTGGCAGCATGGATTGAGAAAGTGATGTTGCAAAATAACTTTACTTACGAAGTGCTTTTTGTGGATGATGGCAGCAAAGACAATTCATGGAAAGTGATTGAATCGCTTTCGCAGAAAAACAATTCTTTAAAAGGATTAAAGTTCAGAAGAAACTATGGCAAGTCGGCCGCATTGCAAACCGGTTTCAGCGCTGCCAAAGGCAATGTTATCATTACCATGGATGCTGATTTGCAGGATAGCCCTGATGAAATTCCCGGTTTGTATTCACTCATAAAAAATGAGGGTTATGATCTTGTCTCCGGCTGGAAACAAAAACGTCATGATCCCATTTCAAAAACCATCCCCTCCAAATTTTTTAACTGGATGACAAGAAAGATGTCTGGCGTTAAAAACCTTCATGATTTCAACTGCGGATTAAAATCATACCGCAGAGAAGTGGTAAAAAGCATAGAAGTGTATGGTGAAATGCACCGTTACATTCCTGTTATTGCAAAGTGGGCAGGATTCAACAAGATAACGGAGAAAGTGGTGGAACACCGTGCACGCAAATACGGCAAAACAAAATTCGGGTTGGAAAGATTTGTGAATGGATTTCTCGATCTGCTTTCCATCATGTTTGTGTCGCGCTTCGGAAAACGGCCCATGCATTTGTTCGGTACCATCGGCACATTTCTTTTCATCGTTGGATTTTTATTTGCGCTCTATCTTGGCGCAAGCAAATTATACATGGCGTATCATCAGCAAGCTTCAAGATTATTAACCAATCGCCCCTCTTTTTATATTTCACTCACCTGCATGATCATCGGTTCACAAATGTTTTTAGCAGGATTCATCAGCGAGTTGGTGTCGCGCAATGCGCAAGAGCGAAATCATTACCTGGTGGAAGAAAAAGTTAACATCGCTTGAAACGTATTGTAATACTTGGTTCGGCACATCCCTTGCGCGGTGGACTGGCTGCATTTAATGAACGGTTAGCGCAGGAATATCTAAAGCTCGGTCACGAAGTAATTATCTACACTTTTTCTCTTCAATATCCCTCCTTTCTTTTCCCCGGCAAAACACAATACAGTGATGAACCACATCCTGAAAAACTTTCCATTCGGGTAAAAGTAAATTCCATCAACCCGCTCAACTGGATTATGGTTGGCAGAGCAATAAAAAAAATAAAGCCTGATGTGCTGCTTATTAAATTCTGGCTTCCATTCATGGCTCCTTGTTTTGGCACCATTGCACGCATCGTCAAACGAAATAAAAAAACAAAAGTAATTTGCATTTTAGATAATGTATTGCCGCATGAAAAAAGGTTGGGTGACAAACAACTTATAAAATATTTTATTGATGCATGCGATGGATTCATTGCCATGTCAAAACAGGTGATGAATGATTTATTTCTTTTTTACAGACGAAAAAATGTAAAGCTCACTCCCCACCCTATTTATGATTTGTTTGGTGATAAGGTAAATAAAACAGAAGCGTGCAAAGCTTTGCAGATTGATCCATCAGCAAGTTATATTTTATTCTTTGGTTTTATCAGAAAATATAAAGGGCTTGATTTATTACTTGAAGCAATGGCTGATGCGCGGATTAAAAACAAAAACATAAAAGCAATTATAGCAGGCGAATTTTATGAAGAGAAGAATTATTATGATGAAATAATCAATCGCTTACAAGTGCATGATCAGTTAATACTGCGAACTGATTTTATTCCTGATTCGCAGGTTAAATATTATTTCGGTGCTTGCGATTTGGTTGTGCAACCTTATCGCAGTGCAACACAAAGCGGCATTTCACAAATTGCTTATCACTTTGAAAAACCAATGGTGGTAACTGATGTTGGGGGTTTGCCTGAATTGATTCATGATAATGAAACAGGTTTTGTAGTGAAGCCCGATCCATCAGCAATTGCTGAGGCAATCCTTAAATTTTACAGTGATGATTATGCAGCTAAATTTGCACCGCATATAAAAGAAGAAAGAAAAAAATTCAGCTGGGATATAATGGCAAATGCTACGATTGAGTTAGCAGAATAAAGAGCGGGTCGTCATGCTGAACTCGTTTCAACATCTCTTTATAATTGATAGAAAACTCGAAAGATGCTGAAACGAGTTCAGCATGACAAAAAAAATTTCAGCATAACAAATGAGTTTTAAAAAGCTCGGAGGTTTGAAAAGCACTAATTAAAATAACCTGGAAAGATGCTGAAACGAGTTCAGCATGACAGAAAAACAAGAATAAAACAAAAATGATTATACGAAGCAGAGCACCATTGCGTATCGGACTTGCAGGAGGCGGAACAGATGTGAGTCCTTATTCGGATTTATATGGTGGTGCCATTCTCAATACAACTATTTCATTGTATGCATCCGCACATATCGAACCGACAGATAACAACAAAATTATTTTTAATGCCATTGATAAAAACGAAAATATAACAGTTGCATCTGAAACTGAACTAGCCATTGATGGAAAGCTTGATTTATTAAAAGGAATTTATAACCGCGTTGTACGACAATACACACACAAACCACTTTCATTCACACTCACCACTTACGTGGATGCGCCACCGGGTTCAGGGCTTGGCACCTCATCCACATTGGTAGTTGCAGTGCTTGGTGCCTTTGTTGAATGGCTGAAACTTCCTTTAGGTGAATATGATATTGCTCACACTGCTTATGAAATTGAACGGGAAGAATTAAAAATGGCTGGTGGTAAACAAGATCAGTATGCTGCCACTTTTGGCGGAGTAAATTATATGGAGTTTTATAAAGACAATAAAGTAATTGTAAACCCGCTTCGTATCAAACAACAATACCTGAATGAGATGGAAAATAATTTATTGTTGTTTTATACCGCAACCAGCCGCAACTCTTCTTCCATCATTGAAGAACAAAGTAAAAACGTGGTAAGCAAAAACGAAAAATCCATTGAAGCAATGCACAACCTGAAGGAGCAATCCATCATGATGAAGGAGGCATTGCTAAAAGGAAACGTGAATGCTATTGGTGAAATACTTGATTATGGTTTTCAAAATAAGAAAGCAATGGCGGCTGGTATTTCCAATAGCCTGATGGATGAAATTTATGATGCGGCAAAAAAAGCAGGTGCTTCAGGAGGAAAAATTTCTGGTGCAGGTGGCGGAGGTTTCATGATATTTTATTGTCCTTTGAATTCACGTTATGCGGTGATAGAAGCACTAAAGAAATTCGGTGGCGATTTTAAAAAATATAGTTTTGTGCAGGAAGGATTAACATCGTGGAGTATATAAACAACAAGTAACCGTCATTGCGCGGCACGAAGCAATCTCACGCTATGAAACAGATTGCTTCGTTCCTCGCAATGACGTAAAACATCAACACAAAAAAAATGACAGACATAAAACAACTCATACAATCTTCTATTGATACAAAGAAGAAACTGTTAGAGAACAAAGAAACGCTTGATACAATAATAAAAGTAGCGCAGGTAACTGCTAATGCATTACAGCAAGGCAACAAAGCTTTGTTCTGTGGCAACGGAGGAAGTGCTGCTGATGCACAACACCTGGCTGCTGAACTTTCAGGACGTTTTTATACTGACCGCGATCCTTTATATGCGGAAGCATTGCATGTTAACACTTCTTTTCTTACAGCAGTTGCCAATGATTATTCTTATGATGTGGTTTACTCACGCATGTTAAAAGGTTGTGGCAGAAAAGGAGATATTTTGTTTGCAATCTCTACTTCAGGTAATTCAAAAAATATTATCAATGCCATTGAAGAAGCAAAAAAACAAAATATGATTACTGTTGGGATGACAGGGGAAAGTGGGGGCAGGATGCATGAGATGTGTGATTATATTTTGCGTGTTCCTTCCAATGATACACCCCGCATTCAGGAATCACATATTTTAATTGGTCATATCATTTGCCAGCTGATAGAGGAACAGCTTTTTAAAAAATAGTGTAATGCTTCAAAGACACAAAGACACAAAGGTTTGTTTTTCAATTTCTTTGAGCTACTATTTCTTCATGACAAAAGCATCAAACCATTTTATACATCCATTTTAATGCTGAGTGAGTGTATAATCCTGGCCGGTGGTTTAGGCACACGTTTGCAATCAGTGGTAAATGATGTACCAAAAGTGCTTGCTGATATAAACGGAAAACCTTTTTTGCATTACCTGCTGGAAGAAGTAACGCGACAAAACATTTCAGATATTATTCTTTCTGTCGGATATAAGCACGAATTAATTCAATCATTCTGCAAACAATATCATCCTGATCTCAATATTAAATATGCAATAGAAAAGGAACCATTGGGAACCGGTGGCGGAATTGCACTGGCATTAAAACTAACCATCTCCTCCCCCGTTTTAATTATTAACGGAGATACTTTTTTCAAAATAAACTATGATACATTTTATGATTTGCATCAATCAACCAATTCTTCTTTTTCCATTGCCTTAAAGCCAATGAATAATTTTGACCGTTACGGAAGTGTGATCATTGATGAAAAAAAACGTATAACCGGTTTCAGAGAAAAACAATTTCAAAAAGAAGGAACAATTAATGCAGGTGTTTACCTGCTTAATAAAAAGGATTTTTTAAAACTGATCTTTCAGCAAAAATTTTCATTTGAAAAAGATTTTATGGAGCAATACTATTCCCGTTTTAACATGCATGGTTTTTCATTTGATAATTATTTTATTGACATTGGAATTCCTAAAGATTACCATCAGGCACAACAGGATTTTAAAACGATGTTTCCACAATGAAGTACGGCAAAGGATGGACATTATTGCTGGATCGTGACGGTGTGATCAATAAAGAACTTCCTAATGATTATGTAAAACGCTGGAGCGAATTTGAATGGGAACAAAAAAGTAAAGAAGCAATAGCGGCACTCTGTTTTCATTTTGATAAAATACTTGTGATTACCAATCAGCGTGGTGTGGGCATTGGAGTGATGAGTGAAAATGATCTTCACACTATTCACTCTAAAATGATTGCTGAAATTAATGCTGCTGGCGGACGTATAGATAAAATTTATTACTGCACTGATGTGGACAGAAACAGTTACAACAGAAAACCAAATCCGGGCATGGGGTTACAAGCCAAAGTTGATTATCCTGAAATTGACTTCAGCAAAACAGTGATGGTGGGTAATACTTTACATGATATGGAATTTGGAAGAAGATTGGGAACGATGACTGTCTTTATTGATGAGAAGAAAAAATATAATGGAAAGCGAACAGAATTCATGGATGAGATTTATGATTCACTTTTTGATTATAGTTTAAAGTTGAAGGTTTAATGTTCACAACTTAGTTTTTTTTTCAACATAAAAAAAGGGCATTGAAATTACTTTCAATACCCTTTTAATTATTCTGACTATTTTAAAGCTTAAGCAGTAGGTGTATTACCTTGCTGGCTTTTTTGCTGTGCTCCCGAATCCTGTGTGCCTTGTCCTGCTGTAGGAGTGCGTGTTTCTTTACCCGGAAGTTTTGTTCCTTCCTGTTGCTCATCTTCGCGCTGCTCATTAGGATTTACCTCTGGATTTGCTTTATCCTGTGGTTGTTGCTGACTGCGTTGCTGATTTTGATCTTGCGGGTTTTTTTGACCTTGCTGATCTCTTTGATTTTCTGCCATGATGTTTTATTTTCTAAAATGTTTAACTATTACTTTTTGTTCTTTCTTGATTTAAAGAATCATTTATTAATGATAAATAAATGTGCCATCGCAAACGGGGAATTTGAGATAAAACGCGGAGATGCCACAGAAGTAAGGTTGATAAAGAGTAATCAATTTGACTATGCCTAAAAAGTGAAAAAACTTTTTCAAAAGAAATTCAATTCAGGAGATTAGCTTGTATTGATAAAGTTTATGAAGAGTAAGAGAAAGTTGTCAAAGAAATAGGTAACGGGCAATTAAAGTTTCTTAATTATAAAAAGAAGTTGGTGAAAACACATTTGAGCCTTCCCGAACAAAGCTCTTCAATTCTTCAAAACAATTTGTTGCGATCCTCCAAAAAAATAAATAGTCATCAACTGAATTTAAAATAAAGAGTTTTTAGAAACTGCCGATGCTCACTCATTTTGCTTTGCGACAAAACAAGATCAAACTTGAATTGGATAAACCACTCGTGATAACAGAAGAAATAAGAACCTAGCAAGAGAACAAGAGGAGGTTCCCCTATGGTTCAAGGTTAAGCACTACCATATATGTAATTGTCTGTTTACCGGTTAGACTATCTTACAGTGTCTTTTCTATCCTTGTGTGCACCTATGCCATAACCTACTCCGGAGCCTACTGCGCCTCCAATTACTCCGCCTACTACAGCTCCTTTGCCTTTGTCTTTACTGGTGGCTGCTCCTGTAACAGCTCCTGTTACTATGCCGGCTCCTGCTCCAATTAATGCTCCTTTGGTGCGGTTACTCATGCCTTTTTTTGCTGCCGGTGTGGTGCTGTTACCAGAGGAAGTTGTTGTTTGATTGTAAGTATTATTTGTTGTGGTGCTGTGTGCCTGGTTTACCTGCTGCATGGAATCAATGGTATGTTGCTTTACCTCGTTTGCAAGATTGACTGCATTAACGGAATCTATGATTGTCTGGCTGCGCAGCTCATCTGTTTTGTGGGACTGGTTACAGGATACTATGATTAGTACTGCTGCTGTAATAAGTTGAATTTTCATTGTAGTTATTTGTGGGATCACCAACAAATCCGATACCAGTTGCGGTGGGAGATTTGATTTCGGGAATTATATCTACAAATTTTGGATAGCAGCTGTTTGGAAATGCATGGCAGATTGCTTCGAGCATAACAATGAATGAACTAACCTCTTACCACAGGTATTTGAAAACTGAGAACGGTGAGATGTTGAAACAAGTTCAACATGTCTCGGACGCAGCATATTCGAACTCAGATGAGTTGCTGTGCAATCCTGATAGCTATCGGAAAGAGAGGTGGTTAACAGATTAGCAGTGATCTGTTTTGTAATAATTACATGTTTCTCTTTACTTTTTATTAGTGCTACTTGGTTACCGCCTTTTACTTATTGATAATTATTTTTTTCGTAATTGTTTTAGTTGCGTCAGAAATGGTGATAAGATAAACTCCATTGGAGAGGGAGGCAGCATTGATGCGTTCTATGCTGTTCTCTATTAATTTTTGCATTATGGTGCGTCCCTGAAGTTCTTGTATTTTCAGCCATGCATCCCCTACTCTATTCCTTAATGTTAAATTGAAGACATTGCCTGAAGGGTTTGGAAAAATATCGAAGTCTGTGAGCCCGTTATTTGCCGGAGGTGTGTTAACAATGGTGGGTGATCCGGGTGTATAAGCAATCACTAATTGCGGCTGATGCTGGGATGCTTCTTTTGAATTGAATAATGCACGAATGGGAGTAGCTGATGTATTGTTTAATTTAATCGTAACAGCTGTGGCACCTGCATTTTTGAGTGCAATGATGAGGGGAGTGATGTTCCACTCGTAAAATTCCTTCACAGTGCCGCTAACAGTTGTTGAATCGAGAATGGCTGGCTGAGCCATTGGTTTTGTATCCCAGGTTACTGTGTTTTCCTGCCAGATTGTATCAGTGGAATAATGTGCTTCTATAGTGAGTTCAGGAATAGTGTTGTTATTTAATCCTCCGTAAACTCTTAACAAGGCGGAAGAAACTGCACCTGTGAAGGAGGTGAGATCAAACCTGAGAAAGGTTTCATAGTTTGATTCAGGAACAGAATCAACGCGTGTGTAAAGGGTGTTTACTGAACCATAATTTATATTAGAAAAAACACCTTCGCGCACGTAAGCATCTGCAATAGTATTGAGCCGCGTGGTAACCGGAGCATTGCCATACACAATTTTGTATATAGCTCCATCATTTCTTGATGCGAAATACAGATTGCCATCAGGACCGGTAACCATGCCTACATGATAACCAGCAATGCCGGAAGCAAAGTTGGAATGTGTAATATTAGTTCCGTTAATGGTGAGCATATCAATCCAGCCGTTGCAGAAGTCGAGGAAGAAATAATTGCCAACGTATAAGGCGGGATAATTGGTGGAATCTGGATTGAAGAATGTACCTCCGGTGATGGCGCATCCTTCACCGATAGCAGAGCCATGGGGATAAACATAGATGGGATTGGTGAAGGCAGGATTGGTGCTCATACCTTCATCAGCGGGCCATCCGTAATTATTACCGCCTGTGGAGCAATCATTTACTTCCTCCCATGACGAAGCACCGGGATCGTTGACAAAAATTTTTCCTGTGACAGGGTGAATAGCGATAGTGTAAGGATTCCTCATTCCATAAGACCAAACGCGCTGGCGCTGCGGGCTTCCTGTTGTATAGGGATTGCTGGGAGGAACGCTTCCATCTGAATTGATATGCAAAACTTTGCCGAAGTAAGTATCTAAGTCCTGCGCATTGGGCCCTATATTATTTTCACCCACTCCCACGTACATGGTGCCATCCGGAGCAAATTGGATAACGCCACCGTTGTGGTTGACGCCCTGTAAGGAATCCAGGTCGAGCACCACTGTTTCACTACCCGGTACTACCGTATCTCCGCTGGCTGTAAAGCGACTGATACGGTTATTAACCTGGCTGGGTAAGGTGTAATAGAGATATAAATAATTATTGATGATAAAGTTGGGATCGAAGGCGATGCCCAGCAAACCACGTTCGCCAACGGCACTGACGTTGACGTGCATAAATGGACGCACCAGCAAGCTGCCATGTTTGATGATACGCACGTCACCTGTTTGTTCAGCAACAAATAAACGTCCATCAGGTGCAAAGGCAAACAAGGTGGGTTGCGTTAAACCACTATCTACCAATTGCAGGCTGAAACCGGCAGGAAAAGTTTGTGCTTTGGTGTTAAGAAAACCTAATAAAGTAAGAAGTAAAAACAGGAGGAAAAGAAATTTTCTCCTTAAAGAAATAATAGTTAAAGTAATGATATGCATAGTTAATTTTTTTGTCCGATTTCAGGGTATAAAATTAGGGGACTTTAATGAGATGATAAAACATTGATGCCAGGTGTGGAGAGGGAATGGAGGACATTGGTTCTGGAGATAAAGAAGAGGATGAGGATGACTATGATAATTAGTTGGCGCAGATAAAATTAATAGAGTATACAACTTTGGCAATTTAATAACAACTGCAATTCAAAAGAAGTATTAAAATAAGTATTATACTTGTCGTGGAAAAAACCACTAGAAAATAAACCTAATTACAACTAAAATTATTAAACATAAATAAATTACCAGCTATGAGAAATCTAACTATTATTTTATCAATTTCTATGTTATTCTCCTGTTCAGTAAAAGATTATTATCAGGTTTATAAAACATCTCCTGAGGATATAAATTCAGGGAAGAAAAGTACAGTTACCAAGAATGGAATTATTTTTAATGAAAAAAATTGTACTATTTCATATAATTTTTGGGATGAGGGCGGTGATATTGGTTTTACAATATTTAATAAGACTGAAAGTGATTTAACTATTGACTTAACGAAATCCTATTTTGTATTGAATGACTGGGCGCAGGAATATTTTCAGAACAGAACCTTTTCAAAATCTTCAAGCAGTGGCACTGTTATGACCACCTATCGTTATCCTTATTATTGGAATGTAAATAAAGTTGCAGGTACGAGTTCAAACAGTTTTTCAACTGCGTATGTTGAAAAACCCAGAATCACCATCCCGGCTAAAACGAATATAAATATATCCGAATATCATATAACAAATCAACTTTTAACAAGCTGTGATTTACCAAAATATCCATCACGTAAAAATGTAAAATCTTTAAAGTATGAAAAAACAAATTCGCCTTTTGTTTTTTATAATATAATTACCTGCATATGTAAAGGAGATACGGAACGGATGGAAAACAAATTCTACGTAAGTGAAATCACAAATTATCCATTGCCGGAAATAGTAAAAACCATTTATAAGAATGATTGTGGACAAACATTAGTGGTTTCTCAAAAAATATTTAAAGATATAACGCCTGATAAATTTTTTATACACTATATATTGGATAAAAATTAAAATATATTTGGCAATAGATAAAGTCTATTTAAACAAAACTGTATTGTAAATAAAAAATCTACAAGAAAAAAATAGCTAACATGAATGAAACACCCTTCATCTCCGATCCGATTTCACTGCAACAATTAATTAAAGATCTTAAACAACGCAGAAAGAATGGAAAGCTTAAAATTAAAAGAACTTATAACTTAACACCAGTGGCAAGAAAGGCAATTCATGAAAAGACAGCCGGTAAATGTCATATCTGTGGATGTGATGTTTCGCTTAATAAATTTCATGCAGATCATGTGCAATCTTTTATTCATGCAGGGGCAAATAATATATCCAACTTTTTACCAGCTTGCGAAGTTTGCAATCGTGCTAAATGGCATCATTTACCTGAAGAGGTGCAATGGATAATGAAAATTGGTCAGTGGGTGCAATCAGAAATCCGAAAAGGAACTACATGTGGTAAATTAGTTGCAGAAGGATTTGTCAAAACACAAGTAAATAATAAAAAAAGGAAACCTTTACAACTAGCCCAGATTTAACAAAAAAAGGCTGCCTCATTTACGAGACAGCCTTACCGTAGTAAAAATATTTATTTTGTAAGTACCATTATTTTACTTTCAACAGCTTTTCCGTTTACAAGTAAAGTGTAAGTGTAAGTTCCCGCAGCTAATGAATTACCTGAAATACGTACTTGTCCGTATCCTGTTTTGGTAATAGATTGGGATAGCATTTCCTGTCCTTCCAGACTCATCACTTTTAAAACAGCTGTGCTATTTGCAGGTAAATAATATTGTATGTTAGTTTCAGTGCTGAAAGGGTTTGGATTATTTTGCTCCAGGCTCGGCTTATCATTTATCAGTTGGTTATTTACATCTCCCCTTGAAGGCGAATAGCTTGTGCAGCATTGTGATAAAGCTGTCTCAAGATTTTTAACTGAAGTTTCCAACTCTTCAATTTTCTTTTGCTGTGCATCTATTTTTGCTTCGGACGTAAGCTGTTTACTATCTAATGATTTTACTCCTACTAATAACAGACCCTGCATATCAGCCAGGTTAACTCCTAAACGATCATTGCCGGGTTGTCCTGGGTGGCTGGATACAGGGGCTACCACTTCAGCCGGTAATGACTGCGCTATCACACCAATATGCGGCACCTCGCGACTTATTTCTGTTTCAGAGTTGTAACGGAAAGTAGCGGATTCAATATTCCTTATATAATTCATATACTTATCGTACTGATCCGCATTTATATCATTGATATCTTTTTTCAGTCGTCTGTCGCTGCTTACTGTAAAAGCAGAAGCAAACACTGGCGCATAAGCATTGGTATTATCTACCACCTGCAAACCTCCAACATCGGTTTTTCCATAAAGAATTGTGTACACACTTGTAGCGTCAGAATACAATGATATGCCTGGATAAAAAGTAGCAGAAGTATTGTTCAGGCCCAAAGTAATATCAGTAGCAGATGAAGGTGGATTATTAATACGGGCAGCACTAATTCTTGAAAAACTATTAAATGCGCCTCCACCACCAAATGTACTAAATCCGCCTGCACTGCATGCGTTTAAATCACCTCCCCAAAATTGCAGGAAGAGCGAGCTTGGTCCTCCATTGAAGCGTGAAAAAACCTCGTTGTTATCCAACACTAAATTTTGTGTGTTTGATAAACCGATCTGCATTGAACCGGTAGTGGCAATTCCACCTAATGATGTGCTTGAAATACCTAAAGTTGCCGGAGGTGAAGTTAATCCTACTCCTAAAGTTCCTGACACAGTTGCATTGCCGGTAATGGTTGTGGCTCCGTTTAATTTAGTGGTTCCGCTAACATGTAATTTGGCGGTTGGTGCGGTAATACCAATTCCAAAATTACCTGCTGAAGTAATAGTTGCTCTTACAACATTGCTGGTTGTCAACCTTAATGGAATAGCATTGGTAGTACCTAACTTACTGGCGGCAGTTGCGTTTGCATTTCCCGGAAGATTCCAGGATTGTCCCTTAACAGATTGGCTGCTGATAATTAATGATGCACCCAGCATCATTACGGTCATCAATTTTGTTTTTGTTTTCATTTGATTTTTGAATTAAGTTAATATGAATAAGAATTAATGAAATTCATTTTTAAAAAATACATATTATAAAAATTAATATTCGTTCGGTACTCGTTCGGTTTGCAAAGGGTAATCATAAGCTAGATGACCTTTTAAGTGAAACTTTTGCGCAGCTAAATATATACTAATATTTTAAAATTACAATGTTTTAATAAAATAATATTTTTTTCAACAGTGTAAAGAATTGGCACAAGGATTTTTGCTTTGACGCTAAAAAATTAGAAAGATTATTTTTGTCAGCCTATGATCATTATCAATTACCTGCTTTATTATGGTTTGATTCTTCCGTTATCGATGTTACCTTTTCCGGTATTGTATTTTATCAGTGATGGATTGTTTCTCATGCTTTATTATGTTGTTGGCTATCGTAAAAAGGTAGTGATGCAAAATATAAACATTGCCTTTGCAGATAAAACTGAAAAGGAAAGGAAAATAATATGTAAAGAATTTTATCGTCACTTATGCGATCTTGTTGTGGAAAGCCTTAAGCTTTTTACTATTACACTGGAAGAAGCTCAGCAACGCATGGTATGCCTGAACCCCGAAATGGTAAACAGTTATTATCAAAAGAATCAAAGTGTGATATTAGCTGGAGGACATCTTAATAACTGGGAAATGTTTGCCGTAGTTATACAGTCCCACATTCAACATCATCCCATTGCTATTTACAAAGCATTGAACAGTAAATTCTTTGATGAGAAAATGCGCAGCACCCGCAGCAAGTTCGGTTTGAAAATGATTCCTACCTATGTTGTAAAAAAACTTTTAGCAGATGGAATCCAGGAATGCTTTGCAATGATTTTTGCTTACGACCAGTCACCATCTAACCCTCAAAAAGCATACTGGACAAAATTTTTAAACCGGGATACTGCCTGGTTGAAAGGATGTGAAGGCAATGCACGCGAATATAATCTCCCGGTTTTATATGGAAGAATACATAAAGTGAAACGTGGACATTATACTTATGATTTTACAGTTGCCTGTGATAATCCCAAACAAACTTCACCGGGAGAAATCACACAAAAACTCAGTGATCTCTTAGAAAAAGATATTTTAAAACAACCTGCTTACTGGTTATGGAGTCACAGAAGGTGGAAGCATAAAAAATAATATTTAAAATTTCAAAGTTTCCACATCTTTAACCCTCCTTCGCTTGTCTGCTATCTTTTGATGCACCCAGGAAGGCCATTGCGAAGAATCTTCTGCATCGTAAATGCGTAGTTGTTGTCCTTCAATTGGTTTAATTAAATCCTGTGCGTTGCAACCCAGAATTTTTGCTGCAGTTTGAACACCTGAGTTGCTTGCACCACCTACGCCATGCGCTAATATACTTGCACCACACAGATATAAATTTTCTATTTCTGTTTTTGGATTAAAAGAGAAAGGTCCTGTTTGCCAAAAACTTTTTTCGGTGCCATACACATTGCCATTTGTGTTGTTAATGTAATGTTGTGTAGTGATTGGTGTTCCCAATTCAACATGCACGATATGGCTTCTTACATCAGGCAAAACTTTTTCAACGTTGTTTAATAATTTATAAATGATGCGCTCTTTAAATTTAAGATAAGCTTCCGTTTGCTGTTCATCAGGATTATTAAAAACACTGAATGGTTTATACTCAATAAATGTAACAACTTCGATAGTATGATGTCTTCCATTAAAACTAACGGGATCTTTTAAAGTAGGACAACTGATAAAGCAAGCAGGGAATTCTTCTCCTTTTAAAATATCATCATCAGTCATTTCACGATAGAGCTTTTCAATGTCCTGATGTTTTAGCTGCCAAATATTTCCTGAATCGAATTCAGCTTTACGCACATCCATATCAACCGTTAAAAACAAAAACAAAGCAGTTACTGAGTACTTTGATTTTGAAAGTTTACTAAGAAGCTTATTGCTTAGTTTTTCTTTACCAACTAAATCAAATGTTTTAGCAGGATCAGCGTTGGAAATTATTCTCTTTGCATTAATTATTTCTCCGCTTGCGAGTTCAACTCCTATAACCTTCTGTGGATGATCTCCTCCTGTCAAAATTTTTTTTACACTTTCACTCGTACGAATCTCACCACCATATTTGTGAATGGCCTTAGACATTGCTTTAACAATGCCTGCTCCTCCTCCCATTGGATAAAAGGCCCCATTGAAATAATGATTCATCACAACACAATGAACAGGAAAACTTGCCTTTGATGGCGGCAATCCATGATCTCCACATTGTACATTTAAAATCGCTTGAAGCAACGGATCTTTTATATACCAGTTAATTACAGTTTGTAATTTAAATAATGCATACTTACCCATGTGGCGTGTGCGAAATGGAATAGTTAAGTGATCCCAGAAACCTTTCATCTTTGGTATCAGCTGTATTTCATCACTTACCTTTTTTACTAACTCCAGATATTTCTTCAGTCCTTTTCTCTCGGCAGGAAAACGTGCAGCCAATGTTTCATAGAGATGATTAATATTTGCTGGCATATCTATGCGCTCTCCTCCTATCACACAATGCTCATACGCATCAGGATTCATTCTAAAAAAAACCAAATCATTTGCAATGCCTAACCCTTCATATAAGTCGCTGGTACTTTCTCCTTTATCAAGCAAACCAATGTAATGCACACCCGGACTGAAACGATGGCCATTCAAATAAAAACTATGACACCAACCTCCCGGTACATAATGCTGCTCAAGCACTAAAACTTTTTGTCCTGCCTTACTCAGACATAATGCTGCAGTTAAACCTGCTGCTCCTGATCCTATAATGATAGTGTCTATATCCTGCATCTTCGTATGATGGAGCCAAGTTAGGCATATCATAACAAAATTATTAAACTGTTTCTTTACGAGATTTGCAACTTATGAAAAAAATTTTATCAGTGAACATATTACTGTTCACATTGCTTACTGTTTCTGCTTCAGCTCAAACTTTTTCAAACAATAACTCTGCATCTATATTATTACAACTTCAGAAACTGAACACCATAGGTTCAGTATTGTATGTGGCTGCACATCCTGATGATGAGAACACACGGCTGCTGGGTTATCTCGCTAATGAAAAGAAATTAAGAACCGGATACATTTCCTTAACCCGTGGTGACGGAGGTCAGAACCTGATTGGAAAAGAACAAGGCGAATTGCTCGGACTCATTCGTACGCAGGAACTTTTAGCCGCAAGAAAAACAGATGGTGCAGAGCAATACTTTACCCGTGCAAATGATTTTGGTTATTCTAAAAACCCGGAGGAGACATTTGCGATCTGGAACAAAGACAGCATACTAAAAGATTTAGTGTGGGTGATAAGAAAGTTTAAACCAGATGTTATCATTTGCCGTTTTCCAACAACCGGTGAAGGTGGTCATGGTCATCACACTGCTTCTGCAATTTTAGCAGTTGAAGCTTTTGATGCTGCTGCAGATCCCAGTCGTTATCCTGAACAGTTAGCATATACTGAAGTATGGCAATCCAAAAGAATTTTCTGGAATACTTTTAATTTTGGATCTACCAACACCACTGCACCTGATCAGTTGAAATTAGAGGTGGGAGTTTACAATCCACTGATCGGCAAAGGATATGGCGAAATTGCTGCTGAAAGCCGTTCGATGCATAAGAGCCAGGGATTTGGTTCGGCAAAAACAAGAGGATCCGCTATTGAATATTTCAAGCAGTTAAAAGGAGATTCAGCACGAACTGATTTATTTGAAGGAATTGATCAGACATGGAAAAGATTTTCAGGAACTGATAAACTACAATCCTTAATAAATGACTGTATTAAAAAATACAACCCTGTTTCACCGGAGAAAATAATTCCTGATCTGGTTTTAATTTATAAAGAAATTCAGCAGCTGAAAGAAACAGATGGAAAAATTAAATACTGGAAACAACAAAAATTAAAAGAGACAGAATCACTTTTACTTGCATGTTCAGGTTTATGGCTGGAAGCAAGTGCTGATGACTTTATTGGAATTCCGGGAGATACCATTAATATTACAGCACAAATAATTTGTCGTAACAAAACCGAAGCACAGCTCAACAGGATTAATTTTTTACAACAAACTGATACCACAACAAATCTTACGTTAAAGCACAACAAACTCTTCACATTTAATCATAAAGAAATGCTTGCTTCTGCTCTTCCTTATTCAAATCCTTACTGGTTGAATGATAAACACACTGAAGGATTATACACCATACAAAATCCGTTGCTTATTGGTAATCCTGAGAGTTATCCTTTAGTGATAGTTAGTTTTTATATTGACATCAATGGACTTCCTTTACAAATTGATAAACCTATAATTTACAAAAGCACCGACCCTGTGAAGGGCGAAGTTTATCGTCCTTATGAAATACTTCCTCCGGCAACCGTTAATATTTCAGAAAAAGTTTATGTATTCAGCGATGCATCACCTAAGACAATTCAATTTATTGTAAAAGCAAATGCCGATAGTGTCAATGGTACTTTGCAGTTAAATGTTCCTGATACCTGGACACTATCATTACAAAAAAACTCATTTCAATTAAATAAAAAAGGCGATGAAATAATTCTTGAAGCCAAATTAAGTCCTGTAACCACAACAGGCATCACAAAGCTTAGTGCTTCACTAAAAATAAATAATAAAGTTTACAGTAAAAGTATTCAGCGGATTGAATACGACCATATTCCATACCAGTTTACTTTAAGTGATGCAGAAGTAAAGCTGGTGAATGTTAATCTCAAAAAAACTGCAACCACAATCGGTTATATTCCTGGTGCAGCTGATGAGATTCCTGCCTGTTTAAAACAAGTTGGTTATGATGTAACAATTCTTACTGATGAAATGATCGGATCTCAAAACCTGTCACGTTATTCCGCAATTGTTACGGGCATCCGCGCATACAATACTAACAATCGTCTACAATTGCATTATGATAAGCTAATGGACTATGTAAAGCAGGGAGGAAATCTTATTGTACAGTATAATACCAATAGCCGAATAGGGCCAGCACAGACAAAGATTGGTCGTTATCCATTTACAATTTCGCGTGATCGTGTTACTGATGAAAAAGCAGAAGTACGATTCACAAATGCTGAACATTCTGCACTCACATTCCCAAACAAAATAACAAGTAAAGATTTTGAAGGTTGGATTCAGGAGCGTGGAATTTATTTTGCAACTGAGCTTGACAAAAATTATGAAACAGTTTTATCATTAAATGATCCTGGGGAAAAAGCAAATGAAGGCAGTATTATTTTTTCAAAATATGGCAAAGGGAATTTTGTTTACACTGGTCTTTCATTTTTCAGGGAGTTGCCTGCCGGAGTTCCGGGGGCATATCGTTTATTTGTAAACCTTTTAAGTCTTCCGGTAAACAAATAATAAAAACCAGGACACTTGTAAATAATAATTATAATATTTCGGGTGATTGTCCTTTAAACAAACCTGCTGGTCGAAAAAATTCCAATTATGATTCATCACATTTTACATTTGCGTTATTGACACTAAAATATCCACAACAATGAAAAAAAATATTTTGATATTGTTATTAATCATTTGCCACTTTACAGGCTATACCCAACGAGAACTTACATTGCCACAAGCCAGTCAGGCAGCAATGGTGATGCAGCGGATAGGGTTAACCGATATCACTATTAATTATCACAGCCCGTTAGTGAAAGAGCGCAAAATATGGGGCGATCTTGTACCTTACAACGAAGTATGGCGTGCAGGAGCAAATGAAAACACAACAATTGCTTTTACATCAGACGTAATGATAGAAGGCAAAATGTTGAAAGCCGGAACTTATGGTTTACACATGATTCCCACTGAGAAAGAATGGACGATTATTTTTTCAAAGGATTATAAATCATGGGGAAGTTTTTTTTATGATGAAAAACAAGATGCATTGCGTGTTAATGTAACACCTAAACAAGCTGAAATGCAGGATTGGCTCCACTATAGTTTTACTGATCCTCAGCCGGCTTCGGCAACTGCGATGTTAAGATGGGAGAAACTTGCAGTTCCAATAGCAATAAAAGTGGATGTACACGAAATAGTTATAAATAATATGCGGGATCAACTTAAAAACGTTCCTGGATTTTTTGCACAAGGTCATCAGCAGGCTGCATCTTATTGTATAGATAATAAAGTTCATTTGGATGATGCAGAAATTTGGATTGAGAAGTCAATTAAGATTCAAAAAACATTTGCTAACCTGAATACCAAATCAAAGTTGCTTGCATTACAAGGAAAACAATCAGAATCAGGTGCAATGCTTAAAGAAGCAATGATACTTGCAGATGAAACACAATTGAATGCTTATGGTTATCAATTAATGGGTCAGGGAAAACTGAAAGAAGCAATTGATATTTTTAAGGAGAATGCAAAGCGTTACCCGCAATCATGGAATGCATATGACAGTCTTGGAGAAGCATTTGAAAAATCAGGTGATAATAAAGCTGCTGTAAATAATTATAAAAGTGCATTGGCAAAAGCTCCGGAAGAGCAGAAAGAAAGATTAAAGAGAACAATTAAAAAATTAAGCGGAAGTTAAGTTTGAATTGAGGTAATATAAATAACAAAGCCAATCTGATTGATTGGCTTTGTCATTTTATAAAAATTTAATTTAATAACTCAACACCACACTTTGCATATTTCCATTAACACCTGTCCATGAAACTTTGTATCCATAAGCACAGGCTAATGTGGAGGGATTACCCTGTTCATTTACACCAAGGGTGAGAAGAAAGTTTTTTCCATTTACCCAATGCACTAATTCGCCAGCGTTAAATCTCCATAATCCGCAATAGGAATTAGAATAAATTGGTGCTGTGTAATAAGTGGTAAAACTTTTTCCATACCTGTTAGTGCCCCATGAATCAACATGTGCAATTCCTGCTATCGTGGTATCACCATTACTTGTAAAATTTAATCTTACATCTGAAGGTGTATAAGTCCATTCTGTAATATGGGCACTGTTCCAGGTTGCATTCAGGTTATTATCAAATGTTACCTGAATACTATAGGCACGCTCCTGGTATTTGAATGTAGCATTACCAGAAAGGAAGCTGAGCCAGTTGTTACCATTAATATTTTTTAATGTTTTAACTCCATTAAATGTGATTGATTTATGATCACTTAATCGTGTTATTTTAAAATTAATGTAAGTAATAGTCAGTACTGCATTTGTATCAGCCCATAAGTTACCGGAAGTAAGCTGAACTTTTATTTGTCCGGCACGTGTACGGGAAGGACTAAAGCAAGGTGTGACTCCATCAAAATTAAAGATCACAATTTTCTGAGAGAGTTGTGATGTATCAATTATGGCACCGCACATTGGACTTGATGTAACTCCTGTTGCATTATCAAAACCTGGCATACCTTTCAACTGATCGTTGATGTCACCATCCGCCTGATCCGTTTCTGATTTATACCTGTTGGAATCATCATTGAATTGTGCAACATTAGGATCAAGAGATTCATTACTTGTTTCATTATCATTTTTCTTACATGCGTTCATCAACATAAGACTGAACACAAAAAACAATATGCTTATTTTATTTTTCATTTTATAGAAATTTAATAATACAAAGATATGAGGTGTTAAACGATAGATGCGGATGATTGTTGCCATCTATTAACAATGTAATGTTATGAATATAGGTATATCACGATTTTTTCATTAATCCCCTTTCTTAATTATTTGAATGAGAAACAGAATCTAAATTAAAAATCACGTAGCAGAGCTACGAGGTATCTCGCCACGAATTACAAAAATTTTCACTAAAGGGTTTGTGCATGGCAAAAAGAGTTTGTGTTAATTCTTGAAATTAGTGGCTAAAAATTAGCAACCCCACAACCAAACTGCGAGGAATTCTTTGATTAAAAATCCTATCCTTTTTAGATAATGCGGTTTTCGAAAATAAAAAATCATATTTAGAGCCTGTTTAAATTTTAAAAAATAATTTTTTATATATCATCCCTTCGGGATTCTTAACTGTTTGCTTTGATCTTTTTATAATCATAATACGCTTTCAGCGTTAAAAAATCCCGAAGGGATGGTATTTTTATAGTTAAATGAGTAAAGTTCACAGAGAGAATCCCGAAAGGATGATATATATTCTTTTTGAATTATGAAATTTAAACAGGCTCTTACAATTTCACAAATCTTACTGTAGAAATTGTTCCATTTTTGTTTTGCGCACTTATAACATACAAGCCTTCTTTCAAATCTCCAAGGTCAACTTTAAACCAATCTAAAGAGCGAATGTTGATCTTCTTCACAATTCTACCTGTTACATCACTCATAATTAAATATTCAGGTAGATTTTTAAATGCACCAAGATGAATAAAAACATCATTTGTTACCGGGTTTGGCTGAATGGTGATGTTACCACGTGGTGTTACTTCTACAGTACCAACAGGAATGGAAGAAAAACAACCACCATTCACTTGAGTATTTACACGTTCTCCATTACGATTAACTATGTCAACAATATTACTTATGCAGATAACCGAATCAGTAATAGCACTAAAGTAAATTCTGCACAATGCCTGGCTATTATTACTACGTTGGATTGACGAGTCAACTACTGATAAAGCAAAAATTGAATTACTTGATGGGTTAAAGTCAATGTCAACCGGGAACGTAGTCACGTTTGCAAGACTCACTACATTTTGAATTGTGATGCCGCTGACTTCAAATTGATAAGCTTTTATATCAGCTCTTGTACTTTTTATTGCGATATCAATGTAATTATTTGAAAAGTTAACTGCGCTAATATTCAATGATGCAGTATCATTCGGATTTAAAATATTACGCGGAAACTGGCAGTGGTTGTGTGTGCCACCCTGTGCCTGATTAATACCGCTATACAGACACCATCCTGCTAAAGCAGCATCATAAACTGTGAGTGTGTTATCTCCATTCAGATCATTACATGGACCAGCTACTGATGAATTAAGTGTAAGCATATAAATATAAGTGGCAAGGTCGGTAGTATTAATAACTGCATCCTGCTGTACATCACCAAATAATGCAGGACCATTACATACGCCATTACAATCAAACAATGCAACTCCTCCGGGCACACCCATGCAATCAACAAATGGAGTACATGATGGTAACAGCGTAAATGAAGGTATGCCCGTGGTAACACTCCGCTGTATATGGATGCAAACCTGCAAGGCATTGTTGAGATAATTTATTTCAGAATGTCCCAAAGCATCAGGACGATGCATCGAATTTATTACAGCAGCAAGCCTGTAATCTCCATCCGGCACTTCTGTGACATCAATCCACTGGCACTGAGTACCTGCTCCATAGGCATCATAACATCCTACTGAAATTCCCATATCTCCACAATTATATTGACCAAATCCACAGAGATCCATCACACAAAATCCATTTTTATGCCCTACCGGAACAGGATTACCATTCATGTCAATTAAACGGTAATCACCGTATCCTTCATAGTGAGCATGTCCATGACAATTACTTTGATTGAACATACCTGGATTGGAAGCAGGATTCCCGATATAATAATCGAGTGTTCCGATATTATTTATTTTGGAAGTAAAAGTGATAACATAACGTGTTCCGTAACCTGTAACACATCCTTCATTAACATCACATGTATTTGCAAACTCTGTGCTTAGTGCAAGCGAAGAGATAAATGCCAATGAATCCAATTCAAGATCAGGACCTGAGCATAATGGATTAGGATAGAAAATACAACTTCCGTTATCAACAGTAGCCAATGGGTTATAGTTACAGGCAGTGCTATTCATACATCCTGTTACTGGTCCTACATATCCGAAAAGAAAAAACTCCGGGTTAGTACAATTATCCTGGTTGTCACCGATACGAATTAAATATTGTTGTCCTGCAATTAACACAACATTAATATTAGCTTCAAGTCCGCAACTGGAATTGTCATTATAAGCATAAGTGCCTACCGGGCTTTCATTTACATTTAACGGACAATTTTCATATATCCATATTTTAGTATCGCAACCGCTAACATTGCAGGTGTTTAAAGAATAGATGCCTGTTGAATCAGGAGTGAAGGAGTACCAGGTATTATCATACACTGCCATATAAAAACCATAGGCAAGAGGTAAAGGATGTGAACAATCGGATCCGACAGGGCAATTGAAAGAATGCTCAGCTATCGAACCGAAAGTATTTCCCTGCGCTATAAGTGTACCGTTGACATAAAGCCAATAACCTCCCGGTGGATAAATACCATCACCCACAACATCCATAATTGTAAACAGAAGGCATGTTGAATCGGGTACACAAAGTGTATCGCCTGTAAAAAGGCCAGATGCAATAATGTTTCCGTTATCATCTGTAATGTTCCATGAAAGATCAGCGGGAAACGCATCCGGAATTATTTGCACTATTACTTCCGTGAATCCCGGAGGACAAACAGCAATTGATGATTTACAAACCAGCACAAATAAAAAGAGGAGTAGAAGTTTTTTCATTTTTTGGGTGTTTATGATTATGTAATATTAATAATTTATCAGAAATAAACTTTCTCCCGTTAATAATTTAGGGATAACAGCAACGTTAACCTAATGAGCGTTGAGCTAATCGCTCTATTTTTGCACTCCATGTTCCACAGGATCAGCTACGCAGTTTTATTATTTTGTGTCTTCAACACTTTCACAGTGATTGCACAAACTGATTCATCGCAGACACAGAATTGGCGAAAGCCACGTTTCTTTTTTCAGTTGGATCGTTACAATTCTTTTGTATCAAATATTGGCGCAAATATCAGTGGCTTTAAGACAGGTTTGGAGTTTTCAAAGAAATACCGGTTTGGTATTGGCTTTTATAATCTAAAAAGTGATATTATAGACTCTATTTCTTTAAATGCACAAGATGCTGCAAATGCTCCGAATCATAGTGATAAAGTGAAGGCGCGACTGAATATGATAACCATTCCATTTTGCTTTGAATATGTTTTTTTTGATAAGGACCCGTGGCAATTCAGTTTGCCCATCAATCTAGGAATTGGAGAAACTTATTTTCTTTATTTTGATGCAGAGGGTAAAGAAAAACGGTTGCGTGATGCACCGATTGTTGATTATGAAGTTGCCATTGTTGGACAGTATAAAATATTAAAATGGTTTGGTGTCGGAGCTGGTGTTGGTTACAGACTTATGTTGTTAGATAATCCTGCCAAAGAACATAGCTTTAACTCTCCTATTTATACCGTTAAGCTAAAGTTTTTTGTTGGAGAAATTATTAAGTCTGTTTTCCCTCCGAAGAAAAAGAAGGAAAAGTAAATCCGTATAGCAAACGATTGAAGATTTTAACAGAAAAAAAATCTCTTAAGGCAATCAGTCAACAATCAATTTTTGCATTGCCACCTTATCATCAACAATTATTTTAATAATATACATTCCTTTATCAAGAGATGAAATATTAATGCTGCTTTGCATTACATCAGCTGATAATTGTTTCACCAATTTTCCTTCAACATTAAAAATCTGCAGAGCAGTTAATTTTAATTGTTGATTATCGGGATGGATGTATAATCTGTCATGAGCAGGATTCGGATAAAGACTTAAAAGGTTATTAATATCAATTGAATGTACTGCAGCATTTATTGGAATACCGAAGAAAGGACGGAGAAATGCTTTTACAAAATCAACTGTTGAATCCATATAAGCCATCTGCGTTGCATTAGTACCTGCATAAGGTACATGTGGAGCTCCATACCAGGTGTGAAACGGATTGTTTACCCCAACATTATCAGCTTGTAATTTTAAGCTTGAACTTCCATCAACAACTAATAGGGGAACAGTGAGCACAGAGATTACGGCAGAACCATAAGGCACAGTTGCATCAGCAGTACCATGCATACTTACAAAAGGAATATCGCCAGTATTAATCCATGCGCTATCGCCTAACGCACCACAAAGATTAATAACACCCAATACACTGGATGAATAACCCGGATTACCACTTGTTCCTTCAATACCTCCCATTGAGGCTACATTAAAATAGGCTGGCACTTCTGCAGAATCCATATAAGCTAAATGTAAAGCAGTGAATGCACCTGCGGAACTGCCTCCTGCGAAAATATAATCAGGATGGATGTGATAACTATTTGTAGCTGAAGCATCCATTCTGAAATACCTGATAGCAGCCTTCATATCCTGCACTGCACGAACCACTGCCTTGCCTGCATGAACGGTGTCAATCGGAAAACCCATTCCCAGTCTGTAATTTATCGAAGCACATACATAACCCATTTTTGCAAAACGGGTACATAAGGTCACCACATCCTGATCAGTTTTAGAACCGAAAATAAAACTGCCTCCATGAGCCAACACAAGCAACGGACGCATTTGAACGGTATCACCGGCAGGTTCATAAATATCCATATCAAGTGTTTGTGTAGTACCTGAAATATTTACGTTAGAGCCATAGTAAACATTGGATGTAATTGTCACCGTGCTGAAAACAGGATCCCAGTAACGGCCGCCTGTGGTGTCAATATAAGTTTGTGCAGATGCAAAAGTTACAATGCACGTAATAATTAGTGTAAAAAGTTTTCTCATTTGAGGGATTATTAAAATTTAAAATTTATAAGTGATGTTGATACCTGTCACGATGGCTTTTGATTTCCAGGTTCCGGTAAATGCTGTTTCAATATTTGTATCGGTTCTTTGCTTTGCGTCAGTGTAAAGTAAAGCAAAATCACAATGCAAATTATTCATTATATCGAATCCTGCACCACAGGTAAATGAAAGTTTATCAGCATCGGGTGTTTCAGGAGTAAGATAGCCTGGCTTAACAGGTGTCTGGTCATAATAGCTGCCTGCCCGTAAACTTATTTTTTCCTTCCATTTATATTCAACTCCTAACCTGTAAATAAAAGCATTTTCATATTGGCGTGGTGAATGAACATCGGTTAACTTTTCAGTGTTTTGTTTAAAATCAAATGAAAGAGTGTCGTAAGTTTTCCAGCCCACATAATTACAATCAAAAGCAAGTGTTACTTTTTTATGTGGATGATAAGCAAGCCCGATAGTTGTTACAGAAGGCAAGATAATTTGTGTAGTAAATGATGTGGATGGAAAATATTTTTGCAGCGAAGAAGGTACAGTAAATGTTGCACTGCCATCATTTACTTTTACTTTAACTGCTGAACGGTAATCAATACCCAAAGAAAATTTTTCATTCGCCTGAAAGTAAAAGCCCACATTAAAACCATATCCCTTTGCTTTACCAGATAATTCACCTTCGCTATACACACCCGCAGCATCCTGCACAGGCACTGCTTTACGCAATTTCAAATTACCTGTTGCATAAACAAAACCTGCTCCCACACCCATCTTATCATTCAAACGGTAACTAAGAGTTGGCTGAATAAAAAAAGTTTTTAAATCTATTTCGCGAAGCAGGAATTGCCCTTTCCAATCCTCATCATATTTTACGCGACTACCAAAGGGCGTATAAATTCCAAAGCCTGCACTCAGCTTATCATATTTTTTAAATTTATAATGCGCGTAAAAATTAAGTGGTGTGCCTATGGTATTTTGCGATCGTGCAGTATAATTTCCAGGATAAGCTTCGAGGTATTCAGTCTGATGAAAAATTAAATTTACGCCAGCTGATATTGAATTTGATTTTAAAAACGAAAGTGTTCCCGGATTAAAAAAGATTCCTGCTGCGTTAGTCAACCCACCCGTTCCGCAATGCGCCATACCTGTTTGATAATTACCTTGCAAATTAACCTGGAAAGCACCGCCAAAAAGATTTTTCCATCCTGCGATCATCAAAAAAAGTAGTACTGATTTTTTAGCTGAAGACATTATTGCAGACAATATTAGCAGAAAAGGTGTGTAAACAAATTCAGTTGCAAATTATTTTTCAAATAACATTAAATTTTATTGCTGATGCATTTTAAAATTGATAGAAATTGATTGGATTTATTGCCTAATTTAATATAATTAACTTTAATATTTATTTTTAAACTTAAAAAAATGTATAGCTCACATTAACCATATTATATTATTCATAGAAACTGAAATAATACAATGGCCTTATTATTATTTTTTATCTTAGTAAAAAGATAGTTGCATTTACCTTAATATATTATTCACAGATTTAACCAATATAATTGACCTTATTATTTTTTTTAACCTTAGTAGAAAAAAAACATGAAGTTAAAATTCACCTTATTACCTTATTGAACTGATGAACATAGAATATAATAACTTATACACCCATTATATTTTTACAACATTGCACAGGTTGCCACTCATTGCCGAAAAACACCGCCAACGAATTGAAAAATATTTTACAGGTATTGTAAATAACAATGATTCACACATGTATTCCATTTATGCGAACCCTGAACATGTTCATTTTCTCGTATCACGCTCACCTAAATTAGCTGAAGAAACATTGGCTATCATTGTGGCTGAAAGTTCACAAAGATTTATTATTCAAAATAAATTATGCGATAAGACTTTTGCCTGGCAGGAATCTGCGTCAGCATTTTCAGTTTCAAAATCAGCAGTTGATAAAGTTTGTAAATATATTCTTAACCAACCCGAGCATCACCGCAAAGTAACTTTCACAGAAGAGTATGAAACATTCCTAAAGTTTTATCAAAAAACAATTCGACCAAATAAAAAGTTGTAGTAATTGTTAAGTGAATAAGGTAATAAGGTAAAAAGAGGTTACACTTTTCTTCTACTAAGGTTAAAATAATTAAAAATAAGGTTATTAGCTAATGCTTCCCAGCCGATTATTTTCTCAAGTCATTAAATTGGAATAATTAGATTTGAACCGTATTAAATATTAATTAATTTTTTTAACCGTAGTAGAAAAACTTCAAGTAAAAATTCACCTTATTATCTTTTGAATTAAATAACACCAATGCGCAACACTAAATTATTTTTCCTTTTTTGTTTGTTGGTTTCCGCTTGCAAACCCGATATCAATTTACCAGATGCAGCTGCAGGCAGGGCTGACTTTACACGCGTAGTGGCTTTGGGTGGAGATTTTTTTTCAGGATACCAGGATGACGCATTGTTTTATGAAGCGCAACGCTACTCCATTCCGAATTTAGTTGCAGCACAATTGCAATCCATTACTCCCACCGTTTTTAATCAGCCATACATCACACATGAAGTGGGTATTAACAGTAAGCCCTGGGAAGGTATCTATACAACAAAAAGTATATTGGGTTTTAAAACAGATTGTAATGGTGTGAGCGATTTGTTTCCTCTTAAAAGTGTAATCACACAAAGTGAAGCAGAAGCAGGATTACAAACCTATGTAAATGGTACTATTCAAAATCTTGCAATGCCTTTTTGTAAAAGTGTTGATGTAAATGATCCTGCTTTCGGCAGTGCGACTGGCAATTTTTATTACCGCCATTTTACTTCTTCCCCGGGAACTTCTACACTGTTGAATGATGCAGCCATGCAAAACCCCACTTTCATTATGTTATGGCTGGGGATGGAAGATATATTTTCATTTGCGCAGCAGGGTGGTAAAGACGTTTCCATTACTTCTCTGTCTGTATTTGAATCGCATCTTGATTCAGTTTTTAAAACACTTTCGTCAAACGGTGCCAAAGGAGTGATAGCAAATATACCGGAGCTTGAAAGTTTTCCTTTTTATATTTTAATATCTCCACGCGGGTTAACGCTTTCATTAACACAGGCCGACTCGCTTAACCAGCTTACAGGTTTGCAATTGTATAATGCCGGTGAGAATGGATTTTTTATTGAATATCCTGATAACTCGGGCACTTACCGCCAAATGGGTAATGGTGAGCGAGTATTGCTGGATATTCCTATTGATTCATTAAAATGTTATTCGATGGGATTAATACAACCTTTGCCTGACCGGTATACACTTGATTCAATGGAGGTGAGTTTAATTCACCAATCCATAGCCGGTTATAATAACATCATTAAACATAAAGCCCTTCAATATGATTTTGCTTTGGCAGACATGAACCGATTTTTTAAAACCATGGTGAGCGGAATACAGTGGGACGGTGTGGCATTGAATGCCGGTTTTATCAGCGGTGGAATTTTTTCTTTGGATGGTTATCATCCGCATCAGAAAGGTTATTCCATCATTGCCAATGAATTTATCAGCAGCATCAACAACTATTACGGATCAACATTACCATGGATTAATTGTAGTGAATGCAATGGAATAAAGTTTCCCTGAGAGTATTGGAATAGACTTACGCAATAACTGGAAGCTTTTGTATAAAACTACTTGTTTTTCCGGCTTTTTTATAAATCCGTTATCACATCTCATCACTTTGTAAACGATTTTAAAAAAGAATATCATAGTGAATACTTAATGAAATGCACGAACGCATAACCTAATATCATTATGCACACATTTTCAGCAAAAAACCACGGGATTTTCACCACGATTAAAAATAATTGAAAAAAAACTTGCGCAACCATATAATTGCGCGTATATTTGCAACCACATAATTGCACATAAATATAAATGGAAGTTAGACGGGATGTTTTTCAGGCTATAGCCGACCCTACGCGAAGGGCAATTTTGTTATTGATAGCTGCTCATTCAATGACACCCAATTCAATTGCAGAGGAATTTCATACCAGCAGGCAGGCTGTTTCAAAACATATTCAGATACTTACAGCATGTGAATTGGTGAAGCAGGAACAAAAGGGAAGGGAAATTTATTATCATATCAATGCAAACAAAATGAAAGAGATTGATAAATGGATTGGGCAGTTTAAAAAGATTTTGGAAACTCAATTCAATCAATTGGATAAAGTATTATTAACACTTAAAAAACAAAAAAAATGAGCATGACATTATTCTTCGACTTCACTGTCGACAAAACGAAAAACACAATTAATATCAAACGCGAATTTGCAGCCGACAGGTCAACCGTTTGGGATTGTTACACAAAATCCGAGATTCTCGACCAATGGTGGATGCCACAACCATGGAAATCAAGAACAAAAAGCATGGACTTCCGTGAGGGTGGTAAATGGCATTACGCAGCTGTTGGTCCCAACGGAGAAGAGCATTGGTCTATTACCACCTATGTAAAAATTGAACCACAGAAAATGTTTCTTGCTAATGACGCCTTTGGGGATGCCGATGGAAATGTCAACCCGCAAATGCCGCAATCAAAATGGACAATGGATTTCAGCGACATGGGAAAGAACACTCTTGTGGATGGAATTATGCAGTTCCCTGATTTGGCACAGTTGGAACAAACAATTGCAATGGGTTTCAAAGAAGGTCTTACTATGGCGATGGAAAACCTGGATGCGATGCTAGCAAAGCGTAATACATGAGTTTCAGTCAAGCCGCAGATTTCACTGATTACACAGAAGGAATAATCAGTGAAATCTGTGGCAAACTGAGTTATTATCAAATTATTATTTAACTCCCGATAGCAATCGGAATAAAAAACAAAAAAAAATGACAAACAATTTGCTATTTGATTTTACAGTTGACAAAGCAGAAAAAACGGTATTTGTAAACAGAGAATTCGCTGCCGACCTTTCGCTGGTATGGGATGCTTTTACCAAACAAGAAATTTTGGATCAATGGTGGGCGCCTAAACCCTATTTATCAAAAACAAAATATATGGATTTTAAAGTGGGCGGGCGAAGGTTCTATGCGATGGTTAGTCCTGAAGGGCAGGAAAATTGGCAGATCCAGAAATATACTTCCATCAGCCCGCAAACCAATTTCAAATACTTTAGTGCTTTTGCAGACAAAGATGAAAATCCATCATTGCCTGGTTCTGATTGGGATCTTAACTTTAGTGAGCAAAACGGCCCCGATAGTTATCCCAGAACGAAAGTGAGTATTTCTATTAAAAATGATTCGCTTGAGCGTATGGAAAAGATGATCGAGATGGGCTTTAAAGAAGGATTTACGATGACATTGAACTACCTGGAAACTTTGCTGGCATCTTTATCGCAAAAATGATCTTTGTTTTCAAAACATCTGTCAAAACTAATAGGCAGGCAAAGAAAATCAAACCACATATTGATAAATTATTGCCAAAAGCTAAATGGAATTTTGACCTTGAAGATATAGATAATATTTTGCGCATTGAAAGCGAAGAAAATATTGCTTTAATAATTACAGATCTGCTGGTTACTCACAAATTTTACTGCGAAGAGTTGGAATAACTATGAATATAGCTGAACAAATCAATGAATATATTACCAGTCAACCAGAACGCAAACGCAGCGACTTGCAAGAGTTGCATCATATAATTCAGCAACTAATGCCTGCATGTAAATTATGGTACTTAGATGGCAAAGACGATAATGGTAAAACTGTTTCTAATCCTAATATTGGATATGGACTTCAGATATTAAAATATGCTGATGGAAAAACTAAAGAATTTTATCAAATTGGTTTGAGTGCAAACACAACCGGAATATCGGTGTATATAATTGGTATTGCTGATAAAAAATATTTAATGCAGACGTTTGGAAAGAATCTTGGAAAGGCAAGTGTAAGTGGGTATTGCATTAAGTTTAAAACATTGAACGACATAAACCTTGATATACTTGAAGAGGCAATTCGTTTTGGTTTTGTGGAGAAGCAGTGATATCTAACTAACCGTTTCTGTAACTAAAAATAATCTTATGCAAAAAGAAAATCATCCGTTGAACTTAACAGGGCTAAATGATTATTATCAGGAGGAGTTTAAGAAAATTTATGAGTCCAATGAAACGTATAAAGGAAAACGGAATTGGTGGGCTTTTTTCTTTACAGCGATTTGGTGCTTGATAAAAGTATGCTAGGGTTTTTGCACTATTGGTTTTTCTCACATGGTCAATTTTTCAATTTAAAATTGAAATAAAAAATAACGCTTTCATCACCTTAGGAATTTCTAATTTAATATGGATATTAATTTTAGGATGGCGTGGAACCTGGATCTATTATAATGTTCGCATTAAAAAGAAACAATTTCCCTCTTTATAAATCTGAAATATCAAAAATTGCAACTGCGAATCAAAATAATTTTTGCAAACTCAGATTCCCTCCCACTCCACCTGCATTATTTTTCATCAGCCATCCATCAAGATAAGAAGTGCCTGCATAAAACATCCACCCTTTGCCAGCATCATAAGCGGCCCGTATTCCAGCATGCAGTTTACTGTATCCTCCGTATTGAAAATTAAGTCCTGCATAAAAAGATTTACTGAAAAGGTAATCACCACCTATTAAAACATGTGGTATCATACCGGTGCCAAACCTGTATCGAGCTGTTCCATAAGCATGAATCTTTGGATGCAACGCAAATGTTTCTACTGAAAATAATAGTTGAGGTGGCAACGATTTGGTAAACTTTTCAAACGCATGTGTTTGTAGAAATCCATTTTTAAAATCCTGGTCTGATTTTATTTCTATAAAAATTGAGTCTAATACATTTTGTACTTCCGCTCCCTCAAAATGATAAGTGGTATCTATCTTCACTAATGAGCTTTTCTTGTTCCAACTGATAAAACCCAGATCATTAAACTGCAAAGAATATTTCCATTTGTTTACTTCAAGCATAAAACCTGCATTGAAGGAAACGCCTGCACCGTTTACTGCACCAAATTTATGATTGGATGAATCAGCCTGGCGGCTCGTGAGTGCTAAATCAAGATCAATGTATTCAGCATCTTTTGCAGTAAATAATTTTCCACGTTTAGTTTCCACAGATAAATAATCCTGCCCGTTGAGATATGATACTGCCATGAATGAACGCATGGTTGCTTCAGGATGAATAACGGTTTTAATACTTCCGATTTGTATCTGCTGAAATTGCTGATAGGAATAATTAAAATTGCTGAAGTCAGCTTCCTGCCCTTCATAAATTTTATTTCCATAAAAATACAATCGAAATAAATCTTTTGCAAAAGATGCGTCAAACAATAACCGTTGTTTAATTGAAGCCGTCCATTGGAACAACACCACCTGTGATTTCCAATGCTTGTGAAAAGTTTTTGAACGGTAACCAAACCCTGAATTTAATTCGCTGCCGAGATGGTTATTTGATTTCAGCTTGCCGGAAACTTTATCTTTTAATGATGCATCAATAAATTGATCTTTTGCATAAGTGCTGATAAACTCATTGCTGATTGCATCAGCCGCTACTTCATAATCAAAATCGAAACGGATAGCAGGCATTGAATCCTTTTCGTGATTAATGAAATTAAAATCATGCAGCCATTGTGCATTCAAGTTGGTTGAAAGAAATAGAAAAAGAAAAATAATTCGCCATGAAATGATTTGAGAAATTGTAGTTTTTTTATTCATACACAATCATGAAATCAGTTTGTTCTGTAATTAAAATCACCGGTCAATTGCAAATCCAGTCGGTAATCACTGTAAATTTTTATTGTTTGTCCGGTTGGCTTTGTTGTAAAATGTGAGATCACTTTCATTCTCGGTGTTTCATGTAAAAAGCGATAGATGCGTTCCTGCGTTACAGGGATTATGAGCTTGCTCTTTTTTTTCACTGTTACTTTTCCATTCGCATTCACAGGCGCAGCAGTAATAATAGTATTCGCAAACAGTGAATCCGTTACATTATTGAATTTATCAAGCATAAACATTTGCACTGTTGCATCAAATGGAAATCCGTTATCAGCAATCAGTGTCAGCGTGCCTCCGGTAATACGTGAAAGATCCACTGCGTTAACAGAAACATTTACTGTATCAAATAAAGTAAGGTCATCAGCCACAAATGATAATGGTATTTCGAGATTAAGATCAAAGCGCATTAATTTATCTGAATAAACAAAATCATTAAAAACCGAAACATTACCAAGCGGATTCGTTTGCAACTCCAGTGAATAATCAATGCGGTTAGGCAGGTTGCTTACAAATGCAGGTGCATTGGAATTGCTTCCGTTCAAGACATAACTCGTTACTGCCGGAATTGCAGGAACAGCATTAAAACCACCCGGATCAATGGCACGGGGAATTAAAATAGGACTGCTGAGAATTGCTCCCGTTAACGGAACAGTAATATTATTTCTTGTATTCACTGATCGCATGTTTTGTATAAACACTGTGCCGTCAGCACCAATATTATTCTCCACATCAATGCTCATCTTCACATCCTGCAACTGAAAATTGTTTGCATTAATATTTTTAAACATATCAATATATAAACTTGCAGGACCGAAATTAAAAGTGTCCTGACCAAGGTAACCACGACCATAAGCAGGTGTCACACCCTGGAAACCAATGTTTGCATAAATACTGTCATTTAGCGAAAGCGTTTTCATCTGTCCTGTTGAATCTACACGTGCCTGGAAAACATTATACATCGTGTTAACAGTATCCTGACTAATGCTTAAGTCACCCCGCATATCAAGATGATAATCCGTGAAGTCATAGGAATTGGAAAAAGAGCTTATACCTCCCGGAGGAGCCGGAGGCAATGTACGGGTAACAATAAACTGGTTTCCATTTTTGGTTGCATTAGGAAGACTGTAAGTAAAATGCACACTATCCTGCAACGTGCTGTACAAATTAATTACGATAGCACCTTTTTTTACGACTGCTTCTTTGAGCTGTACTTTTCCGAGATCAAACTTAAATGCCTGTGCCTTATCCACTAAATTCTGTGTTGGAAAAATAGCAGTAGCATAAGATGGATGCAGGTCATGAATGCGCAGATCAGCAGTGAGTGCATCTGAGGTATCAATTAACACAGGCGTAAACCCTGAACCCGGTGTATTCATGCTTACTATTCTCGCTGTTAACTTAGAGTTTACAGTTTTTCCAGCCAGCGATACCGTTTTCGTAGCCGTGGTATTCGGTGGAATCAAAGCGAATGTATCCTGTGCAAGATAAACACCTGTAATTGAATCTTTCAAAAGAAAAATGAGATTGGTAATAGGTACTGGAAATCCATTCGTAATCGCAATATCAATGTATCCGGTTACCAGTGTCATTGTCTGAAATAAGCTATCAACATTAATAGTAGTATCAGGTGTTGATGGAAATGTAAATGGTGGAATGATAGTACTGGTTCCGTTTTGCGAACCTAATGCAGGATATAAATAACCCAATGAAACAGAATACACAATATGCTGATCAAGTAAACTTATTGAATCAATATTATAAACTTTGGTAACACTGGTATCAAAAAACCTGAACAGCGAATCAAGCGATACATCATACAAATGATTTTGATAAACCAGTTTTATAGAACTGTCAGCATTGGCACTTATTGAAGTATCATTCAGCAAATCTTTTATTCCTAACGATGATTTTAATAATGGAGTGATAATCTCTGTATCCCATTGAGCGCGTTGGTCATCACGTTTGCAGGAAGAAATGAAATAAATCATTCCGCAAATAAGGACAAGGAAATGAATATACCGCTTAAAGCGGTGTTGTTTAAAATGGCTCATGTGTACTCGCAAATTTAAGGAATTACAGCGAGTATCTTAAGTCTATAACACAAGTAATTTACTTACAACACCGGAAATGCGCAGAGAGTATATTCCTGAATTAAGAATGTCAATTTAATTATTCACCTACCCCATTATACCTCTCCGGTTCAATGCTTTTTGAAAACGTCTGGCATTCACCAGATGATCATTGTATGTTTTAGCAAATGCATGATAACCTGAGAAATCATCTTTCGCACAAAAAAACATATAGTTGTGTTTGCTGTAATTAAGCACAGCATCAATTGAAGAAATGGATGGAATGCAAATCGGTCCGGGAGGAAAGCCAGTGTACATGTAAGTATTGTAAGGAGAATCAATTTCTTTATAAGCACTCAACACTCTTCGCACTGTAAAATCACCAAGTGCAAAAACCAATGTGGGGTCTGCTTCCAACTTCCATCCTTTGATATAACGGTTCATATAAACACCGGCCACCATATTTTTCTCGTCATTCTTTCTTGTTTCCTGTTCAACAATTGATGCAAGTGTACTAACTTCTGTTTGTGAAAGATTTATTTCATGTGCCTTTTGTTTGCGTGCATCGGTCCAGAACTTTTTATATTCTTTTGCCATACGGTCAAAAAATTCTTTAGCTGATGTATTCCAATACATCTCATAAGTATTAGGAATTAAAACCGACATACTGTTTTGCGAAGTGAAGCCATACGATTTTTGAATATACTCATCACGAAAAAAACTTACAATGGAATTAGAATCAGCTTCAATCTTTTTTGAAACAGTGCCCGCAAGTTGTTCTACAGTTCGTATATTATTAAAAGTAACCTTTACCGGAGTTTGCTTTCCGGAACGAAGCAGGCTGATTAATTCTTTATTATTCATTCGTGATTTCACCTGGTACTTACCGGGCTTCACATTATTCGTATAATCCATTTGCTCAGCCACCCATGTAAATGATTCGCTGTTGCGCAACAAATCTTCTTTTTGAAGAATCCGCAAAACATCCACAAAGGTTGATCCGGTAGGTATATAAATATATTCAACAGTACGGTGTCTTAAAATTACATTGGGAGCAAAAACTTTGCGATAAAAAGTATAAGCCGTAATTAATCCTGCAACAAACATCACTCCTATAAAAGCATACAACACGCGTTTAAAAGGAGTCATTTTTTTCTTTTTCTTTTTTGGCATTTAATGTTATTTACCCGTCATTGCGAGGAACGAAGCAATCTGTTGCTATGAAAAGATTGCTCCGTTCCTCGCAATTACGAAAGTTTTATTTTATGTACTTAATTGTTTCAAAATCATTTTGGCTTTCTCATTCTTAGGATTTTTCTTTACAATTTTCTGTAACAATGTCACTGCTTCTTGTCTTCTATTTGTCGCCATTAATAATCCTGCTTTGTTTAATAGTGCCTGTTCATAATCAGGATCAAGTGCTATAGCACGATTATATAACGCTTCTGCTTTTTGTGAATTGTTTTCATTACTTAAATAATAAAATCCCAGATTACTTAAACCCTGCACATAATTTGGATGCTCGTTTATTAATTTCTCCAACACTATTTTTGCTTCACTGTTTTTTTTCTGCATCAATAAAGCCGTTGCATATTTATTTGCAAACTCATCATAATCTGGTGTTAACCGGTAAGCATTTTCAAAATAATTTAATGCATTTTTATTATCACCAACATTATTATGAGATTCAGCTATACGATAACTGGTCCATGCATCATTATTATCATAAGTTTTTTTATTGAGCTGCGATAAAGCATTTACATCACCTGCAATTTTAGTTACACGATCATAATCCTGCTTCAGATAATAAACCTGTACAAGCGATTTAAAGTTTTTACTCAAATCTTTTTGATCAAGATATTTTAAAGCAGAATCCAGGACTGAAATATCAAATCCAAACTTTTCATAATAAGCAATGAATGCTTTTGCTTTAGTTTGATTGGAAGGATTTGAATTGTTGATACAGTTAATTCCGATAAAACTTTTTACCTTATTAATTTCATTCAAAGATTTATGCACTGCAATGCGATGATCATGCACATTCACATGAGGAATATCTGTTGTCCCATTTTCTGGCATGTGACATTGCACACAATTAAAATTTGCTTTTGCCTGCACTGATTCTTTTTCCGAACACAAATGATCTTTACCTGCCTGATGACAATTATTGCACTTGGAATTAAAAACTTTTTTATCTGTTACCAGTCTGCTCACATGCGGATCATGGCAGGTAACACAGGTCAATGCATTTTTATACGGTTTCAATGCAAGCTCATGAGCTGTACTTTGTTTTTCAACGCGGCTCATCGTTTCAATAAAACATTTGCTAAGCTTCATCCGTTCAGCGTGCGAAGCCATAATATGTTCTTCTTCGCTGCCTTTATACACAGGCATAAATACATTCATCACTTCAGATAAATGCATACCGGGTTTGAAATCAAAAAAAGATTTTCCTTCATTCAAAACTGCATTGCCTTGTATATGACAACGCTGGCAAACATCCAGTTGAAGATTGATCGGCAGCTTCGAAGGATTCACAATGCTGTAATCAATTTCTTTAGCTGTATCAACAACAATACCTGCTGATTTTTGCTTTACGTGTTCACTTCCCGGTCCGTGACAACGTTCGCAATCAATTCCGTTTTTTATTTCAATAAATTTATTTTCTGATCCCAATTCAAATTTCGGGTAACCGTTGTGACAGGTCATGCATTCCAAACCAATCAAACGATTGAAACGTGAGTTATGTCCATTTTCAAAACCGGGTGGTAAATCCCAATGACCTTTTTGAGTATAGAAAGTGAGCGGTGCCTGGTTTAAAAAATTATTGGTATTAATAATATGCGAGTTGGTATGCTGTCCCGAACCCACAATATAATTTATCGTTTGAATTCTTTTATGCACTGTGTCTTTTCCTTCCAATCGGAACTCCATAAACTTCAAACTATCTCCTTCCCAATAAGGTCTATAATAAAAATCTTTGTACTTGTCATATACTAAAGCATGTTCATCAAATCGTGCAGAAGATTTTTTCTTGCTTACAATATCAAATGATTTTCCCATGCCTGTTTCCAGAAAAGTGTTGTAAATACTTTCATGACACAAACGGCATTGAGTCATTCCAACATATTGTGTGGAGTCAATTAAACTTGCATAAGTTTTTTTTGATTCAATAGATTTTTTTTGTGGAGAGCAAAACCAATTGATAAAAAAAATTGTGCTGCACAGTGCAATAAGAAAAATTAAACGGATTGTTTTGGTTTTGATTTTAATGAGACGCAACATTATAACTGTAGCCTTTAACTTTTGCTCAAAGAAACAATTTGTACAGGATTTCTCCTATTGACTTTTCTTCAAATCTGCGGCTATTCATAGAAACGACTTTAAATTAAATGCTTAAACTTTATCTTTGACAAAAAAAATGACTGAACTATTATTCATTGTTGAAGATGCTCCTGAAGGAGGTTTAACAGCGCGTTCTGTTGAATACTCCATTTTTACCGAGGCTGATAATATGAGTTTATTAAAAGAAATGATTACTGATGCGGTTAAATGCCATTTTGAAAAAGAACAACTTCCTAAATTGATAAGGATTCATTATGTGAAAGAAGAATTGTTCGCATTGGTTGCATGAAAATACCAAGAGATATTTCTTCAAAAGAGCTAATTAAAAAATTAGGTAAATTTGATTACCAACCCACCCGTCAATCAGGAAGTCATATTCGCTTAACAACACAACAAAACGGGGAACATCATGTAACCATTCCAAATCATAATCCTTTAAGAATTGGAACATTCAATAACATACTGAATGATGTGGCAAACCATTTTGGAAAAACAAAAGAACAATTGATTGATGAGTTGTTTTAATAGAAATTACTATTCAGTTCAAATAACATGCTCGTACATTAATAAGTGCTAATGAGAATTACGATTTGTAAATAATTTTTTTTTGTTATTCATGATACCCCTATCCCTAAAGGGGAACAGTTGTCTGCGATTATTCTCCTAATATATATCATGTTTTTTTGCAGAATAACAAACAGCCTTTAATCAAATTTACAATCTCTTTGTATTTGAAATCATATCACCGGCTTTGGACGAATGATCTGCATTAATGTAACCGAATGCCATCCGCCATTAAAAACAACCCAATCTTTTAGCTCACCACATTCTTTATAACCGGCTTTCTTAAAAAGGTTAATACTTTCTTTATTTGAGTTTTCAATCTGGCAATGTAACTGGTGAAGGTTCAAAGTATCAAAACAATATTTTGTTAACAGTTTAAGAGCTTCAGTAGCGTAACCTTTCTTGCGCTCCTTTTTATCCCCGACTAAAATTCCTACTCCGGCTCTGCGTTGTTGAGGTTCAAATTCATAAAGATCAACATAACCAATGGTTGGTCCGCGGTGTGCTTCTTTTATTACTTCAATAGCAAGTCGCAATTGCTTTGCAGTGTAAATATCCTGCACAGCGTTTTTGTAAAATTGTTCAAGCGTGTAGCGCGAATAAGGAACCAATGTTCCGCTCACAGGCCAGATGTCCATGTCGTTTTCATAGATCATCATCAGGTCAACATCCTGCGGTTCTAAAGCGCGTAAAATAATACTTGTGCCTCTTATCATAAAATATTTATTTCTCCTTTGTAAACAAAAGTGGCTTCACCTTCAAGCCATACATTTTTGAAACCCTCTTTATCTTTCTCGTATTGCACATATAATTCTCCTCCCGGTGTTTTTACTTTTTGTCTTCCGCTTTCAGCAATTTGCTTGGTAAAAGCTGAAGCGAGCACAGATGCGGTAACTCCTGTGCCGCAGCTTAATGTTTCATCCTCCACTCCACGCTCATAAGTTCGAATGTATAAGCAATCATCCTGTATCTCCACAAAATTTACATTGATTCCTTTTTCACGATAGAGATCGCTGTACCTTATTTTTCTTGCTTCTTCAATTACATTCACTTCGTTTGCTGATTTAACAAAATGAACATAGTGCGGTGAACCGGTGTCAAGCACAATATCATTGCCATTCAACTGAATTTGGTTCACATCACTCATCTGCAGCCGTACTAAATTATTATTTTCATTTATGATAACTGCTTTATGCGATCCGTCAATAGCAGCAAAATTGGTTTCGTATCCTATATATTTTTTGTGAGCAGCAAAATTAACGATACACCGTCCGCCATTACCACACATCGAACTGATATTTCCATCTGCATTATAATACTGCATTAAAAAATCCGTTTCTTTATCCGGAGCAATCATCATGAGTCCATCGGCACCAATGCCAAATCTTCTGTCACATAAAAACTGGACTTGTTCTTTACTAAAAGTTAACGCTTGAGTCATGCAATCGATAATAATAAAATCATTTCCTGTGCCCTGGAATTTATAAAAGCTTAAAAGCATGGTTGTAAAAATAATTCAATTAGCAATAGGCAAAGGGCAATTTGCAATAGGCAAATGACAATTAGCAATAGCAATAGACAATTTGTATTTGTTCATTGCTTATTGCCTATTTTCTTGGCAGTTAAAGTAAAGTTAAATTCAGATTTCATTCATAATGGCAGTGTAATTTTGGTGGCATTCAAATTGGTATAGGATAGTAAAAAAAATAAGTTGCTAAGTTGTGGGATTGTTAACTACAGGTAAAAATTAAACTTAACAACTTAATAACTAAATAACACAACAACTAATAAAATTAAAACTATGAATACAATCAGAAAAAATCTATCGGTAATGTTAGCTGCACTAATTGGCAGCGTTGGTGGAATCGGTATTTACAAAAACTATTTTGATTCAGGCACCACTTCTACCCATTACATCAGCGCAAAACTACCGGTGCAAAAAGTAAATTATGCAGGTTCAGTTCCAACATCGGCAATTGATTTTACTTCGGCAGCTGAAAGCACTGTTCCGGCAGTTGTGCATGTTAAAACAACTTATGAAGCTAAAGGTGGTTACAGCAGCCCGTTCTTCGATCCTTTTGGAAATTTCTTTTTTGGAAATCCGCAGCAGCAACAAAAAATGCCTGAACAACAGGCAAGTGGATCAGGCGTAATTATTTCGGAAGACGGTTATATCGTAACCAATAATCATGTGGTGGATGAAGCCAACAAAGTGGAAGTAACATTGGATGATAAACGTACTTATACTGCAAAGGTTATCGGCACTGATCCATCTACTGACCTTGCACTTTTAAAAGTTGAACAAAAAGGTTTGCCTTATATCAGTTATGGAAACTCATCTAATGTGCGTGTGGGCGAGTGGGTGCTGGCAGTTGGAAATCCTTTTAATCTTACTTCAACCGTTACAGCAGGAATTGTGAGTGCAAAGGCGCGCAACATACACATATTGCCTGATCAGAAATTCCCGATTGAATCTTTTATACAAACAGATGCTGCAGTTAATCCCGGGAATAGTGGCGGAGCATTGGTAAATTCAAATGGTGAACTGATAGGTATCAATGCAGCTATTGCATCCAACACAGGTTATTATTCAGGATATTCTTTTGCAATACCCGTTAACATTGTTAAAAAAGTAGTTGATGATTTATTGGAATATGGAAATGTTCAGCGCGGTTTTATCGGGGTTAGTATTCGTGATATTGATGCAGACCTTGCAAAAGATAAAGACCTGAAAAATTATAATGGCGTTTATGTAAATGGGTTGACTCCCGGTGGAGCTGCATCATCTGCAGGAATTAAAGAAGGAGATATCATTACCAAAATAAATGATGCACCGGTAAGAACTTCGCCTGAATTACAGGAGCAGGTTGGCTTATATCGTCCTGGTGATAAAATAAATGTAACGCTGTTGCGTGATGAAAAAGAAAAAGTGATTACTGTAACTTTAAGAAATAAAGAAGGCAACACCAGTGTAATAAAGAATGAAACTGAAGTAGTGAATGCTTTGGGTGCAACATTGGAAAATATCAGCAGCAGCGAAAAATCTAAATTAGGAATTGAAACGGGTGTTAAAATAAAAGACCTTGGTACAGGTAAATTAAGAAGTGCAGGCATTAAGGAAGGTTTTATCATCACACGCATTGATAACAAAGATGTGGACAGTGCAAGCAATGTCATTGATTATCTGCAAAACAAAAAAGGCGGTGTGTTGATTGAAGGTATTTATCCCAATGGCATGCGAGCTTATTATGGATTCGGAATGTAAATAAGAGTTTAAAAATACTGAGTGAGTTTAAAGTTTTTAATTTACTTAAAGGAGAGGACGTTTGTTCTCTCCTTTGTTTTTATATGCTTAATAATCTTTTAAATAGTATAGAAATTAATTATTCATTAAAATACTTTGTAAATTCAAACTTTGCGTTTTTCATTAACCGTTTTTTTTTCATGCGAAATATATTTGCCTGTTTCAACCGAATGGTCAAAGCTTTAATATAAATTTGTGTTAATGTAATTTACAAACCATCAATTCAGTAAACGTTACTAAATACTACTAACCATTATGCGACAACTGAAAATTTCAAAAACAATTACCAATCGTGAAAATCTTTCACTGGAAAAATATCTTCAGGATATCAGCAAAGAAAAAATGATTACTGCTGAGCAGGAAGTGGCACTTGCCATTCGTATCAGAGATGGAGACCAATCAGCGCTTGACCAGCTTACACGCGCTAATCTCCGGTTTGTGGTTTCTGTTGCAAAGCAATATCAGAATCAGGGACTCACACTTCCTGATTTGATAAACGAAGGCAACCTCGGTTTGATAAAAGCTGCTTCACGCTTTGATGAAACACGCGGATTCAAATTTATTTCTTATGCCGTATGGTGGATACGTCAAAGTATTTTGCAAGCCATTGCGGAACAATCACGAATTGTAAGGCTTCCTTTAAACCAGGTTGGCTCATTAAATAAAATCGGGAAAGTATTCAGCCAGCTGGAACAGGAATTTGAACGTGAGCCATCGCAGGAAGAAATTGCAGAGTGGGCGGAATTACCGTTGGATAAAATTATTGATGCCATGCGCATACCAGGAAGGCATGTGAGCATGGATGCTCCTTTTGCAAATGGTGAGGAAAGCACTTTACTTGACGTGATGGAAAATGCTGAATCACCTCGCGCAGATGTTCACCTGATGTCAGAATCTTTAAAGAAAGAAATTGAACGTTCATTAGGTACACTTCCTGAGCGTGAGCGTGAAATCGTGAAAATGTTTTTTGGTATCGGTGCCAACCAGGGTGCCACATTAGAAGAGATAGGAGAAAAATTTGATCTTACGCGTGAACGTGTCCGCCAAATAAAAGAAAAAGCAATTCGAAGGCTTCGCCATAAAAACAGAAGTAACTTATTAAAAGGTTATTTGGGAGATTAAAAAAGCCGCCCGTAAAAAATACGAAGCGGCTAACCACCTATACTTAGAAAAATTAATTTCTTTACATCTTGGGCATAAGTACTGAATCAATTACATAAGTAACTCCATTGCTATCCATTATATCTGCAATTGCAATTTTTGCATTGTTCACCATCCAGGTATTTCCTTTTTTACTAATAGTGATTTCTTCACCCTGCACGGTTTTTAATTTCATTCCATCTTTCAAGTCTTTGCTTGTGTAACGTCCTGCCACAACATGATAGGTAAGAATGGAAGTAAGTTTATCTTTTGATTCAGGCTTTAACAAACCTTCCACTGTACCCGCAGGTAATTTGTTAAATGCTTCATTTGTGGGTGCAAACACTGTAAATGGTCCTGTGCTGCTTAATGTTTCTACCAAACCTGCTGCTTTAACTGCCGCTACAAGTGTAGTGTGATCCTTCGAGTTGACAGCATTTTCTACAATGTTTTTGCTTTGTACCATCATAGCACCGCCTACCATTACTCCTTTTTCATTGTTCATTTGTGCGCTTGCAATTGTGGTATAACCTAACATTGCAACAATCATTAGTTTTTTAAACATAGTTTTAATTTTTATGAGTTTTAAAATTTTTTATTTGAACTCATTTACGGTAAAGGATGATAGCTGGATTTAAAAAAAATTAAATTAACTCAAATTTATATTTACCTTTTTCTGATTTTCTCAATATTCCTTGTCAAACCTATTTGATATTTCATTCTGTATTTTAACTTCAAAGCAGGAGAAACATATCCGGATTTGAGAAGGTTTGATTTGGAAAAATTTTTTCTTGTATCAATACCTTGTTCATACAAAGTGCTGCAGATGTTATACCAATATCCACCAATCATTCTGTTAAAATGATGATTAGAGAATATGTTTGTTTTTTTATTAGCATTCACCACTTTTATTAACCAGTCTTCAACTTCCTCCACAAATTCTTTTTGAGGAGAATATAAAAGATTCGCAATGGCAAAATGTATTTGAAGCTCTTTAACATTGGGCTTTAAACCTAATTCCATCAGCTGCCTTTGGTGGCAACGATGGATGGAGCTACGCTGTGCATTATTATGCTGACTTGATAATTTATAACCATGATAACGGGAATGCAATAGTACCTCAGATACGTTGGCCAACTTCAACATTCGCGAGGCACGCACTGACAGCTCGTAATCTTCAGCATGTGGAAAGTCAGCATTGTAAAAAAGATGGTGGCTTTGAAAATAGTTTTTCCTGATAATAACTGTTGAATGAGCAAAGCCGGAATTAAAAAATAAAAAACTTTTGAGTGCTTCATGCTTACGTGGCACTTTTGAAACTTCTGTTTTATTATTTATATCACTGAACCATGCACCTGCTATTGCCACATCACGGTTAGCATTCATAAATTTTACTTGTTTCGAAATTCGATGTGGCAAACTAATACTATCAGCATCCATCCTTACAATATAATTTCCCCGTGCAGATTTCAATCCTTCATTCAATGTTTTTACCAGCCCTTCGTTTTGTGAATGCTGAACAAACCTGATGCGTGAATCATTATACGATTCAAGTATGGAGGAGGAGTTATCTTTTGAGCCATCATTAATAATCAGCAACTCAAAGTCCTTAAAAGTTTGCGTTAAAATACTCTCAACAGCATCACGTAAAAAACCTGATGCATTATAAACCGGCATCAATACTGTCACTTCAGGTATGTTCATCATTATCGTGACGGGCTTAGTTAATTTTCAAATATCGGTAATATTGATTAAGCATCATAAAATAACGTTTCAGATTTTTAGGATAATAATCAAAATCGTTTTTACATATTGGCACTAACTTTTAATCTATCATTATATGAGAACTTTATTAATAATAGCTTTAGTACTTTCTTCAACTGCACTTTTTGCACAGAATGATTCACTACCTGTAAATAAAACATTAAAGGATAAACCTGTTCCAAATTATCCTGATACTAATTCCATTTACAAATCTCCTGATACCAATGCAATTTATAATGAAGAGCAGGGATATCCTGATAAGAAAGTGGATAATGAAAATGAAAATCCATCGCGGGATTCTGAAAAGATAAAAAAACCAATAAAGCAAGCTACACCTGCACCACGCGATAAAACTAAAGTGGTTCCAAAAAAAATCAAGAAAACAACAAAAGACACTACAGGTACAGGGGATAAGCATAATTTTTAATTGGACTTGATTGATCTAACTAATCTAATTTGCCCTTAAAGATTTAATTCTTTTGGTGTAATAATTATAAAAAATTAAAATTCCTCACACTATAAATCCTTAATAAAGATTTATTTTGTATGCTCAAATATTAATGAATATCATGAAAAGTTTATTTGATCAAAACAACAGTAAAGAAATTATTTGCCGCATTAATAATTTAAAACCCGATAGTGAAGCGCTATGGGGTAGAATGAATGTTGCACAAATGCTCACGCATGTTCAAACTCCGTTAATGGTTCTATTTGGAGAAATGAAATTAAAGAGGGGATTAATCGGAATGTTGTTTGGAAGTATTGCAAAAAAACAATTAACAGGTGAAAAACCTTTCAAGCAAAATCTGCCAACAGCCCCAAAATTTGTCGTATCGGATAGTAGAAATTTTGAAGAAGAAAAGAAAAAAATAATCAACATGATTGAACGCTTTACTTCACTTGGAGAAAAAAGTATCGCCAATAAAAATCATCCTTTCTTTGGAAATATGACTACGGAAGAATGGGATAATTTACAATGGAAGCATCTGGATCATCATCTCAGGCAATTCGGTGCCTGATAAATTGTAGAATTTCTTTTACTTATTCTACAAATGGCAATTGGCATATTTATTTAAATATAAAAATGGTTGTGTTTAAGTTTTAAGTTAAAAAGGCATCTGTAAAAAATTACAAATGCCTTTTTTAAATCCAACAAGCAACGGTATATTAATTTTTGTTCCAGTCCTCTGAAATTACATAGATGATTGCTTTACATATATCTTCAAACAAGACAGGCTTAGTAAGAAATTCAACTGCACCCAGTCGTTTTGTTTCTTCCACATCTTCATCGCGCCTTGTTGTTGTAAATATTATAACAGGAATGTGTAACAACGCTTGTGTTTTCTTTATCTCCTCAAGGCATTGTTTGCCATTTAACCTAGGCATATTCAAATCAAGAAAAATATAATCCGGTAGCGGAGATTGACCTGATTGCAACAAGTGTAATGCCTTCTCTCCATCTTCTGCACTCAGGCAACGAATGGAATCACTTACTTCACGGGCTGCTTCAAAAAACAACCTCCGGTCATCCTCATCATCATCAACCATCAAAATTACAGGGTTATCTTTCATAAGAAAATGTTCTATTACAGCGTTCAAAATTAGCTAAACACATCAATTGAAAGCAAACAACTATTTCAATAACTTGTAAGACAACTACTATTTTTTAAACAGTTGCTTTAACGGAGAGTATCTTTTTTAGTAACAGTTGTATTTTTCTCATGATGAACAGCTTTGTTATTGCCATTCGCATCTTTTACTATATCTGTTTTGGAGTGTTGCTGATTGTAATTAGTGCTGGATTTTGATCCTGTATTTACCCTATTCCCTGTGGAAGTATGATTGCTTTTTTGAGTGGTTTTATTTCGTGTTATCCTAACAGAGTCCTGAGGCGGAGTCTGCCTGGTAACTGTGGTGGTGTGTGTAGAGGTATTATTTTGATTTTGTTGAATCACACCTCCATCCATCCTGCGGTTTACATCATCAGGATTCTGCCAGTTATTATTTCCATTTGGAGTTTGCTGATTGCCTGTGCTGTTCTGCGGAGTTTGTATAGTTCCTTTATTGAAATCCGGGTTTTGATTGTTGCCATTGCCATTAGGATATTGCTCATTACCGGTGCTGTTTTGTGGTGTCTGAATAGTACTGTTGTTATAATTGGGATTCAGTGTACCATTATTATTATCCGGCTGTTGAATATTACCATTGTTATAATTTGGATTGGTAGTGGTGTTGTTATAATTACCAGGCTGTCCTGAATTTCCGTTATTACTGTGTGGCTCATTGCGCGGAGTTGTTTGGGCTGAAACATAAAATTGTGCGCTGATCAGCACACATGTTGCGATCAATATTTTATAAGCTTTCATTTTTTATATTGTTTGAAATTATTTTTGTATCAATAAATCTTCTGTACTAAATAAATAAATATGCCAAAACACATAATTACACAGGTGCTTCGGGCAGCCGAGAACTGTGGCAGTTATTCAACAACAATAGAATTAATACATTTGTAAATTACAATGCACGTATGAAATTTAATACCGCTCACTCGCTTGAAGATATCGCAATTTTAATAAATGCACGCATAATGGGTGATGAGCAAATGATGGTGAAAGGCATCAATGAAATTCATCGTGTTGAACAGGGCGACCTCACTTTTGTTGACCATCCCAAATATTATGATAAGGCATTAAAATCAGCAGCCACTTTTATTATCATTAATAAAGAAGTGGAAATTCCTGAAGGCAAAGCACTGTTATTTTCTGAGGATCCTTTTCGTGATTATGTTTTTCTATGTAAACATTTCATGCCTTTTGAGCCAAGTAAGGAATCTATACATCACACAGCAGAAATTGGCTCAGGAACATTTATACAACCCAACGTAAGTATTGGTCCACATGTTAAAATTGGCAAAAAATGCCTGATACACAGTGGCGTTGTCATTTACGATCACACCGTCATTGGTGATGAAGTAATAATACATGCAGGAGCAGTGTTAGGTTCTGATGCCTTTTATTTTAAACGCAGGCCTGCCTATTATGATAAAATGCACAGTTGCGGAAGAGTGGTGATTAAAGATAATGTTGAAATAGGTGCCAGCTGTACTATTGATCGTGGTGTTTCATCTGATACCACCATTGGTGAAGGAACCAAAATGGATAATCAGGTACATGTGGGGCATGATACCATCATAGGAAAAAATTGTTTGTTTGCTGCACAGGTCGGCATTGCGGGATGTGTTATTATTGAAGATGATGTAATTTTATGGGGACAAGTGGGAGTGCAAAAAGATCTTACTATTGGTGCCGGTGCAGTAGTGTTAGGACAAAGTGGTGTTGGCAAATCATTGGAGGGTGGAAAAGTATATTTTGGAAGTCCCACGCGTGATGCAAGAGAAAAAATGAAAGAGCTTGCGCTGATAAAAAGATTACCGGAGATTGTTGAAAAGTTGAGATGATAATATACAATGAACTTATTCTTTTTGATAGTTTAGCTCAATGGAGATGATAAAAGATTTGGAACACCAGCAATCTGCATCCATCGCTGTAAAAGAATTACAGTTGCATTGGTTGCTTCAAATCAGCAAAGCCATTAATTATAATTTACCTGCTGATCAGCTTTATCAGATTTATGAAACTATTCTGCGCGATCATCTTAATGTTCAGAAGCTGGCTTTATTTATTCATGATAGCAAGTGGCATCACACGCTTACTTATGGTGTTGAATATACCCTGTTGCCTGAACATTTGGAAGCACGGCTGAATGAATTAAATATTTCTACTCTTACCAATCTTCAAATGCCCGATTGGGTGCAGGGATTTGAAAGCATCATTCCCGTACTGCACAATAACCAGCCACTTGCTTATGCGTTTATCGGTGACATTGATCATAAACACATATCTTCTTTAAAAGAAGTGCTTCCTTTTATCCACACCATCACCAACATTATTGTAGTGGCAATTGAAAACAAACGCCTTACTAAAGAAGCTATCAAGCAGGCACAGATGCAACGGGAAATGGAACTTGCAGCACGCATGCAGAGCATGTTGTTTCCTTCTAAACTTCCATCCAATGCGCGCATTGATATTGCTGCCACTTATTTACCTAATGAGCATGTAGGTGGTGATTATTACGACTATATTGAACTGAATAAAGATGAGTTGCTCATTTGCCTCGCTGATGTATCAGGTAAAGGTATTTCGGCTGCTTTATTGATGTCGAACTTCCAGGCAAACCTGAATGCAAGAGCCAAGCATTTTACCACGCTTAAAGAAATGGTGATTGAGTTGAATGATTGTGTAAATAAAACTGCCAAAGGAGAAAAGTTTATCACTGTTTTTCTGGCACTCATAAATACCAAAAGTAACTTCATTACTTATATTAATGCAGGTCATAACCATCCTGTGCTTCATTATGAAAATAATTTTACCCTGCTAGACACTGGCACCACCGGCTTAGGCATGTTTGAAGAACTTCCTTTTATAAGAGAAGGAATGATTCAGTTTCCTACCGGTGCTACTTTGTTTTGTTATACTGACGGCATAGTGGAACAGGAAAATGAAAAGGGTGATATTTTTGGCTTGGAGAAGATAATGGACCTGCTGGAAAAAAATAAGGATGTGTTTACCATGAAAGACCTCCACTTTCGTGTGGTAAACGAGTTTGAAAAATTCAGCAGGCAAACAGAATCATTGGATGATGTAACATTGCTTAGTTGTAAATCTTTATAAGTGGGTAGTGTGGAGTGAGAAGTAGGGAGAAATATTCTCGCATCTATTCTTTAATTCACTGCTTCCTACCTTCTCCCTGCTCCCTGCTCCTGTGATACAAATCCAATGCAACTATGGCTGCAATAAATCCCCAGTAAGGCACTGCCGATTTCTCAGTATCTAAAAAATAATTGAGGGCTCCCTGAATCCAGTAAGTTACTAACCCGATAAGCAAACCCTTGGCAAGGCCTCTTACTCTTGCATCATCACTTTGCCTTATTACACGCGAAGCACTCAATATAACCGTAATGCCTATCATTATAAAAAACACCGGGCCTAACAATCCTTCTTCTGATAAAGGACCAAGGTACTCGCTATGTGAACCTCCACCTGTGGCGAGGTTAGTGCTTATGATGGATTTTTCTGAAAACTTCTGATAACGCCCGTACTGAAACATATAAGTGCCCGGTCCAAAACCCAGCACTGGTTTATCCCTGAACATGCGCAATGCACTCGACCACCTGTTAAGCCGTTCTACATTGGATGCATCACTTTTTACATTGGTAATACTTTCCACGTGGTCAGCAATATTGGTGCTTGAAGTTTTTTTATTCTTCTCAAATGATAAGGAGATTTGTGTACGGAAAAGAAATGCAACAATCAGCAAACCAACCAACCCGCCCAGTATAAGTGCTTTCTGTATCCTGAACACAAACAAAAACCAAACTGTGAGCGCACCCACCATGCCTACCCACGAAGCACGCGTGTAGGAAAGAATGATAGCCGTTAACAGGATAACGGTTACAATCATGGTAAGCCAGGGCCACTTATCCTCTCTGCGTTTATCAGTCATAAAGGCAAACAAAGGTGGAATAAAAAAAGAAATAGCTGCTGCGTAAGCGGTATGATCGTTATAAAAAGGAACCATTGCCACGTGAGCCGCCTTCTCTGTAAATCCTTGGCTGTAATGATTAAAGATGGTGTAAACAATTACAATAAGTAAAGTGATAATGTAGAACCAGATAAAACGGTAAATGTTTTTCAGATTTCTGAAAAGGTGAAGCATCATAAAGTAAAACACAGTGATATAACAATACTTTGCCAGCGTAGATTTTAATGAAACTATGAACATAGTGCTGCTGATGGTAGTAAGAGTCATCCAGCCGAGATAAAAATAGATGGCAATAGATACAGGATGATGAAATATTTTTTCATCAAGCCCTCCTTCAGCAAACACTTTTAGCCAGAAAACCATAAATAATCCAAACATTAATGGCTCTGATGGAAGGCTTACGCCAATTCCTAAGCTGGTTTGGGCGAGATTGATAGAGAGCGGAGTAACCAACACTGAAAAAAACACCAGCCACTCTAAATGAAAAACAGCAATCATAAAGACAGCTAATGCGGCCGGAAGAAGCAACAAGTAAGGCAATCCGTTTACATAACTAACTGCACTCAACAACGCAAAGCCGGCCAGCAGCAAGTAAAACCACTGCAATTGCTTTTTACTTTGTGGCTGTATTAATATCGGTGAACCGGGCACGAAAATAATCTAAGCTCTGTTTAATTGCTCCCTGATTCGGGGCTCATAATATTCCTTGTAAATAATAATAACAAAAGCCAACATCATCACTGAAAGGGTAAATATTAACATGATGACTAACCGCTTGGGAGAATCCTTTTTTTCAGGCGGCACTGCGCGTGTAATATCATTATGAAAAGAAGCGACTTTAATAAGATCAGTAAGCGCCTGATCATATTTTACTTTTATCTTGTTATATGTTTTGCGCTCACTCTCCAGGTTTTGATAAAGAGCAAGGTATTCACCTCCTTTTTCTTCCAGGTTTTTTTTATCGGTATCCAGTATGCGCGAGTCGCCCTGCACCTTTGCTTTATAATATTCGCGGCTGAAACCCTCCACCTGGCGGGTGTAATCAAAAATACCATAATTGCTACGCAGCTCATACAATCGTGCTTCCATGGAATCTATCTCTGCCGTTTTACTATCAAACTGTCCTTTAAGAATTACAATAATTTCCTTGGTGCGTTCTCTCACAAGATTAATGGCTTTGCGATCCATGTACTTAATGAGTGAGTCGCACATGAGCGCTGCCACAGCTGGGTCGGTATCATATATGCTAATCTCCACCGATTCATACTCTGTTTTCTGCACCGAAATATTTTGATCCAGCATCTGCATCATCTTAAAACGGGGCATATTGCTGGCAGTGTCTATATTGTAATGGCTGTATAAATCAAAAGCATCTATCAGGTTATCACGCACATCCTCCGAGTTTAAAAGCTGCAGCATTTGTTCTGTGGGGCTTTCTTCTGAATAGGGAGTTATGTTAACCGGGTAAATAACAGCTGTTGCCTTATAAAGAGGTTTCATGATAAAGGGCAACGTGAAAATGAAAGAAATAATAATGGATGTAATAAAAACGATGAGCAAAGGCTTGCGCCATTTGTCCGCAATCTTTATTAATCCTATCAGGTCGAGCTTATCCTGCGCAGTGTATTCTGGAGTCATTGAAAGGGGAAAGTTTTTTTTAAACGGGGGCAAAAATAATGTATTATGTGAAAGAGGCTGGTGAGGAGAAAGAAGCAACAGGAGGCAGGCACATTGGACAGTGAACCGGAGACAGTAGCAGTGGACAGAATGCAGTGGCAAACGTATATTTAGTTAGTAAAAATACCTTGAAGTAATAAGTAAGTAATATATGATAGAAATTATTCAATCAGCCAATTACATTTACCAATTACAGGTAAAGCTTTAAGCATAATAAGATCCTTTTTACGAATACAATTCATTGTTGAACCAATCCTCTTCCCTTTCATTATGGCATGAATGTTTTACTTTAGTAGCTTATTATCACAAACAAAACAAGTATGAAAAAATTACTACTCGTAGCATTCCTTTTTTTATCTCTCAAAACTTTTCCTCAAATATTAATCGGTAATGCCAACAACTCTGTATCAGCTATAGCATTTCATCCCATGCTGGATTGCAACCCGCAGTTGAATATGGTTTCTTTTGTTTATGCATCTGCTCCTGCAGGCAACCCTGCTAAGGTGTTTGTTAATTATTCCACTAACAGTGGTGATACATGGCAAAATGTGGGGAATACGATTTTTAATAATCCTTCTACAATTTCACCCCCGCAATACCCAAACACATTTATCTATAACCCACCTGGAAATACAGTAGCTGATTCTGCCTATTTACATTGGCTGAGCCCGGTGCAAATTTCAGGTAGCTATCAGGCATTCCGTTATGGAAGTTCACATCCTGCCAATTTACCATCCACTATAATCAATACTTCAAGTTTACCGGGAGTGAATATTCCTGTCGATGGAGTTATTACACAGCAAGGAGAAACTTACCTATTATTTCCACCGGTTTCAGGCGGATCGCTTACTATACCTGACAGCATGCATATTTTACATGGTGTGTGGAATAACACAAATCATGAGATGATTTATACTTCTTCTGCCCTTGCAATGCCATTGAATCTTGGCGGCAATAATGTTTTCAGTTACCGTACCGGAGGAATAGCATTTGCCAATAATGGATGGACAGGATATATTTATCTGCTTGCTCACCATGAATACAGCTTTGCCAACGATTCCAGCTCTTATCCCATCATTTATAAAACAACGGATGGCGGATTAACATGGAGCACTCCAATGGTTTTAAATCTCAATAATATTCACAGCATTTTATTAACTTCTCCAACAGGAAAATACTCAGCAGGGTTTGAGGTGGATGGCACCGTGGATGCAAATGGTGATCTCCATTTTGTAACAGCAGTGGCTCCATTGCTTGCCAATAATAAAATGGATGTAAACGGTGGACAGTGGGGTTTATTTGATATTTATACTGATGATGGTGGCACTACATGGCATGCGGAGCTGATTGACAAACCTCTAACCAATAATGTTACTTACGGAGGTGGAATCACTACTTATAGTAGAGCACAGACTTCACGCAATTGGTCAGGCGATCATCTCTTTTTCGGATGGTTTGATACAGATACATTAATTTATGGCACCTCCAACACACATCCCAATTTTTTTGTAAAAGGATATGACTTCAACACTCATCAATGGACTACAACGGTGAATAAAACTGCGGCAACCAGCGCATCGGCTCTTTGCCTGTTTGGAATAGTGGCACTTTATGTTCTTGAAAACGGATCTCAATATGAAATCCCTGTTACTGTTGCCTTAGGCAGCGGAGGTCCCTCCATCCCATCAGATTATTATTACCTGAATAATATGTTCATTGACTCCACTACTTTTAATCAGACAGGAAATCCTGTTACGTTAAGTAATTCAATGGTAGCAGTGGAAGAAACAGAAGCTCAAGATAATATTTCAGCAGTAGTTTATCCTAATCCCGCAAATGATAATGCAAGTTTTTATGTGATGAGTAAAACAAATACATCAATAACTTATGAGCTGGTAAATTCATTGGGAGAAACTGTTTATTATTCAAACGATAAAAAACTTAAACCCGGTAGAAATGATTTTGATATAGACACCAAATTTTTAAAAGCGGGAATATTTATTCTTCATATCAAAGCTAATTGTAGTCTGCTCTCAAAAAAGGTGGTGATTAAACATTAACTGTTCATTCACTTTCAAAACTTAACATTCAGTTTCACATTAATAATTCTTGATGTAAGATAATTAGGAACTGCATATTGGCGTGCTGTTACATCTGTAATCCAGGTATAAGAAATTGTGTTATTCACCTGGAGGAGATTAAACACTTCCAGACTCAATGACATCGCAGTTAGTTTTTTAATAAAGACCAACCGTGATTTATTGGGTCTGTCCTCATCAATAATTGTTTTTGAAAAACCAATGTCAACCCTTCGGTAAGACGGAACACGGAGCACATCTTTGTAACGATCATAACCAGGAGGACCGAATGGCAAACCGGTTCCATAGATTAAAGTCAGGTGCATTTTATAAGAAGGAAACTTTGGTAAATAATCCTGGAAGAACAAACTGAATGTCACACGCTGGTCAGTAGGCCGCGGAATATAACCTGGTTCAAAACGTGTGCTGTCAACTGCTTTGTTGTTCACCGTGTAACCGGGAATAATTTCCTTTCCATCACTGTTGAAATATTTATAATAATAATCGCCTAGTATGTCTTCCTCCGTTTTTAAAAGTGAAAGTGAAGCCCATGATTCAATACCATTCACAAACTCACCGTTGATACGCATATCCAAACCTGTTGCATATCCTTTGGAATTATTTTTTGCAAAATATCTTATGCGTAAGTTATCTGTTTTGTAAGGATCAAGATTGTCAAGTATTTTATAATAAGCTTCAGTAGTAAGTTTAAATTCACGTCCCCATTTTAAAAACTGGTAATCATTGGCAAGCACAAAATGGATAGATCGTTGTGCTTTTATAGCATAATTAATTTTTCCGTTAAGGTCGCGCATCTCACGATAGAAAGGTGGCTGATAATAAAATCCTGACGCAGCACGGAAAGAAAGATTTCTTCTCCACTTTGGTTTATAAGTGATGGATGCACGCGGACTCACATTAAATTCCTGATTCAAATCCCAATAAGTGGCACGCACTCCAATGCTGTATGTTGTACGCTCATATTCCCAGTTGTTTTGCACATACCCACTGTATCGGTTTGAATTAAGATTGATTTTGGTGATCACTACCTTGTTCATCACAATTTGCTGTGCGCTGTAATGTGGCTGACCAACACTATCTCCCGGATGTGGCACAGAAAAATCAGATGAATCGCGATACTCCCATTCATTCAAATCATCTTTTATCTTTTCATGTTGCGCTTTAATTCCCCATTGCAGGTTGTAGTGATCATGCGAAAAACTACCTTTATGTTCTACATTAAAAACTGTTGCTTGTAAATCATTTCGTGCATGGGATAAAAAAGCACCTACTCCCCTGTTAAATGCCACATCACCAAACTCACTCGATCCTAAATCGCGCTCCAATTCATCCAAACGATATGCACCTACAATGTCATAATATTCGCGTTCAGTAGTATTGAATACACTTGTTATCAAACGCAGTCTTACTTTTGAATTTAACTGATGCGCCAGCGTTGCAGAACCTTGCAAAACTGAATAGCTGTCTTTTTCCTGGCCATCAAAAAACACTGTGAACCGCAGCGCTTCATTAATGTTTCCAAATTCTGTTTCACGATCAGTGGGAATAATCCGGTACTTATTTCGCGAATAATTTCCAAGAATGCTCAACTCAGTTTTTGGAGAAAAATAATAACTTACCAATCCCTGCACGTCAGTGAAAGAAGGTTTATAATCTCCTTTGGTATCTAAATTCTTTAACAGAAACTGATTTGATTTTTGCCGCAATCCAAAAAGATAAGTTACTTTTTTATTTTTCGATGCGCCTTCGAGATGGAGTCCTGCACCAAGCAGGCTTCCGTAAGCTGTACCTGCAAACTGAGTTGGTCGTTTATATTTAATATCCAGCACCGAACTCATTTTATCACCATACACGGCAGCAAATCCACCAGATGAAAAATTGATAGAGGATACCAAATCAGAATTGATAAAGCTTAATCCTTCCTGCTGACCTGAACGCACTAAAAACGGACGATATATCTCTACATCATTTACATACACAAGGTTCTCATCAAAGTTTCCACCACGGACTGAATAAGTAGAACTCAACTCATTGTTGGAAACAACACCTGGCAATGACTTTATCACATCTTCAAAATTTCCTGATGGGCTTACAAAACTTTGCAAAACTTTTGGATCAATGCGCTGAAATGTGGGATCATTATTTCGCCTCGCTTCTTTAGTAAATCCGGGAAGTATAGTAGTTCCGGCTGATAACACCACCTTTATTTCTCTACGTTCATTATTTGTTAACCGTAAAGTTTTTCTCACATCATTATAACCAATAAAACTGAATGCTATGTTCACCTCTCTCTCCGCAGGAACCTTTAATTCAAATTGTCCCTTAACATCCGTAATAACACCACCACTCATTCCAATAATGGATACACTTACCGACTCCATAGGCTTGTTTAAGCTATCACGCACCACGCCAAATACTGTAGCTGTTTGTGCCTGTGCTTTCATAAAAATTAAAAGAATGAGAGATAGGGAAAGAAAGTGTTTTAGCATCCAGGGTTACTTATCATCTTTTTTCTTGTAAGCTCCTTCCTGCCATGCTTTGATAAATGCCGCCCATGCTAAGGGATTGAGTAAGTTGTTAACAGGATATTGTCCTGCAGTATAAATCTGGTTGTTGCGGTGCTGAGTAGTGAATTTATAATTAATGCTTCCATCGTAAGGAACATTTTCCTGCACTTCCTTATGTTGTGCAAGTTCAAGATTGCGCATGGCACGCTGGGCATCATCATCAGGTACTTTTAACTCTATAAAAGCACGTTTAAATTCTTCTTTACTGGGCCAGGGATAGATTACAGTTTCTTTCAGCAATATAGTATCCCTCGAAAGCATCTGAATTAAAGAATAACGGTTTTCTTTTAGCGTATCCGGAATGATAAATTGAGATTTTTTAAAACCGATATAAGAGAACTCCACCGTATCTCCTTTCATTGCCACGAAGGAAAAGAAACCATAGAAATCAGTTAATGTTCCGCGGTAAGCGTGTTTGATAATTACACTGGTATAAGGAATGGGTTGAAGACTATCACTGGTAACCACCACACCTGAGAACTGAACCAGGTCTTCATTTGATTTTTGAGCACTGGTGTTAAGACTGATAAGCAAGAAGATAATGGCAACTAAGGTTTTATTCATACGTGGCTAAATTATTTAATAAACAACTCTGCCAATTAACGGCATAACTATTATTTTATTGAATTACTTAAAACCGGAAATCCATTTTTCACTGTTATGCGTTAATTAAAGTGATGGATAACTAAAATGATGCATAATGCAAATGTCATATTAACACTAACTCTGCTAAAAAAGGTTAATTATCTAATCAATTGGCATTAAATTTTTCTTTGAATTTACCTTTGGAACAAATTGATAACTAAAGGCTTTGATGGCATAACTTTTGCGAATTCTATTACGCATAAAACCCAAAAACAAACATGAGACAGCTAAAAATCACCCAAAGCATTACGAACCGCGAAAGCGCTTCGCTTGAAAAGTATTTGCAGGACATTGGGAAAGAGCCAATGGTGACCCCTCAGGAAGAAGTTGAATTAGCAATAAGAATAAAAAAAGGTGACCAGGAAGCATTGGATAAGCTTACAAAAGCCAACCTCCGTTTCGTGGTTTCAGTATCAAAACAATATCAAAACCAGGGGTTAAGTTTACCCGATTTGATTAATGAAGGTAATTTAGGTTTGATTAAAGCTGCACAACGTTTTGATGAAACAAAAGGATTTAAATTTATATCCTACGCAGTGTGGTGGATTCGTCAAAGTATATTACAGGCAATTGCTGAGCAAAGCCGTATGGTACGCTTACCATTGAACCAGATTGGAGCTTTAAACAAAGTGCGTAAATCCTTTTCAAAATTAGAACAGGATTTTCAACGTGAGCCAAGCCCTGAAGAAATTTCAGAACACCTTGATATTAGTCGGGATCAGGTGCGTGATGTTCTTAAGGTAAACAACAAACCGGTATCAGTGGATGCACCTTTTGATAATAATGAGGACAGCAACACATTGTTAGATGTGATGCGCCAGGAAGATGATGGAGGAACTGACGCGCATTTAATTAATCAGTCATTGCAGGAAGACATCAACCGTTCATTAAGTACTTTATCGAAAAGAGAGGGAGATGTGCTTAAACTTTTCTTTGGTATTGGCACCAAACATAATTTTTCTTTAGATGAGATCGGTGCGCAATTGCAATTAAGCCGCGAACGTGTTCGCCAGATTAAAGAAACTGCTTTGCGCAGATTGAAACAAACATCACGAAACAAATTATTAAGATCCTATATTTAAGATTTATTTTTTTAGGTTGATTAGGTTGTTTTCATTAACGGGCTCCGGATTACGGAGCTCGTTTTATTTTACAACGATGAATGATTACTGTATGCCTATTTAAATTTACCATCTTCCGCTCATTTCAATCAAAATGTTTTCTTTGCAGCCTGATATAATATGAAAAACTTCTCCTTAATTTTAAACATATTGCTGCTTGTTGCAGTTGTATTTCTTTATTTTAAAATATATTCATCCAAATCAGAAACCTCGCCTGTTATAATACAGGGTACTACCAAAGAATCACCCATAGTATATATTAATTCCGACTCATTGCTTGATCATTATGATTTCTATTTAGCAATGAAATCAACATTTGAAAAAAAGCGTGACAGCATTGACAACATTCTTCAATACCGCGATAAGAATCTAAAAACAGAAGCTATGCAATATCAGCAAAAAGCGGAATCAATGACGGAAGAAGAACGCGCGCATACGGAAGAAGGACTGATGCAAAAACAACAGGAACTGGTTCAGTTACGGGATAAGCTGCTTGATTACTTAACAACAGAAGAAGAAAAAATGAATGATACCATTCATAGCCACCTAACAGGATTTCTAAAAAAATATAACCAAAACCACGGTTATCATTTCATATTAGGAGTGCAAAAAGGAAGTGGTGTTTTATTGGCTAATGATTCATTAAACATCACAAAACAGGTTGTAAAAGGATTGAATAAAGAGTAAAAAACAACCAACAATCTCTTAATTAATAAAACAAAAAACCTCCTCGCTCTCTCTCTTAAATAAACTTAACACTGTTCCTACCCTTGACCAATTGAAAATCTTCAACTATCATTTGTAGCCCACTCACTGACTTTGTATTTCATTAATTGATTTAAATTCGTAGCTTGCAGATTAGTAATCGTTAAAATATATTCTAACAATTTAAAAAAAAACCAATGAGAACAAAAACAAACAAAATGAAAGTAGTGATGCTGCTTGCATTAGCAGCTGTATCTAATCAAACTACCCACGCACAAAATTGGGTACTTCCTGGTAACGGAAACGCAACCGCTACCAGTATACTGGGTACCACTAATAACATTCCATTGCGAATGTTTACTAACAATGCTGAGCGTATTCATATTAATGCAAATGTGAGTGGTAAGGTCGGCTATGTAGGCATTGGCACGGCTTCACCCAGTGCGAAATTGCATGTAAATGGTTCTACCCGTTTACAGGGTACTGCAACAATCGTTGGCGCAACGACAATAACAGGAAATGCATCAATCACCGGTAATGCCACAATAAATGGGAATACTGCAATCAACGGACAAACTCATTTTACATCAATTGATGGTGGAAGTTATGCTGGCAGCATTCTACAAGTGGATGCACCTGCAACATCCTCATTTTATCCCAGCATTGGATTTAATTATAACGGAGATGGCAACCTTATTTATGGAAGAACGAGTGGTGGCGGAGTACTTATTTATAATTATGCAGGCAATGGTTACTCGCCCGTATCCGCCTCAGCATTTAATGTTAACAGTGACCGGACATTAAAAAAAGATATTTATGAGGTAACAGAGAAAGATTACCCCAACTATCTTGAACAAATCAGGAAGATAGAATCCATAACTTATCGTTACAAAAATGAGTTAACTGAACCGGACAAAGATCAGCCTGCACTTGCTGTAAGAGAAGTACCACATGTAGGATTTTCTGCACAATCACTTCCAAAAGCTATACAAGTACCCATGCCAATTTCTCCTGCGATAAAAGCTGAAATGAAATTAGGTTATAACCTATCTGACATGGCTGGTTTAACATTGATTGGTGTGAAAGCACTGGATACTAAAACTCAGTTGTTGGAACAACAAGCTTTAGAAATGAAAGCAGAAAATCAGACATTAAAAAACAAGGTTGATGTTATGGAACACCAAATGAAAGCATTTGAAACAGCTTTATCACAGTGTTGCACCAATTACTCACCGTCTAAAAACAGTGATGGTCAACAACCTGTTAATGTTGATAAAGCAAGTCTGGAGCAAAATTTACCTAACCCTTTCACCGAAGCCACTGTAATTCGTTATTACCTGCCAGCTAACAGCAGTGCAGTGTTAAAAGTGATGAGCCTGGAAGGACAACAAATATTAAATAAACAAATTAATCAAACCGGCTATGGCGAGATTCTTATTTCTGGCAATACATTGGCAGCTGGAACTTACACTTACAGTTTGATTGTAAATGGTAAGGCAACAGAAAGTAAAATAATGGTGCTTACTAAATAATTGAAATTGGAGTATCCGCAGGGTTTTATATAGATTAAAACCCTGCGGTTTTTAATGATAACATTAAATTGTACCTATCATTAATAGATATATTTCGCTCATTAATCCCTAACCTAAAAGGTCACAGTCGCGAGTGAATGTTCCGCTTTAGGGGTTAGCTGTGTTTTTGCATACAAATGCAACATTTTATAAAATTTAAACAGCTCTTATTCCTCATTCACTAATTCTGCTTTGGGTAATATCACGAACAGCAAAGGAATTAATACATAAAGTGCAATCGAAATATATACACTTACAAAACTCATGATAACTGAAAGCAAATAAAGGATGGGTCCGCCAATTATTTTTAAAAAATACTTTTTACGGGTTTTGTAGGAGATAGAATCTTGCAAAATATCTGTACGGAAAGCCATGTACCAAAACAAAATATTACCTGTTATTGCCACCATCATTAACTCCAATCCATATAACATTACAGCCACCTGTTCAGTTGGATATTCGCTAATGAATTTTGTTGGAAATGGAATAAGGCATATCCAGAATAACAATAACAGGTTGAGGTATTTAGTATTCGGTGTAGTGTGTTTAAGCCACTGGCTGATATGATCATGGTTGATCCAGTAAATAATTACCGTTAAAAAACTAAATGCAAATGCAATTAAAGATGGCAGTACTTTAATAAGGCTTTGAATAAGTTCCTGGTGTGAGTGGTTTGGAGGAATATCAGGTACTCGCACGTCTAACACAAGTAAAGTAGCAACAATAGCAAACACACCATCTGTGAGTGCATCCATACGTTGCAATGCTGAATTTTCTCTGGACAAAATTTTTTTTATCATCTCGGATATTCAATTTAGATTAAGCGTTATTTAATTCATTGCTGTATTTTTTTAGAATATAAAACGAAATCCGAAACACAAAAAAATAATGTGTTTCGGATTTCATCTTTACCACGCATGAGCGGGAATTAAAAAATTACTTTACAATTGTAAACTCCACTCTTCTGTTTTGCTGTCTTCCTTCAGCGGTAGTATTTGGAGCAACAGGTTTTGTTAAACCATAACCTTTAGAGGTGATTCGATCAGCAGCTACTCCTTGTTTTACAAGATAATCTTTAGCTGATTTAGCGCGCTTTTGCGAGAGGATGAGATTCATTTTAGCTCCGCCAACATTATCAGTATGTCCTTCAATCAGTAATTTGAAGTCTTGTTTGCGTTTCATCAAATCAGCCAGCTGATTGAGCGAAGGGAATGATACAGGTTTAATAATTGCTTTTCCTGTTTCGAATTGTAAATTTTTGAATACAGTATTAATTACTTCTTCTTCTTCTTTTGTCAATTCTACTTTAACAGGTTCTGCAGCTCTCGCTTCCACCTTCTGTACTTTTATTGGGCAACCTTTATTGCTGATTGGCCCCACTTCAAATATACAACTGTCTTTAGGATCAGGTATTCCATCACCATCACTATCAGGACAACCGTTAAACTCTGCAAGACCGGCTTTGTCAGGACATTCATCATTCGGATCAATGATCTTATCTCCGTCACGATCAGGACAACCATTGAATTCAGGTATGCCTGCCAGGTCAGGACAAGAGTCACGCCTGTCTATAATACCATCACGGTCACGGTCAGGACAACCATTAAACTCCGGCAATCCTGGATCATCAGGACAATCATCTTTTGAATCTTCAATATCATCATTATCACGATCAGGACAACCGTGAAATTTTTCTAAGCCCGGCACATCAGGACATAAATCATCTTTATCCTGTATGCCGTCAGCATCCCGGTCAGGGCATCCTTGAAATTTCCATACACCGGGCACATCTACACACTTATCTTTCTTATTTGACACATGATCATTATCGCGATCACGCAGACGTCTTTTATCCAAAGTAAATTTTAATCCTGCATAAGCATCCATTCCATACAGATCGCTGATACCAATCAGGGTTCCGATTTTATCACTTCCGAAAAATATACTGCCAAGCCGAATAGCTAATCCTAATCTTGCCTGCGATTTTTCATAATCTATGATAGAGAAAGGAATGGATATTTCCACCCATTCTGACTCGTAACGTGGAGTAAGCGAAAAAATATCCGGTCGTGTTATGCCCATGTTTTTCTTGTGCTTAAGTCCCTGGATAATAGTGGCGTTAAGATATATTTTTCCAATAATATTCCAGTCTGCCTGAATACTCCATGCAGCAGGTGTTTCCATTTTAAAAGATTCCTTGGCTGTTTTGAATGACTGTGCCCTTGCAGCAGGATCAAAAAAATCAGGATTCGTTAATGCACCACTGGGCATCGTATCCACCGAGCCATAAAATACTGCACTTACAGTGCTGTCAAAATCCAACTGACTATCAAAATGATCATGCTTATAATCAGGATAAACATGTATTCCTCTTTGATCATTAATGTTAAATGCTTTGCTGTTATTTTTAAAATTAATCGAACCCATATCAAGCAGCGAAGCACCCACACGTAACCAATATTTATTTACTTCAGGATCTTCATGTTTTTCTCCGTCCATTTCATACATATAAGTAGATTCGTCTCTGCGCCATTCATAGGCAAAACCGAGATCCCACCCAAAGCCTCCTCCGTTGTTAATAGTTGTCTTGTCTTCCGCTTTATTATTAAAAGCATTATAACTCACACGACCATATTCAAAGCTGCTTGGTCCAAATATCAATGTGCTGTCATCATACACATTAAAATAAATATCAGGATCTTTAATATAACTGCCCATCACTCCACCAAGGTATTTCAGAGTAGCAGCACCTTTCAGCATGTGATGGTTTTTATTATGAAAAACAGTTCCATAAGTAAGGAAATACTCCTGCCACATCAATGTGCTGAAAGTAAAATCAGTTGCATGAAACAATTTTGGATTGTGCAGATAATTGAGGTTACTGTCTGATAACTCAGTATAACCATAATGAGCAGCTTCTGCAATAAGGTTATTAATGGTAACTCCCGTTCTGAACTGATAACCGATAGCAAGTGAATGCTTCTTGTTAAAGTTAATCATAAAAGAGGGGCCTATTATAGTACTACCAAAAGTCAGATTCTTATTTTTTAATCCTCCTTTAGCAATTTCCTTTAAAGCTTCTTTTTCGAAATAGTTTTTGTTTTTTATCTGATCAATAATATTACCAAATCCGATAAACTTAAGATCACCTTTTGGTACGTATAAAAAATCATTTTCCATGGTGAAACCTGCACTCAGAATGTTGACATCAAGTTTAACTCTTGAATCAACAATGGAACTTGGGTTAAGCCCAAGGCCGTTTAACCCTGCATAATTGCTGTGACGTATGCCAAGCATATCCTGTCCGGAACAAATAACAGTTAGTAGAACAAATGATAAGATAGGTAGAATTTTTTTCATATTAAGAAGATTATGTGGGTAAAAATAGTTTTTGAATTAACATAAATACTTATTCAATATTCACTTTTCTGATAATTTCTTCACCGTTGGATTTTAAAGTCAACAAATAAATTCCTCTTGTTAAATTAGACACATCGATGGTTGTAATAAAATTTTCTTGATAAACTTTTTGGGTACGCTTATACAATTGTTTTCCTCCATTATCCACTAATGTTATTTCAACATTACCGGCATTTTTAAGGAATGCATCTATTATTAAATTGTTGTGCACCGGGTTAGGATAGATATTATTTATCCTGAGATTATTATTCTCTGAAATTCCAATAGTAGAACCAGTGGTGAATGAATATTTTTGAGAATAAATACCTGGCTGACCAACAGTGCTGCGAACACGCCACCAATAAGTTGTATTTGGATTTAATCCTGAAACCTGCTGAAGCGTATCTGTTAAACCTCCCTGATTATAAATCATACTCGCCACAGTAAAAACATTAGAATTGGAAACCTGCAACACATAAGTACTTAATGGTTCCACATCGTTCCAGCTAAATACCGGATTGAGAACTACGTTAGTGGCAGTATCATGCGGTGCATATAATACAGGTGGAGCAGCAACTGTGTGAAATGAATAAACATTAGAATATACACTCTCGTGTCCGCCATTGTTTGATTTAACACGCCAGTAATAATGTGATGATGTTTGAAGCCCTGGTATGTTGGTTGCATTATCTCCATCATTCTTTGTAAATAATATTGAAGAGAATAAAGAGTCACTGCTTATTTCCATTGTGTACATCACTGCATCTGTAATATTGGTCCATGTAAAATTTGTACTGAGAGAAACTCCTGTTGCGTTATCCAAAGGAGATACCAGCACCGGAGCAGCAGGAATGCTGTTATTTACTCCGGTATAGGTAATAAACATTTCAAGTTTTTGAACAGGTCGTTCAGTACCCGGCACCGTGGGAGAATTAACAATACTATCCACCACATTCATTCCGTTTGTCACTTGTCCATACATTGTATATTGACCATCCAGACTCAACGCACTCGCTACACAGATATAAAATTGTGAATTTGCACTATTAATATTTGCATCACGTGCAGCACCTAATCGTCCGCGATAATGATGCACAGCACTGAACTCTGCATTTACCGTGGGTTGATTAGGATTACCATTTCCCCAGGTTGAAACTGGTCCATTTATAGAATTGGGATCTCCGCCTTGGACAACAAAACCGGGAACCACCCGGTGAAACGCTGTGCTGTCATAAGCCTGGACACTCACCAGGCTATCAAAATTACGTGTTGCAAGTGGTGCAATAAGCGGGAATAATTCAATGTTAAAGGTGCCCAGATAAATTCCTCCACGATGTGTTACTATCTGATATTGCGGTTTATCCTGTGAATAGATATCCTGGTTAAAAATAAAAAACGATAATAACAGCAGTATAATTTTTTTCATATGAGATTAATTTGATTTTCAAAAGTAAAATAAAAACGATAGAGCAATATTGAAAAGGAAATTATTAACGTTTACTTGTCTATCCCGCAAAATCAATTACATTTGCCGCCCTAATTAAAGGAGGTATCTACAAACATGCTCATCGTTCCGGTAAAAGAAAATGAAACCATTGACAAAGCACTCAAGAAATTCAAAAAGAAATTTGAGAAAACAGGCATAGTGAAGCAATTGCGTTCACGCCAGGCTTTTGAAAAACCTTCTATCACTCGCAGATCTACTGTTAAAAAAGCAGTTTATAAAGGTAAACTAACACAGCAAACCTTATAACAGCTGGCTAACTTTTAAATTAAATCCGGAAGGTTCATAATCTTCCGGATTTTTTATTTTAAAAATGAATTTGACATTAGCTGAATAACTAACTTTATGGTCAGATTTTATAGCAAAGTATTTGTGAAGGATTTATCGGCTTTTTTATCCCATCTTCAATATGAAAAACGTTTTTCAGCTCATACAATCACAGCCTATGAGGGAGATTTAAAACAGTTTACAGAGTATTTAATAAAACAATATGAAGTGAGTGAAATTTCACAAGCCACCCATTTTTATATCCGGTCGTGGATAATTTTTTTAATGGATAGTAAGTTAAATAATAAAACCGTTAACCGGAAAATCACTGTGCTGCGAACTTTTTTTCGATTTCTACAGCGTGAGCAGAAAATATCAAAGAATCCCATGCTCAAAATTCAGGCTCCTAAAACTAAAAAGACCTTGCCTGTTTTTGTTGATGCAAAAAACATGGATAAAATTTTAGATAGTATGGTTGATGAGAGTGAAAATAAATCTACTTATCGATTAAACCGCAATAAAAATATCATCGCTTTATTTTATATGACAGGTATTCGATTATCTGAATTGGTTAATCTAAAGTTAAGTGATATTGATTTTTATAATTTATCTGTTACAGTACTAGGTAAGAGAAACAAAGTGCGGCAAATTCCTATTACATTAAAACATAAGCGGGAGTTAGAGCAATATCTGGCAACACGTAAAGAATTTTTAAAAAGTGTTTCATTGGAATCAGAATATTTATTTTTAAATAATAGTGGTAACAAAATCTATCCAAAGTTCGTTTACCGGCTTGTGAACAATGAATTAAAAGGATTTACCACCAGTGAGAAAAAGAGTCCTCATGTTTTAAGGCACAGTTTTGCTACTAATATGTTGAATAAAGGTGCTGATATAAATGCCATCAAAGAATTATTAGGTCATAGCAGTTTAGCTGCAACACAGGTTTACACACATAATACAATTGAAAAATTAAAAGAGGTTTACAAACAGGCTTTTCCCAAAGCATAAACATTTAAAACTAAAGATTATGAAAGTTAGAGTTCAATCCATTCATTTTGATGCTGATCAAAAATTATTGCAGTTTGTCACTGAAAAAGTGGACAAGCTCACGCAGTTTTTTGATGATGTAATTGACAGCGAAGTATTTTTAAGAATTGATAAATCCAATTCCACCGAAAATAAAATTGCCGAAATACGAATTAACACACCCGGCAAAACCATGTTTGCAAAAGAACAATGCAAAACTTTTGAAGAAGCGACTGATATTGCTGTAGAAGCAATGCGTAAACAAATGACCAAGCATAAAGAGAAAATCAAGGGTATTTAATTCACTCCATTCTATTATAAGCACATTATTTTATTTTTAAAAAAAGTAGTTTTGAGATAGTTTTCTATTGTGTGAATATATTTTTCTTCACTTCTTGTTTCAAAACAAAACTTTGTTAAGTTTGCAGTCCCTTTTTCGGGGGTAGTACATTGTACATTATTATTACATCATAGGCCGATGTAGCTCAGATGGCCAGAGCTACTGATTTGTAATCAGTGGGTCGGGGGTTCGAATCCCTCCATCGGCTCAGTATTGTTCTTAAATTATGGTAAACTGAAAAAGTAATTTCGGGGAGTTACCAGAGTGGCCAAATGGGGCAGACTGTAAATCTGTTGTCTTTCGACTTCGGAGGTTCGAATCCTCCACTCCCCACTTGGTAAGTTATGAATCATGAATGTTGAGTTATGAGTTCAGAAACTCAAAATTCATAACTCGAAACTCATAACTTAAACAAGCGGAAGTAGCTCATTTGGTAGAGCGATAGCCTTCCAAGCTATAGGTGGCGGGTTCGAGCCCCGTCTTCCGCTCAAGGAGAAGTTTGGAGTTATGAATGTTGAGTTATGAGTTTAATCCATTCATAACTCATAACTCATAACTCAAAACTAAGGCTCTATCAGCCGTTGTAGCTCAGTGGTAGAGCACTTCCTTGGTAAGGAAGAGGTCGAGAGTTCGATTCTCCTCAACGGCTCTGAAAAGAGTTTCAAGTCTCAAGTTTAAAGTTTAAAAAACTTTGAACGCCAACTTGAAACCTTAAACTTGAAACTTGAAACTAATATAAATTAATAAAAACAAATTAACACCTTCATAAAATGGCAAAAGAGAAATTTGATCGTTCCAAACCACACGTTAACATTGGAACCATCGGTAACGTTGACCACGGCAAAACAACATTAACTGCAGCTATCACTACCACTTTGGCGAAAGATGGTTTGGCAGATGTTCGTTCATTTGATTCAATTGATAACGCCCCTGAAGAAAAAGAGCGTGGTATTACGATCAACACTGCTCACGTTGAGTATTCAACTAAAAATCGTCACTATGCACACGTTGACTGTCCTGGTCACGCGGATTATGTAAAAAACATGGTTACAGGTGCTGCCCAGATGGACGGTGCTATTTTAGTTGTGGCTGCAACGGATGGTCCGATGCCTCAAACACGAGAGCATATTCTTTTAGCTCGTCAGGTGGGTGTACCAAAGATTGTAGTATTCATGAATAAAGTTGACATGGTTGACGATCCTGAATTGTTAGACCTTGTTGAAATGGAAATCCGTGAGCTTTTAAGTTTCTATCAATTTGATGGAACTAACACTCCTGTTATCCGCGGTTCAGCTCTTGGTGGCTTGAATGCAGATGCTAAATGGGTTCCAAAAATTTATGAATTGATGGAAGCGGTTGACACATTTATTCCAATTCCTCCACGTTTGATTGATCTTCCATTCCTGATGCCGGTTGAAGATGTATTCTCTATCACAGGTCGTGGTACAGTGGCTACAGGTCGTATAGAAAGAGGAATTATCAACTCAAACGATAACGTTGAAATCATTGGAATGCAGCCGGAGAAATTAACTTCAACTGTTACCGGTGTGGAGATGTTCCGTAAGATTCTTGATCGTGGAGAAGCAGGTGACAACGTTGGTTTGTTGTTGCGTGGTATTGATAAAGATGCTATCCGCAGAGGAATGGTAGTTGCAAAACCTGGTTCTATCACTCCACATACTGAATTCAAAGCTGAGATTTATGTATTGAAGAAAGAAGAAGGTGGACGTCACACTCCATTCCATAACAAATATCGTCCGCAGTTCTACTTACGTACCACTGATGTTACAGGTGAAATTACTTTGCCTGAAGGACGCGAAATGGTTATGCCTGGTGATAACGTAACTATCAATGTTACATTAATTCAGCCGGTAGCTATGGAAAAAGGATTACGTTTCGCTATCCGCGAAGGTGGTCGTACCGTAGGTGCAGGTCAGGTTCTTGAAATCGTAAAATAATAACAAAGTTTAAAGTTTAGAGTTTCAAGTTTCAAGTTTATCATGCGCAAGCAAACTTGAAACTTGAAACTTTGAACTTTAAACCGTTATACGGGTGTAGCTCAATTGGTAGAGTAGCGGTCTCCAAAACCGTTGGCTGGGAGTTCGAGTCTCTCCACCCGTGCGGAGGAAGTTCAATACTGAGAAAAAAAATTGTTATGAGTTATGAATATAACTTAAACTCATAACTCAAAATTCATAACTCAAAAAATAATGTCAAAATTCATCGCTTATATTAAAGACTGCCAGAACGAACTGATGCATAAAGTATCCTGGCCCACCTGGGCTGAGTTACAAAGCAGCGCTATTGTTGTGCTTGTGGCTACGCTTATTTTTGGACTAACGGTATTTGCCATTGATTCAATTTTTCAGGGAACATTGCATCTCATCTATAACTTATTTGCTTAATCAGTCATGAGTGAAACAACTGTAGGCGGAAAAAAATGGTATGTTGTACATGCTGTTAGTGGTAAGGAGAAAAAGGTGAAGCAATACATCGAATCAGAAGTTAATCATAACAATCTGAGCCAATATTTATCGCAAGTTCTTATTCCTACTGAAAAGGTATTTCAGATTAAAGACGGAAAAAAAGTAAGCAAAGAGCGAAGTTTTTTTCCTGGATATATTTTAATTGAAGCTGAATTGGTAGGGGAACTTCCACATGTTATTCAGAATACGAATGGCGTTATCCGATTCCTTGGGGCAAAAGGTCAGCCTCCAGCTCCTTTGCGAATTTCAGAGGTAAACAGGATTCTTGGTAAAGTGGATGAGCTGGCGGATAACGAAGAGATAATGACAACACCTTTCTTTGTTGGCGAAGCAGTGAAAGTAATTGACGGACCATTCAACAGCTTCTCAGGAATTATTGAAGAAGTAAACGAAGAAAAGAAAAAATTAAAAGTAATGGTTAAGATCTTCGGACGTAAAACTCCGCTTGAGCTTAGCTATATGCAGGTAGAAAAAGAGTAATTATAGATTACAAATTTTAAATTATAGATTATCGCTTCCAGATTAATTGACAATTTAAAATCTAAAATCTAAAATTTAAAATTAACATAAAACAATGGCAAAAGAAATAAGCACATTTATAAAACTCCAGGTTAAAGGCGGGGCTGCAAATCCTGCGCCTCCTATTGGACCTGCATTGGGAGCCAAGGGTGTAAACATCATGGAGTTCTGCAAGCAGTTTAATGCACGCACGCAAGATCAGGCTGGTAAAGTATTACCAGTTACTATAACAGTTTACACTGATAAATCCTTTGTATTTGAAATCAAAACTCCTCCTGCAGCAATACAGATTATGGAGGCTTTGAAAATTCAAAAGGGATCTGCTGAATCGAACCGTAAGAAAATGGGAACGATTAAGTGGGATACAATTAAAACAATCGCGGAAGCAAAAATGCCCGATTTAAATTGCTTTACTATTGAATCAGCAATGAAGATGATTGCAGGTACAGCACGCAGTATGGGTGTAAACATTGACGGTACACCTCCCTGGGAAAAGAATTAATAATTTTAGATTTTAGATTTTAAATTTTAAATTTATTATCCTCAAAATCTAAAATTTATAATCTAAAATCTAAAATTAAATCTCAATTAGGAGCAGAGGTCAGAACTTACTCAATAAGTCTGCTTCCAACAGTAATGACCCTGCGCTATCACTAAATAAACAAAAACAAATGGCAAAACTTAGTAAAAAACAAAAAGTTGCATACGCGAAAGTGGATGTAAACAAAACTTACACTTTGCATGAAGCCAGCAAACTTGTGAAGGAAATTACCTTTACAAAATTTGATGCTTCAGTGGATGTAAGTGTGCGCCTCGGTGTTGATCCGCGCAAAGCAAACCAGATGGTGAGAGGTATTGTTACACTTCCTCACGGAACCGGTAAAACTGTGCGTGTATTAGTGCTTTGTACTCCTGATAAAGTTCAGGAAGCATTAGACGCAGGAGCCGACTACGCAGGACTCGATGAGTACATTACAAAAATTGAAGGCGGATGGACAGATATTGATGTGATCATCACCATGCCTTCTGTAATGGCTAAAGTTGGTAAGCTTGGTAAAATCCTCGGACCTCGTAACCTGATGCCCAACCCCAAGACAGGAACTGTTACTCCTGATGTGGCAAAGGCAGTGAAGGAAACCAAAGGCGGTAAGATTGATTTTAAAGTTGACAAAGCAGGCATTATTCACGCTTCCGTGGGTAAGGTGAGCTTTGATGCAAACAAGCTTTTCGACAATGCGCACGAAGTACTGAATGCTATTGTGAAATTAAAACCATCATCAGCAAAAGGAACTTACATGCGTAGTGTTGCAATGAGCAGTACCATGAGCCCGGGCATTCGCATTGACACTAAAGCGCTCAATGCTTAATTAATTCTTAAAACAAGTATCATGACAAGAGAAGAAAAAAACAAAGAGATAGACGCCCTGGTTGAAATTCTGAAAACGCACAGCAGTTTTTATGTGGTTGATTTCGGCACTATGAATGCTGAAAAAACCAGCAAATTGCGCAGGCTTTGCTTTCAGAAAGATATTGGAATGCGAGTAGCTAAAAACTCCCTTATTGAAAAAGCGCTTGCTAAGATGGGACCTGAGTATGCGGAAGTAATTCCAACTCTCAAAGGTTCATCAGCTATCCTGAATGCTGAAGCTCCCAATGCTGCAGCAAAAGCACTAAAGGAATTTCGCAAGGGAGGCGTTGACCGTCCGTTATTGAAAGTAGCATATATTGATGCATCCGTATTTGCGGGCGACAATCAATTGGATGCACTTGCTGCATTGAAGAGTAAGAATGAATTGATTGGTGAAATCATCGGCTTGTTACAAAGCCCTGCCAAGAATGTTATTTCTGCACTTAAATCAAGCGGTGGTAAACTGGCTGGTATCCTTAAAACACTGGAACAGCGCGGAGATAAAGCAGCTTAAAGCAGTCGGTTCCCGATATATCGGGATCAGTTGGCAGTTGGCAAAAAAAAATAAAAAAAATTAACAATTAAATTTAAAAACAATCTTAAAAAAATAATAAAATGGCAGACTTAAAATCATTTGCTGAGCAGTTAGTAAACTTAACTGTGAAAGAAGTAAACGAATTAGCACAAATCCTTAAAGATGAATATGGAATTGAACCGGCAGCAGCCGCACCTGTGATGATGGCAGGTGGTGGCGGTGGAGCACCGGCAGTAGAAGAGAAAACCACGTTTGACGTGATTCTGAAAGCTGCAGGTCCCAACAAGCTTGCTGTGGTTAAATTAGTGAAAGACCTCACCGGCTTAGGCTTGAAAGAAGCTAAAGACCTGGTTGACACTGCACCAAAACCAGTTAAGGAAGGAGTTACTAAGGAAGAATCAAATCAACTGATGGCTCAGCTTAAAGAAGCTGGTGCTGAAGTAGAAGTGAAGTAATTCTTCTTCTTGCATATAGCAAACCCGCAAGGCTTTAAAACCTTGCGGGTTTTTTGTTGTATCAATAATCATTTTTTAAATGTTTTAACGATTAAGTTAAAAATATTGCAAAATTGGAAGTTATATCTTTAATTTTCTGATGCATTTTTCAATGTTGCAAAATATTTATCATCTACCTTATATCCAAGATTAAGCGCTTGCTGTACATCGCTAAATGCTTCTTTATATTGTTTAAGATTATATAATGTGTTCGATCTCCGGAAATAAGTTTCACCATTATCAGGTTTCAGGGTAATGGATTTATTGAGATCTGCAAGTCCCTCATTATTTTTTCCGCTTAATGTAAGTGCGTGTCCTCGCCACATATATACCAGCGCATCGTCCTGGTGAGTGATAAGCAGTTTATTAAAATCAGCAATGGCTTTTTCTATCTGGTTGGTTTGAATAAAAGTAATTCCACGATTAACTAACGCATCATAATAATCAGGTTTCAATTGTATGGCTTTATTGAAGTCATCGATTGCAAGATCAAATTTTCCGCGCAGGCAATAAACGATACCGCGGTTAGCATAAGCATTTTCATAAGTTGGTTCAAATTGAATTGATTTATTAAAATCATCTAATGCATGATCAAGATCGCCCATCTCCTTACCGTAAACAGTACCCCGATTATTTAATGCGTTTCCTACATAAGGAAATTGTTGCAGAACATTTGTCCATAGAGTCATGCTGTCTTTCCATACATCGCAACGTTGATAGGTTGCCACTGATAAAAACAAACTGTATCCTGCCAAAGCAGAATAAGCAGGAGTTTTGAGAGCAGGTTTTTTATTAATTAATTGATGAATGAAATACGCAATAACAAAAAAGAATCCGATGGATGGAAGATAAGAATAACGCTCTGACATGATGGTGGGTCCGACAGGAAACAACTGCAATACAAGTATAATACAGGCAACAAAAAAACCGGCACCGAAAAATATATTTTTTGTTTTTTTCAGAGATATAATTATTAATATCATCAATGCAACTACTACAAATGGTGCTATATAAAAATAATATGGCAATGCACCATTCATCCTTGCGGGATAAGGATAAAATGCTGAAAGATTTATAGGTAATATCAATTTACCAACGTAAGCAAGAAGATTAAAATTCGCAATGAGTATCCTTTCAAATAAGGTGAATACATGAAGTGAAACCTGACCGGTTGTAGAAGCTGTAAATGCAGCTTTTAATCCCAATCCAATTGCAAGAGCGAAAAATGGAATTTTTTCCAGCACGGTTTTTATACTCAGCTTACGTGCAAAATAAATATCAAGAAGAATTAACACCGGGGGAAGCGATGAAGCCATTGCCTTTGAAAGAATAGAAAGGGCGAAGAGCAGAAATGCCGCAACAAAATATTTCGCTTTTTCTTTACTCCTGATATATTTAACGTAGAAAATAGCTGAAGCCAGAAAAAAAATTGAATAAAGTAAGTCCTTGCGTTCTGCAGCCCATGCAACGGATTCAACGTGTAAGGGATGTATGCCAAAAAGCAGTGCAGTAATTATAGCAATCACGCGGTTTTCTGTAAGAGAAAGTATAAATCCGAATACCAGTGCTGTTACCATCAGATGCATGATTACACTTGTGGTATGATATCCATCAGGATTTAATTTGTAAAAATGATATTCGATAGCATAAGAAAAAATATGAAGCGGCTGATAGTTACCAAAATAAACCTCAGTAAAAATCCTTTTTATATTATTGCTATTCAGTTGACGAATGAGTGGGTTTTCGGTGAGATAAGTCGGGTCATCCCAGTTAGTAAGCGCATTATTAAGTGCAGGAAAAAAAACTATAAATGTGAGAACAAGAATTGCACTCAACCACATCCAATTGCTTATTCTGTTTTCTTTTATAACTTCTTTTTTTTTCTCCAGAATTTTTTTAGGAGGAGCAGTTTGAAATTTCTTTTTTGTTCCGGGTCTGTTCATTATTAAATAGTATGTTGTTTAATTTGGCCCTTGATATATTCTTTCCATCATCTTTGAAACAAACTTAAACATTACAGATTACACAGAAAAAATCTTTGCAAAAGAAACTTTATCACTCAGTAAACGTATTTATTTACATCTCCACAAGGGCATGTTTGAAAAACAAAAATTAAGGTTAGCTGCGTTGCTTTTCCATTATGGTTTTCCTTTTTACCGTTGGCTTTATTTCAGATTCAAAAACAAAAAAGATCAATATCACCTTGAACAAATTAAAAGATTGCTTAAGCCTGGTTCTGTCGTTTTGGATATAGGTGCTAATATTGGTTTTTTTGCGAAAAAGTTATCCGAATATGTGGGTCCTGACGGACATGTTTATTGCTTTGAGCCTGACAAAACCAATTTCAATCATTTAAAAAATGAATTGAAAAATAAGGATAACGTTTCGCTTATTCAAAAAGCTGTTGCAGAAGCAGAAGGCAACATAACACTTTATACTTCCAACCTGTTAAACGTAGATCATCGCACTTATGAACCGGATTCGTATACCGGGAAATACATTGTTCAAAAAATTTCGATTGATACATTTATAAACAATCAGTTTAGTATTGATTTTATAAAAATGGACATACAAGGATTTGAGATGAATGCATTACAAGGAATGGTAAACACATTGGATGCAAATTTATCTGTCATTCTATTTATTGAACTTTGGCCTTATGGATTGCAACAAGCAGGCACTTCAGCAGTAGAAGTGTATGATTTCTTTGCAGCACGTAATTTTATTATGTATAAAATAAATGAGGATCAACTTATAGTGATCGAAAGAGAAGAAGCCAGTAAATTGGAAGTTGAATACTTCAGTGATACGAACCTGTTGGTTAGCAGAAAGAATCTTAATGTTGTTTAATTAACTCACCATTGCGTTACAAAGAATACTTCGACAAGCTAGCACCCGGTAGAGTTGCAGATCGCAGGAAACATTCTTATTACTGGAATGATATAACCAAGTATTGCAATTATTTTTCACATGAGTCAATTTCAGTTCTTGAAATCGGGTGTGGGACAGGCGAGCTCATTCATGAAATAAAAGGTAACCGCAAAGTTGGAATTGATTTCAGTGGTAAGATGATTGATATAGCACGATCTCAATTTAATGATGTCACTTTTCATGTGATGAATGCAGAAGATATCCAACTGAATGAAAAATTTGATCTCATCATTCTTTCTAATGTTATCGGATTTGTAGATGATATATTAGAAGTGTTCCGTCAATTACAAAAGATCTCTCACCAGCAAACCAAAATCATTATTACTTATTATAATTTTCTCTGGGAGCCATTGATCAAGATTGCAGAACTGATTGGCATCAAAACCAAAACACCTAATCAAAACTGGTTGTTGCAACAGGATATTAAAAATCTTTTATCATTAGCCGGTTTTGAAACTTACCGCAAAGTGAATGCGATGATGTTCCCTTTTTATATTCCGTTATTATCACCATTTCTTAACAGATTCCTGGTTCGTATGCCGCTGTTCCGCCTGTTTGCTTTAAACATGTATTCGTTTGCAAAACCTGTTTCTGATTCTACTCAGCCAGTGGAAGATAAATATGCTGTTTCCATTGTTATTCCTGCCCGTAATGAAGCAGGTAATATTGAAAATGCAATTATGCGTTTACCAAAATTTGGAAGTCACCAGGAAATAATTTTTGTTGAAGGTAATTCTACAGATAACACCTGGGAAACTGTTCAGGCAATTCAGAAAAAATATTCAATGACACATGATATTAAAATTTTGCAGCAGGATGGCAAAGGAAAAAACGATGCAGTAAAAAAAGGGTTCAGCTTGGCAAAGGGTGATATACTGATGATATTGGATGCAGATTTAACTGTGGTGCCTGAAGATCTCCCAAAATTTTATCATGCCATTGCTTCTGGTGTTGGAGATTTTATCAATGGTTCAAGATTGGTTTACCAGATGGATAAAGAAGCCATGCGTTTTTTGAATTTACTTGGCAATAAGTTTTTTTCTTTTGCATTTACCTGGTTACTCGAACAACCTTTGAAAGATACTTTATGCGGGACCAAAGTTATTTTCAGAAATGATTATAACAAGTTAGTGAGTAATCAAAAATTTTTTGGCGACTTTGATCCCTTCGGAGATTTTGATTTAATTTTTGGAGCATATAAACTCAATCTTCGCATAGTAGAAATTCCGATTCGTTATCGTCAGCGCACTTATGGAAGTACCAACATTTCAAGATTCAGAAATGGAATAGTACTGCTGCGAATGTGCATTTTTGCTGCACGGAAAATTAAATTTATTTAAGAATTTTCTGATTCTTGAATTTGTTATTTTCGATCGTAAATGAAAAAAATATTTACTTTTAAATTATGTATTTGTGTTTTTGCAATTCTGTTGCTTGTTTCATGTCGTCCACTTGATAAATATTATCAAAGAAATATAAAATTAGCTCCTTATGATGCTATTATAATTCCGGGAATTCCGTTTATAAATGGAAACTGGGATACCATTATGAAAGGAAGAGTATTATGGTCGGTTTATCTTTATAAGCAAGGCATCGCTAAAAATATAATCTACTCCGGTTCTTCAGTGTATTCACCATTTATTGAAGGTAAGATTATGGCCATGTATGCTGAGCAACTTGGCGTGAAAAAGGGAAATATTTTTGTTGAACCCCGTGCAGAGCATAGTACAGAGAATGTGTATTACGGTTATCGTGTTGCCGAACAGCATGGTTTTAAAAAGGTAGCGCTTGCCACTGATCGCTTTCAATCACGCACACTTTTGTCTTATCTGCGAAAGCTGAAAAGAAAAATTGGTGCGGATATAAAATGTTTGCCCATGCAGGAAGATATTGTTGTTACCATGAATCATAATACTCCAGCTATTGATTCAATGCAGGCGCATGTTAATGATTTTCATTCTATATACGAACGTCAATCTTTTTGGCAACGGTTAAGAGGTACAATGGGAAAAAACATTAAGTATAAATAATCAAATAAAATTTTCAGTTCAAGCTTTCTTGATAAATTTTTTCGATGAGTGCAGCCCTGGTTTCAGGTGAATGTTCATCTTCAATTCTTTTTATTGCATTCATCCCTTTTGTTTTAATGACTTGCGGATTCTCCACGATGTTTATGATAGTAGCATACAATTGTTCCTGCAACATTTCAGAAAGTTTTTTTCGTTCGTCAACAGTTCTCCAAATGCCGTCTTTCAATTCATCCTGAGGTATGTTAAGTACCCATCCACTGGCTTCGTTGTTAATTTCGGGCATGGCACACACGTCAGTGCTGATTACAGGACAGCCACACGCTTGCGCCTCGAGTATAGAATACCCATAACTTTCATGATAAGAGGGTTGCAGACTTACATGCGAGTTTTTATATAATTCAATGACTTTATTATTACCAAGACTTTTGTGATAAATGATTTTTCCCGGGTGAGCACTTATAATTTTCATTGCTTCTGTCACATCATTTATTGATGACTGACTGATATAATCACCATGTTCAAGAAGTGAAACAATATTCAATTTTATATTATGATGTTTTTGAAACAAACGGTCAAACACTTTTAATACTTCCATTCCTCCCTTCAGAAAAAAACGCCTTCCTACTAATGTAAAAATGATATTATTATTATCTGATTGTTTCTGATTATAATCGCTGATGATTGATTCCTGGGGAGGATGTATAATGGTAAGTTTTTCCGCAACCGCATCTTTAAATTGCTTTCGCTGATCAAGAAGAAACATTTGGATGTTATAAGCCCGCTGACTTATTGCAATCAGTTTTTTACAATGTTTGCTTACCAACAATTCATAATATCTGTCAGGTGTTTTTGAAGGTTTGAAATAAGGAACACGGGTTTCAAAAGTGGTAATCCATGGTGTGTTTGAAAAACTGATTTTATTAAAAAAATGAAAAAGGTCAACATCGTTAATTCCAAAATCACGATGGAGAAAAACGTATTCGTTTTTGCTTTTGTTATATAATTTGAAATGAATGAAATTAATAATATTAATCAGGTCATATCGTCTCACCACTTTTGCATTTTTAAAAGGCAATGAAAAAATATTTCGCTTTTCAGGGTATCCACCTGAAGCGGTTCCCACTTTAATAAAGTCTTTCATAATAGAGTAAAAAAGGGCTTGGACAAAGATACTACGGGGTGGCGTATCAGCCAACTTAACTATCTCGTAAAAAAAAAGCGGCTCCGATATTATCGAAACCGCTGTGTAATTAAGTTAATATTATTTTACTGCTCCTTAGTTGTAGCTTCTTTCTTGTTGTCAGTAGTTGTAGCTTTTGATGTTTTTGTTTTACCCATGTTGGATGGCATCATCATTCCGTGCATATCCATACAGTCGCCATTTTTCATCATCATCTTATTTCCGTCTGCCATCATCACTTCACCGTTCGTTGTTACGGTATTTCCATTACTCATTTTCATTTCGGAAGTCATTGGCATTGTTTTTCCACCTTTCATCATCCACATTTTTCCATCTTTCATCATCACACAATCTTTCATGTCGTGATGCATGTCATTATGCATGGTTGTTTTAGTTTGCTCGGTGGTGGTGTTTGATTTTGTTGCTGATTTTTCAGCCTGAGCATACACGCCTGCAGTAAATAATACTGCAACGATTACTGATACTAATTTTTTCATGATTTTTTTGATTTAAGTTTAAGCGGTAAATGTATATCGGAAAAAGGACTGTTAAAATGAAGAAAAGATATATTTTCAACAATGGTTGTTAACATCTGGTTCAGTTAATGATTTTGAGTAGTATAATAGACAGATTCATTATTACTGCAGTTGACTGAAATTCTCAAAATCAGTAAATGATTATAAAAGTTGTTTATCAGAATTTAACAAGTTTAAATTTTGCGGAATTATTTTCTTCCATGTAATTGATAAAATAAAAGCCGGATGTTAAATTTTGTGTATTGATTTTTGTATCACCATCTAATCCTTTTTGCTGTATTATTTCTTTTCCTGTTACATCTACCACTATAACGATACCTTTTTGTTTAGTACCACTTATGATCAATTCATTGGAAAAAGGATTTGGAAAAACATTTATCGTTGTAATTGAACCTTCAATATCATGTATTCCAACGGAAGTACAAAGCGAATTAACTGTACCTCCGTTTGCTACTAACGCAGCCGGAGAATTTATTGTAAAACCACCGGAAACCATAAATGCAGCCGTGGCTACCTGAATTACTGGTGAGGATACTATTGTACCAGTACTCCCCTGATTACATCCGCTGTTTCCATTCACATCCGTTTTAAGAATGTACATCTCGCGACTGGAATTAAAGCTTTCTTCACCTGCACTTATAAAAAATCCTCCATCATTGGTTTGCTGAACTGATCCACCAAATTCGTAACCAGTTCCTCCAAAAATTCTTGTCCATAATGTATCTCCGCTGGCGTTAGTCTTTATTATATAAACATCACTTCCAACGCCAAAACTAAAAGCCTGTCCCAGCATTATAAATCCATTATCACTTGTTTGCTGTGCGGAAACACCATCATCATAATCAGTTCCACCAAACACCTTTGTCCATGCAACTGTTCCGGTTGAATTAATACGCATTAAATATGCATCAAAGAAACCTGAACCAAAACTGCTTGTAGCTCCGGTAACAACATATCCGCTGTCATTATTTTGTTTGATGGAAAAAGCATAATCATCACCTGTACCTCCATAAGATTTTGCCCACAAGATATTACCTGATGCATTTGTTTTTATTATATAAAAATCATATCCGCCTGCTCCGAAACTTGCCGTTGTTCCGGTAATAATATATCCTCCATCATTGGTTTGCTGTACAAAATTTCCATCCTCATAACCTGATCCCGAAAATGTTCGTGTCCACAATGTATCTCCGTTAGCATCGGTTTTTATTAAATCCACATCGTAGTTAGTTAGACTGGATGACTGTGAAGAGCCTGCAATAACATATCCTCCATCACTTGTCTGCTGGGCAAAACTTCCGATGTCTTCTCCGGTTGCGTTAAATGTTTTTGTCCATAATACATTTCCAGCACTATCTGTTTTTAGCAGGTAAATATCTCTATCTCCAGTACCGAAACTTTTAGTACTGCCTGTGATAATATAACCTCTGTCATTGGTTTGCTGAACTGAACTTCCGTATTCATTATTGGTTCCTCCATAGGTTTTAGTCCATAGGGTATCGCCATTAACATTGGTTTTCACTAAATAAATATCCTCCATGCCAGCTCCAAAACTACCGGTAGTTCCGCATATAATATATCCGTTGTCAGCAGTTTGCCTGCTTATCGTTCCATAATCATTACCTGAGCCGCCAATTGTTTTTTGAAACGTTATTTGGGCTGATGTAAATTGAGAAATAAATATTATTGATGTAAGTAGAGTAAGTAAATTTTTTGTTTTCATTTTATTTGATATTAAGTTCGTTTACACTAATTGGATTTCAGTGACGCCCATTAACATCAATTTTACTTAATAAATAGAAGCAGAAGCAAATACGTTCTTCGGGCGGAAGTCAAACTTAGTGATTTGTTAATAGATTGCTATTTAGTAAGGTTTTGTAAAATCAAATATATATTAACATTAGGTAATCATAATCAAAATAAAATAATCTGATTAGTTGCAGTCCATCCTAGAATAGTTATAAATATTCTTGGATAGTTGGAAATGAAAGTTAAATTTGCTGATTCAATTATATTTCCAACTTTTCGTTTAGTTAGTATTTCCTCTCCATTAGTTATTAATCAGCAGTTAGCCATGTTGAATTAAAATATTAAATTCTGTTTCGTTAAAGCATTTTGTAATAATGAATAAAATTATCACCTCTAATAAATACCACCACCATGAAATCAAATTTTTACAACACTATTGCTTGTCTTAAAAATGGAGTAAGACAATTATTGCAAGTAACATTAATGACAGCACTTTTTAGTTGTCTTAATTATCAGACCTCATTTGCGCAGGCTGGCGGACCATTAACTGCAACCACGGATCCTGTTTGTACAAGCAAATGCTGCGAGTACTCAAACCCTTGCAAATGTTCTGCAGGAGTAATTATTACCGGGGGCGTACCTCCATATAGCATACTTGTTATACAACAGGGTGGAAGTGGACCAGTTGGTTTTACAGCGTGTGTAACCGGATTATGTCCTGGTAGTTATGATTTTCATATAAGAGATAGCAAGCAACCACAACCAACAGATATTGTATATACTGTTACTATTGGTGGTCCTTGTTGTAAACTCAATTGCAGGGATACAGCTTTTTGTTTTAATCTGCCTGATTCGGCCATTCACTTAGTTAAACCTACCTACACTTCATCTGGTAGTGTTGCCGGTGGAAATGGTGCTTGTTTCGCTGATTCAATCTGGAGTAATGCACCATTAGTTTATCCCGTAGGCACAACTGTGGTTACTTGGTATGCATTGCACAATGGAATGTTGGATTCCTGTCAGTCAAACGTTATCCGTAATCCTCCTTCAGTTTATTTCACCTGCTTCACTACTAACCCACCCATTGTTGGCGGAGTTATAAATATTTGTAATGGTCAATCAGTTTATTTCAATGCAAATTGTTCAAGTGGCATCACAGGTTTGTTATGGAATTTTGGTAATGGATATTATTCAGGTAACTCCGTGCATACCGAGCCTGGTTCGCATTATCCTCCCGGAACTTATTATGATACCTTAACTGTTTATGATGATTGCGGCACGCCACACGACACAGCATTTCAAGTGGTAGTTGATTCATCAAGCGGTCCTGATATTTATTGTCTCTCGGTTCAATGTCCCGGTGATACTGTAACTTATCATACCCATGCAAACTGTACGGGTTATACCTGGAGTGTAACAGGTGGAACATTTTTATTTCCTCCTTCTGCAACAAGTGATTCATGTCTGATAATCTGGGGAGCCGGTCCTTTAGGCACAATTACATTAACTGTTACCGGATGTACTCCACCATTAACTTGTCCGCTTGGTACAACAGTGCAGGTTCATATTGTGCCAACCACTTTACCGGTGAGAGGTGACACGGTAGTTTGTTCAGGTGGCAAGACTTGCTATTCGATTGAATGTATTCCCGGAAATATTCATAGCTGGGAAATGCTGCCTTCCAATGCAGGTGTGATCACCGGAGCTAACACTTGTGAAGTTTGTATTCAGTGGGATACTGCATTCTTTGGTTATGTTACCTTGCAGGTAAATTATCATAATGTTCTCACTGGTTCAGGATGTAGTCTGGATGCCGGATGTGTACATGACCCGGGTTGCGGAGGAAGTGGAACAATAACAATTCATGTCAAACCTAATTTTGGAATCGTAGGTCCATCCAAGGTCTGTCCAAATGCTCCTGCATCTCCGCCTTTTAATGGAATGAATCTTACGAACAACACCATTGCACCAGGTGTAGCATGGAAATTAGAAACCCCTGTTCCGTCCACTATCAATTTTGGAACTACAGCATTGCTGAATGCATACACCTGGAATAACGGACCAGGGATTTATACACTCACTGCCTATCCTCCATTAGGAATTTATTGTAATGATTCTGCCAAAGTGAATGTGGAAGTAGTGGATATGAAAACACCCAACCCAATTACAGGATTGGATACAGTTTGTGCAGGTGATACAACTTATTATACCACTGCTCCTAACATGAGTGGTGTTACTTATACATGGGCTATCGTTCCACCATCTGCAGGAAATATTATTGGTCCTAATGGTGGCAGCAGCGTAGCCGTTCAATGGAATGCCGGAGGTGGAACAATCACTGTTTTTCAAACACTTTCTGCAAGTCCGTTCTGTACATCTCCAACTGTTACTTATGTTGTGAAAACATGGCCTAATTTCACAATGCCAGCAATAACTCCGGGTGCAGTTAATCCTTGTGTAAAGAGTACGATTACTTATACCATTCCTCCTACGTTGCTCAGCAATGCAACTTATACATGGTCAGTACAACCGACAACTGCTGGAAATATCATTACTGCTAACGGAACAAATTCAATAACCATTCATTGGATTGATGCAAGCAATACTCCTATTTATGTAGTGCTTAAAATCAACAGGTGTTATGAGGATTCTGTAAAGTTATTGGTGAACCTTCAGGCATTGCCACTTGTACCGAATATCAGTTACTCTCCAATAAATCCTTGTAAGAATACTCCGGTAACATTTACAACTACAAGTATTCAACCAACTTACTACTGGACTTTTGGTGATGGAGGAAATTCATCTAATCAAACCCAGATTTATACTTATACCGTTGCAGGTGATTACACAGTTCAGTTAGTTGTTACTAATGCAAATGGTTGTTCAGATACAGCAAATACACCTATTCATATTGAAGATGTTCCTGTAGTTCCTGTAATAACAGGGCCTGTAGATGTATGTGTGAATGCTCCATCATCTCATACATTCAGTCAGCCATTGTTTATGGGCGCAAGTTATACATGGTCCTTATCTGCTCCTGTTAAGGGAGGAATTACTTCGAGCGGAAATAATTTTATCAATGTATTATGGAGTATTCCGGGAACGGATACAATTAAGCTGCATGTTCAGTCAACCTGTCTGGATACAATATTAAAATTTGTTGTTACTGTTCATCCAACTCCAACACCTGGCATTTTAATTCCTTCTCCTGCCTGTGAAGGTTCGCCACTTACATTTAATGGTTCTGGCGGACCAAGTTATTCCTGGTCATTCACAGGTGGAACACCAAACTCAACAATCATTGCAGCACCAATTGTTACTTACGCTGTGGCAGGATCCTATCCATTATCATTAACCGTGACTGATGGATTCGGATGCACAGCCACAACTAATGGAAATATTACAGTACATCCATTGCCAACAGCATTGATTTCCGGACCTTCTTCTGTCTGTGCTCCTTACCCTAAAACAGTTTCTTATGCTGCTGTTAATATCGGGGGTTATACTTATGCATGGACACCCTCAGGCAGCGGACCTTCTATCACACAAACGATTAATGCACAAACTACATTTTCAGTAATTGTTACCAATAGTTTTGGTTGTACACGAATGTCAAATTCCATTACAATTGATACCATCACCTGTAATCCTGATACAGGGAATTGCACACCATTCGATACAATTAACTTTACTTATACTCCTCCTATTTGTTTATCTCAAACTTATACCAAGACAGGAACTGCAACATTAACAGCATGGAATTTCACCACAGGATCAGCAGGACCTATTTCTCCTGTAACAAATACTTATCCTTATCCCGGAATTTATCTTGTTACTGTTTACGGATCATCACCGGGAATTGACAGCTCAGGAAATCCATGTACCGTCCAGGTCTCGCATCAGAAACAGCTTACTATACCATTTGATGCGCGGTTTGAATTTTCTTATCAATGCAATGGGAGCAACCAGATGACTACAGTGTTTAATAACACTTCATTGTATCTTGGTAGTGCAGCAAGTTATAACTGGACATGGTATGATGTTACAACATCAACTTTACTTTCAACCAATCCATTCCCACCTCCAATAATTATTTCTCCTGCAGGTCCTCATACAATAAATTTATATATCTATGATCCTGTAACCATGGCAACGTGTATAACAAGTCATGTTATCAATGTTCCGGTTCCGATAGTTGCAAACTTCACAGTCTCTACTCCGGTTTGCCAGGGTTCTCCTTCTTTGTTTACTGATATTTCAGTGAATGTTGCTGATGAGGTATCAAGATTATTTAACAATGGCAACGCTGCTACATCCGCATTATCTCCGGCAAACCTGGTTTACATTAATTCAGGAAATTTTACAGCTACTCTAAATGTTACAGATAAATATGGATGTACCAGCAACGCTTCTCAACTGATCACTGTAAATCCACAGGCAACTGGAACCATTACTGTAACACCGGGTTGTGATTCTGTACAACTCCTCTCATCAGGTGTAGGTCCTTATTACTGGAACATTATTATTCCACCACCTCCACCAACAGCAAATCCTGTTTACGTTTATAACAGCGGGTTTTATTCTGTAACATCAGTTGATGGAAACGGTTGTCCATTCACAGTAGGGCCTGTTAATGTGATTGTAAACAAATCTCCTAATGCAACTATTACCGGACAAACTAATTATTGTCAGGGAGAAAATATCGATATAAAAACATCAGCAGCGGGAACTAACTTCGCATGGGTGCAGTTGCCTTCAACTCCAGTTGGAGGAAATACTCCTAACCTCACTGTGCTTGCCGGTGGTGGATTACCGGGCACTTATACATATAAAGTTACTGTTACAGGATTGAATGGTTGCACTGCATCTGCCACTTATACAATTATTGTTGATCCTGTTCCTGCTTCTGCTTCTATCATTGGAGGACCACTCACTTTCTGTGATGGAGATACCATAACCTTAAAAGTTAATCCTCCAGGATTTACATATTTATGGTCTAAATCACCGGCCCCTCCACTTTCAAATGCAGTCAATACACTTGACAGCCTGAATGTAACAGTGAGTGGAACCTACTCAGTTATTGTTTATACAGCAAACGGCTGTGCATATCCTGCAATAGCACCTGTTACAGTAACTGTTAATCCAACTCCTCCGGCTAACATAACAGGAGACACAATAGTGTGCGAAGGGGAAACATTAGTTCTAACAACTACTTCAGTTGGAGGAGGCACTTATGCCTGGAGTGGACCTTATGGTACCGGAAATACAAATCCTTTCATCGCAACTAATATGCAATTAAGTGACGCAGGAATTTATACTGTGGTTGTTACTAATTCATTTGGTTGTACTAATTCTGATACTACTACTGTTATAGTAAATCCAACTCCGGCAAACCCAATCGTGGCTCCGCCTGGTCCTTTCTGTGAGGGAACTTTACATCAGTTATGTGTTCAGGCTCCTCCTTATGGTCCACTCTCATATTTATGGAATACACAACAAAACGGTTATTGTATTAACGCAGTTAAAGCAGGTGATTATTTTACTGTTGTCACCAATCAATACGGCTGCAGTGCAACATCTAATATTGTTTCCATTCATCCATTGCCTGATTTAAGTTGTGTGCCTACCGGATGTTATGATTTTTGTACGGAGTGTGACACTGTATTTATTCCAGGACCTTTTAATTTAACTTTCTATGATTGGCAAAAATTAATTGCAGGTGTATGGACTACTTATGCAAACACACAAAATCTACCTGTTGTACCCCCGGGCGGAATTTTCCGTTTGATCGGATATAATCAGTGGGGCTGTTCTGATTCAACAGACACTTTGAAAATTGATTTCCATGATTGCTGTCCTCCTGTGGATACTATTTCCTGTATTGATACTTGTTTGAATTTTAATGACGGGAATTTAAGCGGATGGCAACCGCATCCATCTGCTCCGAATGTTGGAGTGACAATTACAAATGTTTTATCTCAGGGTGGTGCAAGTGATTATTTCATTCAGGCCACTGACCAACCCGGACCATCTCAATTATTATCAGGAAGCCAGTTTAATGGTCATTGGTGTTGCGGAACTTTCTGTTTTGATTATAGAATGATTGATGATGGTGTTGCAGGAAGTGCGAATGTAAATCCATCGTTCACGATTTTCAATGGCACACTTGGATTTAGATTTATCTCTTCAACCATTGCTAATGAAAATAACGGATGGCATCGTATCTGCGCCCCAATTAGCGATTGCGGTTTCGTTGGAACATCTCCGTCAGGAACATGGGCACCCATTACAGGAACAGCAATTGCTAATTGGTCAACAGTAATAAGCAATGTGAGCGCATTAGTTTTCAAAGTGGATTATACCGCTGCCACAAATGAAATTTCAGGTTTTGATAACCCATGCCTTACTCCTGATGTCCCTGTAATTAATGCAGGACCTGATCAAACTATTTGTCATGGAGGAGTTGCTATTTTACATGTCACAGGTTGTAATTCAACTCCGAGCTGGTATGAGATAAATGGTGGAATGAATTTCTTTATTGGCAATGGCGGAGATATTGATGTTACACCAAGTGTCAGCACATGCTATATGGTTGTTTGCTGCAATGCAGGAGCTTGTTGTTGTGACACTGATACAATTTGTGTAATAGTTAATCAATTACCTGTTATATCATGGTCAACAGTTTATCCGAGTGTATGTCTTAATTCAGCACCGGTTTATCTCGATCCTTTAAATATAAATGCAACACCATCTGGCGGCACAGGGATTTTCTCAGGACCTTTTGTTACTGGAAATTATTTCAATCCTGTTTCTTTAGGAATTTATACCATCACTTATTGTTATACTGATACCAATGGTTGTGTGGCATGTGTTTCAAATACGATCACTGTAATTCCGTGTTGCGATTCTACTACATGTCATGTGGATGCAGGACCAGACCAGACAATTTGTTTAGGAGGTTTTGCTTTCTTACATGCAACAGGTTGTGATTCTGTTGCGCATTGGTATGAACTTACTCCTAAAGGACCAAAGCCTGTGGGTATGGGTGAAAATATTGATGTGTTCCCTAAGAGAAGTACTTGTTACATTGTTACCTGCTGTTGTCCGGGAACTAATTGCTGTGCTTCGGATACAGTTTGCATAACAGTTTTACCAAAACCAAGAGTTATCTGGTCGGTTACTTATCCTGCTGTATGCTTAAACTCCGCACCAATTTATCTTGATACTTTAGGCATAATAACTACTCCATCCGGTGGAACAGGTGTGTTCTCAGGTGTGGGTGTTATCGGATATTATTTTTATCCGAATACATTGGGCAGTTATACAATCTCCTATTGTTATACCGATACAAATGGTTGCATTGCCTGTGCTTACAATACCATTAATGTAATTCCATGTTGCACATGCAGCATCAACGCTGGAAACGATACAACTATTTGCGAAGGCAGTTTTGCATTACTCCATGTAGAGGGATGCGATTCAGTTCCGCGATGGTATGAGTTTGGTCCGGATGGCAGTTTCAATTTCATTGGACAAGGGCCAAGCCTTGATGTGTTTCCACAATACAGTACTTGTTATGCGGTGATTTGTTGTTGTGCCGGTACAGGATGTTGCGATACTGATACTGTTTGCATTAACGTTAACCCGCATCCTGTTTTACAATGGTCATGGACTTACAATACGGTTTGCCAATATTCAGATTCAATTTTCTTAAATGCAAACACTGTACTTGTTAATACAATAAATGGTCCTGTTCCAATTACATCTACAGGCGGAACATGGACATGGAGTGGAACTGGTGTGGTTGGAAATTATTTCTATCCAAATACTCTGGGTGTTCAAACTATCACCTTGTGTTATACTGACACCAATGGATGTACTGCCTGTATCAGTGTTTCAATTAATGTGATTTATTGTTGCAACACTTCCTGCCAGGTTAATGCAGGTAACGACACTACAATTTGTGAGGGTTCATCAGTAATACTTAATGCACAAGGATGTAATGGTTCTCTCACATGGTATGTACTAACAGGTGAAGGGCCTATTGTCATCGGAATAGAAAATGGAATTCCGGTTTATCCGCAGGTATCTACATGTTATATTGCAATCTGTTGTTGCAATGATCCCAACAATCCTGGAGTGCAATGTTGTGATACGGATACAATATGTATTAATGTTAATCCACATCCTGTTTTACAATGGCCATGGAATTACAATACAGTTTGTCAATATTCAGATTCCATTTTCTTAGATGCAAACAATGTATATGTAATAACTAATAACGGTCCTGTTCCGATTACATCAACAGGTGGCACATGGAATTGGAGTGGACCAGGAGTGGTTGGAAATTATTTCCATCCTAATACAATAGGTGTTCAAACGATAACCTTGTGCTATACTGATCCAAATGGATGTACCGCTTGTATCAGTATTACAATTAATGTGATTTATTGTTGCAACACTTCCTGCCAGGTTAATGCAGGTAATGACACTACAATATGCTCAGGTTCATCAGTAACACTTAATGCACAAGGATGTAATGGTTCTCTCACATGGTATGTACTAACAGGTGAAGGGCCTATTGTCATCGGACTAGAAAATGGAATTCCGGTTTATCCGCAGGTAAATACCTGTTATATTGCAATCTGCTGTTGCAATGATCCTAACAATCCGGGAGTTCAATGTTGTGATACAGATACTATTTGTATTACGATGCGTCCCGTTCCGCACCTCGAATGGCCTTATCAGTATCAAGATGTATGTCTTAATAGCGATTCAATATTTCTAAACCCATATAATGTCTTCGTGGATGTTAATCAAACAATGGTGATGCTTCCATACGCAGGAGGAACATGGACATGGAGTGGTAATGGTGTTATAGGAAATTATTTCTATCCAAATACATTAGGACCACATGTGATCACAATATGTTATACTGATATTTATGGATGCACAAGTTGTATTACGAAGACGATTAATGTTATTTATTGTTGCGGTCAAAGTTGTCAGGTTGACGGAGGACCTGATCAAAATATTTGTTTGGGTAATCCTGCTATACTAAATGCTCAGGGCTGCAATGGTACAGCAACATGGTATCAGATAACGGGTGTTGAACAACCTACACAAGTAGGACAAGGCGGAACGGTGGATGTATTCCCGCAGCAAAATACTTGTTATATGGTTATTTGTTGTTGTACTGATCCAAATAATCCAGCGGTAGTATGTTGTGATACAGACACTGTATGTGTAATTGTACGGCCTGCATTGCATCTGGAGTGGCCACTTAGTTACATGGATCAGTGTTTAAATGCTGCTCCGGTATTCTTAAATCCAAATAACATATTCGTTGACATTAATCAAACAATGGTATCGCTTCCTTTTGCAGGTGGTACATGGACATTCAGCGGAACTGGAGTTTTTGGAAATTATTTTTATCCAAATACTTTAGGTACGCATGTAATCACACTGACTTATATTGACCCTTATGGATGCATTGGAACTGTCACTAATACTATTTCAGTAATCAATTGTTGTGATACTGTTTGCCAGGATTACAACAATGGACAGTTTAACGGATGGCAACCAGATCCAAATGCTCCCAATCTTGGAGTTGCCATAACAAACACCGGATCACAGAATGGTGTGCAAGATCATTATCTCGAAACAACTGATCAATCCGGAGCCTCAGCATTAATGGCTTCAACAGATTACAATCATTGGTGTTGCGGAGAATTCTGTTACGATTACAGAATTTTTTATGATGGTGATCCATCATCAAGCTATAATGTCAATCCAATATTCTGGGTATATAGCGGTACGCTTGGGTTCTACTTTACATCGAATATTGTAGCCAATGAAAATAATGGATGGCATCGGGTGTGTGCTCCTGTTTCAACATGCAGCGTTCCCGATTCAAGTGCTGCAGGAGTATGGAAGCCAATAACAGGAACTGCTGTTGCAGATTGGAATACGGTTAGTTCCAATATTTCACGAATAGTATTCAGGGTTGATTATTCATCCTTCCAGGGTGAACGATCAGGTATTGATAACGTATGCTTTACACCCACACCTTTAACTGTATCGCTTACCGCACATTGTAATCAGATATGTGCAACGGTAAATGGTTGTTGCGGGCCATTTACTTATCAATGGTCAGGAGGAACCGTTGCAGGCAACTGCATTACAGCACTTAATCCAAATACATTATATACAGTTACTGTAACTAATCAGAATGGTGAGGTAACAACGGCTTCGATAATGAGCGGTCCGCCTGTTGATGACGGTAATCCGTGTACAATAGATGCATGCGATCCGGTTACAGGTGATATAACACATCTTCCTCTTCATGTTGATGATGGCAATCCATGTACACAAGATGGTTGTGATCCTGTTTCAGGGGTTTATCATATTCCCGTAAATGTGAATGACGGAAACGCATGTACAATTGACGGTTGTGATCCTGTCAGTGGAATTTATCATACACCTGTAAATGTTGATGATGGTAATGCATGTACCCTTGACCGATGTAAGCCTCAATCAGGTTTGATAATTCATACGCCAATTTCATGCAATGACAATAATGCCTGCACACTTGATGGTTGTGATCCTGCTACAGGATGTTATCATGCATCCCTCAATCCGGATGATGGTAATCCCTGCACTATTGATGGCTGTGATCCGGTTTCCGGTATTTATCATAATCCGGCAGTTGAAATTTGCGGAAACGGCATTGACGATGATTGTGATGGATTGGTTGATGAAGGCTGTATATCACATCCTGTGTTAAATGTTTCAGTGTTTATTGAAGGATTTTATACCGGAAGCGGTGTGATGCAACCAGTATTATTAAATGCCGGTGTGGGTAATGACAGTTCGATCACTGATACTATTCTAATCGTGCTTCATGCTGATACTGTTCCATTTGATGTTGATACTGCGATAGCTGCAATCCTTTATATCGATGGTTACTCCACTGTAACATTAACTCCGGCTCATGCAGGTAAATCATATTATATTGCTGTGTTGACAAGGAACGGAATAGAAACCTGGAGCAAATTACCTGTTACGATAGGTGCAGTTACGGATTATGATTTCAGAATCCCTGAATTTGCAGGACCTGGTGCGCAGAATCAATTAAGGATAAACAGCATCAATAAAAATCCAATTAACAGGAGGCCAAAAATTATTAAGCCGTAATTTAAGTAACAACGTAACATTTATTTTAAGAGAGGTATTGTTGTGTAAGCAACCATATCTCTCTTTTTTTTTGAAATGAATTTCTTAAAATACAATAGTTACCATCAAAAAAATATTTACTGCAAAGCATTTATAGAAAAATCAAGCGAGGTGATAAAGAAATTTTTCTTTTATTTGAAAAGAGGTTCTATTCTTTTGGCTTATTACTTTTTAATTGTTACCAGCGAACTTGTTACTTCATTACTCTTATGACCTGCCCTGTCAACAACATAAATTGAAAAAGTAGTTGTCTGCTGGTTAGAGCTATCAGTTAACAAAATGTTTTTTAAAACAACATTCAAAGTACCCTGTATTGTAATAGCTGAACCTGATGGAGCCAATTGTTCAACCCGATAACTGTAAGGAATCTGTATGCGGTTATCTGTTAAAAAAAGATTTTTTGCATTTGGACTATTCTCACCCAGATCGCCATCTCCATCAGTATATTTAATAGTAAATGTTATTGAATCTTTGTTTTGCAAAACCGTAGATGGAGACAAGCTTACGAATTCTATCTGCGGGGTTGAATCATATTCTTTCTTGTCCGCTTTTTTGCAGGAAACAACAACTAACAATAATGCTGACAACAAATATCTACTGAACATAAAACGCAAAATAAGTTTTGTAATAATCCAATGATTCGTTGCGTGGAAATTCAGCATCGGTAGTATGATGTCCGTCATTTACATAAACCCGGAAATAAACTGTGGTGCCGCTTGTCCATAGTCCCGTGTTAACTATAACTTGCCATACTGTATAAATACTATTATAACTTCCATTGATAATAGTTGCATTCGTGAAATTATCTTTTTGGGTGGAACATTTTATACTGAAACTTGTAAAGTTGGCAGGTGATGTAGCTGCAGTTCCATCAGCTGTATCCAAAACTAAAATGGGTAGTGTAATAAAAATATTTACCGGAGAAATAAACGGCATATAAGGAATATTATTCTGTCTGATGGTATCCAACCTGACACCGGAAGGATCAAGCGCCCAATAGCCAAGTACGTTAGGTTGCAAATCCGGTTTTACAGGAAGATTTCCAACTTGATCACGAGCTCCACTTTGTATCCAGTTTTTTATATGATCAATATCACTTTGCGGAAGCCGTACACCGTTGGAAGGCATAAATTGAGCAGTAGGTGTTGTGATGCGCTCAAACAAAAAAGAATTAACTGTATCACCGGGAATAACTCTGTAATTAAAAAATTTAACATTATCCACTGTGGTAAGATTAACTTCCTGGTAAACCAAAGTTGAAAAAGTAGACTGTATGGTGCGGTAATCAGGTTCAAATGTTCCGTCATGACAACCCGGGTTAGCACACTTCTTAGAAAAAATATTTTTTTGCAAACCAACAATACTGTTAGGATCAGGTTCTGTTATATTGGGATTATTGTTGTTTGATGAATAGTCAATTGCATCATAATGATTGTCAGGCGTTTCTGTTTGCTTACATGATATCGCAAACAATAACCATAAAGCAATAAAACAATTAAACAATCCTTTAATCTTCATTAGTAAAATGCATTAATTAATAAATCATTAATCGCAGCAGGCTTTAACATACCTGCCGGAATTGCAGTATCAAATCCTAAAATGTTTGCAATAGCCGGAACGATTTCTATGCTCTCCCCTATCGGGTTATTAAAAATCTGGTTTTGTTTTACAACATTAGGCGGTCCCATCACCATGCAGAAAATTTCCCTCGCCATCTGGTCACCCGTTAAATCCACACTTGCTGAATGATCCAATGCTCTGCGACCGTAAGCATCAATTTGTGTATTACCATTTAAATTACGTCCATGTTCTGGTGCAATTATTAACACCGTGTCATTCATCATTCCCGGAGTATTTTGTATCGTATTCCACAAATGCGCAACTGCATAATCCGCTTTGCGTATGTTATCAGCATAAGTGGTAAACTGAAAATGACAAACATCCACATCCTGCATATTCACTACTAATAATTCAGGCTGGAATTGCTGAATAATTTTTTCAGCATAATAAATATTGAGCATGTCATTGCTCATTCCACCGGGAATATTCCATGGATTAGGATTCACATTGGAATACAACTGAGAAATAAAATTCTGCAGGCTGGCTGCATCGCTTTCCGTATTGGTAATTCCTGCTTCACCATTTATATACGAATGCTGGAAATTATGATTTGAAAAATCACGTATGTTATGAATTGTTGCCTGCTCACTACTTGTGAAGTTGTGAGGATTTCCTAGCGCATTAAATCCCTGTGGATTGATAAGCGCAGTGGGCGCAATAAAATTTGCACCGTAATCGGCACCGTAATTCTCGAAAGAACTATAGTTTAATGCCGGATAAGGGCCAAGCATATTAGCAACCCACCAGCAATTTCGCGCAGATTGCTGAGGAGAATTATGTTTACGGTAGTATTCAAAAATGGTGGGTACCTTGGGATGATCTTTAATGTTAAGATCTGCAGTAGTGTATTGACCCGTCATCGCCACTGTGTGGCCGTTGTAATGTCCTGTCGGCCCTTCATTGTAACGAAACTGTCTGAATAACGAAGCACTGTTTTGCAAGGGAGTTGCAAGAGGTGCCGGCAAAGCAGACATTCCCGGAGCAATATCCGGTGAAATACTTGCGGAACCACTTAGCAGATTAGGCATTAAATTTCCATCTGCCATTTGTACTGATTCCACATTACGAACACCACCTGCAAATAAACAAAACACCACATGATTTGCTTTACGGATTCCGGTTGCAGCAAATAATCTTCCTGACGGAAGAATATAAGGAACAGCAAATGCTCCTGCTGCTGCCAGCCCTGCACGTTTAATAAATGTTCTTCGTTTCATTTTATAATTTTAATAAAACCTGTATTCATCAGCGGTCATCAATGCATAGTAAATCACCACCGGAGTGACATTTGCATTCATCCTTATTGTTTCTTTTAAATAATATTTCTCAAATGCTCCTGCTTCACGGTTGTATAATTTTTTATAAGTATTGGTTATAAATTGTATCGTATCTCCATTTACACTTGGCTGCGAGGGAATAACTGAGCCTGGCATATTAAAAAAATTCAGGATGATGCGGTCTTCAATCATTTTTTTATCTCCGAAAGCATTATATAAAGTATTTAAACTTACAAGAGCTGACTGAGGAATATTAGAGCCAAATAAATCAGCGTAAGCAATAGAAATAAATTCTGTTGTGTTCTTTACATTATTTTTTACCGAACCATTTTGCTGCACTGAAACAGGATTAACATCATAAAGAAATGTCTTCTCCTTTTTACAGGAAACCAATGTTATAATAATTATTACCAACAGTTTTCGCATTTGCCTTTTACGGTTTACATTTTATATGTTGTTATCTCTGCTCCTACTCCATTTTTCTAATTACTAAATACATATTCATCTGTTGAAAGAATATCTTTTTGCATCTGAATAAAATTATTACTGTTTTTGTACTTGATAGTAGCTTCATTCATCTCAACAGGAGTTGGCTGACGAAAGAGAAATTTCTGATATGCTCTTATTACCTGTCCTTCGTAATAATCAATACTTGCAAAAAAAATATTAAGGAAATCTGTTTTGCTTGCACCTGTTTGAAGGAATAAAGCAGAATTATTTCCATCCACCATCGAAGCGGCTGCATTCTGTTCCTGCTGCGTTGGAGTCCTGTATAGAAAATGCTGAAACATACTCACCACAAAATTTACAGAACCCATATTAATCTGGTCGTAGAAATAATTATCCACCATTGCACGATGCATATCAATTATAGTAATAGAATTATTTGCAAATAAAGTGGGTGCATTTTGCAGCGTTTGTAACCTGGCAATTTCATAATTAAGTGTTGCCCACACAGTGACGTAATTGCTGTCATGTGAAAGTGTATCAAACAAAACAATCATATTAGGAATTTCAATTGAGTCAAGATTATTCAGCAGTTCAATTCTGAAATCATCATAAGTATGTCCGTAATATTCCTGCTTTGTAAAGAGATCATTTAAAAACTGTAAGCGATCATTTTTTGAAAGAGTGTGTTGATACAATTTTAGCAATCCATCATTCATTTCTATAGCCGATGGTTCACGGCCAAGTACACGTATATATGTTCTGGTAACATAATCCTCATACACCTGCTGGTCAATCGTGTTATCAGGCGGAGGGATATTTCCGGGAACTATTTCTTCCTCTGTTTTGGAACAGGAAACGAACACTAAAAAAAAGAAGATGATGATTTGCGGGAAACGCATTGAATTATTTACGTAAATGTATAGCTATTTATTGCTTAGCTCCATTAATGAATTCAGAAATTATTCACAAGTAATTCCTAACTGCATTATTGATTTCTTAAGAATGAAATAAATAACTCCAGCTTTGCATTGTATTTTGTCTGCAACTCTTTGTCAAAATCATTTTGATTTACACGGTATCTTTTGTATGACATAAACCATGCATTGTTTGGCAATTTATCTTCAGGAAACGTAAACGTATATCGTTGTTTATTGTGCAACGAAAGATGATTGATACCTGTAATAATTTCAGCTATCACATGGAATTTTATATTTAGTTTTTGGCGAAACGGTAATTCCTTGTTCATAGAAGTATAAACTGTATCCAACCGTTCACAGGCATTCACCATATAATTTCCAAATACGGTTTCATCTTCTTTATAATTGGTATAAGTAATTGTTTGCTTTGCCTTCTCACCATATTTATAATTCAGAAAACGAATTGCTCCCTGTTCACTAACAAATGTTGCAAGGTTCTCATTATAATCAACACTGCTCGGCAAATAAACCGTGGCGTGAGTGAGTTCGTGAATAATTAATTCTGCTATCTGCCCTTCCTTACGTTTAAGCATGTTCGACAAAATAGGATCACGAAACCAACCCAATGTTGACCACGCACTCACAGGTGCATATTCAATATCATACCATTGACGTGTTAACTTTTCCTCTTCGGGCAAACCTTTTTCTTTATCAAAAAAACCTTTGTAAGAAACATAACCAAGAAAAGGAAAATACCATTGATAAGCTTTCATTGCAAACGGCTCACAGGCAGTTAAAACCCAAAGCACAGATTTGCCTTGCTGATCATAAAACGTTGTGTAATTTTTTGAATCTTTTAAACCCAGTGAATCAACAGCATATTTCCTGATTTCGCGGATGAGCAATAATTTTTGTTTAACGGAGTCCGGAACATCTTTATCTTCCAAACATTCATTTACATCACGTGCATTGTAAATAATATGCAATTGACCATTTAATTGCTGAATTCCATAGATCACTAATTTCAAATTAACGAGAGTGAGAATTAACACCAAAAGAAAAAATCCCCATATAATTTTTTTTAAAATGTGCATTAATATTTGATCCGGATAACAACAATTGAATATCACAAAAATATAATTCCATTTCTGATAGCTTATTTAAGATAGTTCTAAATTTTTATCGTTAAAATGGTTCATTCACCAAGTAATATTTTCCTTACTAAAAATCAATTCTTATGTTTGTTAAAATTAATTCATGAAAAAATTTTTACTCCTCGTTATCACACTTTGTACCTGTTCCTTATTATATGGACAAACTTTTAATGCAGGTGGTGACACTATTCCTGATGATGGATCACCTGTTTATTTTGATCTGATGGTAAGTGGTTTGAACCCATCTTTTATTGATACCAATTTTGGATTAGAAGGCATTTGCATTAATATCAATCATACCTATGATTCAGATCTTGATATTTACCTTGTTGCACCTGACAGTACGATAATTGAACTTTCGACAGGTAATGGTGGCAATGGACAAAATTATTCCACAACCTGTTTTACTGATAGTGTAAACACACTCATCTCATCAGGCAGCGCACCTTTTAATGGTTCGTATAAACCTGACGGATTTTTAAATGCAGTCAATAACAATCAAAACGGAAATGGGTTGTGGCGGCTATTTATTCATGATACTTATCCCTTTGCCGATTATGGAATATTATTATCCTGGAGCCTGACTTTTGGTAATCATCCATGCAAGCCGTTTTATTTTCCATCCAGCAATCTTCCTATTGTAATAATTAATACACAGGGGCAAATTATTCCTGACAGTCCAAAAATTACAGCGCAAATGGGTATAATTGATAATGGTGCAGGTATTAGAAATTATGTTACAGATACCTTCAACAATTACAATGGTTATATTGGTATTGAAATAAGAGGAAGCAGTTCACAGAGTTTTCCTAAAAAATCTTTTGGATTTGAAACACGTGATAGTCTGGGAATTGCGCTTGATACTTCTATTTTGAATATGCCATCAGAACATGATTGGATACTGAATGCAAATTATACAGATAAATCGCTGATGCGAAACACACTCACATACCAAATGGCTATGTGGATGGGGCACTACGATGCACGATATCGTTATTGTGAATTGGTTATTAATGGACAATATCAGGGCATTTATATTTTGTCAGAAAAAATAAAACGAGATCAGAATCGTGTTGATATTGCAACTCTCACAACTGCAGATACCGCTGGTGATGCACTTACAGGAGGATATATTATTAAGCTTGATAAAACTACAGGAAGCAGTGCAGCAGGATGGACATCCAATTATTTACCTGATAATGGAGGACCGTATCCTTACTATCAGGTTGAGTATCCTAAAGCAAATACCATACTTCCTGTACAGCAGAATTATATTCATGCGCTGATTGACAGTTTTGAAAATGTAATGGCATCTCCCAATTTTGCTGATCCGGTTACAGGATATCCGCATTTTATCAACGACCAATCTTTTATTGATTTTTTTATAATTAACGAGCTCGCAAAAAATTTAGATGGATACCGTTTGAGCAGCTATCTCTACAAAGACAAAAACAGTAACGACAGGCATTTGTATGCAGGCCCAATGTGGGATTTTGATATTGCATGGGGAAATGCAGATTATTATAATGGAAATAACAGTACAGGCTGGCAATATTTATTTCCTTTTGCAGGAGATGCATTTCAAATTCCATTCTGGTGGAACAAGCTTTTGCAGGATACTGTTTACAAGAATAAATTAAAATGCCGGTGGAATGCATTACGGGCAACCATTATCAATACTAACTACCTGTTCAATTTTATTGATTCTGTTGCTTTGATTCTTGATGAAGCTAAAGACCGCAATTTTTCTGCATGGCCCATTCTCGGTGTGTATGTGTGGCCTAATCCTTCACCATTACCTACCACGTATGGAGGATGTGTTGCTGAATTAAAACTATGGCTCATTGCACGCATCTCATGGCTCGATCAGAATATGCCTGGAGTTTGCAGCACGGCAGGATTTGAAAATACAGCAAGTAATTCAGAAACAGTTAATGTATCTCCTAATCCATTTTCTTTTAGCACGCGATTTACATTGCCTGATAATAAGAGTGCAAAGAATAAAACATTTGTCATAAAAGATTTATCAGGAAGAGAAATTAAACGAACCGATTTTTCAGGAAGTGAGTTTAACTTTCACCGTGAACATATTGAAGATGGAGTTTATCTCTATGAAATTTTTGATAACGGAATTTTTATTGCCAATGGAAAATTAGTTATCCAATAATCAATTGGATGGTGGCATAAGATTTATATACCTAAATATAAAATATAAAACTTATGAATAATATCTTTCGTGGATTAATAGCAGGTTACGGTGCAAAAAAATTAGGTGGCGGCTGTTTTAGCATGGTTATCATTTTTATTTTGATATGGGTTGCATTGGGCCATTGTAATTAAGATGATAAATAATTTTCGAGCAACTGAGAAGTCCTGCAGGTAAAAAATTATTTCAATTAATCTTCTCTAGCTTTATTATGGTTTGACTGAGATTCAAGAATTTTTAAAGTTCTATTATCCTTCTCACCATTAAAAAATTTTACCAATACATTTTGAAAAAAGTCATTTTTATTGTGCAATATTGAAAACAAAGTCATTGAGGATTTTAATTTTACATCATCAGGGCTTCCAAAAATTTTGTTTGCATCATTGGTATTGAGCTTTAACAATTCATTTGAAATTTCAATTAACCGGTTACCTAGCAGCGGATGATTTAAAAATTCTTCAGCCTCTTTAATATTTTCAATAGCATAGTTCTGAGATGTGGAACTAACCCCTAATCCTTTTAACTGAGGAAAAATATACCACATCCAATGGCTTTGTTTCTTTCCTTTTTTAATTTCTGTCAATGCAATTTCATAATCTGATGATTGTGCATCAACAAATCTTTGTAATCTGTTTTGATTTGCCCTATAGTTTAAATCAGACATTGAATGTTTTTATTTCATTAATTAAAACCAGCAGTTTCAATTACTTCACCAGACTTTAAATTACCAAGATGCACTGCTCCTACTCTCACTCTTATCAAACGCAATGTAGGAAAACCTACAGCAGCAGTCATCTTTCTCACCTGTCTGAATTTACCTTCAGTAAGTGTTATCGAAACCCATGTTGTAGGTCTGTGTTTATCTCTTATCGTGTGTGTTCTTGCAAAATCAGGTATTGTATTTAAACGTGCTACCATACAAGGCTGAGTGATATATTTCACATTCCTTATTCCAATCTCAACACCTTGCTTAAGTTTTTCTATTGCTTCATCAGTAATCTCTCCATCCAGCTGTGAGTAGTAAACTTTTTCTGTTTTACTGCTACGTATGTATTCACTCATTTTGCCATTAGTAGTTAACAGCAGTAATCCTTCACTGTCTTCATCAAGTCTGCCAATTGCCATCGTTCCTTCAGGAAAATCATATAATTCATTCAGCAGTTTCTTCTTTTTTAATTCACACACAAACTGACAGAGGTAACCGTATGGTTTATGCAGAATAAAATGACGATGACCATTCACATCATTGTGTGGTTTTAAAAACATATTTCTCTCATTTCAAAATTCTCAGCAAATTTATTGATAGTATTTTTTTTAACAGAAATTATATTTACTCACGGCTCAATTATTTTGAAATACTTATCATATCTTAAAAATAATTGCGGCATCACCTTAATAGTTCTTTTATTGAACTGAAGAATAAGTTTGACTATTCCGGTTAATAAAATCCTCTTATTTTGATATTAAAAACTACTATTCCATTTGAACCTTTAACTCTTAAAAACAATCAAATATGATATAATTGATTACATGTGAGTTGGCATGTTAATTTAAGAAGTAATGAAAAATTAACACTCATGGAAAAAAGAATTATCGGAATGCTCTTAACTATTCTTGGAATAGCAGGACTTATTGCAGCTGGCTATTTTTTTATGCGTGGAGGCGATAATAATTTTACCTTTAAATCAATTGCCATTTATGGTATCCTGGGTATTATATTTTTTCTTTCAGGTATTGCGCTGATAAAAAATACACACGACAAGGCTACATAGAAAATTTAATTTTAATTAGCGTTATTTAATCCTTGCAATTGCAAGAGGGCGAAAAATAAATCTGTGCATCAGGTAATAAACTTTTTATCCGCTGCTGTTCCAACTCTGTAAATAAAATGCCGCGTAATTCCCATTGACGCAAGCTGTACATTCCTCTTAATTCATCTGGCACCACACTTAATTCATTATCCCACATTTCCAACACTTCGAGGTTTTTAAGCTTACCCATTTCAGCAGGAAGGGCTTCAATTAAATTACGGTTCAATCCAAGAAAAGTTAAGTTGTTTAAATCACCAATAGTTCGGGGCAATTGTTTCAGGTCGTTATTGGATAAATTCAGTTTCTGTAAATTTGAGAGTAAATTTATTTCGGCAGGCAATTCTTTTATTCTATTATGAGAAAGGTTTAAAATTTGTAAATTCTTTAGCCTGAAAATTTCTTTAGGTATTTCTTTTAATTTTTTCTTGCTTAGATCAAAAATAAAAACGGAGTCAGGGTTTTGAAGTGCAGCAGTTAAATTTTTATAGACTTTTTGTTGTGATAACGATACACTATCCAGCAATGTTTGCGCTGATAAACTTTGCGTAATAAACAAAAAAACAAAAAAGATTATTATTTTTTTAAAACACATTCATTATTTCGCTGCAACGGCATTTGTACATTGGTATAGACTTCATATTCGTTGATGTTGCATAAACGCAAAAATCAGGATAATAGTTCGATGCTCCGTTTTTTATCTTGCTTCATTTGTTCAATCAATGCTTGCGCTGATTCAAACTTTAATTCATCACGCAAAAAATGTTTGAAAAATATAGTAATCTGCTGTCCATATAAATCCTGATCGAAATCAAAAATATTCACCTCAATGCTTCTTGCTCCATCATCAAAGGTAGGTCTGGTGCCGATGCTTAATGCACCATTATAAAAGATAATATTATGCCCTGCAATGGTTTCTTTCGCACTTCCAATTGCAACCTGCACTGCGTAAATTCCATTGGGAGGAATTAGCTTATGCCTTTCTTTCATTTCAATATTTGCAGTAGGAAAACCAAGTATGCGCCCTAATTGCTTTCCTTTCACCACAGTTCCACTAATGCAATAATCATGACCTAGTAATGTAGATGCTTCAGCCACAGAAGCGGCTTGTAAAGCTTTTCTGATTCTCGTTGAGCTGATTGCAACTGCATCAATATCCTGTTCTGGAATTTCTTCCAGTTCAAAACCGAATTCAGGTGCCATCTTTTCAAGTTCTTTCAGTCCTCCTTTCCGGTCGTGGCCGAAATGATGATCATAACCGATTATTAATTTCTTCACCCCTACTCCATCCACCAGAATATGTTTTACAAAATCAGCATGACTGAGTTGTGAAAATTCCTTTGTAAAAGGATGAATGACCAAATGCTGAATGCCATAGCGTTCAAGTAAAGCAGTTTTTTCTTCCAGTGTAGTGAGCAATTGCAAATCATGCTGGTGTGGAAATAAAACAAGTCTCGGATGCGGATGAAAAGTGAGCACTACAGATTCTCCTTTTATAACATGAGCTGCTTCATTCAACCTTTTAATTATCTGCTGATGACCGGCATGAACCCCATCGAAAGTTCCGATAGTAACAACAGGATTTCTAACCCCGCTAAATTCATTTACATTGTAATAAACTTTCATTTTTATACCCCTGTCAGGGTTTGGAACCCTGACAGGGGTTGAGCGTTAAATGTTAATAAAATAATGGTGGGCAAAAGTAACCTTTCCAACTGACCTTATCTGTTTTTGTCTATTTTCGCGCTCTCAAAAAACTAAATTAACAATACATGTATAAAGGTAAAATTGTTCAGGTAATCGGTCCCGTTATTGACGTTAGTTTTGATGTTGAAGGAGAGCTTTTGCCCAATATTCTTGAAGCTTTGGAAATAACAAGGCCTAACGGACAAAAAGTTGTTTTGGAATGTCAGCAGCATATTGGTGAGGACACAATCAGGGCTATTGCAATGGACTCCACCGATGGTTTAACCCGCGGAATGGAAGTACTTGCTACGGGTTCTCCTATTAAAATGCCAACCGGTGATGCCATTAAAGGACGTCTTTTTAATGTGATCGGTGAAGCCATTGATGGTATAGGTCCGGTGAGTAATAAAAATGGATACCCTATCCATCGTGATGCTCCAAGGTTTGAAGATCTTTCAACAGAATCAGAGGTGCTTTATACAGGTATCAAAGTAATTGACTTATTAGAACCTTATTCCAAGGGTGGAAAAATTGGTTTATTCGGTGGTGCCGGAGTTGGTAAAACCGTTTTGATTATGGAGCTGGTAAATAATATCGCCAAAGCTTATGCTGGTCTTTCCGTATTTGCCGGTGTTGGTGAACGTACACGTGAAGGAAATGATTTGTTGCGTGAGTTTTTGGAATCAGGTGTTATTAATTATGGTGATGATTTTAAGCACAGCATGGAAAGCGGTGGTTGGGATCTTTCTAAAATAGATTATGAAAAATTAAAAGATAGTAAAGCAACATTGGTTTTCGGTCAGATGAATGAACCTCCGGGAGCTCGTGCACGTGTGGCACTTTCAGGATTAACGGTTGCAGAATATTTCCGTGATGGTGATGAGAAATCAGGCGGTCGCGATATTCTTTTCTTCATTGATAATATTTTCCGTTTCACACAGGCAGGTTCAGAGGTATCAGCTCTTTTAGGACGTATGCCTTCAGCGGTAGGTTACCAGCCTACACTCGCAACAGAGATGGGACAAATGCAGGAACGTATTACTTCTACCAAGCGTGGTTCTATCACATCAGTACAGGCAGTTTATGTACCTGCTGATGACTTGACTGATCCTGCGCCTGCAACAACTTTTGCTCACTTGGATGCAACAACAGTATTGAGTCGTAAGATTGCTGAGTTAGGAATTTATCCTGCTGTGGATCCTTTGGATTCTACATCACGAATATTATCTGCAGCTATTTTAGGTGAAGACCATTACAATACAGCACAACGTGTTAAAGAAATTTTACAGCGTTACAAAGAGTTACAGGATATCATTGCCATCCTGGGTATGGATGAGTTAAGTGATGAAGATAAGCAGGTGGTTCACCGTGCAAGACGTGTGCAACGTTTTTTATCACAACCATTCTTCGTTGCCGAGCAGTTTACCGGATTAAAAGGAGTGCTTGTACCGATTGAAGAAACCATCAAAGGATTTAAAATGATCCTTGCCGGTGATGTGGATGAATATCCTGAAGCAGCTTTCAATCTTGTTGGTACTATTGAAGACGCAATAGAAAAAGGAAAGAAACTGTTGGCAGAAGCAAATTAGAAATGAGATGTTAGTATCAAGTATCAAGATAATAGTCTTACTTTACTCGATACTAAATACTTGATACTAAATACTTGATACTAAATACTTGATACTAAATACTTGATACTAAATACTCGATACTAAATACTTGATACTAAATACTTGATACTAAAGATGCATTTAGAAATAATCACTCCAGATAAAAAAGTTTTTGAAGGCGAAGTAAAATCTGTCCTTGTTCCTGGTACCAAAGGTCAGTTTCAGATGCTGGAAAATCACGCTGCCATTATCTCAACACTCGTTAATGGTAAAGTGAAAATAAAAACCGCATCAGGCGAAGAATTATTTGATGTGAAAGGCGGTGTTGTAGAGATGATAAATAATAAGGTGACTATACTTGCTGAGAGTGCATAGTTAATCATTGATATTTCAAAATAAATAATATTACGCTCTGCTGATGCAGGGCGTTTTTTGTTTTAATACATTTGGAAACCAACAATTATTAAATGAAAAAAATATTTTTTATTCTCACATTTTTAATTTGCTATTCTATGAGTTATTCACAGAGTGGCTGGAATTATTTGCCCAATGCACCTGTAGTCAATAGCAGATTTGATGATTTGTATTTTATCAATGATTCAACCGGTTGGGCAGTAAATGGGTATGGACAGATTTATAAGACACAGGATTATGGAGATTCATGGGTATTACAATTGGATTCTATTCAATATTATTTCCGTAGTGTGGAGTTTATTAATGACACCGTAGGATTTGCTGGTACACTTGATAATGTAGTTTTCAAAACAACAGATGCTGGTGCAAATTGGTTTCATATAGAACAAACTTTTCCGCAGCCCGTTCCTGGCGTTTGTGGTATCGGACATTTTGGTAATACAATCATCTTCGAAGGTATTTGGGATACTCCGGCTTATATTTTAAGATCAGATGATGGAGGTGTTACCTGGACTTATATTGACATGTCAATGTTTGCTTCAGGTTTAATTGATTGTTGGTTTAAAAACCAAGACACTGTTTTTGTTTGTGGAATAGGAACCAATGCCTCTAATAATCATGGTATAGTATTACGATCAACCGATGGTGGAATAAACTGGCAACAAGTAGGTCAGTCGCCTGTTGGAGCAACGTATGGTTGGAAGATTCAATTTACATCTGATAATATCGGTTATGTATCTTTGGATGAACAAACAACTTCTGCCAGTAACATCCTAAAGACTGTTGATGGAGGCTCCACATGGAATTATATATACGTAGCTAATAATTCTATTGCTATGGAAGGGATTGGTTTTTTAAATGATTCAGTAGGTTGGGTTGGAGGATGGAGCAGTGGTATGTATCAAACAACTGATGGTGGGCAAAACTGGAGTTATTTAAATTTTGGGGTTAACCTTAATAGATTTGTTTTCCGGGATTCTACTCTTGCTTATGCAGCCGGAAGTTCCATTTATAAGTTTAGTGGTATTAATACAGGTATAGTATCACCACAAGTTTCTGTGAACATTCATAATTTATTTGTTTCACCTAATCCGGCAATTAATATCGTAAATTTTAATCTGCAAATCAACAAAAACACTTCTGCAATTTTTGAGATTTATGATGAAAACGGAAGGTTAATCAATCAGTTTATAAAAGGAGAACTTAAAAAGAATAACTATAGTTATTCCTGGAACCTTACAGGAATTTCAGCTGGAAATTATATTGCAGTATTAAGAACTAACGAACATTTTCTTACTAAGAAGTTTGTTGTGAAATAGTGGATGATATTCGTTTGCCTTAACTAATTCCTAAACTTTTTTCAATCCGGCTTTCGATCATTCAACCAGATTTTCACTCCTGGCTTTGGTTCTTCTCCTTTCACCAGATCATTACGGCTGTAAAGCTTTTTAATTTTAATTCCGTATAGCTGCGAAATATCATGCAGCGTTTCTCCACGTTTCACTACATGATATTCTGCATCAGCTTTATTTCTTTTTGGTTTCAGAAAAATAATTTCTTTCTCATGTAATGCATCGCCTTTATCAACATCATTATATTTTAAAACCTGCCATAGTTTTAAATCATAGTCTCTCGCAATGGTAACATACGAATCATTTTTTTTTGCACGAACAAATGGGATGTCATTAATTTCCCCCATTTCAGCAATAACAATTTCTTTTCGTTTAGCAGGTATGGAAGCAATATTTTTTTCTTTAATGTACTCAGGAGTTCTGATGACAGAGGCCACAGGAATATTTTCTCCTCTATCTAAATTCTGTAGGTTGTATCGCTCAATAAGATCAATAATTTTATGTGCATATTGAGGATTGGTTGCATAACCGGCTTTTTTTAAACCATGTGCCCAGCCTTTGTAATCAGTCATGTCGAGATTAAATAAAAACGCATAACGATCGCGTGTTCTTAAAAAATCAGAATGATCATCATACGATTGCTGCACCGTATTATACTTTCTAAAACATTCATCTTTTGTATCATCATCTTTATGAAAGGTATTTCCATTCCACTCTTTATGACACTTAATTCCGAAATGATTATTTGCTTCAGTTGCAAGATCGCTGTTGCCACAATCACTTTCATACATCCCTTGTGCGAGCGTGATACTAGCTGGCACACCAGTCTTTTTCATATCTGCAATTGCAGCATCTTTAAAGGCAGCAATGTATGATTCAGGAGTCATTCGTCCAACCGGCTGAGGCGATGCCGTAGTAACAACGAAAAACATAAACATTATTGACAGTAAGTAATACTTCATAATAAATTCCGGATTTCTAAAAACAAAAATACCACGATGCTTTCATTAATTTAAATAACGGTGATATTGATTTAAACATTGTATTGTTAATTGTAATACAAACAGGAAATGAATTTGCTAAATAATACACCACATCTTACTGCAGATATTGCAAGCCACCTGTATGAACCGCAAGAATACGGGCTCCTCTTCTGAAAAAATTTTTTTTGATCAGATCATAAATTCCGAAAAATAATTTACCGGTATAAATGGGTTCTATTCGAATTTTATGAACTATACTGAAATCCTCAACAAATTTTTTTAGTTCAGCATTTGATTTTGCATAACCACCAAAATGATAATCTTCAATTAACTCCCAATTTGAATTGGTTATTTTCAATTCCGCATGCCAGTTTTTTATATCAGTTTTAACCTGTGAACCATTTTTTAAAACACAAATTCCTAATGCACGTTGGTTATCATGTAAAGCATAAGTAATTCCTGCTAATGTTGCACCGGTTCCAACAGCAACGCATATAATATCAAAGTCTTTTTTTATATCCTTAATAATTTCAGCACATCCTTTCACAGCCAAAATATTTGAACCTCCTTCAGGCAAAATATAACAATCACCAAATTGTTGTTGTAACTGATGATGGGTTGAATTATCCCGATAGTTCCGGTATAATTCACGTGATACATAATGCAATTGCATACCATGATCCGCAGCAATCTGCAAACTGCGATTTAATGGAAATATTTCTTCGCCCCTTACTATACCGTTCATTTTAAAACCTGCTGCTTTTCCGCTCACCGCTGTTGCAACCAGATGATTAGAGTATGCACCTCCAAAAGTTAAGAGTTGTATGTAACCTTGCTTCTTTGCCTCGAGTAAATTGTATTTTAATTTCCGCCATTTATTTCCTCCAGTTAAAGGATGAAAAAGGTCTTCTCTTAAAACAGATAATGTAACATCATAAGCATTTAAAAAAGGCTCATTTAATTCCTGAATTTTTATTTCTGATGCTGTTTCCTCCAACTTTTTCAATGCGATTTTATACTTATACACAGCCAAAATTAACGAGTTTTGCACCCATGGCATTTTATGATAAATTTGACAAAGAAGATTATTATTTAAGTGAGGAAGGATTTATAGTTTTCACTGAAAAATATCACTTAAAACGGGGTTATTGTTGCCAGAGTGGTTGTCGCCATTGTCCCTGGAAATTTAAAAAAGAAGAGAAGAAAAAGAAATGATGCATACTAATTAACGAATGATTTACCAATACAACGAATCCGATCGTTAAATATTCGTAACATTCGTTTCGCATTCGTTAATTAGTATGCAACAAGAAAAATTTTTAAAATGAATACGACACTACAAAAGCTGGATTTAACAAAAACAAAAACCCCAACAGGAACTCAACTAACCTGCAAGGGATGGGTTCAGGAAGCTGCCTTGCGGATGTTGCATAATAATCTCGATCCTGATGTGGCCGAACGTCCCGAGGATTTGATTGTATATGGTGGAACAGGAAAAGCAGCACGGAATGTAGAAGCATTTCATCTTATTGTAAAAGCTTTGCGCGATTTGAATGATGATGAAACTTTGTTGATTCAATCAGGCAAACCAGTTGGAATTTTGCCAACACATGCTGATGCACCACGAGTAATTATTTCCAATTCACAATTGGTTCCGCACTGGGCAACGTGGGATGAATTCAGAAAACTGGAAGCAATGGGATTAACCATGTACGGACAGATGACTGCAGGATCATGGATTTACATCGGCTCGCAGGGAATTGTTCAGGGGACTTATGAAACATACGCAGAAGTTGCCCGACAACATTTCGGTGGTTCATTAAAAAATACTTTAAACGTTACTGCAGGTCTTGGAGGCATGGGCGGAGCGCAGCCACTTGCTATCACAATGAATGAAGGAACATGTCTTGCAGCAGAAATGGAAGCATGGCGTGCGGAGAAACGTATTCAAACCCGTTATCTTGATCATATTTTTCATGACCTTGATGAAGCGATTGACAGATCAGTAGAAGCAAAAAATAAAGGTGAAGCAATTTCTATAGCATATATTGGAAATGCAGTGGATTTACTTCAGCGGTTAATTGATCGTGGAATTATTCCTGATACGTTAACAGATCAAACATCTGCACATGATGCATTGGTTGGCTATTTCCCTGAGAAGTTAAGTGTGGATGAAGCAAAAGTATTGCGTGATTCCAATCCTCAGCAATACATTCAACGTTCCAAGGAAACTATGGTGAAACACACAGAACTGATGATTGAATTGCAACGCAGAGGAGCAATCACTTTTGACTATGGAAATAATTTACGCGGACAGGCTTTTGAGATGGGTTTAAAAAATGCTTTTGATTTTCCGGGATTTGTACCGGCTTATATACGTCCGCTTTTTTGTGAAGGCAAAGGTCCTTTCCGCTGGGTTGCTTTAAGTGGTGATGCAAATGATATCTATGAAACAGATAAAAAAATTCTTGAGCTGTTTCCTGATAATAAACCATTGGCACGATGGATAAAAATGGCGCAGGATCGAATTGCCTTCCAGGGATTGCCTGCGCGCATTTGCTGGCTCGGTCAGGGAGAACGTGAAAAAGCAGGTTTGGCTTTTAATGAAATGGTTAAATCAGGAAAAGTAAAAGCACCAATTGTAATCGGAAGAGATCATCTTGATACAGGAAGTGTAGCTTCGCCCAACCGTGAGACGGAAGCCATGAAAGATGGAAGTGATGCTATTGCAGACTGGCCGGTTTTAAATGCATTGATAAATACTGCAGGTGGAGCAAGTTGGGTATCGCTGCATCATGGTGGCGGTGTTGGAATTGGTTATTCCATCCATGCAGGAATGGTGATTGTAGCAGATGGAACTGATGCTGCTGCCCGGAGATTAAAACGTGTTTTACACAATGATCCTGCTATGGGAGTTATCCGTCATGCAGATGCAGGATATGATATTGCAAAAGATACTGCCAGAAAACACAGGCTGGATATTAATGAAAGATTAAAGTAAAATAAATATTTTCTTAATGACTTTCCTTATCTTTTTCCGGAGATTTAATAGTTGGTTCCATTCCTAATTCTTTACTCAGAATTTTATCCAGCGTTTCTACATCAATCTTTTTTGCTTTGATTATTTTATCCTTATCAAGTAAAAATATTTGAGGTGTTGAACTGATATCAAATTCATGACGGAAATTATTATGCAGATTAGGATCTGCTACATTAATCCACTCCAGTTTATGCTCTTTAATAAAGTTTCTCCATTTATCCATTTCCACTTCAGTGCAGATGGCAAAAACTTCAACACCTTTATTTTTCATTTTAGTATAGAGCTCCTGCAGAATAGGAACGGCTTTTTTGCAATGTCCGCAATCCGGATCCCAAAAGAATAAAACCGTCCATGGTGCATTTACATTATACAAAGCATGAAATGTTCCTGATGTATCTTCTAAAATTAAGTTTTTTACTTTCTTTCCAAGAAGAATAGGTTCCAAAACAGTTGCCCTATCCTGTATCTTATATAAAGCCGCTGCATCAATCCAATAAGCACTTTCCTTTGTGTAATATTTTTTAGCCATGTACACAAAAACTGCATCCATTCCCATAATGTTAGATGTTTCATAAGTATTGGTTATATACCAAACCATGTACTTGAAAGTTTCTTTATTCGGTTTTGCTTTTTCAACTAAATAATCTGCTGCATTAATAATACTGTCAGGCATTTGCAGCGTCAGATTCTTTAAATAGGTTGACACTTTACTGTGATAAATGGGAGTGCGCAATAAACGATCATCAGCAAAATCAAAATTGTCGAAATAATGCTCTTTGTAATAACGAAAAGCAAATGTTGAATCCTTCTTGCCATTTTCAAGCAATGGAGCTTCTGGAACATCTGGCTCTTGAGAAGCCTGAAAAACTTTTGCAAGCAATGTATTTGGATGTTGTTTTATGTACTCCAATTTATACTCAATAACACCCTTGTCTATTGCCTTAATTTTTTTATCTGTTTCTTCAGTGTTTTCTTTTGCATCTGTTTTGCTTTTTCTTTCCGCCCTGAGCAGCTCTACTCCTTTTGATTGTTGCTGAATGAATTTTAAGTAATCATAAAACAAAACATTATCCGGTGAACCTTTTACATCCATAGTGTTGATTACATCTGCAGGATCGCATTCCATAGTAAAATGCTGTTCCTTATCAATAATCATTTCAAAATAAGTTTTACCGGGAAAAACAAAAAGATAAATTCCTCCCGGCAATGGCTCCTTACCTTTAAAAGTTAAGCGCCCTTCCTTATCCGTTCTTGCTGAATCCTGCAGATATTGTTTATCACCAAAATAATTGGCGAGATAACAAAGCGTATCCTTCAGCCCGATTTTAAACTTTAGTTCATGCCCGGTATCAGCAGCTTTTACTTTACCAGTAACTAAAATAATTATAAGAAGTGTAACAGATAATAAATTCCTTTTAATCATAAATTTTATTTGTGCTCCGCGAAAGTAATATTGTTTGATGTGATGCCGATGAATTTTAAAATGAGAGTTGAGAATTTAAATTCGTTAAACCAATTATTTTAAGGTAACTTTTATTGCATAATTATGACCACTTCAGTATTTTTTTTATTAATACCTTTACTGGTGAGAACAATATTTCTTTATTAATTTTTGTTAATAAATAATAATAACTCTTTGAGAAGACACACTCAGAATTATTATGCAACACATACATTTGAACCCGAAACAATCCCTCAGAATGAAAGTTCACACAGCAAACGGAATCATGAAGCGTATCGATTGGTACACTTTCAGCAGGTTTGAAAAATTAGGGTACAGCATGATGATGGTATTCTTCCTTACCATGCTGATACTGTTTTTTGTAATTCCCAAACTATAATTCTTTCAATTAATTAAAAGGCTAACAGCAGGATTTCTACAATCCTGAATCGGGTTTTCTTTGACCTTTTCAGAAGAAAAAATTAAACGTTTTTCCAAAAATAAATTTCCTCACACGGATTGATCCTGTGCCATTAACCTTTGCCTGGTTTCCCTGATTGAATATTCCCAATCCTGATTGAAGGATATTATTTATCTGCTCTTTTGATGGCTGAAAGCTTAAGGGAACAGTAAAATTACTTTGTGCAGCTACATCCTGCAAAGTATCAAGATGCAAGGAAGCAAGTGATAAATTTCCATATCTCACATTTACATTGAAATCAGTTAACGCAAGGCTGATTGCATTTGGATTGTATAACTGAATATCAAAATTCAGATGAGGATTTCCGGAGAGCAGACCGGCAGTTTGAAGATTACTTACACCCTTTACCTGTGGCGACTGCAAAGTGATGCATGAACTAAAAAAAGTAAGCAGTAAAATAAAAATGAGCAATCGCATAAATCAGTATTTAATGATGAGAAAATAAAAAAACCGTGCCTCTTACGAAACACGGTTCTTTTAGATTTATCTTTTTGCCTCATCCTGAAATAAGTTGACACAAAAGTTGACTTATATGGAAAACAAAAGAGAAAGAGATTATTCAAGACGGACTCAAAAAGATTACAGTTTAGCATTCAAACTGCAGATTATAGATGAGATAGAAAAAGGCTACCT
>JANLZB010000047.1:0-39251 GCA_031366005.1 Bacteroidota bacterium | reverse complement strand
GTGATGGAACGTGCAAGTGCAGGAATGATCGGAGTGAATGTTGGAGTTCCGGTTCCACGCGAACCATTTTCATTCGGAGGATGGAATGAAAGTAAATTTGGTGTGAATGACATCACCGGAAAAAGTTCTATTGAATTCTGGACAAAGCAGAAGAAGACAACAGTGAAATGGAATCCGGAAGGAAAAACGAATTGGATGAGTTGAAAAAAATAGAACGCTGATGACACAGATGGTTATGATTTGCGCGGATTTAAAATCTTATTTTATCATAACCATCATAAAAATCTGCGTTCAAAATATTTAAAAACATATGGAAGCAGAACTAACAATCTCTGAAAAAGAAGAAATCCTAAAAAATAATTTAGACTACACCATTTTTTCCTGGAGCAAACAGTCAGGATTAAACCCGCTCAATATAAAATCTGCAAAAGGAGTTTATCTCTATGACAGAAGCGGAAAAAAGATTTTAGATTTTTCATCACAATTGATGAACATGAACATCGGGCATGGACATCCGCGTGTGAAGGAAGCAGTGATGAAACAAATGGATGAAGTAAGTTTTGTTCATCCCGGAATGATTACAAAAGCAAGAGGAGAACTTGGAAAAAAATTAGCGGAGATTACGCCTGGCTCTTTAAAGAAAACATTTTTTACCAATGCAGGAGCGGAAGCAATTGAAAATGCAATAAAATTTGCAAGACTCTATACTGGTCGTCATAAAATTATTTCGCTGTATCAAAGTTATCATGGCGCATCTTATGGTGCAATGAGTGTTGGTGGTGATCCAAGAAAACTTCCACATGATGCGCAACAATCACCAAATTTTATTCATGTAGAAAATCCATTCTTTTATCGTTGTCCATGGAACAGTAAAACTCCGGAAGAATGTTCGGAGAATGGAGCAGAACACATGGAACGCGTAATTAAGTATGAAGGACCAAATAATATTGCAGCTATTTTATTGGAAGGAGAGAGTGGTTCAAGTGGTTGCATTAAATATCCTCCTGGTTACTGGAAACGTGTTCGTGAAATTGCTGACCGTTACGGAATACTTTTAATTGCCGATGAAGTGATGAGTGGTTTCGGCAGAACAGGTAAATGGTTTGGTGTGGATAATCATAATGTAGTGCCTGACATTATGTGTTTTGCAAAAGGGTTGACTTGCGGCTACATTCCACTCGGAGGAATGATTGTGAAAGAAGAATTGATTAATCATTTTAACGACAAACCACTTCCGATTGGATTAACTTATTCAGCTCATGCCGTTGCATGTGCTGCCGCAGTTGAAGTACTGAAAATTTATGAAGATGAAAACTTAATTGACAATGCTGCAAAAATGGGAACCTACATGAAGCAGCAAGTAGAAAAACTTAAACAGAAACATCCAAGCATTGGCGATTTCAGAACAACAGGATTACTTGGTTGCATAGAATTAGTGAAAAACAAAAAGACAAAGGTACCAATGGCTCCATGGAATGCATCACCTGCTGAAATGGAAATCATGAATAAAGTAAATACTAAATTGATTGAGTTAGGCATGTTTACTTTCGTGAGATGGAATTATATTTTTACTTGTCCCCCTTTATGTATTACAAAAGATGAAATGGATCAAGGGTTAGAAATTATTTCAAAAGGAATTGCAATTGCTGATGAATATTGTAATTAAAATATTCTATGAGTAAACACCTAATTATACCTGAAGAAATTATTCTCAGTAAAATTTATTTAATCAGAGGACAAAAGGTAATGCTTGACCGTGACCGTGCTGAACTTTATGGAGTTGAAACTAGAGTTTTAAAACAGTCAGTTAAGCGGAATATTGAACGATTTCCAGACGACTTTATGTTTGAATTGACCAAAGAGGAATTCAAAAACTTGAGATCACAAATTGTGACTTCAAGATGGGGAGGAGAACGTTATCAACCTTTTGCATTTACCGAACAAGGAGTTGCGATGCTTTCAAGTGTTCTCAATAGCACGCAAGCCATCGAAGTAAATATTCGCATCATTCGAATATTCACAAAAATGCGTGAAGTACTTTTAACTCATAAAGATATTTTACTAAAACTTGAACAATTAGAAAGAAAATCAAATAAGCATGATGAAAGTATTCAACTTATATTTCAAGCACTAAAGCAGTTTTTAAATCCGCCCCAGCCTTCCAGAAAAAAAATTGGATATGAACAGGGAAATTAATATGTCAATTAACTCATTTAAAAATTCTTCCTCTCTCTACAGCGAAGACCTCGCTCCTATTCCACAAGAAAAGCGAACATGGAATACGTGGAACTATGCTGCGCTGTGGATCAGCATGAGCTTATGCATTCCAACATACATGCTTGCAAGTTCGCTTATTTCAGGAGGAATGAATTGGTGGCAGGCAATACTCACTATTTTTATTGGCAACACCGTTGTTTTAATTCCAATGATTTTAAACGGACACGCTGGAGCGAAATACGGAATACCCTTTCCGGTTTTAGCACGTGCAAGTTTCGGAGTGAGTGGCGCAAATATTCCTGCTATTCTTCGTGCGATTGTTGCATGTGGATGGTTTGGTATTCAGACATGGATTGGTGGTTATGCTTTCTATTTAATGATAAGAGTTTGGATGCCTTCAATAGAAACTTTGCCACAAATATTTCCTGCTTCATTCAGTTTACAAACAGGGCCGGCAATTACTTTTTTTCTTTTTTGGGTGTTGAATATGTTTGTTGTTTATCTCGGTGTTGACAGCATCAGAAAATTATTAGTGTTCAAGGCATTCTTTCTTCCTATAGCCGCACTTGCACTTTTATTCTGGGCAATCAATGCAGGACATGGTTTAGGCCCGATACTATCTCAGCCTTCAAAATTTAAAACAAATGCTGAGTTTTGGAATTTTTTCTTTCCTGGATTAACCGGTATGGTTGGTTTTTGGGCAACGTTATCATTAAACATTCCTGACTTTACTCGATACGCAAAAAGTCAGCGCGCACAAATTACTGGACAAGCAATCGGACTTCCTCCTTCTATGACTTTATTTTCTTTTATCGGAGTAGTTGTTACATCAGCCACGTTTATTATTTATGGAGAAACAATCTGGGATCCATTGGTGCTTGCAGGGAAATTTAAAAGTAAATTATTAGTGAGTATTGCAATGATTGCTGTTACAATTTCAACACTTGCAACAAACATTGCTGCAAACATTGTAAGTCCTGCAAATGATTTTGCAAATCTTTCTCCTTCAAAAATAAATTTCAGAACAGGTGGTTACATTACAGGCATCATTGGCATTTTAATTTTTCCATGGAAGTTAATTGCTGATCCAAACGGATATATTTTCACATGGTTGATTGCGTACTCCAGTTTGCTTGGTCCGGTTGGCGGAATTATGATTGCAGATTATTTTTTCATCCGTAAGAAAAATTTAGTTACAGATGATTTGTATTCGCACACTGGAATTTATAATTACAATAATGGATTTAATCGTGCAGCAATTATCGCATTATTACTTGGCATACTTCCAAATATTCCCGGATTTTTATTGACGATTAAAGTTATTTCAAAAGAAGCATTTCCTGAATGGATTTCACATTTGTACAATTACGCGTGGTTTGTTGGATTTGCAGTTTCGTTTTTTGTTTATTTGTTGTTAATGAAAAAGAAATAGAACGCTAATTTTTATGATTGTGATGATGAGCGCAGATAATAAAACATAATTAATATTAATCATCATAAAAATCAGCGTTTCAAAAATTATCAATATGGATGAATTCATGCAAGCTGCAATAGCTGAAGCAAAACAAGGAATCAGCGAAGGTGGAATTCCAATTGGCTCTGTCTTAGTCCGTGATGGAAAAATAATTGGTCGCGGACATAACAAGCGTGTGCAAGATGGTGATCCAATTACTCATGCAGAAATTGATTGTTTGCGAAATGCAGGAAGAGTTGGTAATTATAAAAATGCTGTTTTGTATTCAACACTTATGCCGTGTTATTTATGTGCAGGCGCTGTAGTTCAATTCGGAATTAAAAAAGTTTTTGCTGGAGAGAATGAAACATTTGCAGGGGCAAAAGAATTTATGGAATCACACGGAGTAGAAGTTGTCAATCTTAATTCAGAAGAATGTAAAGAGATGATGCGAAAATTTATTTCTGAGAAACCTGAGTTGTGGAATGAGGATATTGGCAAATAAAAATGGAACGCAGATAATTATGATTGTTATGATTGTCGTAGATAATAAATCTTAAATTATCATCATTATCATAAAAATCAGCGTTCAAAAATAATCTAAAAAAAATGGCAGAGCTAAAAACAAAACAAACAGATTCAAGTGTCGAAAATTTTTTCAACTCAATTGCTGACGAACAAAAACGAAAAGACTGCATTCAAATTTCGAAGATGATGAAAGCTGCAACCAATTCAGAAGCTAAAATGTGGGGTACTGCAATTGTAGGTTTTGGAAATATTCGTTTGAAATATGAAAGTGGCCGCGAATTGGATTGGTTCCCTATCGGTTTCTCTCCACGAAAACAAAACTTAACGCTTTATGGAGTGATGAACTCTTCTAAATCCACTGACCTTTTAAAAATATTAGGTAATTATAAAACCGGTAAAGGATGCCTCTATATTAATTCGCTGGACGAAATAAAAGTGGATGTGCTGAAAAAAATGATTGAAAAAGCAGTGAAAGAAAAAACAAAATAGTAAAGTTAATTTCGATTTCAAATTCCTGATAACTTAGTAACCTTATAAAAAACAAAATGTCATTACTTATAAAAAACGGTAGAATAATTACAGCTTCGGAAGATTGCATTGCAGATATTTTCATTGAAGGCGAAACCATTTCTACTATTGGGAAAAATATTTCTATAAATGCTGACACAACAATTGATGCAACCGGAAAATTTATTTTTCCTGGTGGCATTGACCCGCATGTGCATCTTGATATGCCTTTTATGGGAACTTTTTCAAGTGATAATTATGAAACGGGAACGCTTGCTGCATTGCATGGTGGAACAACAATGGTTATAGATTTCATTTTGCAAACGCAAGGCAAATCATTGCGTCATGCATTAGATCAATGGCAAGGCAGAAGCAATGGAAATTGCTATGGTGATTATTCTTTCCACATGGCTGTGACGGATTTTAATGACGAAACAAAAAAAGAAATTAAAGAGATGGTGGAGAAAGAAGGAATTACTTCTTTCAAAACATTTATGGCTTATAAAGGTGCTTTGATGATTGATGATCGCCAGATGGTTGGTTTGATGAATGAGGTGAAAGCACAAGGTGGAATGGTTACTGTTCATGCTACCAACGGAGACATGATTGATTTCTTAATTGCAAAACATCGCAATGAAGGAAAACTTTCTCCGCTCTATCATTATCTTTCACAACCTGAAATTACCGAGAGCGAAGCATCACGAAGATTTTGTGATATGTCGCTTTACACCGGTTGTCCCGGATATATTGTGCACATGACTTGCGAGGGATCTGTTGGTGCTCTTCGAATGGACTCATTTCGCAACCATAAAGTGTTTGGCGAAACGTGTATTCAATATTTGATTTTAGATGCATCGCTTTATGAAAAAGATTTTGAGGGAGCAAAATGGGTAATGAGCCCTCCGTTACGTCAGAAGAAAGATCAGGAAACATTGTGGGCAGGAATTAATCAAGGAACAGTACAGGTAGTTGCGACAGATCATTGTCCGTTTACTTGGGAGAAAAAATTAATGGGAGAAAAAGATTTTTCAAAAATTCCAAACGGTCATCCGGCTATTGAAAACAGAATGGAATTATTGTTTCACGAAGGTGTGAATAAAGGTAAAATAACCTTGAACAAATTTGTGGAAGTGAGCTCAACCAACGCTGCAAAAATTTTCGGTATGTTTCCAAAGAAAGGTTGCATTGCGGTGGGAAGCGATGCAGACATTATTATCTTCGATCCCAATGAAGAACACATTATCTCTGCAAAAACACATCACATGAATGTGGATTATTCAGCTTATGAAAGTTGGAAACTAAAAGGAAAAGTAAAAACAACTATTCTTAGAGGGAATGTTGCAGTTGATAATGGAGATGTAAAAATCAAGAAAGGATATGGGCAGTTTATCAAAAGAAATAAAGTTTCAGGTATAATCTAAAAATAGAACGCAGATTATTATGATTGTGATGATTTGCGCAGATAAAAATTTATATCTATCAATAAATACTAACTTTAAACATTAAAATATTATGAGTGATAATTATTTGCATTCTGACATCACGGCCTTAGTGATTAAAGCATTTTATAACGTTTACAATAAACTTGGATATGGGTTTCTGGAAAAGGTTTATGAAAATTCTTTGCTCATCGAATTGAGAAAATCAGGATTATCATGTAAAGCTCAACAACAAATTAAAGTTTTTTATGATGATGATGAAGTGGGTTTTTACATCGCAGATATTGTTATAAATGATTGTGTAATAATTGAAGTAAAAGCTGCGGAAAGTTTGTGTGAGATGCACGAAGCACAACTTATTAATTATTTAAAAGCAACCGAAATTGAAGTAGGGTTACTTTTGAATTTTGGAAAGAATGCAGAACTAAAAAGAAAAGTATTTTCTTCAGAATTCAAAAATCTAAATAAAAATCATCTTGAAAACAATTTTCTACAAAATGATTTAGAAAAATCTTAACAAATCTTAACCATCATAAAAATCAGCGTTCAAAACTTTTAATCAAATGAGAAAAATAAAATCAGGATTAATTCAAATGTCTTTACCAAAGACAGAAGGCGAAGGAACCATTCAGGAAATTGTGGATGCAATGGTGCAAAAACATATTCCTTTTATTGAAGATGCAGGGAAAAAAGGAGTGCAGATTTTATGCCTGCAGGAAATTTTTAATACACCATACTTCTGTCCTGGTCAGGATAAGAAATGGTATGAGAGTGCTGAATCAGTTCCAGGACCAACTGTTGAGTTGATGCAAGCTTACGCTGCAAAATACAATATGGTTATCATTGTTCCCATCTATGAAAAGGAACAAGCTGGAGTATTATACAACACTGCTGCAGTAATTGATGCAGATGGAAAATATCTTGGTAAGTATCGCAAGAATCATATCCCACATACATCAGGTTTCTGGGAAAAATTTTTTTTCAAACCCGGTAATTTAGGGTATCCTGTTTTTCAAACACGTTATGCAAAAGTGGGAGTTTATATTTGTTACGATCGTCATTTTCCTGATGGTGCACGGATACTTGGTTTGAATGGAGCAGAAATAGTTTATAACCCATCAGCAACGGTTGCGGGCTTGTCGCAGTATTTGTGGAAGTTGGAACAACCTGCACACGCAGCAGCTAACGGATATTTTATGGGTTGTATCAATCGGGTTGGTGAAGAGAAACCATGGAACCTTGGAAAATTTTATGGCAGCAGTTATTTCGTTGACCCACGAGGACAAATTTTTGCGCAAGCATCAGAGGATAAAGATGAATTGCTTATTGCAGAATTTGATTTGGATATGATTGAAGAAGTGCGCTCCGTATGGCAGTTCTTCAGAGACAGAAGACCTGAGACTTATGGAAAATTAACTGAATTATAAAAATGGAACGCTGATTATTATGATGGTGATGATTTAAAATGATTAAAGAAACCTGATATGAACGGCAACTATATACATTCAGATATTACAGCATTAATTATAAAAGCATTTTATAATGTTTATAATAAACTCGGCTATGGATTTTTGGAAAAAGTTTATGAAAACTCTTTATTGATAGAACTCAGAAAATTAGAATTATTCTGCAAAGCACAGGTTCAGATTAAGGTATATTATGATGAGGAAGAAGTTGGATTTTACGTTGCGGATATTATGGTTAATGATTGTGTAATTATTGAAGTGAAAGCCGCTGAAACATTATGCGAAGAGCACGAAGCACAACTTACTAATAACTTAAAAGCCACTGAAATTGAAGTTGGCTTGTTATTGAATTTCGGCAAAGAACCTGAAGTCAAAAGAAAAGTTTTTTCCGAAGAGTTTAAAAAATTAAAAGTAAAACAGAACGTGGATTGAAATGATTTGTGTATTTAATAATCTTATTTAATCATCACCATCATAATAATCTGCGTTCCAAAAAATATAATATGTCAGAATATAAACAACCACAATCTGAGGCTGAGTTTGAAAAAAACTTTGCACAGATAAAACCATTAATGACAAATACTGAAGCGTATTATGAGAGTTCGCGGTGTTTGTTTTGTTATGATGCTCCTTGTGTGAATGCATGTCCAACTGGAATTGATATTCCGCTTTTTATACGTCAGATAAATTCCAAAAATGACATGGGAGCTGCCAAAACAATTTATGACTCCAATTATTTTGGTTATGCATGCGGCAAAATTTGTCCCACAGAAGTTTTATGTGAAGGCGCATGTGTTTATAATCACTCAGATGTTAAGCCTATTGAAATAGGAAGATTACAATCTTTTGCAACTGGAAAAGCAATTGCATCCGACAAACAATTTTATTCTGTTCCAAAATCAAATGGAAAAAAAGTTGCTGTGATTGGTGCTGGTCCTGCTGGAATTAGTTGTGCCTGTGAATTGCGTTTGCAAGGATTTGATGTAGATATTTTTGAAGCAAAAGAAAAACCATCAGGATTAACTGTTCATGGTGTTGCTCCTTATAAAATCACCAATGAGGAAGCACTGAATGAAATGGAATACTTACAAAAACAATTCGGGTATAAAGTTCATTACAATAAAACCATTTCAACCAAAGAAGATTTAACATCGCTTGAAAAAAATTATGATGCAGTTTTTATTGGTATTGGTTTAGGAAAAACATCTTCATTGAAAATAAAAGGAGAAGAATTGGAAAATGTTTTTGGAGCAGTAGAATTTGTTCAGCAACTCCGGATGAATCATCACAATATTTCCGTTCCGAAAAAAGTAGTTGTGCTTGGAGGAGGAAACACTGCTATGGATGCTGCAAGTGAATCCGCACGTATGGGAGCTGAAGTAATTTTAGCTTATCGCAGAAGCAAAGAAGAAATGCCTGCTTATGATTTTGAATATGATTTAGCAAAAGGTGTGGGTGTAAAAGGACTGTTTAATGTTTCACCAATTGAAATTATCGGAGATAATGGAAAGGTGAAAGCAATAAAATTAATTGGCAATGGGCAATTGGCAATTGATAAACAAGAAGAACTGATTCTTGATTGTAATTGGGTGATTAAAGCAACAGGGCAATCAAAACAAAGTGAATTTTTAAAATTAATTGATGGATTAAAACTGGATGAGAAAGGAAGAGTTTTTGTAAGTGATAATTTTCAAACATCCAACAACAAATATTTTGCTGCTGGTGATGCAGTAAGTGGCGGACAAGAAGTAGTGAATGCTGTTGCAGATGGAAAGAAAGCTGCCAAACAAATTGCAAGTGTGTTGTAATAATTTATCCTAATAATATATCAGATGAAAACTTACTTAAACTTCTTACTCCTGATTTTGTGTGAAACAGCAATTTTAAGCTGTTCTGAAAGTCCATTAAAATCTGAAGATCAAAGTAAACTTGTTTCGTATTTTAAAAGTGACGAAACGGGCGTATTGAATGGAGGAGTAAAAATTATTCCGATTGAAACTCCAAAAGGAAAGTATAATGTATGGACTAAACGATTTGGCAACAACCCAAAAATAAAAGTGCTTTTGCTTAACGGAGGCCCCGGTTGCACGCATGAATATTTTGAAAGCTTCGAAAGTTTTTTTCCTCAGGAAGGAATTGAATTTATTTATTACGACCAACTCGCTTGTGGAAATTCTGATAATCCAAAAGATACTTCACTCTATGATTTAACACGCTGCACTGCTGAAGTGGAACAGGTACGGGTTGCTTTAGGTCTGAATAAAGAAAATTTTTATTTACTCGGACATAGCTGGGGCGGAATTCTTGCAATTGAATATGCATTAAAATATCAGCAAAATTTAAAAGGTCTTATCATCTCGGATATGATGTGTAGTGCAAGTGAATATAAAAAATATGCTGACGATGTACTTGCAAAAACCATGGATTCTGAAGTTCTTGATACCATAAGAATACTTGAAGCAAAAGGTGATTTCCAAAATCCAAAATACATGGATTTACTTAAGCCAAATTTTTATGCAAAACACATTTGCCGTATTCCTTTGAATGAATGGCCTGAGCCAATGACTCGTTCGTTCAATAAACTGAATAATGATTTTTATATTATCATGCAGGGTCCAAGTGAATTTGGTATCTCAGGAAAATTATTAAACTGGGAAAGGAAAGCTGATTTAAAAAATATTTCAGTTCCAACATTGGTTATCGGTGCAACTTACGATTCAATGGATCCGAAACACATGGAAAAAATGTCAACGCTGGTGCAGAATGGAAGTTTTCTCCTTTGTCCTGATGGAAGTCACATGTGCATGTGGGATGATCAGCAACATTTTTTTCCGGGACTTATTAAGTTCATAAAAGATGTGAATGATGGAAAGAAAAAATCAGTTATATAAAAAATAAATTTTTCTAAACAGAAAAGTAAAATCAAATGGCAAATCTTCAAACAAATTTTGCAGGAATAAAATCTCCGAATCCATTTTGGCTGGCAAGTGCTCCTCCCACTAACAGCGGTTATCAAATCATGAAAGCGTTTGACGCAGGATGGGGAGGTGCAGTTTGGAAAACTTTAGGTGTTCCTGTTGTAAATGTTTCTTCAAGATATGGTTCATTAAATTATCGTGATACACGCATGATGGGTTTCAATAATATTGAATTGATAACCGACCGTCCTTTACGAGATAACTTGCGTGAGATTGAAGAAGTAAAAAAACGTTTTCCAAATCATGCTGTGATAGCCTCTTTAATGGTAGAAACCAAAGAAGAGTGGCATCAGATTATGAAAGATGTTACCAACGCTGGAGCCGATGGTGTTGAATTAAATTTTGGTTGTCCACATGGAATGTGTGAACGCGGAATGGGCTCTGCAGTTGGCCAAGAACCAAAAATTTTAAGAATGATTGTTGAATGGGTGAAAGAAGTAGCAACCATACCGGTGATTGTGAAACTTACTCCCAATATTTCCGACATCACTCGTCCTGCTGTTGCAGCCGTGGAAGGCGGTGGTGATGCAATCTCATTAATCAATACCATACAAAGCATTATCGGTGTTGATATAGATAAGTTTGTCCCCTACCCTATTGTTGATGGTAAAAGCACTAATGGTGGTTACTGCGGGCCTGCAGTAAAACCAATCGCTATGAATATGTTGAAAAACTGCGCACAACATCCGCAGGTAAAAATTCCAATCTCAGGAATTGGCGGAGTAGAAAACTGGAGAGATGCAGTTGAATTTATTTTACTGGGAGCAACAAGTGTTCAGGTCTGTACAGCAGTTATGCATTATGGTTTTGGAATTATTCGCGAGATGATTGTTGGGTTGGAACAATACATGGATGAAAAGGGATTTAAAACTTTGGATGATTTCAGAGGGAAAGCTTTAGGAAACATCATGCATTGGGAAGATTTGAATTTGAAATACAAAGTGGTTGCTCATATCAACGAAGACAAATGTATCGGTTGCCAGTTATGTTACACTGCTTGTGAAGATGGTGCACACCAGGCGATTGGATTAAGTGATGATATATTAAATCGCAAGCCGCACATCATTGACGAAAATTGTGTTGGTTGTAATTTATGTTCTGTAGTTTGTCCTGTTGAAGATTGCATCATTATGGAAAGAAGAGATAATGGCAACGAACAAATTACATGGAAAGAGAGAACATTGGCTAATACTATTCCAAAAACTTTTAATGATGATTTAGCTGGCGGTTTGCATCATTGGGTTCCTGAGCCGATTGATGCATTGAATAAAAAGAAACCATTGCACTATAAAATTAACAGTAACGGAAAAGCTTAATTCCTTACGTAAGGTTCAAGCGTTGTACTCACTGATACATCTACTTCCTCAGCAATATTCTGCAATAGCATTTTTGGAATTTTAATATTGTAATCGCTCAGCTTTAATTTAAATTTTCCTTCAATAATAATTTTGCCGTCAGCGGGCGTAACAGTTCCATGAATAATTACACATTTTTCTTCACCATGCATACTTAAGTTACCAGTAGCACTGACAGGATAGCAAAGTTTTTTTGTATAATCAATTGTCTCATTAATCTTTCCTTTAAAAACAGCAAATGGATATTTCTCACTCTCCATATAATTCTCATTAAAATGATCCTGCATGAGTTCGCTTTTAAAAATAAATGAGGTAATAGGAATTTTCACCACAATCTCATTAGTGGTAGTGTTTAAAACCGGCACAGCAGAAGTATTAACCGCGTCAATATTTTCCATTGGTGTTGCAGAAAAAAAAGAAATTTCACATGCTTTACTGATGTAAATCTGCGCAGGGGCATTTACATAAATAAAAAGAAACAGAATTATTAAGCCCTTCTTCATTTCTTAGCCGGTAAATTAAATACTCTTGATAGATTATATCCTAATCGTATGCCTGCATTGTTCCATTTTGTTGCAGTGTATGGAATATACTGATTATCGCTGATACCAAATGAATTTGTCAAATGAATCTGAAATACGTGTCCACCAGTTTCTATGTCAAAACCTAAGCCAAAGCTGTCATAATATTTATTTTCATCATAATCATGTTTCACCCGCCAAACATATTCTGTTGTGATTGCCCATCGTTTAGTAAATTTATAACGTGCTGCTACGGCAATTGCGTAACTATCATTTTTGTCACGTATTTTTTCCACTTGATTATAATGAACAAAAATGGGTGCAAGCTGAATTGAAAAACGTTGAGAAAATTTTCTTGCAATTATTATTTGTTCAACAAAAGACATCCGGTCAACGGAATATTGATAACGGTCATAACCATTAGATTGCTTGTTTATATCCTTTTGCGCGGTGTAAAACATTGCTGAATACAGCGTTAAACTCAAGGGCATTTTTCCATCAACAGTTTGTCTTAGCAAACGAAATTTTAAAAAGCCATCATACATTTTTTGGTAAGAACTTCTTCCAATACCACCCATTAATCTGCCATCATAGCTGTATTCAAGAGCTAACCGGATATTGGCAGGCCCATCTAATCCCCATAAATTATTTCCACCGGAGTTGAGATTACCGAAGCGATGAGATATTAAAACATCCAACGTTCTTTTGCCAAGGGTTTCAGAAGTTTGCGTATTTATTAACCGTGTGTACTTGAATGTTGCAATAGTATAATCTTTATTTGCTTTCTTATTTTTATCGGCAATATCAAGTAAATCAACCTGAGAGAACGATTGCAGAATAGAAAAAGAAAACAGTATCGAAATAAGAATAAATTTAATTTTCATAGATATTATTTGATCATTGTGGCAGATTATTTTTTATCCACGCTCTAAACTTATTGATCTTACATTCAGAAAGCTTTCCTCCGTCTTTTGGCATTGGATTAAAATGTGAAGGATCATCATGTGTAATACTTGAAAGTAATTGAACTCCCTGATCGAGATTTACCAAATCACTTACATTGGAATAAGTATCTAATGCAGGATTTGCCCCTGTATTAGATGATGAATGACAATTATCATTTCCAGATCCGCAATATTGATCAAGTATTGGCTTGATGTCTTTACTAAAAGTTACATTGCTGGAATCGCAATCTTCTGTAAGTCCGGTTTCAGGATGCATCTCACCTAAATTATCGTAATAACAAGAGGACAATAAAAAAATCAGACAAACAATTCCTATAATATTTTTCATCCCTTAATTATTTTTCGCACCTTGTCTTATCCATAATAAAATGGTTTGTATTTGCAAATCAGTTAGTGGTGAATAAGGAGATGGGGGCATTAATTCTTTTCCCTTTCCTGTGATGGATTTATACAACTTTGTTCTGGTTGCTGTGGTATTTTCAATACCTCCGTTTTTTATTACATCCTCGTAAGTCAGTAATTGTATCCTTTGATAATTACCGGTTCCATGACATCCGCTGAACGTGCAGTTAGCAGAAATAATTGTTCTTACATCTGTTCCAAAACTTATTTGGGGATCCGCAGGTACAGCTAACTCATTTTTGCAGGAAGAAAAAGCAATTGCGAGCGATCCGGTAAACAAACAATTTATCAATAAAGATTGCAATCTCATTTAATAGTAGTGGTAATTTTTTAATTGTACACAAAAACTTTACCAACTGCCGTATTATTGTTTGCGTCTGTTGCCTTTAAAAAATAAGTGCCATTATTTAAGTTTCGGGGTAATTGAATTCTGACTGGCGTATTAATTATAAGGTTATTTCTGTTTACTTGAAAAACAACACATCCATTGCAATCAATCAACTGGTAAACCATTGTTGAAGAATTGCCAAATCTGCTTATATCAATAAAGTCATGGGCAGGATTAGGGAATAAGCTTAATTTATTATTTGATACAGTTTCAGCAATTCCTGTGGCGAAGGGAGTTAACAATTGTGAGATGGTATAAATATAATCTCCAAGCGAATCACCTTGATTGTCTGTTGCATTACCTGCTGCATAAAACATAATATTACCAACATTGGTTGAAGGCGCTTTCCACCTAAAAGAAAAAGTATGTGAATCATTTGTTAAGCCACCATTTTGTTTGTGAACAACATTTGTTCTGTTGGATCCATTTATATTGGCAATCTTTAATTGTGTTTCCAGCGTATTTGTTAAAATGAAGGATCCGCCATTGGTGTTGTTGCTTGTTCTCAATGCTTCAAATCCAAACCCAAAAAGCGGACTTCCTGTTTGTTGAACTGTTACATCAATCTGATATATACTATCAAGCATATATTCCCAGTCAGGAGCTAATGTGGGCGATGATATAGTGAGTGAACCAATTCCTGAATTTACCGGAAAACTTGTATGACATCCCGTGCAATTATTTTCTCCAGGCGAACCGGTTTTACCTGCTTTACCATTTTCATCCATAATATCTGCAACAGCAAAAAATGTAATAAGAATGAGTAATGATATGATGTAAGTTTTTTTCATTTTGACTTTATTTGTGTGGATCAAAATTAACTACAAATACATTTAATTATGTACTATGAGGGGTATTACTTCACTTTTACGGTTAATAGTTTTTTTTCTCCTATAAATGCTTCTAATATGTCATTTATTTTAACTGCGCTCACTCCTTTTGGCGTTCCTGTAAAAATCAGATCTCCCTTTTTTAAAGTGATGAAGCCCGACACAAACGAAATTATTTTATCGATGGAGTGAATCATTTCTGCAGAATTGCCTTTTTGTTTTTGAATGCCATTAATATTTAATGCGAAGTCAATTTTCTCAACTGATTCAAATTCCTCTTTACTGATAAAAGTTCCAACCGGTGCTGAACCATCAAAAGCTTTTGCAAGTTCCCAAGGAAGTCCTTTGGTTTTTAGTTGTTGCTGAAGATCCCTGGCAGTGAAATCAATTCCTACAGTTATCTCCTGATAATATTTATGAGCAAACTTTTGAGCAATATTTTTTCCCACTTTATTTATCCTCACCACTATTTCTACTTCGTGATGGATATCATTAGAAAATTTCGGGTAAAAAAAAGGTTGGCGCGGAGTAAGCAAAGCTGTTTCCGGTTTCATAAAAATAACCGGGCTCTCTTCCACTACATTGTTAAGTTCTTTCGCATGTTCTGCATAGTTTCGCCCGACACAAATTATTTTCATCTTCTAAATTACTAAATTGTTTGAATTATTTTTATTTCGAAAATTTATCCTGTTGTAATTCACTGAATTTTTTTTTGCCAAGCACATAATAGGCAAGCACAATATTTTTCTGATAGACATTTGGCAGCTTATGATTTCTATCAGGAAGAGATTGCTCCCGAAGCTTTTGCCTTCTTGTAAAATGTTTATAGAAATAAAAATGTGCTTTCAGTACTGCCATGCAATCTGCTGCATGACCTTCTAAAAGAAATTTAATGCCAGCCAATCCATCTAAAAATAATCGTACAATTAAAATCCACCACACATGCGGAGCAATTTGATTTTTATGAATCATCATCAGATTGTTGCGGAAATTATAATATGTCTTTCGCGGATTGTGCTTAGGCAATGTTCCACCACCAACATGATAAACAACACTCGCAGGTTGAACCATAATTTTATAACCTCCACGATGAATACGCCAGCACAAATCAATCTCTTCCATGTGAGCAAAAAAATCATCGTCAAAACCGCCAAGCTGATGAAAAATAGCTGAACGGATAAACATACAAGCACCTGTTGCCCAAAAAATTTCACGTTCGTCATTATACTGACCTCTGTCTTCTTCAAGGTAATTATATATCCTTCCTCTGCAAAAGGGGTATCCCAGATAATCAATGAAGCCACCCGAAGCACCTGCATGTTCTAGCAGTTCCTGATCGTGATACGACCGGATTTTTGGCTGACAAACTGCAATCTTATCATCACCATTCATTAAATTAATAACAGGATCAAGCCAGCCCGGGGTGACTTCAACATCAGAATTTAAAAGCACATAAATATCTGCCTTAACCTCCTTAAGCGCTTTGTTGTATCCTCCTGTAAAGCCATAATTTTCTTCTAACAAAATAAGTTTTATCTGTGGATAATTATTTTTTATGTAAGCAACTGAATCATCACTTGAATGATTATCAGCAATAATTATTTGAGCGATTGTGCTATATGTAATTACAGAAGGAAGAAACCGTTCTAAAAAACCACGTCCATTCCAGTTCAGAATAACTATTGCAATACTACTATCATTCATGAGGGCTTAAAATAAAAGGGCACCAATTTGATTGATGCCCTGCAAAACTAAATTTATTAAATTAACCTGTCTATTAATGCGGATTTTTGAATTGCTCCTGCGAGTGTTGGCCATAACCCTGCTTCACTTTCTCCTGGTCGAAGTCTGTATTCTGAACAGTGCGGTTATAAAGGCGCATCTGCCATTGCGGATCGTTAGGTTCGCCTATGGCATCACTATGCAACAAAGTGAAACTTTTACTCACCATATCCGGGTTATAGAAAACGAATTTCCTGTTCGTCTGCTTTTTTATGGTGTAATAATGCCATATCTCATACGGGTAAGTATTAGGTTCATTATAATTTGGAGATATGGCATTGGGAGGTCCATATTGTAAATACACCCTTCCCTGGTCAGTATCGTATCCTTTTTTACGCGACTGGGAATATGTTGCATTTACTTTGTCCACTTCAGCCTTATAGGTCATCCATCCAACATAAGGATTTTGTGGATTTTTACGCTGCCAGAAATCATAGAAAAACTGTTGCATCATTTTTAAATCAGCAATGGATAATTGATTATCAATAAAAGAATTTTCAAGACTGCCTGCTATGGGACGAATGCTTTTAATATAATCAGCAAGCGTGTCTTTATCTGTTAAAGAACCAGCAAAAGTGTTTGAAACATCCAGCGTTCTGAAATCAACAAAACCCGATTCAGCAAGAGGTAAATTTTTACTACGTTGAAAAAACGTTTCACGCATAGCAAGCAACTCGTTGCTTCGGTTGCGAACTTCTATTACCAGATTATAGTTTCCTGAAGGGAGATCTTTAATATCATATTCAGTAAGTAAAACATTTACCGGCTTTGCGGTTTGCTTGCTAAAGCGTTTAAACGTCTCGATAATTTGTTTTCCCTCGTAAGTTTCAATATGGTAAGTGAGTAAATATGCATCGTCATTGAGCAGCGATGAAGTATTATAAATCTCAGCGTAAAACTTTAGAGAATTTATTTCATCAGGAAAAAAATTATCCACAAAGGGAACCATTTTATACCCGTTGCGGTTCAGCTTATCCTGTGCATCATTGGTTTTGGTGTAACTATCAAGCACTTCAATGTCAGAAATAGAAACAATGTTGGGGTAATACTCCACCTTTATTACCTGGTTGAGCGTATAAGGTTTTGCATCGCTGTTTTTATCGCGGATGCTGAGCTCCAGCTGATAATTACCATTGGGGAGCGGAATGCGCTGCTGATCGAGGTAATTAAACTTAGGAGCTACCTCCGCAGTTTGCTCAGGGCTCAGCAGATTGTACTTATCAAAATATTTGATGGCATCACCCTGTTTGAATATAAGTGATACCTCAATGGTTGCCTGGGTTTTTTGATTTTCCACAGGCACATAATTTACTGTGTTGCCTTCCACAGAGAGATAAGTTTCCACGTAAGGACCTTTTTCAGGCATGTAAAAAGTGGAATAAGCGAAACGCGCTTTCAGGTTTTTTGACTCTGCTACATTAAGTGACAAGCTGATGATCGCACAAAATAACAGGATACGTTTCATATCAGTATAGTTTTATTTTACACGTTAAAATTACGAAGAATATATTAGCGATGGCGGCAGTAAAAAATGTTAAGCATCGTTGAACTGTAAAAATTTGGAGGTTACAATTTTGTACTATCTTCGCCCCGGAGAGTTGGCAGAGCGGTCGATTGCGGCAGTCTTGAAAACTGTTGAGGTGTTACAGCCTCCTGGGGTTCGAATCCCTAACTCTCCGCAAATAGAATAGCTAACTGATTGAAAGTCAGACATAAGAGCAAAATCGGAAAAAAGGGTGGCAAAATAGATGGCAAAAACTGTCACCTATCTTCTTTTGCTGTTCACCAAAAATATTTTTTCAAGAGGTTTTCTTGGAATCATTAATGGAATGGAAGGAAATTTTGAAGGCAACTTTGTTTCACCTGCACCAGAACTTCATTTCAGCCGGACACTAAATCATAGACACACATTTAGGAAGTGCATCAAGTGCAATCCTGCATTGGAAAATGGTCAAGTGGAATTCATCGGGTTTGAAGTAGATGAAAAACATTTTATGGATTCAGTAGGGAGAATTAAATTCTACTTAAATAAAGATATTTAATGCACAAACATTTCCTTCACCCTTGTCATAGGAATGACTTGTGTTGATTTTTCTTTTTCATGAAAAATGAAAACATAGTTCTGTGTTTTACCAACATAATAAGTTGTTGAATCAGAAATCAAAGTGGAATCATTGTCAAGTGTGATTCTGGTTCCATAGGTTGAATTATCATTTTTAATATGTGAAACTTGTTTAGTCACAAAAGTTATTAGAACAAGAATTGATAAAAGGAAATTAAAAACAAAATGAAAATATTTTTTTAATTTGGGAAACATTTCACCATCTAAATAAGCTCCATTTAAACTAAATATATAATGTGGTCTTTCAATTTCGGATTTGACAATAATAAAAGTTAGCGATATAAAAATACCGATTATTAAAAATAGTAGATGTATTTCAGTTAATAAAAAAAATAAGTTATCAAATACAAATAACAGAATAATACTGCTAAAGAAATAGGGATAAAATAGTTTAATATAGATAGGTAATCTTTTGTGAAACTTATCTTGGCTTACCCATGTATTAAAATCTCTACTATAAGTTTTAATGTCTTGATACAGGTTTGAAAAAATTTGTTGTAAAAATGAATAAAATATTAAGTAAAATGAAATTAATAAAATGTCAAAAAATGAAGTAATAATTTCGGAAAATTCCAAATAAGATATTATGTGAACATTAAAATATAAATAAAAATAAATTAACCGGGTGACACCAAACAAAATCAAAAATGCACTTGCTATGGGAAAATAATTGTGCCATTCAATTTTATTTTTTTTTGATTCTGTTGTTGGATTTGCTTCCTCTTGTTGTTGCTTTGACATGCAACAAAAATAAAGTTCTGCCTTTACGTTTTTCTTGACTAATTATCATAAAATCTGTAATAATATTTCTTACCGCTTGCTGATGAATACTTCAGCTAATTTTAATAGATCAGATAATTATTGGTGTACCTCAGACTCAGCCACTATTGCCGCAGCATTTTACGATTCTTATGACAATGTAATTTACGGGCTTGTAACATATATGCCCATTGATACATCTCAATGCTATTTAGTAACCGGAGTTTCAACTCTTGATGATCACACTTTATCATTCAGCATTTTCCCGAATCCAACTGCCGATTATTTAATGGTTACACTTTCTGCGATGAGTTCCCCATCAGAAATTAAAATATTCAATATGTTAGGTGAATTAGTTTATACAGCGGGAGTGATCAGTGAGAAAACAACTATTGACATTTCAAATCTGTTGAGCGGAGCATATATTGTTCAAGTTGAAACTAAAGATAAAATCAGCCGGCAGAAATTAATCATGCAATAAAAATGAGAAAGCTTTATTCCTATGTAATATCCTCATTAAGCAAACGCTTATGTAAGCCTTTAATAGATAAAAGCAATTCTTTAAATAACTTTTCCTGACGTGATTTAAATGATTTTTTGGGAATTATGACAGCCGATAAATTATTCTGATAAATAAGATACCAGTGTTTTAACTCTATCGTTTTATAAGTTTTAGTCCACATTAATTCCATGTAAAACGATTCGCCCTGAATTTTAATTTCCTTCTCAGTAAATTCAATTTTCAGTTTTTCTCTCAGGTGATTACTCGAGTAATAGTTTCTTCTTATTGTATAATAAATTACCAAAGGTTGCACAATGGTAATTAACACTATAGTTGCATACTGATAGTAAACAGGTTCTGGCAACGGTAACAAGTGTGTATAAAAACTCACTATCCATAGCCACATAATAAAATCAACACACAATATGATAATCATGATTGGTTTACGATAAGTTATGGCGTATAATAACTTTAAATACTCTTTAAATGATACAGTTACGGTTACATGCATTGTAAACAAGTATAAAATATATTGCCAATTAATGTGAGTTGCGGCAATTACATTGGCGATAGAAGCTTTTACAGATAAACATATATTTTCATTTAAAGATCTTTTATTGCTTTTAATAGTTCACCTTTACAACGTATTGTAATTATCTGGAGTATAAAATGCGACACTATGTGTCGCGATACAGGAGTTTAAAAAACCAATATAATTCACAGTGTATGAAAATCCTTTACCTGCCTGCCTGATATGGAATAACCCATAGTTAATTCATTGAAAATTCCGGAAACATTTCTTCAGATAAGATTAATAAACTAAATAAATAAAAACATGAAAAAATTAATTACATCCATTGCCTTTGCATTATCATTTGTAAACTTATTTGCACAGCCCGTATTACATGGCGACAGCCTGCACACCGGTTTAAGTTTTAACCTATATGTGATCACCAATGTGAACATAGCAACTCTTTCTCAGGCAGGCCCGAACGCCAGCTGGGATATTAGCGCAGGTGTAGCCACATTGGCTGGCACAGTAGAATTTCAGACAATGGCATCCACACCTTTTGCTGCACAATATCCTGCAGCAAATTTTGCAATTAAGTTTGTGATCAATGGTGTAACAGACTACAGTTTGTTTAACTTAACCAATAATGTGTTTGAAGAAGTCGCTAACAATGTAGGTTCAGCAAGCCCTGTTTCGTTTGTTGATTACAGAACAGCACTTCCCTTTCCATTTACCTATAGTTTGTCAGCTAATGACACCTATCAGAAAATGGGGCAGAATCAAAAAACAATTAATAATAATTATGATGCTTATGGCACTCTCATCACCAGCAATGCAACTTATAATAATGTGGTGCGAAATCTGATTACTGATGATGGTTCAGGTTCTGCCACCTGGTACAGCTCTTCACCATTGATGCCACTTTTCCAGATCAACAACGGAGGAACAATGATATTATGGGAATTAACTTCTTCCACAGGTGTTACGGAAGTAAAAAATAATTCCATATTTGAATTATATCCAAATCCTGCAACTAACCTTTTAATTATTACTAATAAAGAACCAATTACTAAAATTGAAATTATTAATGACGCAGGACAATTGCAGTTTACCACCACAAAAACGCGCATAGATATTTCTTTACTTAAAGCAGGCGTGTATCATGCAAAAGTTTATTCTGTAAAAGGAATTGCTTCCCAGGTTTTTATTAAAGAATAATATTTTAATTTTTTCATTGAAACACTTCACTTAAATGTGGGGTGTTTTTTTTGTGGTAGTATTTTTTGAAAATTTAATTCTGGAGATAAAAAAACATATAATCAAAATATATTCATACTAATCAAAGTTCCATTTTTCTTTTTTTAAACCTCGGCTGATGTTCCGGTGCATCTTGAAATATTAAAATTATTATAGAAAAGAATCTTTCAATAGATAAATCTTACAGTATTCTGTAAGTAAAAATATATATTCATTAACAAGGCATTTATCCATATTAAAGGTTCACCTTTACAGTATATTGTAGGAAGTTGTTTTAAGCCGCTGTTTTTCGCTAACCATTTTTTAGCAACAATATATCAAGCAACATTATCATTTTAACTAATTGCAGAATATTATATGTCATTGGCACTGATATACACAGTTAACAAATTCAATATAAATGAAGAAAATCGTAATTGAGAATGAAAAGGAAAAATGGTCAGCAAAATTAATTAGCGCAAATAAAAAACTTGTATTTCAAAATGCTGAAAAAGAAAAACGTGCTGAGGAATTAAGCATTGCTAACGAGGAACTTTTATATCAAAACGGTGAGAAAGAAAAAAGGGCTGCTGAATTAAAAATTGCAAATGTTGAATTGATATTTCAAAACACGGAAAAAGAAAACCGTGCTGCTGAATTAAATATTGCCAATATAGAATTGGTATTTCAAAATAACGAGAAGGAAAAAAGAGCTGCTGAATTAAAAGTGGCAAATGTGGAATTAAGATATCAGAATGGTGAGAAAGAAAAAAGAGCGGCTGAGTTAAAAATTGCAAATGTTGAATTGATATTTCAAAACACTGAAAAAGAAAATCGTGCTGCTGAATTAAACATTGCCAATATAGAATTGGTATTTCAAAATAACGAGAAGGAAAAAAGAGCCGCTGAATTAAAGGTGGCAAACGTGGAATTAATATATCAGAATGGTGAGAAAGAAAAAAGGGCTGCTGAATTAAAAATTGCAAATGTTGAACTAGTTTTCCAAAACGGAGAAAAGGAAAAACGTGCCGCAGAATTGATTGTGGCTAACATTGAACTTGTTTTTCAAAATGATGAGAGGGAAAAAAGAGCTTCGGAATTAATTATTGCTAATGTAGAGTTGGTATTTCAAAACGGAGAAAAAGAAAAAAGGGCTTCTGAGTTAAGTATTGCATTGCAGGAACTGGCTTTGCAAAATCACGAAAATGAAAAACTTGCTGCTGCATTAATCAATCTAAATAGCGAACTGGAAACATTTGCATATGTTGCAAGTCATGATTTACAGGAACCTCTGCGTAAAATACAAACATTTATCGGCAGAATAAATGATAATGAGAATAATATATTGTCAGATAAAAGCAAAGAACATTTTTTAATAGTTCAGGATGCTGCCAAACGGATGCAAACATTAATCGTTGACATTCTTGCATTTTCGCGCGTAACAAAAACAGAAAGAAAATTTGAAGAAATTGATCTTAATCAATTGATAAATGAAATAATTGAGGATCTCAAAGAATCCATTGATGAGAAAAATGCCATCATAGAAATTCAGAATTTGATAAACATCAATATCATTCCCTTCCAGTTTAGGCAGGCAATGCAAAATCTTATTTGTAATGCGCTTAAATTTTCTAAACCCGGCTTATCTACAGTCATTAAAATAACATCGGAAATTGTAAGCGACAATTTAAAAAATAAAAATCTTTTACCGGATATAGAGTATTGTCATATATCCATTGCTGATAATGGAATCGGGTTTGCACCACATCACAGCGAAAGTATTTTTGAAGTTTTTAAAAAACTGCATGGAACATCAGAATATAAAGGTACTGGTATAGGGCTGGCAATTGTAAAAAAGGTGATAGAAAATCACAACGGTTATATTACTGCTACCGGTAATTCAAACGCTGGAGCTACATTCGATATATTTTTACCTGTTACACAAATGTTATAACGCCTGCTCTGTTCATCAAAGCATTTTCATTATTGTGATTTTTGTCTAATTATCTCTTCAAGGGTTTAAAACCCTTGAAGGGATAGCCGATGTATATTGGTATCAGATACGCAAGGCATTGCAGGCATATAACAGCAGCAACGAATTTCCTCCTGTAAGCTTCAAACCATTTGAAGAGGAATATAAAGGATTGACGGAAAAATTATAACCGATGTTTTATGAGTCGGGTTTATTAAATGTTTAAAGATTTCCTGTGCGGTCAGGTTTTCCATATTAAAAAAACCAGATTCGTCCTCTGTGTCAGGTTAGGAAACCTCATACCATGATAAAACTTTTTACAACCAAATTTATTAAATCCAGATTATTTCAAAATTCGTAATTACTGTATCAAATAAATAACCAAACAATGTATGCAGATAAATTCTACCAAAATATTATTTTCCATTCTCCTTTTAATTTTCACAAACGCAAATCTTTTTGCGCAGAACCTAAGCATTAAAGGACAACTTACAGCAAATGACGGCAACCCTATTGTCGGAGCAACTGTAATTTTATCAAACACCGGCAAGGGAACAACAACCGATGCAATAGGAAACTTCAATTTCAAAGGACTTTCACAGGGCAACTATCAATTAGTCATTTCTTATCTTGGTTACAAAAAGTTTGAGAAAGAAATTTCACTTACAGAAAATCAGGAAATAAAAATTTTCCTGAAACCTTCTTCCATCAATCTCACAGAAGTTACGGTAAGCCCGAACAAATCAATTACGCAAAGCGAATCCGTTTCAGGAGTTGACAAACTTTTGAGACCTGTAAATACAGCACAAGATTTATTGCGGCTTGTTCCCGGACTTTTCATTGCGCAACATGCGGGAGGAGGAAAAGCCGAACAGATTTTTTTGCGTGGCTTTGATTGCGACCACGGAACTGATTTTAATATTTCCGTTGACGGTATGCCAGTGAACATGGTTTCTCATGCGCACGGACAGGGTTACGCTGATTTTCATTTTGTAATTCCCGAAACTGTTGACCGCTTAAAAGTTTACAAGGGACCTTACACAACACGCTTTGGAGATTTTGCAACATCAGGCACAGGAGAATTTTTCACAAAAAATTCTATTGACCGCAACGAAGTGAAAGCCGAACTTGGAATGTTTGATACCTATCGTACACTTGGAATGTTCAAACTTTTAGACAAGCAACATCTATTCTCCAAAGAAAAAGAAAATGCATACATCGCGGGTGAATATGTTTTCACCAACGCTTATTTTGATCAGAAACAAAAATTCAATCGTTACAATTTATTTGGAAAATATTCTGGCATGTTGAACGCATCAAACTATTTCACTTTTTCTGCTTCCACATTTTTTGCTGATTGGGATGCTTCGGGACAAGTTCCGCAACGTGCAGTTGATGCAGGAATCATTAATCGCTTTGGTAGTGTTGATCCATCAGAAGGCGGGCAAACTCACCGGACAAACCTCAATGCAATTTTAACCACTACAACTAAGAACCACGCCATCATTAAAAATCAGCTTTACTATGTAAATTATTATTTCAATCTTTATTCTGATTTTACTTTTTATCTCAACGACTCTGTTCACGGTGATGAAATAAATCAAACCGACCAGCGAAATATTTTTGGTTACACAGGTTCCTATCAAAAAGATTATTTCATTGGTGATAAAACTTTGCACAGCACAGCAGGCATAGGCTCACGAAATGATTTTACACACATCTCTTTAAAGCACGCAGAAAAAAGAATAGTGCTTGACACAATAGTTTCAGGAAAGGTTTATCAGCAAAACACCAACGCATTTCTTGACTTCACGCTTGAAATCAACAAACATTTCTCCATCAATGCAGGAACACGATTAGATTATTTTCAATTTAATTTCACAGATGATAAAGTGGATAGCTTTTCAGGAACAAAATCAATTGTTCGTGCAAGTCCCAAGTTGAATTTTTATTATGCTGTGAATGACAAACTTCAATTCTTTTTAAAATCAGGAATTGGTTTTCATTCCAACGATGCAAGAGCAGTTGTAATAAATCATGTTGACAACAGTTTGCCGAAAGCATATGGAGGAGAAATCGGAAGTGAATTTAAATTAGGAAAACGCATTTTAGTAAACGCAGCTTTGTGGGGTTTGTATTTGCAGAGTGAATTAGTTTATGTAGGCGATAAGGCAACAGTAGAAACTAATAATCCAACGCAAAGATTAGGAACTGATTTAAGCATCCGTTTTCAAATCACCGATAAATTATTTGCTGATGTTGATTTGAATTACTGTCACGGAAGATTAGTAGGAGTTCCCGAAGGAGAAAATTTTATTCCGCTTGCACCACGCTTAACAAGCATTGCAGGATTAACTTACAAGCAAGACAAAGGCATCAATGCAAGTTTGCGTTATCGCTATATTGACTCACGACCTGCAAACGAAACCAACAGCGTTACAGCGAAAGGATATTTTTTATTAGATGCAGTTCTTGCTTACAAACTTTCAAAGTTTGAATTTGGTTTGAGTGCCGAAAATCTTTTAAACACCGTTTGGAATCAAGCGCAGTTTGACACCGAAAGCCGTTTGTTTAATGAACCTGCTCCTGTATCAGAATTACATTTCACGCCTGGAACTCCATTCTTTTTGAAGGGAAATATTTCTTTCCGCTTTTAAAGGGCGACTCAAAGGATAAACAATGAAAATAACTTTCTAAGGAAAATATTTTTATAAAATTAAATCCATATTAGTACTTAAATCGTTCGTTAAAAGAAGATGGTCTTATTATCTATAATCATCCAAAAAAAATATTCTAACAAAAAAAATTTAATTAACATGCAAAAAAAATTTACAAAAAAAAATGTAGGGATTTCATTAACAGTGATTGCTCTGATTATCATTTCAGTTATCACATCCCGTTCTTTCCTGGATGCTTCAAGCCACCGGGAAGCGCCCTTAATTGCCAATGATCCGTTGGCTGATAACACTGATTTATACGCTTTCCGCAGCCCTGATGATACCAATACGGTAACCATCATTGCAAATTATGTTCCTGCTGAGTTACCACAGGGAGGCCCTAATTATTATTCTTTTGGAACCAACATTCGTTATGAGATACATGTTAATAATGGAGATTCTCTCACACATGATCAAATTATTTACAGGTTTGTATTTTCTCAGGTAAACCAGGATACCACCACGTTTTTTAATATCCGTTTAGGACAACAAAATTTAAAAACTACTTATGATTGCTTTCGCAGTATTGATGGAGGAGCTACTTTTCAGATGGTTATCAATAATGGTATTGTTCCACCTAATAATATCGGACCTCGTTCCATTGACAGTCAGCTAGGTTTAAACACTTCTTATGCCGCGTTGATGGATAGTGCAATCACAACAGCTACCACCGGAGAAACTATCTTTTGCGGACCCATTGATGATCCTTTCTTTGTTGACCTGGGAGGAATTTTCGATCTCGGACAAACCAGGGCAGGAGGCACAGGTGTGAATGCGCCAAGGGACGGTCTGAAGTGTAAAAATGTACATGCTATTTGTATAAAGGTTCCTATTTCAACATTACAGAAAGATGGAAAAGATGTTAGCATGGCTGCTAATATTTTAGACCCTGATTTCGTAATAGGGGTGTGGGCAAGTGCAAGCCGCAGGTCACTCAGAACTATCAATGGCGATGGAACCGAAACACACAGCGGTTCATGGGTACAGGTTTCAAGATTAGGAATGCCCCTTACCAATGAAGCGGTGATCCCTATCGGGCAAAAAGATTATTGGAATTCTTTAACTCCATATCAGGAGGGCGCTTACTTCGATAGTTTATTTGGTAATCCTGAATTAGGATTGTATATGGATAATAGTTTATTCGGACCTGCTATTCCTGCCTTCAGCGCATTGCGCATACAGCGTGCTTCCCCCACTGTATTAGGTAACGTTGATTTCGGAAATGGCAATGACGGATTATATGTATTATATGGCAATCCGGCTACTACAGGAACAGCGTTAGATACGGCAATATTTGGAAAATATTTACTTCGTAATAATATGCCACGTTCGGTAGATTTACTTCCGATTTTTCATACTGGTGTTCCCAATCTTCCTCCATATCAATTGGCAACAGGAAAAACACCAGGTAATCCTTTGACAGCAGGTAAACCATTCATAAATAATTTTCTTCCGGTATTTGGTGATATGTTACGCTTAAATATGGCAGTGCCGGTTACACCACGCAACAGTCCTCAATTCAGCAGCGAAGGATTACTGGCAGCAGCTGTAATGGGTTTAACCGATACTAATTATAATACTACTACTGCATTGCAAAACATTCCTAACATGGATGGTTTTCCAAACGGAAGACGTTTGGAAGATGACGTAACACGCATTGAATTGCAGGCCGTAAGCGGTGTGGTGCTTGCAGCGATAGGTTTATGGTATGATGATTACACAATAGGTAACAGCCCGCTTACACCACAATTATTAGGTGTGCTGGGTTATACTACAGGTGTTGAAACAAACGATACTGCATTCAAATCTGTATTCCCTTATGTACAAGCTCCCTGGAGGGGATATGGATTGTGCGCAGGAGGTTCTATTGTAACTGCAATAAATCCCGGAGCACAATTAAATATTGGTGCACCTCCAATCATTATGGAAGCGTTTCCAAATCCTGCAAAAACACAAAGCACTGTGCGGGTAAGAGTAACTACTGATCGTACCAAGGTTAAGGTTACCGTTTATAATCAAAACAGTGAAATCGTTGAGATTCCGGTTAACAATGTAGTCCGTTCAAAAGGTACTTACGATATTCAGCTTAATATGAGCAAATATGCACCGGGAACATATTATGTTGTACTTGCTAATAATAATGAAACTGTACAATCAGTTAAATTAGTTGTAGTAAAGTAGATCAATAAAGTTTTTCTAAAGGGAAGATTTAACGTTCTGTTAAGTCTTCCCTTTTTTATTGCATATAGATAAAAATATAATAAGGGGAAAGTAAACAAACATTTGGGTTCAAAATAACCATAACCCTGGCATAGATATTTTAATAGCACTCAAAATAACAATTTGAAAATTTCTGAGAATTAGTTTTCTCATAAAATATTTAAAACAATTATTGAAATTAAGTGTTTAAAATCGAGTCCACGTTATACCACACCTTTGAAAATATATATGATAAATACAGCTCTTTGTTATTTGGTATTGCTATAGACAATTCAGCTTCCACAAATCAAGCGGAAGAAATATTGATTATAACTTTTAAAAAATTTAATTCAGGCGGTTATATAAATCAAACATCACCATCTGTATGCATAACACTAATCAAATTACTTATTCAAACACTACACGAAGAGATTATCCAGCATGAGAATAATCGGGACTTCAAAATAAAGCAATTTGAAAATTCACCCCTATTGAACAAATTCATGTGCGAGCAGATAAATTTAAATGACTACTGTATTCAAAAAAATATTACCAGGGCTGAGGCAAGAAAAATGTTACATGATGAATTTAAAAAGATAAGAAATAATTATTCAGTATTAAGCCAAGCGGACAATACGTAGCAGTTAATCGTTTTGCTTTCAAATTGTATTCATAATAAACATTTTGCTCTGGAGAAAAGTTTTTTGCTAAGTGAATAAAATGATTCTATACAAACTAAGTATTAACATTGGCATCAGTAAAAAATAATTTAGGAGTGGAGCTTTGGTAGATTTCCTCCCTGTCAATTACAGTCTCTTCCTCTTCATCATTTTCTGGTAAAGACATTACTATATGCAAATCCCTTGTTAATGCCGCAATTTTATTTATTAATTCTTGCTGTTGGATGGTAGGTTGGTTCATACGTTTTTATTTCAGGAGCAATATTACTCAATTCAAATGAAGCACCCTTTCAATCTGTATTATATGCAATAATTTTTTCACACTTTCATCATACCAAAAGCCCACGACAAAAACAAAGGCATCACATCAGCCCAGGTGGATTCATGATGTCTTCCATTTACCACTTCCACATATTGTAATTCGTGAGGTTGTGTGTAACCGAGTGCTTTCAATTCTTTAATCAGGTCAAGCGTATCATCAATGGCATCAATCACATTGTTATGATTGCGGTCAGCCATTTCATCAAGTGTACCACACTGAAACCAGAAACGCACAGGTGGTTTGGATTTGCTCTGCTTCACTACCTGGTGCATGATGCGGTCTGTTTCATCATTATAACCATCATTGTAAGCTTTGCTCCTCCACCAGAACGAACCGGAAAAAACACCTGCACAGCTGAACTGGTCCGGATGATGCCATGCAATATCGAATGCTGATAAGCCACCGAGTGAATATCCTGCTATGATGTTAAATTTCGGATCAGTAAGTGTTCTGAAATTATTGTTGATGAGCTTTCTTAATTCATGGGTAATAAAACGGGTGTATTTGGCAGCTTTGCTTCCGCGCTTCCTGTAGTCAGGCGATGAAGCCACTCCATACTCCTGCATGCGGTTGGCATTGGCATGTATGGCAACAATGATAACAGGAGGAATAACATTGCGAGTATAAGCATCAGTTAAAGTTTCCTTCATGCGCACCTGTTTCAAGGTTTGTCCATCATTGAGGTATAAAACCGGGAAGTGATGATGCGGTAATTCATCATACCAGGGAGGAAGCAAAACTTCTATCCTCACTCTTCTGCGCAAAGCAGCCGAAAAGAAATCATCAATAATAATATTCCTGATGGTTCCGCTGCTGTCTTCTTTTTCTTTACGAATCACTAATAATCTGTTAAATGATTGCATTCAAAATTTTCAAGAATAATTTAATTAAAACTGAATGCCCAAAAAACAGATTTATTTTTCGACCACAAACTTTCTGGTAATTCTGAATTCATTGGTTTGAACCGACACAAAGTACATACCCGCAGTGTAATCCGTTAAATCAACATCTATATCCTGTTGAATAAAATGGCTGTAATTTTTTTCAAGCACTGTTTTTCCTTCTATAGATGTTATCACCATTTTCATATCGGATGTTGTTGGCAGTACAATATTCAATCTTACATTATCATGAGCCGGGTTAGGATATAAAAACAACAGTGGTTCTCCGGCTGTAGTTTCTGCAACATCAGTCATATATCCAACAGTAAAATAATAATTTATCTGCGTACCAAAATCTGACGGAAAAATTTTTATCTGCGAACTTGTTCCATTTGCTTTCAGCAATCGTGCAAAACCGGTTCCTTGTGGATTGCCTCCTGCAGGATAGGATAAGCCATCCTTGCCTGCATCATCTATGCGAAGCAGATAACAACCAGGAGAAAGATTAAACGTATCGTTATAAGTGGTGTTTGCTGCAAGTGAACCATTCTGATATAAAATATTACCCTGGTCGTCAAATAATTTATAAGTGGTTTGATTGGCTGCATTATTTGTTTTCCATTGCAACCTGAATTGCGGATCCATCATAGGCGTAAATCCAACTGTTGATTGCAAAGTATTATTATAAGGATACTGATCAGTACCACCATTTGGATTGCTTACAGTAGCTTCAAAAATATTGGGCGTTCCGGCTGCACTTCCCCAGATCATGTTGCCTAACTGTATCGTTACTCGTTCAAGAAAATTCAAATGTCCTGTCCAGGTATAAGTTTGTTGTGCACCTCCTTTTATTCCATAAGTAATGGTGCAGCTTGTTAATGGTGTGCTTCCCAAATTTCGTATTACAATTTTAGGATTATTGCAAATGGGATTAAATCGATTATAATTTAAATCATTATTAGGAGCAATAATTTCATCTACTGTTGCATCCAGTGAAAAGTTAGGATTACCATAGGTGATAAGGTTGGCAGTTATATAATAACCAGGATCGAAACCCGCACCACCGGTATAAGTATAAGCATCAAAATTCATATCCACTTTAAGTGAATCACCTAGAGTAACATAAGGAGTGAGTTCGTGCTCTTTGGTTATCGTTTTAGTTCCGGGACACCAGTTGCTGCGGTCGTATATCCATGTACCGCCCTGTGGAAATATCGGATTCATACCACAATCAGTTCTCCAAACCTGTTGTGTATATCTCACCGTATCATTGGTTAATACTCTGTAACTTTTGTTGCAGAATTCTGCGCAGTTCTGTGCCCCGCCAAATGAATGTCCTGATGGTGTTACACGCAACGATGCTGCTGTTTCAGTTGAATCCATATCAAAAGTGACAGGGACTAAATGGCTTTCAATCGGATCAGTGCTGAAACCATATCTGTAATATTTATCAGGATAAAGAATGCGAACCCGTTTAACATCGCGCGGAGGTGTTCCTTCTATCATATAAAAAGTTACACTTACACGATAACCATCAGCCCATCCGTCAAAAAATATACGCATCTGTAAACTATCGTGCATCATAGGCCGGTAATCAGAAACATCGAATGTGTAATTATTAAACCACGTTGCTGCAAGTTGGTTTCCGAAAGGTGACATCACCCTTCCGAACTCCATTAAATCTTTTACTTCAAAAGGTGCTGAGTACACATTAGTATAAGTTACATACCACAATGAATCATAAGGAACATAAATTGAATCAATGATGGCTCCTGTAGAATTATAAATATGATTATAAAAATTACCAGGATAAGCCTGTATGGAGTCAGTAGCTACTGAAGGGTTAAGCGTATCATTAAACAGCATTATTTGAAAAGTGGTCGCAATAGCACTATCAGTAGTCATAGTAGTGCTGTTATAAAAATAACTGTAAATAGTATCTGTGTTAAACAACACCGAGTCAACTGTTGCGCCAGCCACAGTAAAAGATGGATACAGGATTAAAGTTGAATCAAAAACTCCTGATGGGCGAAGTGCAAACACCTGGGTAGTGTAATCATAAGCAGCACATCCGGTGGCAGCACAGCCAAATGTATATTTCATTAATATTTTGCTGAAATGAAAAGTATCAGAAGGAAAAACAGCCCACGCATCAAAATCACCATGCCAGTTCATGTGAACATTGTTATGTGCCTGCACTACTATAGTATCACCCACCGAAGCTTTAATTTTTCCATGGCTAAGCAAACCAATAAATATAAACACGTATAAGAATCGATTAGAGTAATTGTAAATTTTATTCATGATGGATTTTATTAGAGGGGATAAAAGTACAAATGCAATTGTATTAATAAGACATTACTATAAATAATGTAATAATATTTTCAAATATTGAGATTCTGCTTTCGATTTACTTACTTTGTTCGCAGAAATAAACCAAAAAAAATAATCTCATGAAAAAAACACTACTATTATTAATCATTACAATTTCCCTGTGCAATATTGTGCAGGCGCAAACTTCAGGCGGACCTGATGCTTACGGTTATGTGTGGAAGGACAGCAATGATCCTAACGGCCCTGTTTATAACTGGATTGATCTTACTACTAATCCAGAGGCGATATTAGTAACTGGATTAACTGATGATAATGTTGTTGGTCCATTTTCATTGAATACTGATTTTCATTATTACTGGTATGATGTAAACCAATTTTGGATTTCAGCCAATGGTGCTGTTGGATTTTCAAACATCTTACCGACTCTTGCATCACCGTTCCATGTTATACCATTCGCTGATCCACCGCAGAACTTTATAGCCGCTATGGAAAGTGATTTATTAATAAACAATCCAGGCAGTAACAGCCAGGTTTATTATTATAAAAGCCAGACCGGTGATTCATTGGTTGTTTCATGGATCAATTGTCCTTTCTGGGCAGCACCTCCTACTAATGTAACCGGAAATAACACCTTCCAGATTATATTGAATTATGCTGATAGCTCAATTCTGTTTCAATACCAGGTTCAAACCGGTGCAAGTGCTGCGGCTATTGACTTTTGCGCTGTAGGTATTGAAAATAACAGCGGTAGCATTGGGCTTGAATGGGCACATGATGTTTATCCTCCTGTAAGCTATGCGATCAAATTTTACTATCCTGACACTACTTCTTTCCAGGTGAATGACGCTTCTACAACTTTCTGCGACAACCCGGGGAACGGAGGAATATTCCTTTCAAAAAATGGTACACCATGGAATATGTCAGCAGGTGTTCAAAACACGGGAAATACAAATCTTGCCGGATTTAATGTTAGCGGTGAAGTACGCACTGCCACCAATGCATTACAGGTGAGAGACACACAGGCAATAGGCGCATTGAATGCAGGCGCTTCACAGACTCTAAATTTTGCTGATCCTTTTATTCATAATACTGCAGGTATTTATAAGATGAATTGTATTACATTACTTTCAGGAGATGCTACACCTACCAATAACCAAAAAACACTGGAGATAAATGTAGTGGATACTACTCAGTCAAGCATTGAGCTTTCTTATGACAATAGTGTTGAAGCAGGTGCAGGTGGAATTTCCTGGAGTGGCGGTGATGGAGGAATAGCCATGCATTTTATTCCGCCTTTTTATCCATGCCAGCTTACACAAGTTGAAGAGTTTATTGTTGCTGATCCAAATAATCTTGGTTATTCTATGATGGTGTATGCAGATGATGGAGTTAGTGGTGCACCCTTAACTCTTTTGGACTCTGTGTTTGTAACAGGAGGATCTTTCACACTTAATGCATTTACAACAACTACGCTTACTGCGCCACACACTATTAATTCAGGAGGATTTTATGTGCTGTGGTTTATGGGTGGGGATCAGGTTGCTATAGGACAAAACAGGGTAGCTCCATTTTCTAACCGCGGTTATGAAGTGTTAGGTGGCACAGGTCCGGGTAATTTTGCAGGATACCGCACTTCAGCTACTGAAGACCTTATGATTCGTGCAGTGATTCAAAAAATTACTGGAATTGAAGAAATTAAAGCCGGTGAGTTATTCAGCCAGTTTTATCCAAACCCAGCTCTTGAAAAAGCTACATTAAATTATGACATCAGCACTGCAGGTGCTAAGCAAGTAAAAGTGGAGCTGTTCAATATTGCAGGAAAATTAGTTTACAGCGATATGATTGCTTCAGTAAAAGGACAACTTGATATCAATGTGAAAAACTTTGATGCAGGAATGTACTTATGTAAATTAACAGCTGGTATTACAGAGGTTAATCGCAAGCTTACAATCGTGAAATAATTAAATACCTCACGATAAGAAAACCTGCGAAATTTCCGCAGGTTTTTTTTTGTCCGGGCTTTTCATGAAAAGTAAATTCCGGAAAAATTAATTCATATTAAATTAATCCATCATTCACCTTGTTATCATTTGCATGCATGCACTTTTGGCGTGCAATAAAAACGCATATAAAAAATGAAAAAATTAATTATCGCAGCATTCGCTGCCGGCATTATGGTTACTACTGTAAATGCACAAACTGCTCCTGCAACTACTAAGGCGCAAACAACGACAACTCAAACTAAAGCAGCTGACAAGAAGGTTGAGAAGAAAGAGATCGTTCATGCTACTCCTGCAAAAAAAGCTAAACATGTTCATAAGGTGCATGCTTCAGCTCAGCCAGCAGTAAAATAAAACGTTGGGTTATTAAATGAAAGCCGGCTTGAAAAAAGCCGGCTTTTTTATTTTTTCACCAGCTTAATAACCTTTTTACTACCATCAGTGAACCTGGCATTCAGCAAATAAATTCCTTCTGAAAGCTTTTGATCCTTAAATGAAATTTTCATGGTTTCATCTTTCATCTTGAGAGAATGAATTATCCGACCTGTAAGATCAACAATATTTATTTCCTCAACATTCATTTTGTTTTTATCCTGCTGGATGTAAAAATTTTCCTTAAAAGGATTCGGATAAACATGCAGTGAACTGACTTGATTTTCACTTAAAGTAACAACATTAGGCGGAAATGTAACTACATAAATATGAGGAGGCTGAGGATTAACATTGAAAGCATTTTCTAACACGTAAATTTTATTCTCATCTCTAACTCCATCCACCGGATGCCTGAAATCCTGCACAAGACGGTTTACAGTTGCCTGGTATGTACCACCAACTTTTGATAAATGCAGATGCAAAAGATCTTCACTTGGATCTACAAAGGGACCAATACCTGTGCCCACAGTACCGGTGGAATCACCGCCTTTAGTGTAACTTAATACAAATGCATCACCTGTGTAATTTGCACCGAAATCGCTATCATTATCAAACACTAAACCTAATGGTGAACGGTGGGCAGTGAAAGTATGAAAGTCAACACCGGCATCACTCGCATCATTCACCAATCCAGTTGAAGGATCACGGAACTTATCTGCATCAGGTCCCAAATTCTGAACACCGGCATCAAATGTAATTCCTGGTGGAGGAGGTGGAAAAGTGGAATCATTATAAAATTTACCATTGGTCCATGCGAGTGAGTTATGATTGATCATTAAATCTGTTGATGGATCATATCCCGGAAATTGCTGAGGGTTAAGTTCGTCACCCATCACCCATGGAAAACCGTAATGATGACCTTGCTGCACCCAGTTCAGTTCTTCATTATGATCACGGTCACCTGAATTTTCTGTAGCAAAAAGATCTCCATTGGCAGCATAAGCCATGTCAAAGAAATTGCGAACACCGGATGCAAATAGATAACCCTGGTTGATCAAAGCTGCAGAGTCATTCGGTATAATTGAATCTTTATAGAATGCGGGAATAGCAAGCAGCTTAGCTGTTATTGGCTCATCACGCATGCCCGGAAACATTCCGTTCCTCGTATTTTCTTCTCCATGATCGGTGCGTGTGCCACTGCAAACAATCAAGGTATCACCAGCAGGATTAATAACCAATCCGCTGAAGCGATGATCAAAAATACCAGCCTGGGCATAAGGTACACTTATAGCTACGGTATCCCATAATCTCGAACCATTAGGTTTTAACGTACCACGAACAATTATTCCCTGCGATGTGGGTTGTGATATGTTTTGGTTACCCGCCAAATAAAACGTGCTGTCGTGAATAACAAATCCCTGGACGTACTGTACGCCATGATCAGCTACAGTGTAAACCAATGAATCGTAAGCCGGTAAACCTATAGGCTGGTAAATCCGGTAAATCTCACCACTGGTTGCAAGGTAAAATAAATCTCCGGTAACGGGGTCTTTGCAAATACGTATTGCTTTTAAATGAGCATCCATCAATGATGTAACCTGTACATCGCTTACCAAAGAGGAAGGAGTTTGACAAAATGACCCTGTTGAGATGATTAAAAACAACAGAAAGCTGCTAAAGAAATTTTTCATGATTAATAAATTAGAGATATGAAAGTAATCTTATTAATCAACTCTTCAATAATTATTTGGTAAATGAATTAAATCATCCTTTTAATAAGACGCAGGTTGTGTGTGTATTTTCTTGTTTGATTATTAAAAATACCATGATGGTCAATGGTATCAACACGAACGCTGCCTGAGGCATGTATTATTTTATTCTTACCGGAGATAATCCCCACATGGGTAATGTTTCCTTCTTCATTATCAAAAAATGCAAGATCGCCTGGTTGTGCTTCATCCAGCAAATGCACAGTTCCTCCCTGCTCCGCCTGCATCCATGCGTCACGTTTGATATAAATGCCGCACATCTTAAAAGCCATTTGTGTGAGTCCTGAACAATCAATGCCGAAAGGAGATCTGCCACCCCACAGGTAAGGCGCATTCAGGTACATGTAAGCATTCTCAATAATTGTTTTTGTTCCTCCTGATAAATCAGGCAAGTGAGCGTTACCATCAAACACATAACTATTGGAACCAATGCGGCAGGTGTTACCCCAATACCACGGTAATGTACTGCCTAACAAGATTGAATAAATGCTGTTTTGATTGATGAGTATCTGAACAAGATCATAAGTGAGGAAAGGCTTGCCGCGTTTCAACTCACTGTATTCAGGAAGTGTTAAAGTTGTTTGCTGCGACTGATGGATCCAACCCTCATAATTATCATGCGCTGAGCGGATATTGAGCCACTCACCATTTTGTTCAATCTGCTCAAAGCATTCACCAAATAATAATTGATTAACAAGCTCGCTGCGATGAGCGGGCTCTTTTCGCATGGGTACTAAGCTGAGATGACAGATGCCGGGCATTAAAAAGTTATGAGTTATGAGTTATGAGTTATGAATTATGAGTTATGAGTTATGAGTTATGAATTATCGTTAAGAGAATAGAGTTAACTATTACATTGGTTAAGAGTTTATGAATCCATAATTCATAACTCATAATTCATAACCAATTTTTTATCACCATTGCACTTGCTCCTCCTCCACCGTTGCAAATGCCGGCTCCGCCAATTTTTGCATTGTTTTGCTTAAGCACGTTAATCAATGTAACGATTATCCTGGCACCAGAACATCCCAATGGATGACCTAATGATACAGCGCCACCATTTACATTTACTTTAGCAGGATCAAGACTCATTAGTTTATTATTAGCTACGGCTACTGCTGAAAATGCTTCATTGATTTCAATGTATTCCAGATCTTTTAAAGTTAAGCCTGCCTTTTCTACTGCCCTCGGTAATGCCTTTGAAGGAGCAGTAGTAAACAATTCAGGCGCCTGTTGTGCATCAGCATAGCTAACAATGGTTGCAAGTGGTTTCAATCCCAACTCTTTTGCTTTTTCTGCACTCATCAATACTAAAGCAGCAGCACCATCATTTAAGGTGCTTGCATTGGCAGCTGTTACTGTTCCATCTTTAACAAACACCGGTTTTAAGGTTGGCACTTTATTAAAATCTACTTTACGGAATTCTTCGTCTTCACTCACTATCAAATCATCCTTGCCGCGCTGTGGAATATTTACAGGTACAATTTCATCTTTAAATGAACCTTTAGCATAAGCCGCCTGCGAACGTTTGTAAGATTCTATCGCATAAGCATCCTGCTCTTCACGTGATATTTTACAATCCGTTGCACACAACTCCGCAGCATTGCCCATGTGATAATCTTTATAAACATCCCATAATCCGTCCTTAACCAAGCCATCAATCACCTGCCCATGACCAAGGCGATAACCATTACGTGCTTTATCAAGATAATAAGGAACTGCACTCATATTTTCCATGCCACCGACAACCACTATGTCATTATCACCACACATGATGGATTGAGCACCAAACATAATTGCCTTCATGCCTGAAGCGCAAACTTTGTTTACTGTTGTGCTTGGAATATTGGTTGGCAAGCCTGCATAAATGGAAGCTTGTGTGGCAGGTGCCTGTCCTACATTTGCCTGCAGTACGTTTCCCATAAATACTTCCTGAACCTGTTCCGGTTTTATACCGGCACGTTTAACAGCTTCTTTGATTGCAATAGCACCTAACTGGGTTGCAGATATGGATGACAATGCTCCGCCAAAGCTTCCAATGGGC